>JAOBWK010000018.1 GCA_025463305.1 Ilumatobacteraceae bacterium
TAGCCCTTGCGGCACTTCAGGTAGTTCACGCGCGGCAGGCCCCGGGCGTCGGCCACCACGATCTGGACCGGCCGGTCGTAGACGCCCTCGTTCAGCGCGTCCTCGATGGCCAGGATGGTCGGGTCGATCCAGTCGGCCAGGAGCTGCCCGAGGTCCATGTCCACGAGGATCCCGATCTTCACCGGCTCGAACGGGTCGCCCTGGCTGACGAGGCCCCGCGTCGGCGGGTAGACGACGATGTCGGCGTGGGCCCGCTCCCCCTTCCGGCCGCCACCCTCGTACCAGGTGGTGTTGCCCGACGCGTCGGGCGGCGTGTCCGTCCCCGACTGCACCGTGCTGACGGCCCGGTCGGACTCGGCGATGCCGTGGTCCACCGGCTCGGGGAACATCCGACCGACGAACCCGTCCCCCTCAGCTGCCATCCACATACAATATCCACCCCGTCCCGGCCAGGAGCTTCCCGTGAACGACCGCGTCTACATCCACGAGTTCATCGACATCCACGGCCACAACCGGGCCAACTACATGCATCACATGACGGCCAACTGGAGCCCCCTCGCCCAGGAACTGCGCCACCAGCTCTGCTACGGCGTGTGGGCGCTGCTCGGCTCCACCGGGGCATGGCCGCAGACGGTCAACATGTGGGAGGAGGACGGCTGGGACGGGCTGGCGTCGTCGTTCGGGCTCGAAGCCGTGGGCTCCGGGGCGCAGGATCCAGCGCTCGCGAAGTGGTGGGCGCGCGCCGCCGAGTTCCGGCGCGGGGGTTTCGACCGCATCATGCTGCCGGCGCCGTGGACGCGAACGATCGACGAGCTCTGCGCCGACGGCGTGAGCGGCCAGGTGTACGCGCACGAGATGGTCAAGGTGCGCCCGGGCAGCGCGATGGACCTCCTCGAGCGGGCTCGCGACGGCAGCGCGCCGGTGCTGGCCGAGTTCGGTTGGCAGCTCGCCGGTGCGTTCACGACGGCGATGGTCGACGACGACGAAGCGCTGCTGATCTGGGCGATCCCCACGTGGCAGCACTGGGCCGACGCGGAGAAGGCGCACGCCACGCACGACGACCTGGTGTCATGGCGCGCCGCCGTGCGAGACATCGTCACGTCGTGGCAGCGGATCCTGCTCGTCGACGCACCGCTGTCCCCGTTCAAGACGGGCCGTCAGCCGTCGCGCGACGACCGGATCGACTGGGAGGACTGACGCGTCCGGAGCGGTTCGGTCAGGTGCGGGCGACGGGCTCGGCGTACGACTTCTGCTGGAGGTACTCCTCGAAGCCGGACACGCCCATCTCGCGGCCGACACCCGACTGCTTGTAGCCGCCGAACGGCACGTCGGCGCCGTACCAGAGGCCGCCGTTGATCGACATCGTGCCCGTGCGGATCCGCCGAGCCACCGACATGGCCCGGTCGCGGTCGGCACCGACGACGGCACCCGACAGCCCGAAGATGCTGTCGTTGGCGATGCGCACGGCATCGTCGTCGTCGTCGTACGGGATCGCGACGAGCACCGGCCCGAAGATCTCCTCGCGGGCGATCGTCATCTCGTTGGTGACGTCGGCGAACAGCGTCGGCTGGACCCAGAACCCCTTCTCGAACTGCGGCGGGCGCACCCCGCCCATCACCAGCCGGGCGCCCTCGTCGATGCCCGTCTGGATGTAGCCCTCGATCCGGTCGCGCTGCGAGCGGTTGATGATCGGCCCGGTCATGTTGCCCGGGTCACGTGGCTCGCCGTACGGCAGCGCGGCGAGCAACGCCGCCGCCGCCTGAACGCCCTCCTCGTACCGCGATCGGGGCAACAGCAGGCGACTGGTGGTCGCACACCCCTGGGCCCCGTGGGTGCAGATCTGGAAGCACGCGCCGGCGACGCCGTTGCCCATGTCGTCCATGTCGTCGAGGACGATGTGCGCCGACTTGCCGCCGAGCTCGAGGAACACCCGCTTGATCGTCGGCGCGGCCGCCTCCATGATCCGCCGCCCGACAGCGGTCGAGCCGGTGAAGCTGACGAGGTCGACCCGGGGGTCGTTGGTGATGACCTCACCGATCGCCTTGTCGGCGCTGGTGATGACGTTGAACACGCCCGCCGGGAAATCGGTGTGCTCGGCCACGAGCTTGCCCAGCGCCAACGCCGACCATGGCGTGTCGGGCGCTGACTTCAGCACGACCGTGCAACCCGCTGCGAGCGCCGGCGCGATCTTGGCGAGGTTGATCTGCATCGGGTAGTTCCACGGGCTGATCGCGCCCACCACACCGGCAGCCTCACGCTCCACCCAACGGTTGGCGCGGCCCGCCAGGGTCTCGGTGGCACCCAGCTGCTGGATCCATTCGTACGACTCGGCGAGATCGGCGTAGAAGCCGAGCAACTCGCGGGGCACGCCCAGCATCGGCCCGTCGATCAGCATCCTCGGCGCGCCGACCTCGGCCGTCAGGATGTCGCCGAGCTCCGCATGGTGCTGCTCCATCGCAAGCCGCAGCTGGCGCAGGCAGCGGACGCGCAACTCGACGTCGGTCGACCAGTCGGTCTCGTCGAACGCGCGACGTGCCGCGGCGATCGCGCGGCCGATGTCGGCTGCCGATGCGTCAGCCGCGACGCCCAGCACCTCCTCGTTCGACGGATCGATGTTCTCGTACGTCGCGCCACCCTCGGCAGCGACCAGCGCACCGTCGATGTACAGCCGTTCCTCGTGCCACATGTCAGCTCCCCGTTCCCCCGACGACCACGCACATTGTATACATCATGCCCTTCCGGCCCCATCGGCTCGGGCAGGATGTGTGCATGCGAGAGCGACCAGACCGCCATCATCAGAGGCGTCGCGGATGACGTTGCGAGTGGTGCAGTGGACGACGGGCAAGACCGGCAGCGCTGCCGTCCGTTCGATGATCGGCCACCCCGTCCTCGAGCTCGTCGGCTGCTACGCGTTCTCGCCCGACAAGGCCGGGCACGACGTCGGATCGCTCTGCGGCATGGAGCCGATCGGCGTCGTCGCCACCGACGACATCGACGCGCTGCTGGCGCTCCGGCCCGACTGCGTCGCGTACATGCCGTACCGGCCGGACATCGACGACGTGGTGAGGATCCTCGAGGCCGGCGTCAACGTGGTGACGACGTTGTACATGCTCGCCGGCTCCGGCTACGGGCCAGAGGCAACTGCGCGGATCGCAGCCGCGGCAGCGGTCGGCAATGCCACGCTGTACGCGTCCGGCATCTACCCGGGTCATGCGCCGATGGTCGCGCTGGCGGCGAGCGCGATGTGCGCACGCATCGACCGGATCACCGTCCTCGAGTCGCTCGACATGAGCGGCTACGCGAACGAGCCGATGTTCCGGGCGATGGGCATCGACCTGTCACCCGACGACCCGGCCGCGCGAGCAGCCGTCGAGGCGTCGTGCGGGTCGTTCCGCGACCAGCTCGCCGTGCTCGCCCATGCGCTGGAAGTCACGCTCGACGACATCGACATCGCCGTCGAGTTCGCCGTGGCTGACGAGACCACCGACGTCGGCGGGATGACCATCCGCCAGGGTCACATCGGCGGCTTCCGTGGGGCCGTCCGCGGACTGGTCGGGGGCGAGCCGCGGCTGGAGTGCCAGTTCGTCTGGAAGATGGGCGAGCACCTCACGCCGAACTGGCCCGTCACCCACGGCTACATCATCGAGATCTTCGGCGAGCCCGATGTCCGCTGCCGCCTCGAGCCGATGGGCGACCACTTCGACGGCGCGCTCGGGACCGCGATGGCGGTCGTCAACGCGATCCCCGCGGTGTGCGCCGCACCGGCCGGCGTGCTGAACCTGCTCGAGCTCCCGCTCGTCCGCGGCGTCCACCGCATGCGGGGGCCCGTCGACTGACGCACGTGTGAACGTCGTGTGTCGAACCGTCCCTCCGGTCGGGTCGTGTCCGCCACGCCGTCTCAGCTGTGACACGCTCTGTGCGGCGGAATCGGTTCAGGACTGCGGGGAGATCGGGATGCGTGGTGTGCGCGGTGTGGCCAGAGGGGTGATCGTCGGCCTCGCGGCAGCGGTGATCTCGACGACGTCGGCAGTGCTCATCCCGCGGGTCGCGCAGGCGGCGTTCACCACCGACATCGTCGGCCCGGCGGGCAGCACCGCGTTCGGCGAGACGGTGACGGTGCTGGCCAACGGCAACCTCGTGGTCATCGATTCGAAGGCGAGCGCCGGCGGGTACACCAACGCCGGGCAGATCTCGCTGTACAACGGGCTGACCCACGCGCTGATCAACACCGTCACCGGTTCGTACGTCGGCGATCAGGTCGGTTCCGGCCAGCTGATCGAGCTGCCCAACAGCAACTTCGTCGTCGCCAGCCCGCTGTGGTCGTCGGACCGCGGCGCGGTCACATGGATCAACGGCACGACCGGGCTGTCCGGCATCGTCTCCGCCGCCAACAGCGCTGTCGGCTCTCAGCCGCAGGACGAGGTCGGATCCTCCGCCCTCGTCGCGCTCGCCAACGGCAACTACGTCATCGGCAGCTCCCATTGGGCGAACAGCTCGACCACCTCGGTCGGCGCGGCGACGTGGGCACCGAGCACCGGCCTGCGCGGACCGATCACGCCGATGAACAGCCTGATCGGTGCGGTCGCCGACGATGGAGTCGGCTACAAGATCCAGCCACTGTCCAATGGTCACTACGTCGTGGTCTCGGCATCGAAGAACGGGTCGGCCGCCTCCGCCGGCGCCGTCACCTGGGCGAACGGAACCACGGGCCGCACCGGCGTGGTGAGCTTCTCGAACAGCCTCGTCGGCACCCATGCCCTGGACTACGTCGGCCGAGACGGCATCACGGAGGTCGCCGGCGGGAACTACGTGGTCGCCAGCACGACCTGGGACTACACGTCGGGCATGACGACGATCCTCGATGCCGGCGCGGTCACCTGGGCCAAGGCGGATGGCACCACGACCGGCGACGTCACCGCGGCGAACAGCCTGCACGGCGACAGCGATCAGGACAGAGTCGGGTCTCCCGGGGTGACGGCGCTGACGAGCGGGAACTACGTCGTCGCCTCGTCTGGCTGGGACTACCTCGGCGCCGACAGCACGGGTGCGATCACGTGGCGGACCGGGTCGGGCGCATCGGCCTCGCAGGGCAGTTCGATCACCAACACCAACAGCATGATCGGCAACAAGCAGTACGACCGGGTCGGCAGCGGGGGCGTCCGCGCGCTCGCGAACGGCAACTACGTCGCGCTCAGTCCCGGATGGGGGAATGGCAGCGCATCCGGCGCCGGCGCAGTGACGTGGGGGCACGGCACCGGCGGCACCACCGGGATCGTCTCGCAGTCGAACAGCCTCATCGGCACGCAGGACTCGGACGGCGTCGGGACGAACTTCATCGAGCTCACCAACGGCAACTACGTCGTGTCCAGTGGCGGCTGGGCGAACGGATCCGCGACGAGCGCCGGCGCCGTCACGTGGGGAAGCGGCACGACGGGCGTGAAGGGCATCGTGTCGGCGGCCAACAGCATGGTCGGCAATGCCGGAGACGGTGTCGGCAGCGGACTCGTCGCACTGCTGGCCGGCAGCTACGTGGTGGCATCACCCGCGTGGGACAACGGCACGAACGTCGATGTCGGGGCCGTCACCTGGGTCGAAGGTTCGGCTGCGTCGCTCAGCAGCGTCAGTGCGTCCAACAGCCTCGTCGGCTCGACGGCGGGCGATCGCGTCGGCGACGTCACCGCGCTCCCCGACGGTGACTACGTCGTCACGGCTTCCAGCTGGACGAACGCGGCAGGGCTGCACGTCGGCGCCGCGACCCAGGTGTCGGGATCGGGACCGACGGCCGGGGTGGTCTCGCCGGCGAACAGCGTCGTCGGGTCATCTGTCGGCGATTTCGTCGGCGGCGGCGGGGTGAGAGCCTTCCCGGACAGCGGCTATGCGATCCTGTCGCCATCGTGGCAGAACGCGGCCGGGGTACGAGTCGGTGCCGTCACCTACGCCGCGCCTCACGGCGTTCACGGCACGGTCTCACCGGCCAACAGCGTCATCGGCGCGAAGGCCGACGACGTCAAGACCGTCGCTGACGCCTACATCGCGGACGGCTCCGTCGCCGTGCCGCGGCCGCTGAGCAACATCGTGACGTTGTTGGGAACAGCGCTCACCGCGCCCGCCTTCTCTGGCACGCCTCCGGATGTCTCGGCCGTCACCGCGCCCGGTGTGCCCTCGACGCCGGTCGCCTACTCCCTGCCCGCCGCGACCTCCGCCGGGCCGGCGCCCGCCGTGCAGTGCAGCCCGGCGTCGGGCAGCCCGTTCCCGGTCGACACAACGACGGTGTCGTGCACCGCCGTCAACGCCGGCAACCTCACCGCGTCCACCTCGTTCCACGTGACCGTCACGCCCGGAGCCGACTACGTGCCGCTCACCCCGGCTCGCATCGCGGACACACGCGAGGGCTTCACCACCGTCGACGGGCTCGTCGCCGGCACGGGTCCGCTCACCGCGGGGGCGACGCTGGAACTGCCCGTCGCAGGACGTGGTGGCGTCACTCCGGATGCAATCGCGGTGACGCTGAACGTCACCGTCACCGGTCCCGCCGCGTCCGGCTTCGTCACGGTGTGGCCGTGCGGTTCGCCGCAGCCGACCGCATCGAACCTGAACTACGACGTGGGCACGACGATCCCCAACTCGGTCATCACCAAGATCGGAGCGGGTGGCAAGGTCTGCGTCTTCACGTCGCAGCAGTTGCAGCTCGTGGTCGATGTCAACGGCTCGTTCCCGCCACAGAGCACCGTCGTGGCGTTGAACCCAGCTCGGCTGCTCGACACGCGGGCGAGCGGATCCACCGTCGACGGGCTCCAGCAGGCGACCGGATCGGTGACCGCTGGTTCGACCACCACGCTCCAGGTCGCCGGGCGCGCCGGCGTTCCGGGCGATGCCAGGGCCGTCGTTCTCAACGTCACCGTCACCGAGCCCGCTGCCGCCGGCTACGCCACCGTGTATCCGTGCGGCACGACGCCACCGACCGCCTCGAACCTCAACTACGCGCCCGGCCAGACCATCCCCAACCTCGTCGTGGCGAAGCTCGGCGTCGGCGGCAACGTGTGCATCTACACCCAGTCCGCCACCCACCTAATCGCTGACCTCGGCGGCTACTTCCCCGTGAACGCCACGTACACGGCACTCGATCCGGCACGCGTGCTCGACACCCGTGAGGGTTTCGCCACCGTCGACGGCGCATCCGCCGGCGCCGGCCTCCGTCCGGCAGGTACCGTCACCATGCTGCACGTCCACGGTCGCGGCGGTGTCCCGGAGAACGCGACGACCGTCGTGCTCAACGTCACCGTCACCGGCGCGGAGGCCGCCGGGTACGTCACCGTCTACCCGTGCGGCATCGACCCACCGCTCGCATCCAACCTCAACTTCGTGGCGGCCCAGAACATCCCGAACGCGGTGCTCACCCAGATCGGCTCGAACGGCGACGTTTGCCTCTTCAACTCCCAACCGACCCACCTCGTGGCCGATGTCAACGGCTACATCCCGTAGCGCGGCAGGATCGCGCGACGCTCCGGCCGAGTCGGTGCGATGATTGTGGAGTCGGTTGATCACAAGGAGAGACGATCATGAGCCAGACCACGGAACGGGCAGTCCTCGCAGGCGGATGCTTCTGGGGGATGCAGGACCTGATCCGCAAGCGCCCCGGGGTGATCTCCACCCGCGTCGGCTACAGCGGCGGCGATGTCCCCAACGCCACCTATCGCAACCACGGCACGCACGCCGAGGCGATCGAGATCATCTTCGATCCCGAGCAGACGTCGTACCGCGACCTGCTCGAGTTCTTCTTCCAGATCCACGATCCCTCGACGCGCAACCGTCAGGGCAACGACGTCGGCATGAGCTACCGCTCGGCGATCTACTACACCGACGAGACCCAGCGCACCGTCGCCGAGGACACCATCGCCGATGTCGACGCGTCCGGCATCTGGCCCGGCAAGGTCGTCACCGAGGTCGCCCCGGTCGGTCCGTTCTGGGAGGCTGAGCCGGAGCACCAGGACTACCTCGAGCACTACCCGAACGGCTACACGTGCCACTTCCCGCGCCCGAACTGGAAGCTCCCGCACCGCCAGGTCAACGCCTGACGCTCGCCGGCCGTCCCGCGCGGACGTGCAGGTTCAGGACTCCGAGAGCAGGACCCGAGCGTCGTCGTCGTCGGCCGGAGCGTCGGCGTACAGGGTGTCGACGATGACCCGGTTGCGACCTTCCCGCTTGGCGCGGAACAGCGCCGCGTCGGCGATCTGACAGAGCTCGTCGAGCTCGGATCCCTGCTCCGAGCGCGCCACGCCGAAGCTGACGGTGAACGGGGCGATGCTTCCGCTCGCGGTCAACAGGAGCAACTCCTGCTGCACCCGCGAGAGCGCAGCGGCGGCTTCCTCGGCCGAGCGCCGAGGGAACACGATGACGAACTCCTCACCGCCGTACCGGCAGACCAGATCCTCGCCACGCAGGGTGGCGCGCAGCGTCTGAGCGAACGAGCGCAGGGCGCGATCGCCGGCATCGTGACCGTGGGTGTCGTTGAGCGCCTTGAAGTGGTCGAGGTCGCCCATCGCCAGCGCGAACGGTGTGCCGGAGCGGATCAGATCGTGCGCCTGGTTCTCGAACGAGCGGCGGTTGAGCAGGCCCGTCAGCGGGTCGGTGGCGGCCTGGAGATGGGTCGCCTCCATCACCCGGAGCATCCCGATCCGTGCGCCCGTGACGGTGGCGACGGCTTCGAGGTTGGCGGCGTTGGCGGGCGTCGGCGGCGTGGAGAGCTCGCTGGCGGCGTGCAGCACGCCGATGCTGCGACCGCCGACGCTGATCGGTACGCAGATCGCTGAGCACGGCCCACGCTCGCGACCTTCGAGGTTCGGGCAGGCGTCCAGCGTCTCGCTGGACGAGAACAACAGCGTCTGGGCACGGCGGATCGCCGGGCAATCTCGTGGCGTGACGACCTCGCAGCGCGCCCGACGCTGCTCCCCACCGACGGCGATCGCCATCTTGAGATGGGCATCGCTGGAGTCGGCGAGCAACAGCTCGGCATCGAGTCCGCCCGTTCCGATCGTGATGGCCTTCGCCGTGACGCGGTACACGGCGTCGATCGTTCCGGCCATCTCCACCGCCCGGTTCAGCGCGGTCTCGAACTCCTGATGTTTGGCCTGCACGACGAGCGCCTGCTCTCGATCCATCGAGGTGCGACGCTCGCTGTCCGCGTCGCGCCGGAGTGGCAGGATCACGCGCAGCCACAGGACCACACCCGCGATCGCTCCGAGGGCCGATCGCCGTGCGATCTCGCTGCCCCACAACCCGCCGCCGAAGCGATCGAGCACGAGATCGACCACGAAGTCGACGCCGACGATCGCGACCGCCGTGAACGCCACCATCCAGGCGGTCGACGCCACGGGCCCCCTCGTGTCACCAAGGGAAGACTTCGACAGACGCATACCGTCTGTATCGGCCCCCACCAGGTGAACTTGACGAGATCCGGACGATGTGGCGGTCGCCGAGTGTCCGGTCCGGGTGATTCGGTCCGGGTGATTCGGTCCGGGCGATTCGGTCGTCGACGGTCCGACGCGGTCACGGCACATCGCTCGCTCGTCGCGAGCCCGACGGACGCCATACTCTGACCCGGAGGCCTCATGCTCACACCGTTCGACGACTTCCCCATCCACGCCTCGGCTCACCCCGTCGCCACGCCTGCCACGGGTGACGCAACCACTACGACCGCTACTGGTTCGCGGTGATCCGCAAGCCCTCGCCGTTCCAGGTGTTCTGGCTCCACGGCAGCAACCACGGTCAGCTCGAGGTCGGCCGCGAGTCCATCGGCCTCGACGACTTCGATCCCGTCGACTTCGCGTCGCTCCACCTGCAGAACCTCGTCATTGCCACCATGGGTGACCGCAGAGGCGTCGGTGTGGTCGAGCAGATCGCCATCGGCCCCCACGACCCGACCGGCCTCACCGGGCTCTTCGACGGTCACGGCACCTGACGGCCACGCGACGATCACCGTGCCGATGACCGACCACACGCCGAGCATCTGGAGCGACACCGCGGAGGAAGCCGAGTTCCGTGCTGGGCTGCGCTCGTGGCTGTCGACCTCGAGCCCGACGGCCCCATTGCCGAGCGGGGCCGACGCGCGTGCGGACGCGTTGCACCAGTGGCACCGGACCCTCGCCGGCGCTGGATACATCGGGCTCTCGCTGCCAGCGCAGTTCGGCGGGCGCGGCCTGAGCGCCATCTACGAGTCGATCTTCAACGAGGAGCTCGGACTGGCTGGCGCGCCACAAGCGCCAGCGATCGGCCACCTCGCGCATGCGCTGTCGCTGTACGGCAACGACCAGCAGCGCGACACACATCTGCGGACCATGCTCAGCGGCGACACCCGATGGTGTCAAGGGTTCTCCGAACCCGACGCTGGGTCCGACCTCGGGGCGTTGCGCACCGTCGCCAGGCTTCAGCCAACCGGCGACACGCTCGTGGTCTCCGGCCAGAAGATCTGGACGAGCCTCGCGGTCTACGCCGACTGGTGCCTCCTCCTGGCACGCACCGATGCTGCGGCGACATCGACGGCACGGGCACTGTCGATGCTCATCGTGCCGATGTCCTCGACGGGCATCACGTGCCGGGCGATCCGCACGTCCTGGGACACCCGCGAGTTCGCGGAGGTCTTCTTCGACGACGTCGAGCTCCCAGCGAGTGCCGTGCTCGGCGAGATCGGCGAGGGATGGGCCATCGCCGGTCAGCTGCTCGCCTTCGAACGCGGACCCGCCGACATCGGCTGGGTCGCGCGACTCCGACGGCTGCTCACCGAAGCTGCGGCGGCGCATCGCCGGACGGGCATCGTTCTGGATCCGGCGCAGCGCGACGCCTGGGCGCGGGCCCACGTCGAACTTCGCGTGCTGGAGCTGCACGTTCGCCGCTCACTTGCGCAGCGCCGCCTCGGTCACCTCCCCGGCCCAGAGGGATCGCTCGACAAGCTGCTCCTGACACGCGTCGATCAACTCGTCAACGAAGTCGTCCTGATGCTGCGCGGCGCAGATGCGTTGCTCACGGGCGGCGGTGAGCTCGACCAGTACCTCAACGCCCGGGCCGCGTCGGTCTTCGGTGGCACCAGTCAGATCCAGCGCAACGTCGTCGGCGAACGAGTGCTCGGCCTCCCCCGCGAGCCTCGCGCAGGCTGATCGACCGTCAGCAGCGCGCGCCGACCATGACCGTCATCATCTGCAGTGGACGGTCGCCGATGGACTGCCACAGGTGGTTGGTGCCGCGCTGGAGGAGGATGTCACCGGGTCGGAGGTCGATCGGTCCGTACCACACCGCTGATCCCCTGCGCCGTCAGACTCCGGTCCGAGCGGACCTCCGCCTTGCCCGCCGAGTCGTGCCCAGTCGTCACGATCCTCCAGCCCAGTTCCACGTTGGTCCCGTCGGTGGCGATCATCATGCCTCCCCATCGATCTGTGTCACGGTGCCACTGCCCATGTCACGGGGAGCGACGTCGGGTTGCGGAAGATGCTGTCCCCTCGGATGTGCGGACGGGCGTGCGCCGGGTCGACGAGCAGGCGCAGGTCGGGCAGACGATCGAAGAGCGCGTTCACGGCGATCCGGGTCTCCATTCGAGCCAGGTGCATGCCCAAGCACAGGTGCGGGCCGGTGCCGAACGACATGTGTTGCTTCGGGTCGCGGAAGATGTCGAACACCTCAGGGTTCTCGTACACGGCGGGATCCCGGTTCGCAGACGCAACCATCGCCGTCACCGTTGCCCCGGCAGGGATTCGCACACCAGACAACTCGACATCGACCGTCGCGACACGGGGCGTCAGCAGGATCGGTGACTCGAACCGGAGGCCCTCCTCGATCGCTTGCGGGATGAGCGTCCGATCCGTCCGGACACGGTGCAGCTGATCGGGATGTGTCAGCAACAGGTAGAGCAGGTTCCCGCTCGATCGATACGTCGTCTCGATCCCCGCTGGAAGCAGCATCCGCAGGAACGAGTAGATCTCCTCCTCATCGAGCTTGGCCCCGTCCAACTCAGCCGTCACCAGATCCGTGATCAGGTCCTCACGGGGATCCGACCGGCGCTGTTCGATGATGCCCGCGAGGTACTCGGTCAGCTCCCGTGAGCAACGGATCGCGTTGTCCCAGTCGCGGAACACCGTGATGATCCCGACCGCCCACTCCTGGAACCGGGCGTAGTCCTCCTCCGGAAGACCGAGCACACCGGACATCACCCGCGCCGGGAACGCGAACGAATACCCCGCAGCGAGGTCGACCTCGCCGGCGTCCACGAAGCCGTCGATCAGATCGTTCACGATCCGACCGACGAGCGACTCCTCCCATCGGGCCAAGCTCCGCTGGCGGAACGCGACCGACACCAACGCACGATGGCGCTGATGCTCGGGCGCATCCATCCCCACGATGATCTTGCGACCCCAGACATCGCGCATCCCATCAGCGATCACCGACGAGGAGAACGACGCCCCGTCACGCAAGACCCTCGTGACGTCTGCATGCCCGTACACGACATACGTCGCCGGCGCACCCTCGAACACCGGCTCGTGCCGCAGCACCGGCGACTCCCGCCGCAGACGAGCGAACTCCGGATACGGATCAGTGGATCCGTCACCTTCCATCTCGTCGAGGAACGAGAACGAGCCCGCCCCTGCAGTGTCCGACATCCAGGATCCCCTCAGGTCCGGCCGGCCGACCGTCACGTCGACCGGACCAGAACGCTACCGGGCCGAGTGGCTTCAGTCGATCCATCTCGCGGCGGCATCGGCGGTGTCCGGCGGAGATGTGTTGAACGCGATCGAAGCGGTCGGCGCGTGCTGGTGCACGACGTTCAGCAGCCGTTCGAAGAGCAGCAGGCTGGCAGGTGGGATGCGGATGCCGCCACCGATCACGACGCAGTCATACGAGGCGGTGCGGAGTTGGGTCTCGAGCATCTGCGTGGCTGATTCATCTGGCGGGACCAGGCAGAGATCGGCTTGCCAGCCACGTTCGGCCAGGTGCTCCATCCCGAGCGCGATGCCGGCGTGGATCTTCTCTGCATCGAATCCGGGTGGCAACGCCGGGTCCGAGAAGTCGACGGTCTCTGGCTGTTGGCCGATGAACAGGACGCGGCTGATGTGGTTGGGTTCGCTCATGGTGTGCTCCTCGGGGGTCGGAAGAATGCTCGGGTTGATGTGATCGCGCAAGGTCGCCGGGGTGGCTGCGCTCAGCTCAGGACGGCGGGCTTCAGCTCCGTTTCGCACCGCTGTCGGAAGGTGGTCGGAGAGGTGTTCTCTGGCGTTCGTGGCTCGGCGTTGTCGAGACCCTGGTTCTTGGCGATCGCCATGTCGAGCATGCCTTGCGCCATGGCATCGGACATGCCGTGCTCGACGAACGTGGACTTGTACGCCTCCTCTGCGATCTGCTGGAAGTGCACGGGCTTCCCCAGGACCTCCGACATGATCTGCGAATGCCTCGTCGACGACGTCGAAGTCACCGTGTGAGCCCTCGACGACTTCGACGTGCCGCAGCGCCCGTGGCGAGAGGAGGGACGGATCGCGGGCGATGACGCGGATGGGTTCGCCGCTGTCCAGGATGTGGTCGAGGACTGGTGGCCGATCTGACCGGTCGGCGTCGTGATCACGATCACGTCTGTTCTCCTTGTTCGTCGCGTGACGCTGCATGCGCTACCAAGGTCTGGAGCAACGCGGCCCGAAGGATGCCCACGAGAAGCCGATCCGACACGGATTCGGACTTCCTTCGTGACAGCTGCACGGTACACGCCCGAGGTCGCGGCGGCGACCGGAGTGGAGTCAAGCACGCAGGCCACCGTGCCGATGTACACACGTGACCTCCAGCGACCTCCGTGCGGCCTACCTGGCCGAGCAGCGGACCGCGGCGCGATCGACGGCGTTGCTGGCCGGCGTCGTCGCGCTCGCCGTCTTCCCCTTCTGGACCGTGTTCGACCGGATCGTGCTCCCGGACGGCGAGCAGTTCATCGGTCTGCGCATCGGCTTCGAGATCGCCATCGCCATCGCCTGGCTGACGCTCAGATCCACGCGCGTCGGACGCCGCTGGCCCGAACCGGCGGCGTTCGTGCTCGTCACGATGCCGGAGATCGCCATCGCCTGGATGATCCCCCGCACCGGCGACCACATCGAGCCATACCTCCTCGGCCTCTCGATCACGATCTACGCCAGCGCATTCGTGATCGTCTGGCGTTGGCAGCTGACCGCGCTGCTCGTCGTGGTGACCGGCGCGCTGGTCACGCTGTTCTGCCTCCAGGCCGACGATGCGATCACCGCTGCCCAGATCGCCACGACGGTCTTCTACCTCGGCACCGCCGGTGCCATCTCGACGGTCGGGCAGATCTACCGGCATCGCACCGGCTGGCTCAAGTACGTCACCGAATCCGAGCTCGCCGACGAGCGGCGACGCAACGCCGTTCTCGTCGAGGAGCTCAACCAGCTCAGTCGACAAGATCCACTGACGGGCATCGGCAACCGCCGAGCCTGGGAAGAGCGTGTGGTTGCCGAGATGCTCCGGAGCGGACGTCACGGAGGGACCCTGTCCGTGATCCTGTGCGACCTCGACGACTTCAAGGCGGTCAACGACGCGCTCGGACACGCAGCGGGCGATCGAGTCCTGCGGGCGACTGCTGCCCTGCTCCTCGATCGAGTGCGTCCCGCCGACTTCGTGGTTCGCTTCGGTGGCGACGAGTTCTGTGTGCTCTGCCCGGACACCCCGCTCGCAGTCGCCCAAGTCCTGGCCGACGACATCGTGCAGGGCGCCCGCAGCTACGCATGGCCAGACGGTCTTCGACTCACGCTCTCCGTCGGGGTCGCGCAGGCTCAACTGAACGAGACAGATCCGAGCATCGTCGTACACCGCGCAGACGAAGCGATGTATCAGGTCAAGCGCAGCCGCAACGCGATCCACATGGCCTGAATGCACGGCGCTGACTCGCCGCAGGGCGACGGACGGCGTGGACCGAGTCAAGCGGCGGCTGGAGCCGGGGTGGACCGATCGGCTCGGAGCCCGACGTCGAGGGCGAGCGCTTCGTGGGTCAAGAAGTCGCTGAGCACGGTCGTCATGAACTCGACCGACCGGTATCCGGTTCCGATCGGAACTTCAGCGGGCACCGTTCGGATTCCCGCGAGCTCGAGGCTCTCGGCAACCCAGCCCGGAAGCGGCTTTCCACCGAGCGCCAAGACGGCCGTCCGGTCCAGCCCGTCGAGTCCGGAGAACCAGTCGCTCGCCCTGTCGTAGATGCTCATAGCCGTACCCTCGTTCACGGGAGGGCAAGGTCTGGACCGAAGCGAAGGCCTCAGCATACACCCCATCGACCGGGGAGGTCATTCGCGCAATTTTCTGGGTGAATGGGTCGTGGTCGGGTCACGGACTCGGGAGAGCGTCCGGTTCGGCGGCTCGCGCCAATGCTTGCGTGTCGACATACTCCCGGATGCTGGTCAGCCTGCCGTCACGCACGGTGATGGCGAACACCCAGTGGTCCTCCCACTTCTTCCTGGTTGCCTTGACCTCTCCACTCGCGAAGCCCACGACCAGAACCCGATCTCCCTGCGCGATGAATTCGCGGGACTCCATGAACGAAGTCTCCATCGTTTCCGAGGATGTCCTGAGCAGATCCGCCAATCCAGCATGCCCGCGGCGCACTCCAGCAAGCGGCCAGTCCTCGCCAGGGATGATCCACTCGATGTCCTCGGCGGCCAACGCTCGCATTGCTTGCTGATCGCCGCCGCCGATCGCTGCAAAGAAGTCCTGCACTGTCCGAACATTCTCTTCGATGCTCATCGAGATCTCTCCGTTCGATTTCACTGGATCGTTGCCGATCTCGTTGGATACGTCGCTGAGCGACCGGCGACGAGCTCTCGTGTCGACGCCTGCGGCCACCAGACGGCCCGGCCACGGCAAGTCGCGGAGAGGACCTTCCTCAGGGGGCCTTGGCGCCCAGGGCGATGTCGAAGCCGGCGCCGTTACGTGCCAACCCCACCAGGAGGATGCCGGCCCATTCGAGGGCGTGGGCCATTCCGAGCGCTCCGGCGTCGAGAGGACGCATGCCGAGGCTCTCGACGAACGCCGCGACACGTGCCTTTGCCTCGGCGCTGTCGCCGGCGAAGAACACGTCGATGGGCTTGTCCTCGGCGATGACGCCGCCGAGGATGGTGTTGAACGCCTTGACGACGTGTGCGTCCTCGGGAGCGGCGGCGGCGATCTGCTCGGACACCGAGTTGCCCGCGGTGGTCACGAGTCCGGTGCCATCGGCGTTGAACGGGTTCGTGATGTCGACGAGGATCTTGCCGGCCAGCGCATCGCCGTAGTGCGCGACCACGTCGACCGCGCCGGCGTAGAGGACGGCGATGATGACGATGTCACCCGCCGGCCGGGCCCCGTAGGTGCCGACCGTGGCTCCAGTGCCGATCTGGTCGGCGAGCGCCTGAGCCTTGGCAGGGTCGCGGCTCATGATCTCGATCATGTGACCGTGCTTGGCCGCACGCGTGCCGATCGCGGTCGCCATGTTGCCCGACCCGATGATGCTGATGGTTGTCATGTCGTGTGGTCCTTCGTTGTCGATGAGCAGGTTGCGGGGTGTAGCTGGTGGACGAGAGCTGGGCGTCCAGACGACCGTGGTGCCGGCCGTCGACGGCCAGGTCGACGCGAATCGACGGAGATCGAGTCGTCCACGGCGCGGAACAGCGCGACCGACGCGATCTCCTCAAGGCGACCCGTCCGTCGCCGCGGTTCGGTTCGCCTCGACAGTTGTGGGGCTCGGTCCATCGCTCTCTTCTCACGGCTTCGTGAGCATCGACCGAGGTCCGGAGTCGTCGCGCAGGTGCACCAGGAGTGCCCTCGCTCGCCTCGAGTCAAACACGGCCCAGATGGGACGTTCCATCGACGAGGAGCGCACCACCCGACCCGAGCGGCAACCCACGTTGAGCGTAAGTGCCCCGGCAGGAGCTCAGATGTCGTCGTCGGAGTACGGGATCGGGTGATCCCGGCCGAGCTCGCTGAACCGTTCGTTGAGGGCAACGGCGAGGAGATCGCTGTCTGCTGTGCTGGGAATCAACGCCTGATACAGGATCGCGTCGATCTCGACCGCGGTGCCCATCCCGCCGAGCGCGAAGTACCGCCACCACAGGTCGTTGACGGACAGGTTGAGCTCGCGCCGAGCCTCCTGAAGGATGCCGCTGTTGTGGACGTCGCTCACGGAACGATCAGCGATCCGACGGCTGGGTCGGACCGCCGGAGAGGGTGAGCGCAGCTTGCTCGGCAACCGTGATGCGGTTGCCCCGTGCCCGGCGCCGCAGCATCGAGGCGGCAGCTGCTGCGTCGACACCCTCGACGGCCATGAGCGCACCTTCGGCACGGGCGATCAGTTGCCGGGCCGTCAACGCCTCGGTCAGTCGATGTGCCAGCGCTGCTTCGGACACGTCGGCGTGCGCGCTGGTGAGGATGTCGGATGCCTGGGTCGCGAACAGGGCGGCAAGTTCTTGTTCGTGCGTGCCAAAGGCGTTCACCGTCGTCGAGTAGATGTTCAACGCACCCAGTGGCCGGTCAGCTGTCAGCAAGGGCGACGAGAGGATGCTGTGGATGCCTTGTTCGAGCGCGAGCGGCACGAACGCCGGCCATCGGGTTTCATCTTCGAGGGACTCGATGTAGAACCAGCGGCCTTCGGCCTTGGCCGCGAGACACGGCCCTTGACCGGTGTCGTATTGGTGGCCGTCCATCGCGAGGACCTTGTCGTTGCTCGCTGCGACGGTCATCAGTCGACCGTGTCGTTCGAGCGTGACGCTGACACCGTCGGCGTGTTCCACGGTGGCGTCGGCCAGCGCGGTGACGAGCCGTAGCGCGGCGTCGACGACGTCGTTCGACGATGTCGATCCGACGCGCACGAGATCGACGGTCGAGGCAGCAGCGGTGCCGTCGGCGGCGAGCGCACTTGATTCGGCCTCGCGCAGATTGTTGTCGTCGGCGACCGGATCGGCATCGTCGAAGTCGAGGACGGCGTCGAGTCCCGTCACCGACAACATCCGACGCAGCATGTGGCTTCCACCACGAATCGCCACGCTTCGCCCGACCCGGTCGAATGAAGCGCAGACGGTCGCGATGACACCGAGCGCGGCCGCGTCGGCGAACGTGACAGCCGAGAAGTCCAGAACCAGATCCGCACCGACGTCACCGCCAGCAGCGTCCACGAGCGCCGACCACACAGGCACGGAGACGACATCGAGTTCGCCGACGACAGCGACTCGCACCGACCCCTCACGGAGGTCCGCCGCCACGCTGAACACGGGTGCAGATTCATCGAGCATCGTCACCACAGTTCACAGATCAATGGAAAACCAGACCGTCTTGCCGTCACCATGAGGATCCACACCCCAGGCGCTCGCCAAGCGAATCACCAGCAGGATCCCTCGGCCGCCCGACTTGTCCAGCGCACCATCGCCCACCGTCGGCACTGTCGGGCTGTGATCGGTGACTTCGACGCGCACCGCCTCCGATGTCGAGGCCACCCGGACGGCGATCTCGGCGCCACGGGCGTGCGGGCCGGCATGCAGCACCGCGTTCGCGACCAGCTCGCTCGTCAGCAACACAGCGACCTCAGCCATCGATGGTGGAACCGGATCATCGAGGAACAACCGGACGAAGCTGCGTGCCGTTCGAACGCTGCCCGGCACCGGCGCCACGGAGATGCTCTGCTCGGCCTCCATGTCGGACTGAACCCTACCCATGGCTGCCACCGCATGCCCGCAGGTGCTGCCACGTCGATGTCGCTGACGTCGAGCCTGGCAGTGGACGCGCTGACACCCCCGAAGTGCGATGGACAGTGGTCGTGACCACGCATCTCACACGAGCCCGTGTCATCCGACGAACGCCGCCGCGCAGCCCACGCCGAGCCGGCGGACGTGGTCCGCGTCGGGCGTCTGGCTTCGGCCGCCACGGGTCACGACGACCCGATCGTGGGACGTTCCGTCGGCGGGGTCGCGACGGTCGGACGTCGCCCCATCACGCGCAGCCACCGGACATGTGAGGCAACGGCTGCGCGGAAGCTGGGATGCTCGTGGTAGGCGATGTGTCGGTTCGAGCAGACTTGACGGACGCTGTCGGCCATCGCCGGATACGCGGGGTGCGGGACACCGGGAGCCAGGTGGTGTTCGATCTGGTGGTTGAGGCCGCCCATCAGCCATCCGACCGGCCGGCTGACACCAGCGGTGTGGACGTTGGCGGTGGTGTCCAGCTGGTGCAACGAGAAGTCGTTGCCGCGACGCTCGGTGTCTGCGTCGGCGAAACCGACGAGATCGTTGCAGTGCGCCAGCTGGAAGAAGGTCGCCAAGATCAAGCCCACTGTCCACGAGCACCCCAAGTAGAAGCCGAGCACCATCCACCAGCGGTGAAACAGGATCGGCACGCCGATCGCCCAGACCAGATGGAGAGCCTTGCCGGCGAACAGCTCGAGGATGTCGCGTCGCTTCGGGCGGCGCGCCAGCGCTTGACCGCCCGTACGGTGGGTGAACAGAGCAGTGGAGTCCAGCAAGAGCATCCTCAAGGTGAGGAACCCGTACAACGGCCACATGTAGATGTGCTGATACCGGTGTCGCGGCTTCCACGGTTGACCGGGCGCGAGTCGAGCGAACGGCATTTGGTCGATGTCCGAATCGACGCCAACCACGTTGGTGTTGCCGTGATGCAGACCGTTGTGCTGATGGCGCCAAAACCATGAACTCGCGCCAAGCACGTCCGCTGTGAACGCCAGCGTCGTGTTCAGCCACTTCGGCCGTCCGAACGCCCCGTGGTTGGCGTCATGCATGACCCCGGTCCCGGTCGCGACGAGCGCGACGACCAACATCATCGCGAGCGGGATCGCGAGCAGCGGTCCATTCGCGAACAGCAACAGTCCGACGTAGCTCGCGAGCACCATCGCGCCGATGACAACGGTCTTGGCTCGGAGCCGTCGCACGGCCCGGCGCGTGAGCACACGGTCGGGGCGGCACCGTGCCAGGTCAGCACTCGTGATCGCTCTCGACACATCACTCGCCGCTCGGTTGGCGCCGGAAGGCGTGGCATCCTCGAGCAACATCATGCAACCAACCTCCAAAGTGCCGACAACTGCCGCTGAACTGCGCGTGCAGTTCGCCAGCGGTGCGTGGTCCAGGCACCCAGTGAGACTCCGGTGTGGTGTTCAGTCGGATCGTCCACGTGGCCACTACCCCGTTCGGGACCGAGCGATACCCCTCACGCAACCGCACTCCGAAGGACCGGCCGGCAGCACCGTGTCGTGACTCTCCCATCGGCTCGGCTGCCGCGCGCCGGTCATTCGATCACGGCGCAGCGCGTCAGCTCGGAAGATGCAGCGCCAACAGCTGGCTCGGGTTGGCGAGCCCGACCGGCACGATCAACTGGTCGTCGGTGACGGACATCCAGCCGCTGATGCCTCCGGGGGCGACGGTGGACCACAGGATCTGACCGGTAGCTCGATCGAGGGCGATGACGGTGCCGTCCAGCAGCGCCGTGAACACCAGATCGTTGACCACTGTCGCACCGCCGAGCGGATCGCCCGGTACGGGTGTCGACCAGAGGATCGAACCGTTCGACGCGTCGATCGCGACCACATTGCCATCGGCCTGTCCCATGTCGGCGCCGAAGTATGCGGGTGCGTCCGGTGACAGCGTCGCCGGAGCGTTCACGGTGGCCGCGTAGACGACGCCGTCGGCTGTCGCCGGCGGGGTGAGGATTCCGCCGTAGGTGCCGGGGCTGACGATCGTCGGCCCCCCGAGCTGCGCGAGGTCGTCGTTGGCGTGGGTGCCCACCTCGGTTCGCCACAGCTCGGTTCCATCATCGGGATCGAGACCGACGACCACGCCGGACTTTCCGGCGCTGACCACCACATCGTCGCCGTTGGGAAGTCGGCTGATCATGGCGTGGATCTGGTCACGGTCGAACAAGTCGTGCGGGGTGACCTGGTCGTACCACTTCAGCCTTCCCGTGTGCAGGTCGAGGGCCACCAGCGAGTCCGTGTACAGGTTGTCGCCCGGCCGGCTCGAGCCGTTGGGGAACTCGGGCGTTCCGGGGAACGGCGCAGGGTTGGCAACGCCGACGTAGAGCGTGCCCCG
Source organism: Ilumatobacteraceae bacterium (assembly GCA_025463305.1). The sequence goes on from JAOBWK010000018.1 coordinate 21,087, forward strand.
TGCCACGTCAACTGCGGGCGGGTACCAGGCACCCCCGCCCGAGTTCACATCCGGATGTCCCCACAGGTCCCCCTGCACAGTGTCGAAGCTCCATCGCAGCGCACCCGTCGTCGCGTCCAGCGCGTAGATCACTCCCCGGTCGCCGGGGGCATAGATGCCCGAGATGCTCACCGGCACACTGCTGACGATGACCATGCCGTCGACCACGATCGGTTGGATGTCCAAGCCGGTCGTCGCGGTTGCGGCAAGCTTCGTCGACCACACATCCGAGCCGTCGGCGCGGCTGACCGCGCGGACCCCCGTCGACCCGTCCAACGCGTACACGCGGTCGTCGTCGACTGCGACCCCGAACGGTCCGATGTTGAACCCCGACGGTGAACTGGCCCACAACTGCTCGCCCGTCGCTTGATCGATCGCCGCCACGACTCCCGATCCACCGGCGATGTAGATGACGCCGTCGACCACGATGGGCACCGTCGAGAGCGATCCAAGGTCGGGCAGCTCACGAACCCACTGCTGCTCCAACGTCGCAACGTTCTGTGAACTGATGCGCGTGTGCGAGCTCGAGCGAGTGTTGGCGAGGTTCCCGCCAGCCGTCGGCCAGTCGCCGCCGCCGACGATCGCTCCGTCCGTCGACGACGATGACACCGGAACGCTCGTGCTCTGAAGAGTCGTCGGAGCCGGCTGCGAAGTCGTCGCAGCGGCACTCGTCGACGATCCGCCCCCCGTTTCGTTGCCCAACGTGGTGTCGACCTGGATCGAGCTCGTGCTCGGCACCGTTGACTCGGCCGATGGCGCATCGCCCGCTGTCGGCGCTGGCGAGACAACCAGCGTGCCGCGCATCCCGGCCGCCAGATGCCCCGGAATATCACAGATGTACTCGTATGCGCCGACCGGCAGATCGACCTCCACCGAGTCCACATCCCCGACCCCAGCAACGCCCAATCTCAACCCGAGCGAGGTGATCACGAGCGAGTGTGGCAATGCCCCACGGTCCGACAACGTCAGTCGCGTCGGACCCGCAGAGACTGACAGCGCCGACGGTTCGAAACGAAGAGCGTCCGTTCCCACCAGATCGACCACCGGTGCGTCGCCGTTCGATCCGACCGGTGCGAACGTGGTCGCCGGCCCGCCGACGTCGTTGTAGTCCGCCGCGCAGCCGCCGAGCACGCTCAGCAGTGTGAACCACGACGCACACCGGACTGCGAAGCTCCTGTTCGACCCGACACGCATCGCCGCACCTTCGCGGATCAGCACACAAGCTGTCGCATCAGAGTTCCACTGCTCTGGGTTGCATGTGCGCCTCGCCGGGTCCGAGGATCGTCGAATCCCAACAGCTCCGTCTCGTTGCCCGGGGCATGCCGCGCTCTCCGAGCAACGCACCTCCGGCCGAACCACCGACGAGGGCGCGCTGGGACTCGATTTCCCCCAGCTCCACCACACGAGCTGCGTGGGTGGGGTGCGCTGGAACGGCAGACGCGGCTGCCTGGGCTGTAGCCAACGAAAGCCCACGATCCTGGTGTCGAAGGGGGGACTTGAACCCCCACGGGATTTCTCCCACTAGCACCTCAAGCTAGCGCGTATACCTATTCCGCCACTTCGACGTGGTGTCCCCGAAGGCTATCGCAGGGTCAGTTGCGTACCAACAGGAATCCGAGTGCGACCACCGTGAACACCCACACCAGCACGAAGACGGTGGTGATGCGGCTGAGGTTCCGCTCGGCCGAGGTGGAGCCGAGAGCTGCACCGCCGCCACCGCCGAACATGTCGGAGAGGCCACCACCACGCCCGCTGTGCATCAAGATGCCGGCGACCATGCCGAACAGCGAGATCACGTTGATGACGATGGTGACGTAGAGGACGAGGTCGCGCACGGTTGACGATCCTATCGGCGCAGGGCCCTAGCTCAGCACCGCCGCGGTCTCTGCGAAGTGACACGCGACGGGGTGGCCCTGACCACGATCGATGAGCGCGGGCTCTTCGACAGCGCAGATGTCCTGCGCCTTCCAGCAGCGGGTGCGGAAGCGGCAACCGCTCGGCGGGTTGACGGGACTCGGCACGTCACCCTCGAGCACGATGCGGCGGCGGGCCCGCTCCTTGATCGGATCGGGCACGGGCACGGCGGAGAGCAGAGCGTGGGTGTAGGGATGGCCGGCGCGCTCGTAGATCTCGTCGACGGGCCCGGTCTCGACGACCTTGCCGAGGTACATGATCGCGACGCGGTCGGAGATGTGACGCACCACCGAGAGGTCGTGGGCGATGAACAGGTACGCCAGCCCGAGGCGCTCCTGGAGGTCTTCGAGCAGGTTGACGACACCGGCCTGGATCGACACGTCGAGAGCCGAGACGGGCTCGTCGAGCACGAGCAGGTCGGGGTCGAGCGCGATCGCCCGGGCGATGCCGATGCGCTGGCGCTGGCCGCCCGAGAACTCGTGCGGGAAGCGCTTGGCGTGCTCGGGGTTGAGGCCGACGAGCGAGAGCAGTTCGCGCACACGCTCCTTGCCGTCCTTGCCGAACTTGTCGTGGATCTGCAGCGGCTCGCTGATGATCGACTGCACGGTCATACGCGGGTTGAGCGATGCGTACGGGTCCTGGAACACGATCTGGATCCGCTGGCGGAGCTTGCGCATCTCACCCGACGCGAGGCCGACGAGCTCTTGGCCCTTGAACTTGATCGAGCCCGACGTCGGCTCGATCAGCCGCAGGGCGAGGCGTCCGGTGGTGGACTTGCCACAGCCGGACTCGCCGACCATGCCGAGCGTCTCCCCGCTGGCCACCGACACGCTGACGCCGGACACGGCCTGCACACCGATGCTGCTGCGCCGGAGGCGGCCGCCGATCGGGAACGTCTTGACCACGTCGGTCATCTCGAGGACGGGGGTGTTGTCGCCTCCCCCACCGCTGCTAGCGGGCGCGGGCGGGGCAACCGTTTCGCCGACACTTGTCACGCTGTCACCGGCTCCTCGGCATAGATGTCATGGACGCGCAGGCAGGCGCTGCTGTGGTTGGTGGCCGACACGCTGAGCAGCTCGGGCCGCTGGTTGTCGCACACGTTGTGCTTCGCGTGCGGGCAACGCGGGTTGAACGAGCAGCCGGGCGGCAGCGCCAGCAACGACGGCGGCTGGCCCTTGATGCGGTGCAGGCGCTCGTTGCCGGCACGACGATCCAGGCGGGGCAGCGATGCGAGCAGGCCCTCCGTGTACGGATGGCGGGGCTCGTAGAAGATCTCGTCGGCGGTGCCGAGCTCGACCGGGCGACCGGCGTACATCACCAGCACGCGGTCGGCCACGCCGGCGATGACGCCGAGGTCGTGGGTGATCAGCACGATGGACGAGCTGGTGCGCTCCTTGACCCGCTCCATGACCTCGAGCACCTGGGCCTGGATGGTGACGTCGAGGGCCGTCGTCGGCTCGTCGGCGATGAGCACATCGGGTTCGTTGGCGATGGTCATCGCGATCATCGCCCGCTGCCGCATGCCGCCGGAGTACTCGTGCGGGTACTGATCGGCACGCTCGACCGGGTTCGGGATGCCGACCAGGGTGAGCAGCTCGATCACACGCGACTTGAGGGCATGGCCGGACATGTCGCTGTGCGCGGTGATGCTCTCGGCGATCTGGTCGCCGACGCGGAACACGGGGTTCAGCGACGTGAGCGCGTCCTGGAACACCATCGCGATGTTCGCGCCCCGCAGCGGGCGCATCTCGGTGTCCTTCAGCCCGATCAGCTCACGGCCACGGAACTTGACCGAGCCGGTGATCTTGGCCCGCTTGGGCAGCAGGCCGAGGATGGCAAGCGACGTGACGCTCTTGCCCGAGCCGGACTCGCCGACGATGCCGAGCGTCTCGCCTGCGGCGAGCGTGTAGCTGACGTTGTCGACGGCGTGCACCAAGCCGTCGTCGGTGGGGAAGTCGACGCTGAGGTTGGTGACTTCGAGGATCGGTTCGCCGGCCATCAGTGCTTGGCCTGCGGGTCGAACGCGTCGCGGAGGCCGTCACCGAGGAAGTTGACGCACAGCACCACGATGAGCAGCATCAGTCCCGGGAAGTACAGCAGGAAGGCCGACTTGCCGCCGACCTGTCCTTCGGCGTCGGACAGCATCTTGCCCCAACTGGTCTTGGGCGGCTGGACACCGAAGCCGAGGAACGACAGCGTCGCCTCGGTGACGATGGCGCCGGCGATGCCGAGCGTGGCGTTGACCATGATGGGTCCCAGCATGTTGGGCAGGATGTGCCGGGTGATGATGCGCCAACTGGACGCACCCGAGGCTCGAGCGGCCTCGACGAACTCCTTCTCGCGCAGCGACAGCACCTGGCTGCGCACGACGCGGGCGACACCCATCCACGCCAGCCCGGCGAGGACCAGGATGATGGTGACGTCGGTGTAGCCGAAGTACTTCAGCGCCACGGCCAGCACGGCGATGGCCGGGATGACGAGGAACAGATCGGTGAAGCGCATCAGCAGGTTGTCGATGGCCTTGCCGAAGTAGCCGGCGATGGAGCCGGCCGCGAAGCCGACGATGGTGGACAACAGGCCGACGGCGATGCCGATCTTCAGCGACACCTGGCCGGCGAAGAGCACCTCGGTGAAGTAGTCGCGTCCGAGCTGATCGACGCCGAAGAGGTGGTGACGGCTCGGGCCGGTGACCGGCGCGAGCAGGTCCTGCTTGTTCTGCGGGAACGGCGCCAGCCACTTGGCGCCGAAGCACAGCACCAGCAGGATGACGAACAGCACCAGCGACACGACAGCGGCCTTGTGGCGCAGGAACCGGCGCACGACGAGCTGGAACTGCGAGCGCGCCTTGGGCTCGGCGCCGGCGATGAGCTGGAGATCGCCCTCGTCGGCCTCGGGCATCTCCTCGACGATCTCGGCCAGTGCCTCGGTGGAGATCGGTTCGGCGTCTTGATCGGAAACCGTCATGTCACCCGGATCCTTGGGTCGAGGAAGCCGTAGACGACGTCCGCCAACAGGTTGAAGGCAATCACGAAGACCGCGCCGACCAACATCCACGCGAGGATCACGTTGACGTCGCCGGCGAGCAGACCCGCCAGGAACAGCCGGCCCATGCCCGGGATGGAGAAGATCGACTCGGTGATGATCAGGCCGCCGAACAGAGCGCCGGCGTCGACCGCGGTCTGCGAGACGAGCGGCAGCAGCGCGTTGCGGAGCGCGTGCTTGAAGATCACCTTCCGTCGCGGCAGGCCCTTGGCCCGGGCCGTGCGGATGTAGTCGGCGGACAGCACGTCGAGCATCGCGGCACGCTGGAAGCGGCTCCAGACGGCGACCGTCTGGACCGTGAGCGTCAGCACGGGCAATGCGAGATGTCGGATGTAGTCCAGGTTGAACCCGGACTGACCGGTGGAGTGCAGCCCGACGAAGTAGAGGATCGGGTGAGCGAGGTGCCAGTGGAGCTTCGGCTCGACCGACAGGAACTGGATCGCGAGGAGTGCGAACCAGAACGGCGGCATCGCGACGCCGAGGTAGGAGAGGCCGGTGAACGCGACGTCGGCGACGGAGTACTGGCGGACGGCCGAGTACACGCCGGAGACGATGGCGATGGCCAGCGAGATCACGACGCCCCAGAAGATGAGCTGCACGGTGAACCCGAGGGCACGCGACACCATCGTCGTGACCTTGTCGTTCGTGCTGGTGCTGACGCCCCAGTCACCGCGGATGAACTTGGTGAGCCAGTTCCACCACTGGACCACGATCGGCTTGTCGAGGCCGAACTCCTTGCGCTTCTCCGCGATGAGGCGCGCAGCGTCCTTGGAAGTCCGGTACTTCGCCGTCGGGTCGAACGTCTTCCGGATGCCCCAGAACACGATGAACGACGAGATGACGAGGACCGGGATCGAGAAGAGCACTCGACGTGCAATGAATCGAATCATGAAGTCGGGAGTGTCATCGCCGTCCCGGCCCGGCCGCGAGGCCGGACCGGGACGAACGAATGGACAGGGACCTGGTTACTTGACGGTCCAGGTGTTGATGTTCCACCACGGGCCTTCAACGACGTTCACGCTGAAGTCACCAGTGATGTTGTCGCCGTAGAAGCCGATGTTGGGCAGCGGATCGAGCGGCAGCGATGCCACCTGGTCGGCCAGCAGGTCGTCGGCAGCCTTGGCTGCAGCGGCGCGCTTGGTCGCATCGATCTCCGTGTCGACGGTGGTCAGGAGCGGGTCCAGACCATCGATGACCGTACGGGTCCAGTTCTGGCCGGAGTTGTTGTTCTCCTCCGACGGGATGTTGGTCGACAGGTAGAGCGTCGACAGGCCAGGGCTCAGCGTGGTGGCGGTCTGTGCGTACAGCGCGACCACGAAGTCACCGGCGGGCAGCTCGGTGCCGAACAGGTCGCCGGCCTTCTGCTCGTCGATGGTCATGTCGAAGCCGGCAGCCTTGAGCTGGGTCTGGAGGACCTGCTCGGTGAGCTCACGACGCTTGTTGCCGGCGGTGCTGCGCAGCGGGAACGACAACTTCTTGCCGTCCTTCGCGTAGATTCCGTCGGAACCCTTCGCCCAGCCGTCACCCGTGAGGATGCTGTCGACCTTGGCCAGGTCGAGCGTGTACTTCGAGAAGGCCTCCTGGTCGGAGTACTTCGCGAGGATCGGCGGGTTCAGGCTCTGCACGGCCTTGGTCACACCGATGCCGCCGAACAGCTTGTTGACGATGGCGTCACGGTCGATCGCGTAGGCGAACGCCTGGCGAACAGCGACGTCGTCGAACGGAGCAGCAGCGTTGTTGATCCAGAGCGCTTCCACGTTGCCGGTGTTGGCGTCGACCACGGACTTGCCGGGGAGGCCGCCAGCGTTGATGGCGTCAATGGCGTCCAGCTGCGGCTGTGGCCCGATGGAGTCGACTTCGCCGGCCTTGAAGGCCTGGAACTCGGCTGCCGTGTCGGCGAAGAACTTCTCGTCGATCTCGGCGATCTTGGACTTGGTGCCCCAGTAGTTCGGGTTCGGGACGAACGTCGCGCCGACGCCCTTGTCCCAGCTCTTCAGCATGTACGGGCCGGCCGACCAGGTGTAGCCGTCCTTGGTCTCCGTGTCACGGTCCTTGCCGTCGAGGATGTGGGCCGGGTAGAGGCCGTAGCTCTCGTACAGGTCCTGCCAGGAAGCGTTGACCTTGGAGAAGGTCAGGACTGCGGTGGTCGGATCGGAGTCGTCGACCGACTTGACGTCGCGGTAGACGCTGGTGTCGTAGATGTCGGTGCCGTTGACGACCTGGTCCCAGGTGTACTTGAAGTCGGTCGAGGTGATGGGCTTGCCATCCGACCAGACGGCCTTGGGGTTGATCTTGTAGGTCACGGTCAGGCCGTCGGAGCTGATCGTCGGATCAGCCGAGAGCAGGTTCGAGGTCTTGTAGCCCCAGACGCCATCCGAGCCCTGCACGTAATCGTACGGGCGGGTGGTGGTGATGAACTCAGCGGCCCATGAACCGTAGGTGGAGCCGCCGCAGCTGCCCATCCAGTCCATGCAGTCCCACTCCTGCTCGACGCCGAGGGTGACCGTGCCGGTCGGGGCTGCGCCCGAATCGGTGGTCGCCGTGGTGTCGGACGTGGCCGTGCTGCCGGACGTGGCGGTGGTGTCGGACGTCGCCGTGGACGAACCGGTCGATGACGCCGTGGTGGGGGCGGTGGACGCCTCCGTGGTCGCGGCCGATGACGCCGTGCTGGCGGCGGTGGTCGCCGTCGTTGCAGCGGATGTGTTCGAGACTGTCTTGCTGTCGCTGCTGCAGGCAGCTCCGACAAGGCTCAGTCCGAGCGCAAGAGCAGCGAATTTGCTGCGCCTGTTGGTGCTCACGTGTTTGCCTCCTGAGTGGGTAAGGAGGGAAGGATGTCTTACCGAGGTAACCCGTCCGGACACGGCAAGCCGCACCGCACGAACACCGCATTGTCCTCCCCGATCAATACGGATTGGGCGAACCCTAGCACTCGTGCTGTCAAGTGAATAATGAAAGTGTTCCAGCTTTACGAAAAGTTGGCAGGTTCATTCCAGACCGCCACGTCTCGGAATTGTCAAGCCCTACATGTTCCGGTATTGGACGATCCGCGCGAACTCGTCGGGGTCCAGGCTGGCCCCACCGACCAGGGCGCCGTCGATGTCGGGCTGGGCCATCAGCTCGGCGATGTTGGCCGCCTTGACGGAGCCGCCGTACTGGATCCGCACGGCATCGCCGGTGGCCGCGTCGTACAGCTCGGCGACGCACGCCCGGATGGAACCGCACACCGATTGCGCGTCGGCGGACGTCGCGGTGCGGCCTGTCCCGATCGCCCAGATCGGCTCGTAGGCCACGACCATCGTCGCCACCTGCGCAGCCGTTCGACCGGCGAGCGCAGCGCGGACCTGGCCGACCACCTTGGTCTCGGTGTCGCCCGCCTCACGCTCGGCCAACGTCTCGCCCACGCACAGGATCGGCGTCATGCCGTGCTGCTGGACGGCGGCCACCTTCTTGGCGACCACGTCGTCGGTCTCGCCGAACAGCTCGCGCCGCTCGCTGTGGCCGCAGATCACGAAGCGGACGCCGAGCTTGTTGAGGAAGATCGGCGAGATCTCGCCGGTGTACGCGCCCTTGTCCTCCCAGTGGCAGTTCTGCGCACCGAGCAGGTAGTGCAGCTCGTCGGCCTCGATCAGCGTCTGGATGCTGCGGATGTCGGTGAAGGGCGGATGGATGCACACGTCGACGGCGGCGACGTCGTCCTTGCCGATCAGGTACGACAGCTTCTGGACGCTCTGGATCGCCTCGAAGTGGTTGTTGTGCATCTTCCAGTTGGCCGAGATGATCGGCCGGCGAACCGGGTCAGTGGGCATTGGGTGCTCCGCGCAGTGCGGCGAGCCCGGGCAGGTCGCCGAGCTCGAGCAGCTCCAGCGACGCGCCGCCGCCGGTGGACACGTGGTCGACCTCGTCGTCGAGGTGGAACTGGGCGAGCGCTGCGGCCGAGTCGCCGCCGCCGACCACGGTGAACGCCTTGGTGTCCGCCATCGCCTGGGCCACGGTGCGGGTGCCGGATGCGAAGCGATCGTCCTCGAACATGCCCATCGGCCCGTTCCAGAACACGGTGCGGGCGTCCATGATGATGTCGCTGAACGCCGCCGCCGAGCCGGGTCCAACGTCGAAGCCCTTCGCACCGTCGGGCAGTCGCGTGCCGAAGGTTGCATATGCACCATTCGCGTCGACACCCGTGATGTCGTCGGGCAGGTGGATGGACTTGCCCGATGCGAGCAGCCGCTTGCAGGTCTCGACCTGATCGGGCTCGCAGAGCGACGCGCCGACGGGCTTGCCCTGCGCCATGAAGAAGGTGAAGCACATCGCCCCGCCGATGACGAGCGAGTCGACGATGCCGAGGAGTGCCTCGACGACACCGAGCTTGTCGGAGATCTTCGAGCCACCGAGCACGGCGACGAACGGGTGCTTGGGATGGTTGCGCATCCCGAGCAGGACGTCGACTTCCTTCTGCAGCAGCAGACCCATCGCCGACGGCAGCGTCTTCGGCGGCCCGACGATGGAGGCATGGGCGCGGTGCGCCGCGCCGAACGCGTCGTCGACGTACGCGTCGACCCCGTCGATGAGGTTGGCGACGAACGCGGGATCGTTGCCCTCCTCGCCTGGGTGGAACCGCAGGTTCTCCATCAGGTCGACGCCGGGGGCCAACTCGGCCAGGCGCTCACGCACCGGCGCCATGCTGTACTTCGGTTCCGGCTTGCCCTTCGGGCGGCCGAGATGGCTCGCGCAGACCACGGAGGCGCCGCGCTCGGTGAGCCAGTTGATGGTGGGCAGCGCGGCACGGATCCGGAAGTCGTCGGCGATCTCACCGTTGTCGAGCGGCACGTTGAAGTCGGTGCGGACGAGCACCCGCTTGCCGTCGACGTCGCCCAGGTCCTCGAGGACCGGGATGCCAGGTCCGGGTGCGTCAGCCATCAGTGCTTCTTCGAGCCCTTCTTGGCCGCGGCCTTCGCGGTGTACAGGGTGAGGTCGAGGAGGCGGTTGCTGTAGCCCCACTCGTTGTCGTACCAGCCGAGCACCTTGACCAGGTTGCCGAGGCTCATCGTCAGGCCGGAGTCGAAGATGCAGCTGTGCGGGTCGGTGACGATGTCGCTGGACACCAGCGGCTCGTCGCTGTAGCGGAGGATGCCCTTGAGCGGCCCCTTGGTGGCGGCGGCCTTGAACGCGGCGTTGATCTCCGAGACGGAGGCGGGCTTCTTGAGGTTGCCCGTGAAGTCGGTGATCGAGCCGACGGGCACCGGGACGCGCAGCGAGGTGCCGTCGAGCTTGCCCTTCATGCTCTCCATCACGAGCGCCGTCGCGCGAGCAGCGCCGGTGCCCGTGGGGACGATGTTGACGGCGGCGGCGCGGGCACGGCGGAGGTCGCTGTGCGGCCCGTCGACCAGGCTCTGGTCGCCGGTGTACGCGTGGACCGTGGTCATCAGGCCGTTCTCGATGCCGAACGCGTCGTCGAGCACCTTCATCATCGGGACGAAGCAGTTGGTGGTGCAGCTCGCGTTGGAGATGACCTTGTGCGCAGCGGGGTTGAAGTCGGCGTGGTTCACGCCCATCACGAAGGTTGCATCTGCACCGTTCGACGGCGCGGAGACGATCACGTACGGCGCGCCACCGTCGAGGTGCAGCGCGGCCTTCGGCCGGTCGGTGAAGATGCCGGTCGACTCGATGACCACGTCGACGCCGAGGTCGCCCCATGGCAGCTCGGCCGGGTTGCGGAACTGCAGCACCTTGAGCGTGTCGCCGTCGACGGTGATGCCGTCCTTGGTGGCCTTGATCTTCTGCGGCAGGGCACCGGTGATCGTGTCGTACTTCAGCAGGTGCGCCATCTGATCGAGCGACCCGAGGTCGTTCACCGCGACGAAGTCGATGTCGGCCCCGCGGGCCTTCGCCGCCCGGAAGAAGTTGCGGCCGATGCGACCGAAGCCATTGATGCCTACGCGAACCGTCATTCGTCGACGCGTCCTTTCAGAGGAGGGAGTCACAGCACCGAAATGCCTCGTTGACCATAGTGCCCGCTGCGAGGAGCAGGCGAAGACCGACCTTGCCGGTGTGCCAGGTGACCAGCTCGGGGAGGTCCGGGTCAGCGGTCCGGATCAGCGCGCGATGTCGCGGTGCGTCACTCGCGGCTGGTAGCCGTGACGGCGCAACCAACCGGCGAGCTCCTCGCTGATCGCAACGCTGCGGTGCCGACCGCCCGTGCAGCCGATGGCGATCGAGAGGTAGCTCTTGCCCTCCGTCGCGTACGCGGGCACGAGCAGATCGAGCAGGTTCTCGAACCGCTCGAGGAACTCCGACGTCGTCGGTTGGTCGAGCACGTAGCGGCGGACCGCCTCGTCGAGTCCGGTCAGCGGGCGCAGCGCCTCGATCCAGTGCGGGTTCGGCAGGAAGCGGACGTCGATGACCATGTCGACGTCGAGGGGCAGCCCGTGCTTGAACCCGAAGCTGGTGACCGCGGTCTGCATCGCCGCGTCGTTGCCGTCGCTCGCGAACGCATCGGCGATGCGGGCCTTGAGCTGATGGACGGTGAGCAGCGAGGTGTCGATGAGCAGATCGGCTTCGGCCTTGACCGGCTCGAGCAACGCCCGCTCGCGTTCCACCGCTTCGGTGATGCCGCCGCCGCTGTCGTCGAGTGGGTGCTTGCGCCGGGTGCTGCCGTAGCGCTTGACGAGCTCATTGGTGTTGGCGTCGAGGAACAGCACGCGCACGCGGTGCTCGCTGCTGCGCAGCCGGCGGATCTCCTTGACGACGTCGCTCTGGTCCGCGGTCGGTCCGACGACGAGCGCGAGGCGTTGGTACCCCGATCCCGAGCCGGCTCCACCTGCGGACGCGCTGCCGAGCTCGACGATCTTGTCCATCAACGTGATCGGCAGGTTGTCGACGACGAACCAGCCGATGTCCTCGAGATCGTCCGCTGCGTGCGAACGCCCGGCGCCGGAGAGACCGGTGATGACGAGGATGTCGGACATCGTGGCCCAGTTTATTCGGGTACGCGTCGGTGCTTCCGGGATGCACCCGCGAGTTCACGGACTCGCCATGTTGACGCCGGCAACCCCCGAGAGAACGTCAGCGCTTGCGGGTGCGCAGGTAGAGCAGGCGTGGGATCGTCGCCGCGGCCTCGTACTCCTCGGCGCGGGTGAGGAACCCGGGCGGTGGCGCGGGTTCGAGCATCCGCTCGATCAGCAGCCCGTTGTCGGCCAGGGCGTTGACGTAGCGACCGAGCGGCCGGTGGATGAACGGGATGAACACATCCTTCTCCACCTCCTGGTCGGATTCGTCCTCGGTGAGGTAGGGCCCGATCCGCCAGTACTGCTCCGGTGGATCGAGGATCTGGTCGTCGATCCAGCCGCTGTTCGGCGCCTGCAGCAGGGGATGGTTGAGGAAGAAGCAGAAGCGTCCGCCGGGGGCGAGGACGCGGGCGACCTCGGCAATGGCTTCGTCGACGTCGCGGATGTGCTCGAACACGAGGCAGGCCACGACCGCGTCGAACGCGCCGTCGGGGAACGGCATCGCGGCGGCACCCGAGCGGGCGTACGCAACTCCCCCGTCGCGCTCCTTGGCCACCGTCAGCTGGTTCCAGGTCGGGTCGATGCCGACGACGGTCTCGGCGCCGAGCGTGACGGCGAGCCGGGCGATCTGGCCGTCGCCGCAGCCGACGTCGAGGATCCGCTTCGCACCGGCGAGTTCCTCGGCCGCCATCGGCATGATCTGCTCTTCGTACTCGGGATCGGCACCGTCGGTGAACCCGTCGATCCACCACGACGCGTTCGCCTCCCACAGGTCTTCCTCGGGCAGGTCGTGCTCGGGCTGATCGTCTGCTGGCTCGTCCCGTTCTGGCATGTCGTGGTCAGGCACCCCAGCAGGCTACGGGTCCGGTAGACTGCTCGGCGGAGGGGAGTACCCCGTCAAGCAACGAGTCGTCAGCACGTCCGAGCCATACTCTCGGTCCGGCTCGTTCGCCCGCCTGCGGGTGGGGAAGACCTCCTGTCATCGCACCCACGGGTGCGGAACAGGAGCCCCGTCATGTCTGCGTTCGCTGCCTCGCTGGCCGAATCGTCCCGCTCGAACTTCGTCGACGTCGACGTGCCGCTGTGGTGTTGGGTGTTCCTCGGCGCCGCCATCGTCACGATGCTCACCATCGACCTCGTCCGCCACCGCGACGATCACGAGCCGTCGCCGCGTGAGGCACTGATCGAATCGGCCGTCTGGATCGCCTGCGGGCTGAGCTTCTCGCTGTTCGTCGCGCTGCAGTTCGGCAGTGCCGCGTTCGGCGAGTACATCAGCGGCTACCTGATCGAGAAGTCGCTCAGCGTCGACAACGTGTTCGTCTGGTCGATGCTCTTCACGACGATGGCCATCCCGCTGAAGTACCAGCACCGGGTGCTGTTCTGGGGCATCTTCGGCGCTCTCGCGCTGCGCGCCGGGTTCGTCGTACTCGGCTCGGCGCTGATCACCACGTTCTGGTGGGTGCTGCTGATCTTCGGCGTCTTCCTGATCTACACGGGCGTGAAGATCTTCCGCCACCGCAACGAAGACGCCGGTGACGGCGAGGACGCGGCGAAGCAGTCCACCCCTGGACTCGGGCTGCTGCGCCGGATCATGCCGGTGACCGACACGTTCGACGGTCACAAGTTCTTCACCCGCAAGAACATGAAGCGGGCGGCCACTCCCCTGCTGGCCGCGCTCGTGGTGATCGAGGTCACCGACATCATCTTCGCCGTCGACTCGGTGCCGGCGATCCTCGCGGTTTCCCACGAGTCGTTCATCGTGCTCTCGTCGAACGCGTTCGCGATCCTCGGCCTGCGGGCGATGTACTTCCTGCTCGCCAACGCCAAGGAGCAGTTCTTCTACCTCTCGCACGCGCTGGGCGGCATCCTCGTCTTCGTCGGCGCCAAGATGACGGTCTCCCACTGGGTGCACGTGAACACCTACCTGTCGCTCGGCATCATCGTGGCGATGCTGGTGGCGGCGATCGTCGCGAGCCTCCGACGGAACACGAGCGGTGACGCTCGCAACGCGCTTCAGGTCAAGCCGGTGCATGCCGATGGTGAGGTGCACTCCGAGACCCCTGAGCGCTGAACGAACGATCGAGAGGATGAGCATGACCGTTTCGTTGCATCCTCGGACCGATCTCCCGTTCGTGCCCGACCTCGCCGACGAGGCGGGCACGACCACGCTCCGCATCCTCGAGACCCTGCACTCGAAGGCGCCCGTCGGATTCGCGTTCTTGGACCGGAGCCTCCGCTTGGTTCGCCTCAACCAGGCGATGGCCGACATCTTCGGCCTCGATGGCGACGCGATCGGCCGGCCGCTGTGCGAGGTGCTGCCCCGAGCCTGGCGGCGGATCGAGCCGATGATGCGCCAGGTCGCCGAACGCGGCGAGCCGGTCGTCGATGTCGAGATCACCTGGCGCTGGTCTGATCCCCACGATCCTCGCCAGCTGTTGGCCAGCTTCTACCCGGTGGCATCGGATCACGTCACGATCGGCATCGGTGCGGTCGTGGTCGACGTCACCGAGCGCCGCCAGTCCGAGGAAGAGGCCCGCTTCCAGAGCGAGATGCTCTCCGTCGCCGGTCAGGCTGTCGTCGCGATCGATCTCGACCGCGTCATCATCCACTGGAACCGAGCGGCCGAGGAGATGTACGGCTGGACGGCTGCGGAGGCGATCGGACGCAAGTCGTACGAGCTCTTGCCACGCAAGGAGGCCGCCAGCACGGCCCAGGTCATCATCGACGCGATGCGCGAGGGACGGACGTTGTCGCACGACTACGAGTTCGTCCGGCGCGACGGCACCACGGTCAGCACGTACGTGACCCACAAGCCGATGTTCGACCCGGACGGGAACCTCGAAGCGGTCATCGCCGTCGCGATCGACGTCTCCGAACGCCGCGCCGGCGAGCTCGAGCGACTCGCTGTCCAGCGTGAGTTGGAGCAGAGCCGACGACGGCTCTCCGAGGCGCAGCGGACAGCGCACCTCGGCAGCTTCGAGTTCGACGTCACCGCCGGCGACCTGCGCTGGTCCGACGAGTTCTTCCGCATCCTCCGGCTCGACCAGCGCATCCTTCCGAGCGCTCCCGTCTTCATGTCGATGGTGCATCCGGACGACCTCGCCGAGATGCAGAGCGCATGGAAGGCCGCGATCGAGATCGGCCGCCCGTTCGACCTCGAGTTCCGCGTCGTCGCGGCGGACAGCGTGGAGCGCTTCGTTCACATGCGTGCCGTGGCCGAGACCGACACGTACGGCGAGATCGTCCGCCTCGCCGGCACGATGACCGACATCACCGAACGCGTCGAGGCCGACCGCGTGCGCGGGGCCGCCGAGATGCGGTTCGAGATCGGCTTCGAGCAGTCGGCCATCGGCGCGGTCATCACCGACCTGCACGGCATCCCGACCCGGGTCAACGGCGCGCTCTGCTCGATCCTCGGCAGGCCGGCCGAGCAGCTGCTCGGACGGCGTTGGACGGAGTACACACCGACCGGCGAGGTGTGGATGGGCGGCGCGGTCCAGGCCCGAGAGGTGCTGGGCAACGACACCTTCCACGACGAGCGCCGCTACGTGCGTCCCGACGGCAGCATCGTGTGGACGTCGTGCCACGTCACGCTCGTGCGCGACGTCGCCGGGCTGCCGCAGTACTACTTCGTGCAGCTGCAGGACATCACCGAGCGCAAGCTGATGGAGATCGAGCTCGCCCACCAGGCCGTGCACGACACCCTCACCGGGCTGCCGAACCGGGCGCTGCTCACCGATCGGCTCAACCACGGCCTCGCCGGCGCCAAGCGTCGCAACTCCCAGCTCGGGGTGATGTTCCTCGACGTCGACCAGTTCAAGCTGGTCAACGACGCCGTCGGGCACGAGTCCGGCGACCACCTGCTCCGCGAGATCGCGCGCCGGATCCTCGCCGCCGTCCGCCCCGGCGACACCGTGGCCCGCTTCGGGGGCGACGAGTTCGTGGTGGTGTGCGACGACGTGACGCAGGTCGAGGCGGAACAGATCGCTGCACGCGTGCTCGACTTCGTCCGCCGCCCGACCCTGATCGGCGAGACCGAGATCCACACGTCGGTCAGCCTCGGCCTTGCGTTCTCCGACGACGCGTCGACGGCCGCCAGCCTGCTGCGCGACTCGGACGCGGCGATGTACCTCGCCAAGGAACGGGGCCGGAGCCGGGTCGAGGTCTTCGGCGAGTCGCTGCGGGCCAAGGCCGTGCAGCGCTGGGTCACGTCGGCCGAGCTCCACCGGGCGCTCGAGCGCGGCGAGCTCGCCGTGCACTACCAGCCGGTCATCGACATCGCCAACGGCAGCCTCGTCAGCGCCGAGGCGCTCGTGCGCTGGAACCATCCCGAGCGCGGGCTCGTCGGTCCCGTCGAGTTCATCCCGTTCGCCGAGGAGAACGGCCTCGTCGTCCCGATCGGCGAATGGGTGCTGGAGGAGGCCTGCCGTCAGCTGCGCGAGTGGCAGCAGATGCGGCGCGGACATCCCGACGATCCCCGGATGTCGATCGCGGTGAACCTGTCGGTGCGCCAGATGCTGGCGCCCGACATCGCGACGGTCATCAGCGACGTGCTGCACCGCACCGGGATCCAGCCCGAGGACCTCTGCCTCGAGCTCACCGAGAGCGTCTTCATGGAGGACGCCGACTACTTCAGCCGAGTCCTCGCCGAGATCAAGGCGATCGGCGTCGACCTCGCGATCGACGACTTCGGCACCGGCTACTCCTCGCTCAGCTACCTCAAGCAGTTCCCGGTGGACACTGTGAAGATCGACCGGGCGTTCGTCGACGGGCTGGGCACCGATCCCCACGACACGGCCCTCGTCGCGGCGATCGTCGCGATGGCCGGTGCGCTCGACCTCTCGATCATCGCCGAGGGCGCCGAGACCAACGACCAGCTCGTCGAGCTGGGCAAGCTCGGCGTCCGCCGCGTGCAGGGTTACGTGCTCGCTCGACCGATGCCGGCCGATGCGCTCACCCGGCTCATCGCCGCGCGCACGCGGTGGGCCGTTCGCTGACGCCCCGACGAGCTACGGGCGACGTCACTCGTCCGCCGGTCCGGCGAGGATCTCGTCGAGCCCGGCCTCGCCCTGGTGGAACTTCGCGTACACCGCGTCGGCCACTGCTTCGGGCAGCCACGTCAGCGACTTCAGCGTGTCGAGGGACGCGCGCTTGACGGCGTTCACGCCGCCGAGCTCCTTGCTGAGCCGGGCCTTGCGCGTCTCGCCGAGACCGGGGATGTCGTCGAGCGAGCTCTTCGTCATCCGCTTGCCGCGCAGCTCGCGGTGGAACGTGTTGGCGAAGCGGTGGGCCTCGTCGCGGATGCGCTGCAGCATGAACAGCGCCTCGCCGCCACGGGGCACGTTGATCGGCTCGCTGCGGCCCGGCACGTAGACCTCCTCGAACCGCTTGGCGAGCGATGCGAGCGGGATCTCGTCCTCCAACCCCAACGCCTTGACGACGCGCTCGGCGACCGCGAGCTGACCCTTGCCGCCGTCGACCAGCAGCAGTTGCGGCGGGTAGGCGAACTTGCCCGGCCGATCGCCGCGCTCGTTGACCGGTTGGTCGCGCTCCTCGATGTAGGCCGTCAGGCGGCGGGTGAGGACCTCTTCCATCGCCGCGTAGTCGTCGTTGCCGGCGACCGTCTTGATCTTGAACCGCCGGTACTCGCGCTTGTTGGGCAGGCCGTCCTCGAGCACCACCATCGAGCCGACGTAGTCGGTGCCCT
The DNA here is from genome assembly GCA_025463305.1 of Ilumatobacteraceae bacterium. Next base: position 38,790 of record JAOBWK010000018.1, read on the forward strand.
GCATGTGCGCCATGTCGTAGCACTCGATCCGCAGCGGCGCCTCGGGCAGGTGCAGCAGGTCCTGCAGCTCGGTGAGCGCCCGGCTGCGCGTGTTGTGGTCCGCTGCGCGACGCAGACGATGGCGGGTGAACTCCTCCTTGGCGTTGCGGGTGACCGTCTCGTGCAGGTCGCGCTTGTCGCCGCGCTGCGGCACCCGGATCTGCACCCGGGAACCACGCAGGTGGGTGAGCCACTCCTCGTACGTCTGGCCGTCCTCGGGTTCGACGGGCACGAGGACCTGCTTGGGGATGCCGAGCGGCGGCTCGTCGCCGTACATCTCCTCCATGATCCGGTCGATCAGGCCACCGGCGCTGAGGTCCTCGACCTTGTCGACGATGAACCCCTTGCGGCCGACCACACGACCTTTGCGCACGTAGAACACCTGGACCGCCGCCTCGAGCTCGTCCTCGGCGAGGCCGATCACGTCGATGTCCTCGTTGCGCTCGCCGACCATCTGCTGCTTCTCGATCGCGCGCAGCACCGCGGTCCACCGGTCGCGCAGACGCGCGGCGCGTTCGAACTCCAGCTCCTTGGCGGCCGCACGCATGTCGGTCTCCAGGCGCTTGACGATCTCGTCGGTGTCGCCGTCGAGGAAGTCGCACAGCTCGTCGACCTGCTGGAGGTAGCTCGTCTCGTCGATCTCGCCGACGCACGGTCCACTGCACTTCTCGATGTGGAACAGCAGGCACGGTCGGCCGATGCGCTGGTGCTCGGCGAACTTGCCGTTGCTGCACGTGCGCACGGGGAAGCTGCGCAGCAGCAGGTCGAGCGTGTCGCGGATGGCGTAGGCGTGCGCGTAGGGGCCGAAGTAGCGGACGCCCTTGCGCTTGCGGCCGCGCATCACCAGGGCGCGTGGGTACTCCTCGTCGAGCGTGACGGCGAGGAACGGATAGCTCTTGTCGTCGCGCAGGCGGATGTTGAAGCGCGGGCGGTGCTGCTTGATCAGCGTCCACTCGAGCATCAGCGCCTCGACCTCGTTGCGGACCTCGATCCACTCGACGGTCTCGGCGGTGAGCACCATCTGCGCGGTGCGGGCGTGGAGGTTGCGCGGGTCCTGGAAGTAGTTGCTCAGCCGCTGGCGCAGGCTCGACGCCTTGCCGACGTAGATGACGCGGCCCTCGGCATCCTTGAACTGGTACGAGCCAGGGCCCTCTGGAATGGTTCCGGACGGGGGGCGCTTCACCATGCCCGTTCGATGATACAGGCGTTCGATCGACGGAGAGAGCGCCCTCGTCGACGCTAGGGTGAAGGGCAATGCCTGGCCGCTACCGGTTCTCCATGCCATCCAGCCGCGACCATTCCGATCCCTGGTTCCGTCTCGGCTCGATCGACGTCACCACCACGGTCATTGTCGCGTTCGGGTGCGTCGTCAGCTTCTTCGCGTATGCCGCGAGCCCCTCGTCGCTGAACCCGCTGGTCCTCTTCCCCGCTGACGTGAAGTCGGGCCAGATCTGGCGGCTCATCACGTGGCCGTTCGCCAACGACCCCAGCCTCTCGGCCGTCATCGGTGTCGCCATCTTCTGGTACCTCGGCAGCCGCGTCGAGTCCCAGCTCGGCCGGGTGAGGTACCTCTGGCTGCTCGCGCTCGTCACCGTCATCCCCGCGTTGCTGGCCACCGGACTGAACGTCGCCGACGGTGGCATCCGCGCCCTCGAGATCGCGATCTTCGTCGTCTTCGTGTGCGAGAACCCGAAGATGCCGTTCTTCTTCGGCATCCCGGCATGGATCCTCGCCGTCGTCATCGTCGGCATCGACATCCTCCAGCTGCTCGGCGATCGCCAGTCCGAGGTGCTCGTCGTGTACGTGGCCTCGATCATCGTCGCCGTGTGGACGGCGCGCAGCATGGGGATGATCAACGACTTCCAGTGGCTGCCACAGATCAAGCTGCCCGGACGCTCTGGCGGCGGCTCCAGCGGCGGCAAGGGCAAGCGCAAGGTCGTCCGCAGCAGCGGCGGCTCCGGTAGCAGCAGCGGCGGCCAGGTCGTCGTCGACGGCCCATGGCCGAGTGCCCCGGTCTACCGCCCCATGCAGGACCAGGCCGAGGTCGACAAGATCCTCGACAAGATCGCCCTCGTCGGCATGGACGGCCTGACGTCGGACGAGAAGAAGCGGCTCAACGAAGCCAGCAAGCGCCTCCGCAAGGGCGGCAACTAGCTCGACCTGATCCCGTCGGAGGGTTTGCCGTGCACCCGGGTGCACCGCAAACCCTCCATCGGGCTGTGGGTGCTAGGAGCGGAGGGCCTTGGTCTTCGTCCTCGGCTTCGCCGCTGCCGCCACCTTCTTGGCCGGGGCCTTCTTGGCGGCTTTGGCGGCCTTCTTCTGCTCGGCGGCTTCGATGCCCTCGAGCGAGAACATGTTCGGCGCGTCGAAGTCGTCACCGTCCTGCTCGACCTGACGGGCACGCTTCGCGGCGGCCTTGGTGACCGGGCGGTTCTCCCACGGCAGCGGCGTGGACTCCACCTCGACGGCCGGCAGCTCGGACGCGCTCAGCAGTGGCTTGAGGAAGCGGCCGGTGTGGCTGGCCGCGACGGTGGCGAGGTGCTCGGGTGTGCCCTCGCCGACGATCATCCCGCCACCACTGCCACCCTCCGGTCCGAGGTCGATCAGCCAGTCGGCCGTCTTGATGACGTCGAGGTTGTGCTCGATGACGAGGACCGTGTTGCCCTGATCGACCAGCCGTGACAGCACGGTGAGCAGCCGACGGACGTCTTCGAAGTGCAGGCCAGTGGTGGGTTCGTCGAGGAGGTAGATGGTGTGGCCGGTGGAGCGCTTGGCGAGCTCGGCCGACAGCTTGACGCGCTGGGCCTCGCCGCCGGACAGCGTGGGTGCCGATTGGCCGAGGCGCACGTAGCCGAGCCCGACGTCGACCAGCGTCTGCATGTACCGGGCGATGCCGGGCTGGTTGTTGAAGAAGTCGACGGCCTCGGCCACCGGCATGTCCAGCACCTCGGCGATGTTCTTGCCCTTGAACTGGATGTCGAGCGTGTCCCGGTTGTAGCGGGCACCCTTGCAGACCTCGCACGGCACGTACACGTCGGGCAGGAAGTGCATCTCGATCTTGATCGTGCCGTCGCCGCTGCACGCCTCACAGCGGCCGCCGGCGACGTTGAAGCTGAACCGGCCGGGCAGGTAGCCACGCACCTTGGCCTCCTGGGTGGAGGCGAACAGCTTGCGGATGTTGTCGAACACGCCGATGTAGGTGGCCGGGTTCGAGCGCGGCGTGCGGCCGATCGGCGACTGGTCCATGTCGATGACCTTGTCGAGCCGCTCGATGCCCTGGATCGACGTGTGCCGGCCCGCTGGCATCTTCGACTTGTAGATCTTCGTCATCAGCGTCGGAAGCAGGATGTCGCGGATCAGCGAGCTCTTGCCCGAGCCGGACACACCGGTGATCGCGACGAAGCAACCGAGCGGGATCTTCGCGTCGATGTTGCGCAGGTTGTGCTCGCGTGCGCCCTTGATCTCGAGCCAGTCCTTGCCCGGCGCCCGCCGCTGCTTGGGCACCGGCACCGAACGGGCACCCGACAGGTACTGCCCGGTGATCGACTCCTTGCACTTGAGGATGCCCTTGACCGGACCGCTGTACACGACGTTGCCACCGTGCTCGCCGGCGCCGGGGCCGATGTCGACGATCCAGTCGGCCGTCATGATCGTGTCCTCGTCGTGCTCGACCACGAGCACGGTGTTGCCCAGCTCGCGCAGGCGGATGAGCGTCTCGATCAGGCGGTGGTTGTCGCGCTGGTGGAGGCCGATGGACGGCTCGTCGAGCACGTACAGGGTGCCGACGAGACCGGAGCCGATCTGGCTGGCGAGCCGGATCCGCTGGGCCTCACCGCCGGCGAGCGTGCCGGCGGACCGTGACAGCGAGAGGTAGTCGAGGCCGACGTCGAGCAGGAAGCCGAGCCGGGCGTTGATCTCCTTGGTGACCCGCTCGGCGATCATCCGGTCGCGCTCGCTGAGCTCGAGGTCGGCGAGGAACTTCGCGCTCTCGCCGATGGCCATCTCGCACACCTCGGAGATGTGCTTGCCGTTGACCGTGACGGCGAGGGTGGCCGGCTTGAGCCGCGCTCCCCCGCATGTCGGGCAGGGCACGAGGCGCATGTAGCCCTCGTACTGCTCGCGGCTCCAGTCGCTCTCGGCACCCTCGTGGCGGCGCTTGATCCACGGGATGACGCCCTCGTAGGCGGTGGAGTACTGACGCACCCGGCCGTAGCGGTTCTTGTACTTGACCGCGAGGTTGCCCTCGACACCGTGCAGGATCACCTTGACCTGCTTGGCGTTCATCGCGCTCCACGGCGCGTCGATGTCGATGCCGTACACCTCGGCGACGGCCTCGATCATCCGGTTGAAGTACTGGGTGTGCGCCGAGCGCCATGGCGCGATCGCGCCGGCGTTGATCGACAGCTCGGGATCCGGCACGAGCAGCTCGGGGTCGATCTCGAACGTGGTGCCGAGGCCGTCGCACGCGGTGCAGGCACCGTACGGCGAGTTGAACGAGAAGTTGCGCGGGGCAAGCTCCTCGTACGACGTGCCGCACTGCGGGCAGGCGAAGTGCTGGCTGAACGTGAGCTGGTCCTCGATCTCGCCGTCGAGCCCGACGATCTCGATCTCGGCGACGCCATCGGCCAGCTTGAGCGCGGTCTCGAGGCTGTCGGTGAGCCGCCGCTCGATGCCCTCGCGGCGCACCAGGCGGTCGATGATGACCTCGATCGAATGGTTCTCGTAGCGGGCCAGGCTCTCGTCGAGCTTGAGGAACTCGCCGATGTCGACGATCTCGCCGTCGATCCGAGCACGGACGAAGCCTTGTCCGGCGAGGTCCTCGAGCAGCGTCTTGTACTCGCCCTTGCGGCCACGGACGACCGGGGCGAGCACCTGGAACCGGGTGCCCTCGTCCATCAGCAGGATCCGGTCGACGATCTGCTGCGGCGTCTGGCGCTGCAGGCGGGTGCCGTCGTTGACGCAGTGCTGCACGCCGATGCGCGCGTAGAGCAGGCGGAGGTAGTCGTACACCTCGGTGATGGTGCCGACGGTGGAGCGCGGGTTGCGGCTGGCCGACTTCTGGTCGATCGAGATGGCCGGCGACAGCCCCTCGATCACGTCGACGTCGGGCTTGTCCATCTGGCCCAGGAACTGGCGGGCGTAGGCGCTGAGCGACTCGACGTAGCGGCGCTGGCCCTCGGCGTAGATCGTGTCGAACGCGAGGCTGGACTTGCCCGAACCGGACAGTCCGGTGAACACGATGAGCTTGTCGCGCGGCAGGTCGACGCTGATGTTGCGGAGGTTGTGCTCGCGGGCACCGCGAACGATGATCTTGTCGGCCATCGGGTCGAACCTATCTGGGTGTCGGGGGTCGGGACGGTGGGTGGTCGAGCGACACGTCAGCCGGCGTCGCGCAGCTCGCGGCGGAGCTCCTGGATCTCGTCGCGGAGGCGGGCCGCGTACTCGAAGCGCAGCTCGACGGATGCCTCGTGCATCTCCTCCTCGAGCGCCTGGATGAGGCGGGCGAGCTCCTGCTGGGGCAACGACTTCAACTCGCGCTGGACCTTGTCGCGCTCGCGTTGGCGGCGCTTGTCCTTGCCGGGCAGCGGCGAGCCCGTGTCGGGGCGGAGCATCGAGAGGATGTCGCCGACGGCCTTGCGGATGGTCTGCGGGTTGATGTTGTTCGCCGCGTTGTACTCCATCTGCTTGACGCGCCGACGCTGCGTTTCCTCGATGGCCCGCTCCATCGAGTTGGTGATCTTGTCGGCGTACATGATGACCTGACCGTCGACGTTTCGTGCGGCTCGACCCATCGTCTGGATCAGCGAGGTCTCGCTGCGGAGGAAGCCCTCCTTGTCGGCGTCGAGGATGGCGACGAGGGACACCTCGGGCAGGTCGAGACCCTCGCGCAGCAGGTTGATGCCGACCAGCGCGTCGAACTCGCCGAGGCGCAGGCCGCGCAGCGTCTCGATGCGGGCGATGGTGTCGATGTTGCTGTGCATGTAGCGCACGCGCATGCCCTGCTCGAGCAGGTACTCGGTGAGGTCCTCGGCCATCTTCTTGGTGAGGGTGGTGATGAGCGCCCGATCCCCGCGGGCGACGGTGGCGTTGACCTGCTCGATCAGATCGTCGATCTGGCCCTTGGTGGGCTTGATCACGACCTCGGGATCCATCAGCCCGGTGGGACGCACGATCTGCTCGACGACCTGCTGCGACACCTTCAGCTCGTACGCGGCCGGCGTGGCCGACAGGAACACGCACTGCGGGATGCGCTCGAGCACTTCCTCGAACTGCAGCGGCCGGTTGTCACGCGCACTCGGCAGACGGAAGCCGTGCTCGATGAGCTGGTTCTTGCGAGCGAGGTCGCCCATGTACTGACCGTGCAGCTGGGGCACCGCCACGTGGCTCTCGTCGATGACGAGGAGGAAGTCCTTGGGGAAGTAGTCGATGAGCGTGAACGGTGGCTCGCCGTAGACCCGACCGTCGATGTGCATCGAGTAGTTCTCGATCCCGTTGCAGTACCCGACCTCCTGCATCATCTCCAGGTCGTACTGGGTGCGCATCCGCAGGCGCTGGGCCTCGAGCAGCTTGCCCTCGGTCTCGAACAGCGCGAGCCGGTCCACCAGCTCCGCCTCGATGCCGGTGATGGCCTTGCGCATCCGCTCCTCGCCGGCGACGTAGTGGGTGGCAGGGAACACCTGGACCCGCGGCAGCTCGCGGAGCTGCTCGCCCGTCAACGGATCCACCACCGTGATGCGGTCGATGGTGTCGCCGAACATCTCGATCCGGATGACCGTCTCGTCGTAGCTGGGGTGGACCTCGATCGTGTCGCCGCGCACGCGGAACTTGCCCCGGCCGAGGGCGATGTCGTTGCGGTCGAACTGCAGGTCCACCAACCGGCGCAGGATGCTGCGCTGGTCGTAGTCGACCCCCACGTTCAGGTCGAGCATCTGCCCCTTGTACTCCTCGGGGTTGCCCATGCCGTAGATGCAGCTGACCGACGCGACGACGATGGTGTCGCGCCGGGTGAGCAGCGCGGCGGTGGCGCTGTGGCGGAGGCGATCGATCTCGTCGTTGATCGACGAGTCCTTCTCGATGTACGTGTCGCTGGAGGCGATGTACGCCTCGGGCTGGTAGTAGTCGTAGTAGCTGACGAAGTACTCGACCCGGTTCTCGGGGAAGAACTCCTTCATCTCCTGAGCGAGCTGGGCCGCCAGCGACTTGTTCGGGGCGAGGATCAGGGTGGGCTTCTGGACCGACTGGATGGTCCAGGCGATGGTGGCGGATTTGCCGGAACCCGTGATGCCGAGCAGCGTCTGGAAGCGATCCCCACGCTCGATGCCCTCGGACAGCTGGGCGATCGCCTTGGGCTGATCGCCGGCTGGCTCGAAGTCGGACACCACCTTGAACGGGATCACCGCTCCAGTGTATCAGCGAACGCCTGTTCGGGATTTGCTGCGGGACCTCACCCCAAGTGGCCCTCGCGGACCTCGGTCGGCGGCGCATCGGGTGCGGGATCGCGCAGCAACGGATCGTCGGGATCGGTGGCGGGCAGCGCCTGCATCCACGCCCACAGCGGATCGAGCTGGGCCTCGAGCGACGCCCGGTCGCCGGCGTTGTCGACGACGAAGTCGGCGATGGCCAGGCGCTCCTCGCGCGTCACCTGGCGAGCGATGCGGGCGCGGGCGTCGGCCTCGTCCATCCCGCGGAACTCGACCAGCCGCTGCACCGCGGTCTCGATCGGGAGATCGACCACCGCGACGCCCGCCACCGGGTAGGTGGTGTTCGAGATCATCAGCGGCACGTCGAGCACGACGACGTTGCCCGTGCCGAGCTGGGCCCGCATCCGCTCGCGGATCGCCGCACCGATCGCCGGATGGGTGATCGCGTTGAGCTGCTTGAGCTTCTCCGGATCGGGGAAGACGATGGCCGCAACGGCGAGGCGGTCGAGGTTGCCGTCCTCGGCGATGATGCCGGCACCGAACAGATCCACCATCGCGACGAACACCGCCTGGCCGGGCTGCTGCAGCTCGCGTGCGGTCGCATCGGCGTCGATGACGACCGCGCCGCGCCGGGCCAGCTCGGCCGAGACGGTGGACTTGCCGGACCCGATGCCCCCCGTGAGTCCGACGACGATCAATGTGCTGCGCCCTGCTCGACCATACGAGGACGGTAGCAACCGGCGCCGCTACCATCCTCACATGACGGTGAGACCGGGCACCACGTGAGCGGTGAGGCCGGGCAGCACGTGGATGGCGACACCGGTTCAGCACCGCTGTCGTGGCCGCTGGTCGAGCGGCGACGCAACCCGCAGTCGCTCGCCGAGGCCGATCGGGCCCACGGTGGGCGGGCGACGCTCGCCGAGGTCATGGAAGGCGCTCCGCTCGCGCCGTTCCGAATCGCCGCCGTCATCGGCTCGTTCGTCCGCGGCTTCCACCAGTTCGGCTGGCGTCACTGGGACCTCACGGTGTGCGGCGTCATCGTCGTCGCGTACACGATCTTCGCGATCTGGCGCCCGGTCGCCTACGTGAACGACAGCCGGGCGCGGATGCGCACCGTCATCGAGGCGGCGATCATCGCCGGCGTCGTGATCACGTCCGGCGGTTGGACGTCACCCTACGCGCTGTGCCTGGTGCCGACCGCGATGCTCGCTGCGTTCGTCGGCGGCACCGCGTTCGCCGCGCAGGTGATGGGCGCAGCGGCCGCGATCACGTCGCTGCAGTACCTCAACGCCGTCGGCGTCCGCGACGGGCTGCCCGACTCGGCGCTGTGGATCGGGCTCCTTGCGCTCGTCACCGCGACGGGAGGTGTGTCGTTCCGGGCCGCACAACGCTCGGCCAGCGAGCGCCTCGTCGCGCTCGACCGGGTAGGGCGGCTGGCCGAGGCGAACGCGCTGCTGTTCTCGCTGCAGCGCGTCGCGCACACCCTGCCGGCGTCGCTCGACCTGGAGGACGTCCTCGACTCCACGGTGGCGCGGGTCCGTTCGCTGATCGACCACGATACCCTCACGATCCTGCTCCGCACCGAGCTGCCGGACGTGTTCGAGACGATCCGCGCCACCGGGTCGCCGCCCGGCACGCTGCACGTCAGCGAGCTCCCCCGGCCGCTGCGCGATGCGCTGGCTGCGCCGCGCACGATGCGCGTCGACCAGGTCGCCTCGATCGACGAGGTGATGGATCCGGGGGCCAGGTCCGGGCTGTACGCGTCGCTGCGCGCACGCGGCGCCGTCGTCGGGCTGATCGCCGTCGAGTCGACCGAGCCCGACCACTTCGGTCCGCAGCAGGCCGAGGTGCTCCACGGCCTGACCGATCCGTTCGGCATCGCGATCGACAACGCCAAGCTGTTCCAGCGGTTGCGCACCGTGTCGGCCGACGAGGAGCGCAAGCGGATCGCCCGCGACCTGCACGACCACATCGGCTCGTCGCTCGCCTACCTCGGGTTCGAGATCGACCGCTCCATCGCCGCGGCCGGGCGGGGCGAGCCGGTCGACGGCGCGCTGCGCGACCTGCGCAGCGAGGTCACGAGCATGGTCGGCGAGGTGCGCGAGACGTTGTACGACCTGCGCGCCGACGTCTCCGAGGCCCAGGACCTCGCCGAGACGCTGAGCCAGTTCGTCGAGCGCGTCCGCGGCCGCAGCGGTCTCGACATCTCGCTCACCCTCGATCAGCGCACCCGCCTGTCGCTGCACCAGGAGCGCGAGCTGTGGCACATCGCCCGTGAGGCGCTGATCAACGTCGAGCGTCACGCCCAGGCATCGCACGCCGGCGTCGAGTGGACCTCCACCACGACACCGACCGGCACGACAGCGGCGCTCACGGTGCGCGACAACGGTGTCGGGCTCCTGTTCGGTCCGGGCCGCGTCGACTCCTACGGCATGCGCGGCATGCGCGAGCGGGCCGCGAGCGTCGGCGCGCAGATGACCACCGACTCGTCGCCGACCGGTACCGTCATCCGCGTCGTGCTGCACCAGCCGACGGGATCCGCACAGCCGGGAGGCACACGGTGGGATTGACCGCCCTGCTCGTCGACGACCACACGATGCTCCGCCAGGGCCTGCGCCGTGGGTTGGAGGCCGAGGGCATCACCGTGGTGGCCGAGGCCGGCGACGGCGAGTCAGCGGTGCGGCTGGCGATCGAGCACCGCCCCGACGTGGTCATCATGGACGTGTCGATGCCCGGCATCGACGGCGTCGAGGCCACCCGGCGGTTGATGAAGGCCGACGCCCGCCAGCGGGTGATCATGCTGACGATGCACATGGACAAGACGCTGGTCGACCAGGCGCTGCGCGCCGGCGCGGTCGGCTACCTCACCAAGGACTGCTCGATCAGCGAGGTGGTCGAGGCGATCCACCTCGCCACGAACGGCGACACGGTGCTGTCCCCGAACCTCGCCGCGCTGATGCTGCAGCAGGTGCGCGGCGACGACCGCGACCTCGCCGAGCCGCTGCTCTCACCCCGCGAGGAGGAGGTGCTGCAGCTCGTCGTCGACGGCCTCGGCACCACCGAGATCGCCGAGCACCTGTACATCAGCCAGAAGACGGTGAAGAACCACCTCGCGTCGATCTACGACAAGCTCGACGCCAGCGACCGCACCCAGGCCGTGCTCACGGCCGTGCGGATGGGCATCGTCCACATCACCTGAGACGCGAACCTGGCCGGGACGCGACACTGGGAGGCCGCCGGGGCGACCTCCCAGTGAACGGGATTCGGTGTCGGTGTGAGCGACTGGCTCAGGCCTCGTCGGGCTCTGCCGCGGCGGCGACGGCCACCGGCTCGGCACCGTCGGCAGGCGGCTCCTCGCCGTTCTCCTGGTAGTACTCGGCCCAAGCGGCTTCGCGCTCGACATCGTCGGCGCCGACGGCCCAGTTGCCGTGCTCGTCCATCTCGAAGTGCTGGCGGTACTCCTCGGCGAGCTCGCCACCCTCGGCGGCCTGCTTGATCGACAGGCTGATCC
>JAOBWK010000024.1 GCA_025463305.1 Ilumatobacteraceae bacterium
GTCGAAGCCATGGCTCGTCAGCCCGAGGCAGCCGGCATGGTGCGCACCACCATGTTCCTCGGCATCGCCTTCACCGAAGCCCTGGCCCTCATCGGCTTCGTGGTCTTCATCCTCATCGGTCTCTGAGTCCATCCGTCCACGCCCCTCCGGGGGCAATCACCAAGGAGATGACGTGCTGACAGCAGTCGTCACCCAGGTCGGTGAGGCGTTCACGGTGACTTTGTCCACCACGCCGCCCACCACGCCACCTGCGCAAGAGACAACCACAACCCAGGCGGCCTCCGCGACCACGATCGACCCGAACGCCACCCCCAGCACTGACGGTCTGGTGGCCAAGGACGGGATCGCGCACGCCACGGTCGAGACCGCGGCGCCCGGCCCGAGCCCGATCAAGCCCGAGGTCAAGGAACTGATCTGGGGTGGCGGCGCGTTCATCGTCTTCGCGCTGGTCATGCGCTACATCGCGTTCCCCAAGCTCAAGAAGGGGATGGACGCTCGCTACTCCGGCATCCGCGACGATCACGAGCAGGCCGATGCCGCCCGCATCGCAGCCAAGTCCGACGTCGCTGCGTACCAGACGCAATTGGCTTCGGCCAAGGCCGAGGCTGCGGCAACCATCGACGCCGCCCGTCAGCAGCTCGAAGCCAAGCGCACCGAGCGGATCGCCGCCGCCAACGTCGAGATCGCCGCACTGCGCGCCTCAGCCGCAGCGGACAACGAGGCCGCTCGTGCCGCCGTGCAGAGCCAGATCCAGGGCGCCGTCGCCGAGGTCAGCTCCAGCGCGATCACCCTTGCCGTCGGCAAGGCACCGGACGCTGCACTCGTCAGCCGGGTCGTCGACGAGGTCATGAGCGCAGGAGCCAGCCGATGAGCATCCACACGATCCTTCAGGCCGGCATCGGCCACTTCGTCTCCGAGGGCAACGTGACCATCGACAGCGATGGCATCGTCACCCACAGCTCGTTCTGGCCGGAGACGGCCGAGATCATCTACGGCGGCATCGCTTCCATCCTCGTCTTCGCCCTGCTGATCAAGTTCGCCGGACCGGCCGTCACCAAGGCCCTCGCCGCTCGCACGGCCAAGATCCAGAAAGAGCTCGACGGCGCCGCCGACGACAAGCGGGCATCGGCCACCGAGGCCGCGGACATCCGCCAGGCACTCGGCGACATCGGTGCCGAGCGTGGACGCCTCCTGGCCGAGGCGGCCGCTCAGGCCGAGGCGCTGGTCGCCGACTTCAACACCCGCCTCGACGACGAGATCGCCGAGCTGCACGCGCGTGCCGCCGCCGACATCGTGACCGCCAAGGGTCGTCAGAGCGACGAGCTGCGCGCCGAGATCTCGCGCCTGTCATCTGCGGCCGCGGAGCGTGCCGTCGCCGAGTCGATCGACGAAGCGACGCATCAGCAGCTGATCGAAGCATTCATCCAGAAGGCCGGATCCATGGCAGGGAGTGCATCCGCATGAACGACGCACGCATCGAGGGCTACGCCAAGGCGCTCTTCGAGATCGCTCGGGCCGAGGGCTCGCTCGACGAGGTCGAAGACGAGTTGTTCCGCTTCGCGCGCAGCTACGAGAGCAGCGACGCGCTGCGCAACGCGCTCACCGACGACATGATCCCGGCCGCCAAGCGGCAGGCGATCGTCGAGGATCTCCTCGGCGGCAAGGCGACCTCCACCACCACCCAGCTCGTCAGCATGGTGGTCGGCTCCGGCCGGGGCAGCGACCTGCCGGCGATCATCGATGTGCTGGTCGCTCGGGCCAGCAGCTCGAAGAACCTCGAAGTGGCCGAGGCCCGCACCGCGGTGGCCCTCACGCCCGACCAGGAGGACCGCCTCCGTGCCGCGCTGGCCAACGCCACCGGTAAGCAGGTCAACCTCAAAGTGGTCGTCGACCCCTCCGTCCTCGGCGGGATCATCGCCACCGTGGGCGACACCGTCATCGACGGCAGCGTCCGTACCCGCCTCGACCAGTTGAAGGCCCGGCTCTAAGCCGCGCACACCAGAACGGAAACGACATGGCAGAGCTCACACTCAGCGCCGGCGACATCGCCGCAGCACTCAAGAAGAACCTGGAGGGCTTCGAGCCCTCGCTCGAGGCCCGCACCGTCGGCCGCGTCACCGAGGTCGGCGACGGCATCGCCCGCGTCTCGGGTCTGCCCGACTGTGGCGTCAACGAGATCCTCGAGTTCGCCGACGGTTCTGTGGGCCTCGCCCTGAACCTCGACGAGGACTCGATCGGCGCGGTCATCCTCGGCAACGCCGACGCGATCGAAGAGGGCCAGCCCGTCAAGGCCACCGGCCGCATCCTCTCGGTGCCGGTCGGCGATGCGATGATCGGTCGGGTCGTCAACGCACTCGGTCATCCGATCGACGGCAAGGGCGACATCGTGGGCGGCATCCAGCGCCGTGTCGAGATCCAGGCCCCCGGCATCATGGGCCGCAAGCCCGTGCACGAGCCGCTGCAGACCGGGATCAAGTCGATCGACGCGATGACCCCGATCGGCCGTGGCCAGCGCCAGCTGATCATCGGCGACCGCAAGACCGGCAAGACCACCGTCGCCGTCGACGCCATCATCAACCAGCGTGGCCTCGGCGTGAAGTGCATCTACGTCGCCATCGGCCAGAAGGGCTCCACGGTCGCCCAGACCGTGGAGACGCTGCGCCAGTACGGCGCGATGGAGTACACGGTCGTCGTCGCCGCTCCGGCATCCGACACCGCCCCGTTCAAGTACCTCGCCCCGTACGGCGGCTGCGCCATCGGCCAGCACTGGATGGAGAACGGTGAGCACGCGCTCATCGTGTACGACGACCTCTCCAAGCAGGCCGAGGCCTACCGCCAGGTGTCGCTGCTGCTCCGCCGCCCGCCGGGCCGCGAGGCCTACCCCGGCGACGTGTTCTACCTCCACAGCCGCCTGCTCGAGCGTGCCGCCAAGCTCAGCGACGAGCGTGGCGCCGGTTCGCTCACGGCCCTCCCGGTCATCGAGACCAAGGCCGGTGACGTCTCGGCGTACATCCCCACCAACGTGATCTCGATCACCGACGGCCAGGTGTACCTCCAGGACAACCTGTTCAAGTCCGGCGTCCGTCCGGCCGTCGACGTGGGCATCTCGGTGTCCCGCGTGGGTGGTGCTGCGCAGATCAAGGCGATGAAGACGGTGTCGGGCACGCTCAAGCTCGACCTCGCCCAGTTCCGCGAGCTCGAGGCGTTCGCCACGTTCGGCTCCGAGCTCGACGCGATCTCCAAGGCCCAGCTCGAGCGCGGCTATCGGCTCGTCGAGCTGCTCAAGCAGCCGTTGAACAGCCCGATGCCGGTCGAAGAGCAGGTCGTGGTCGTGTTCGCCGGTACGAAGGGCTACCTCGACAACCTGCCGGTCAACCAGGTGCGGGCCTTCGAGGCCGGTCTGCTCGACTTCATGCGCAACCGCAACGCCGGCGTCCTCGCCGGGATGCGCAGCAACCCGAAGGCCGATGTTCCCGCCGAGCTCGGTGATCTCATCGCCACCTTCAAGGAGCAGTTCGTCGCCTCGACGGCTGCCGCCGCTGCGGCCAAGGCCGTCGACCCGACCAGCACCGCTGCCGGCGAAGTCGGCGACGCGCAGAGCAACAAGACCCTGGCGACGGAGTAAGACGTGGCCGGCGGTCAGGAGCGCATTCTTCGCGGACGCATTCGCAGCGTCCAGGCCACGAAGAAGATCACGCGCGCCATGGAGCTCATCGCGGCGTCTCGCATCGTGAAGGCTCAGCAGCGCGTGCAGGCCGCCGTGCCGTACAGCGATCAGATCACCGCGGTGGTCAAGGACCTCGCCGCTGCCGGCGGTGGCTCCAGCTCGCCGCTGCTCGCGGGCCGCGACGAGATCAAGACCACGTGCTACGTGGTGATCGCTGCCGACCGTGGCCTGTGCGGCGGCTACAACGCCGGTGTGCAGCGTGCGGCGGAGGGTGAGATCAAGGCCGATCTGCTGGCCGGCCGCGACTACACGATCGTGGCCGTCGGCCGGAAGCCCGACAACTACTTCAAGTTCCGCGGCTACAAGCGTGCAGCCAGCTTCGGCGGCTTCAGCGACAGCCCGTCGTACGAGAACGCCCGGGACATCGGTCAGCTCGTCGTCTCGCTGTTCACCGACGGCGTCGTCGACAAGGTCGAGCTGGTGTACACCCGCTTCATCTCCACCGGCTCGCAGGAAGTCGTGCTGCGCCCGCTGGTGCCGCTCGACTCCAGCACGACCGCGGGTGGCGACGGCAAGGCCGGCACCGACGGCGCGACGGGCGACTACGAGTTCGAGCCGGATCCCGGCACCATCCTCGACACTCTGCTGCCGCGCTACGTCGAGGCACGCATCTACGCCGCCCTGCTCAACGCGGCCGCCAGTGAGTACGCCTTCAAGCAGCGGGCGATGAAGAGCGCCACCGACAACGCCGAGGAACTGATCAAGAACCTCGCCCGGATCATGAACCGCGCCCGCCAGGACTCGATCACCACCGAGATCATGGAGATCGTCAGTGGTGCCGAGGCCCTCGGAGGTGGCGGCGACAAGCACGTCCGCTACATCGACCTCGACGCCGTGTCCGCCAACTGAGCGCACGCGATCTCCGAGCACACACCCCTTTCTCGAGACACCCCGAAACACAAGGACCACAGCCATGACCATGACTGAGACAGATCGCAAAGACGGCAGGGTCGTCGCCATCGCCGGACCCGTCATCGACGTCGAGTTCCCGCGCGGCTCGCTGCCCGAGCTCAACCACGCGGTCGAGTTCACCGTGATGGTCGAGGGCCAGCCGGTCGTCGTGCTCGCGGAAGTGGCCCAGCAGCTCGGCTCGAGCCGAGTCCGCGCCGTCTGCCTCAAGCCGACCGACGGTCTGGTCCGCGGCACCCCGGTGCGCAACACCGGCCGCGGCATCAACGTGCCTGTCGGCAACCGCACGCTCGGCCACGTCTGGAACGTGTGGGGCGAGGTCCTCGACGGCGACAACAAGGACTTCGACGACATCGAGCGCTGGGACATCCACCGCCCGGCCCCCGACTTCGATGCGCTCGAGCCGTCGAAGCGCCTGTTCGAGACCGGCATCAAGGTCATCGACCTGCTCACCCCGTACGTGGCCGGTGGCAAGATCGGCCTGTTCGGTGGCGCCGGCGTCGGCAAGACCGT
>JAOBWK010000056.1 GCA_025463305.1 Ilumatobacteraceae bacterium
AGGAAGAAGTTCTTGTCGTCGCACGCGCCCTGGATGGCTGGGCCGACGTTGAGCAGCTGGGCGTCGTAGTAGTTGAACTTGATCTGACGACCGTTGATGCCGCCGAGCTCGTTGCACTTCGCGACCATCGCCTTCATCGCATCGGTCATCTCGTGGTTGAGGCCGGGCGAACCGGAGTATCCGGCATCGTCGCCACCGGCGATGGTGATCGAGTCCTTGGTGACCCCGACCTCGGTGCCGTCGTCGGTGTTGTTGCCATCGCCCTTGCCGCACGGCCAGGGTGCGTCGCCGAACATCGGACCGGCGGGCACGGTGGTGGTCGTGGCCGCCTCCGTGGTGGCGGTGGCCTCGGTGGTGGCCGTGCCGGTGTCGGCGGTGCTGGTGCCCGCGGTGCTGGTGCCGGGTGCCGCGGCACTCGACGCCGGTGCAGCCGTGTCGACGGGTGCGATGGTGGTGGTCACCGCCGCCGCTGCCGTCGTGGTGCTGTCAGCGCTCTTGCGGTCGCTGCCGCACGAAGCGGCGACGAGCGCCAAGGTGGTGAGCGCGGCAAGCGCGCGGACTGGTCTGAGCCTGTTCATGGAATCCCCCCGGAAACGAACGACAGCGCGCAAGATAACAGATCTGACGCGGCGTCAGATCAGCGGACGGCGCGAAGTGATCGTCGCAGGAACAATCAACCAGATGGTTGACAGTCGCCCGTCGATCCCATACTGTCAACCACATGGTTGAGACTCTGGACGACGTGTTCCACGCCCTGTCGAGCGAACCGCGCCGGGCGATGCTCGGCACGTTGGCGCTCGGCGAACGCACCGTCGGCGATCTGGCGGACCCGTTCGACATCTCGCTCGCCGCGGTGTCCAAGCACCTCAAGGTGCTCGAGGGCGCCGGTCTCGTCGAGCGGCGGATCGAAGGTCGCACCACGATCTGCCGGCTCCGCGTGGAGCCACTCGCCGAGGTCCGGCAGTGGGTGGCCCTCTACGAGCAGTTCTGGACGGAACGCCTCGATCGGCTCGAGCGGCTGCTCACCGGGGAGGACCAGTGACCCGGTTCGCCGTCACCATCGACCGGGTCATCGCTGCGCCCCGCGCCATGGTGTACCGGGCCTGGCTCGATCCCGTCGTCCTCGCCCGCTGGATGGGTCCCGACCACTTCGCCGCCACGCTGGCCACCGTCGACGAGCGCGTCGGTGGCGTGCACGTCGTCGACATGATCGACACCGCCGGCGAGCCGCACACGTTCTCGTCGGTGATCGAGGAGCTCGTCCCCGACGAACGGATCGTGCTCACCTTCCGCTTCCATCCCGACGGCGAGGACACCACGTTGCGGATCACCCTGCGCGATGCGGCGGACGGCGGCACGGCGCTGCGGCTCGAGCACGAGCGCCTCCCGTACACCCAACCGCTCGACGACGCCTCCGTCAACACCGGCTGGAGCCAGACACTGGCCAAGTTGCAGGCGCTGCTCGAACACACCTGACGCGCCACGGCGCCCCGGTCACCACAGGACGCGTCTGACGACGCACGGACCCATCCCTGATCTCACGCGCCCTCGCGCGCACCAACACAAGGAGAACCACATGACCCCGTACATCGGAACCCGCAGCGACTGGGACACCGCACGACGTGCCCTGCTCGTGCGCGAGAAGGAGCTGACCCGCCTCGGCGACGCGCTCGCCGCGGAGCGGCAGGCACTGCCGTGGGTACCCGTCGACAAGGTGTACACGTTCGACACCGAGGACGGCCCGAAGACACTCGAGGAGCTGTTCGGTGGCCGCTCGCAGCTCATCGTCTACCACTTCATGTTCGGACCCGACTGGGACGAAGGCTGCCCGAGCTGCTCGTCGCTCGTCGATCACATGGACCTCGCGCGTGTCCACCTCGAGCACCACGACGTGGCCTGGGTCCCGGTGTCCCGCGCGCCCCTCGCCACGTTGCTCGCCTACCGCGAGCGGATGGGCTGGACGGTGCCCTGGGCGTCGTCGTCCGGCAGCGACTTCAACGTCGACTTCCACGTGTCGGGGACCGACGAGCATCCGCTGACGGAGCACAACTTCCGCGAGCTTCCCGCGCCGATGCGCGAGGGCGAGGCACCGGGGATGAGCGCGTTCGTGATGCACGAGGGCGTCGTCCACCACACGTACTCGGCGTACGCCCGTGGGCTCGATGCGATGTGGGGGATGTACCAGTGGCTCGACCGCGCCCCGCTCGGCCGCAACGAGACGCCGGGTTGGATGCGTCGCCACGACGCGTACGAGCCTGCCGCGGCGCTTGGCGAGCCTGCGACCGCCTGATGCTCGCGCACATCGCCGGCGTGCCGGTGGAGGAGCTCGTGCCGGCGGTGCTGGCGGGCTGGACCGGCCTGCTCGTGTCGCTACGAACCGTCGCCCAGCGCCGGATCGCCCGACGCGACGCCAATTGCCGGGTCGGCGGACACCGGATCGCCCCACACCACGCCGTCGACGACGGCGCGCACGAGGTCGTCGCCGACTGGCGCGTCGACGATGAGCGCCCGGTGGTAGATCGGCCCGACGAGCTGATCGAGCGCGACCTCGATCGGCACGCGCAGGCGCGGTAGGTCGGCGTTCAGCCGGCGGGCCAGCTCGGCACGGCGCGGCGCGACCACGCGGTCGCGCAGCGCCGTGGCCAGCGCGGGATCCGTCGCGGCCTCGGCCACCAGCGCACCGAGCACCTGCCGGGCGCGCGGTGCGGAGAGCACCTCCCCGACGGCGTGGACGTAGGCGTACAGGTCGGCGCGGATGTCGCCGGTGTCGGCCACCGGATGGGCGTTGAACACCTCCGCCAGCGCATCGGTGACGGCATCGACCCGGTTGGTCCAGTAGCGCTCGAGCGTCGCCGTACCCACACCCGAGCGGGCAGCGATGCCGCTATAGGTGAGGCTCGACATGCCCGCATCGGCGAGCAGCCCGAGCGCGGCGCGGGCGAGGCCGAGCCGCTGCGCGGGATCCTCGAGCCGCAACGCCGCGGCGTCGATCAGCTCGTCGAGCTGCTCGTCGCCCTCGGCGCGGGCCGGCAGGAACACGTACGCCACGCCGGCGCCGAGCAGCGCGATGACGGCGCCGATGATGACGGTGCGGTCGATGCCGTGGATGAACGCATCGTTGGCGGCTGCGGTGACGGCCCGCCGCACCGCATCGGGCAGCTTGGCGGCGACGATCGAGGCCGATCCGACCGAATCCTTCACCGCTGCGGCAGCGGCCGGCGACGACTGCAGGAGCGCCTTGTAGCTCGCGCTCTCGCTGACCTTGGCGGCGTACACGGCCGCGGTGATGCTGCCCATGATGGCCACACCGAGCGCTCCGCCGATCTCGCGCGTCGTGTCGTTCATCGCCGAGCCGACGCCGGCCTTCTCCGGCGGCAGCGAGCCCATGATCGAGTCGGTGGCGGGCGCCATCGCGAGGCCCATGCCGACGCCGATGATCACGAGCACCAGGGCGACCAGGCCGTAGCCGCTGGAGTCGGAGACCCGCGAGAACACCAGGAGCGCGACCGCGACGAGCACGAGCCCCAAGGTGACCACCCGCTTCGTGCCGGCGCGGGCCACGAGCTTCGCGCTGAGCGGCGCCGTCACCATCAACGTCGCTGCAACCGGCAGCAGGCAGGCACCGGACTTCAGCGCCGAGTAGCCCAGCACGAACTGCAGGTACTGGCTGACGAAGAACAGCGATCCGAACATCGCGAAGAACACGAGCGTCACCGCCACCGATGCCGCGGTGAAGCGCGGGTTCTTGAAGAAGCTCACGTCCAGGATCGGGTGATCGGTGCGGCCCTCCCACACCACGAAGCTGGTCAGCACCACCACCGCGACGACGAACGCGATGACGACGATGGGCTCGGTCCAGCCCCGCGACGGCCCTTCGATGATGCCGTACAGCAGCGACACGAGGCCGACGACCGACAGGGTGGTGCCGACGAGGTCCAGCTTCGCGGCGTGCTCGTCGCGCGACTCGGGGACGATGACGACCGCGGCGATGACGGCGATCGCGACCAGCGGCACGTTGACGAGGAAGATCGCTCCCCACCAGAAGTGGCCGAGGAGGTAGCCGCCGGCGAGCGGGCCGATCGCCACCCCGAGCCCGGACACGCCGGCCCACAGCGAGATCGCCCGGGCCCGCTCCGCGGCGTCGGTGAACACGTTGGCGAGGATCGACAAGGTGGCCGGCATGATGAAGGCTGCGCCGAGGCCCTGCAGGGCGCGGAGGAAGATGAGCGATCCGGCGCTCGACACCAGCGAGCAGCCGAGGGACCCGCCGGCGAAGACGACGAGCCCGACGATGAAGCACCGCTTGCGGCCGAGGCGATCGCCCGTGTTGCCGGCGATCAGCAGGAAGCTCGCGAACACGATGGTGTAGGCATCGACGATCCACTGCAGCTGACTGGACGACGCGTTCAGCTCGCGGACGAGCGACGGCAGGGCGACGTTGACGATGGTGCCGTCGATGCCGACCACCAGCAGCGCCAGGCAGAGCACGATGAGCACGATCCACCGCCGTGGATCCGGCTCACCGTGCACGGGCGCGGACGCCGGCTCGATCGTGAGGTCCTGCCATGTCGCGGCCATCGGCACAGCATCCCACAGGTTCGATCTGCCGACGGCCGGGTCCCGGCATCCCGGTTCGGCACAGCCGCGACCCGTGGGTGAAGCTGGCACCTCTCTCGAACCCAGGAGGTCCCGTGCCCGACGCACTCGTCGAACGTGACGGCCAGACGATGGTCATCACGATGAACCGCCCGCACCGCAAGAACGCGCTGAGCGGCGCGATGTTGATCCGGATGTACGACGCGATGGTCGAGGCATCGAGCGATCCCGACATCCGCTGCATCATCCTCACGGGGGCCGGCGGCGACTTCACGTCCGGCGCCGACCTCCGCGCGATGTCGGGCGACGGCGGGGATCTCGATCCCGAGATCGACGTGCCGGCGCGCATGGCCGCCGACCCCGGCATCCACTGGAAGGGCCTGCTCCGCCACTACCGGCCGACGAAGCCGCTGATCGCCGCGGTGGAAGGCGTCGCGATCGCCGGCGGCACGGAGCTGCTGCAGGCCACCGACATCCGCGTTGCCGGCCAGTCAGCTCGCTTCGGCGTGAGCGAGGTGCGTTGGTCGCTGTACCCGATGGCCGGCTCGGCCGTCCGCCTCCGCCGCCAGATCCCGTACACCGTGGCCGCCGAGATCCTGC
Source organism: Ilumatobacteraceae bacterium (assembly GCA_025463305.1). The sequence goes on from JAOBWK010000056.1 coordinate 5,197, forward strand.
TCACCGGCAAGCACATCACCGCCGCCGAGGCGCTGCAGTTCGGGCTGATCGGTTCGGTGGTGCCCGACGGTGAGGCCCTGACCGCGGCGAAGGCCATCGCCGCGACGATCTGCGCAGCCGGCCCGCTCGCCGTCGAGGCCGTGCTGAAGACGCTGCACGACACCGACGGGATGACCGAGGAGGAGGCGTTGGCGTACGAGTTCGAATACGGCCAGGCCGTGTTCGCCACCAACGACGCGAAGGAAGGCCCACGTGCGTTCGCGGAGAAGCGCACCCCGAACTTCACCCGCACCTGACCGGTCGTGAGCGAGCTCCCGTTCGATCCGCGCCAACCCGACCTGTACCGGCCGGCGATGCTGCTCGGCGGTTCCGCCGACCCGCCGGAGGCGTCGCTCGATCACCGGATCTACGCCTACTACCTCGACGTCGACAGCCGGTCGCCGATGCCGGCCGGTGACGCTGCCGCGCAGCGCCTGCACGATCTCGCCATCGACACCGCGGTCGACGCGTGGCTCGGCGACCGGCTGCAACGCCACGTCGTGGGGGTGATGGGCGGCCACGACCTCCGGCGCGGCGATCCTGGCTACCGGCAGGCAGTGCGGCTCGGCCGCGAGCTCACCGCGGCCGGGCGGCTCGTCGTCACCGGCGGCGGGCCAGGAGCGATGGAGGCCGCCAACCTCGGCGCGTTCATGGCCGATGCATCGGACGCCGAGCTCGATCGTGCGCTCGGCGAGCTGGCCGCGGCAGCCGACATCACCGACGTCCGCACGTACCGCGCCGCGGCACTGCGCATCGCCGAACGCCATGCGGCGATGGGCCGGGACAGCCTCTCGGTGCCGACGTGGTACTACGGCTTCGAGCCGACGAACCCGTTCGCGACGCGCATCGCCAAGTACTTCTCGAACAGCCTGCGCGAGGACGGTTTGCTGACGATCGCACTCGACGGCGTCGTGTACCTGCCCGGCAAGGCCGGCACGCTGCAGGAGATCTTCCTCGACGCCTCACAGAACTTCTACGGGATGCGCTACGGCGGCAGCCCGTTCGTCAGCCCGATGGTGTTCCTCACGTCGGGCGCGACCCCGGACGACCGCCTCGTCGACCAGGCGGGCGAGCTGGTCCGCTCGCTCGCCGGGCTCGGCACGATGTCGAACCCCGGGTTCGCCGCGATGATCCACAACGCCGTCGACGAGACGGACGTGGTGGGGTTCCTGCTCGCCCATCCACCGATCGCGATGCCCGCTCATGCGTGACCACGTCACACGCGCCGAGCTCGAGGCGGCGCACTGCTGGGAGGCGGCGATCACGTCCCCGCGCGTCCGGCGACGACGGCCTTCCGTCGCGCGGCGCGGTTCCACCAGGCGCAGTGGCGTGAGGCGCACGGCCTGCCGATCGGATCGCAGCCCATCGCCCCGAAGCCCGGCGGTCCGGCGCCGAGGGCGGTCGGCAGCCGCCTGCCACTCGCGTTCGCTCGCGACAGCGGTGCGAACTTCGTGACGCCCGGGGGGCTCGCGGCCGCACGACACCGCATCTCGTTCACCGAGCGGCATCAGAGCTTCGACCAACGGGGACTGTGGGCGGACCTGCTCTCGTCCCCCGCGATGGCGTTCAACCTGTTCGGTGATCTCGCCGCCGATCGGGCCCTGGCTGATCGCGCGGTGCGCACCTGGTGGCCGGATGCACCGGGCGCCTTCGCCGACGTGCGGTTCGCCCACTCCCCCGGGCGGCTGGACCTCTCCTTCCTCGGCAGCCTGAGCGCGTTCGACGGGGCCATCGTGCTCGACACCGGCCACGGACGCTCGGGCATCGTCGGGGTGTACGTGCGGTACCACGAGCGGGTCAAGCGCGAGACGCCGAAGCCGATCCGCGCTGCGCACTACCTCGCGATCGCCGAGCGCTCCGGGGCGTTCCGATCCGATGCGCTCGCCGACCTCTGCTCGCCGCACGGCAACGTCTTGCTGGAGATGTGGCTGCAGCACCTGCTGGTGCTCGCGATGCTCCAGCACGAGGACCGTCGCTGGAGCTGGGGACGGTTGGTGGTGGTTCACGCCGCCGGCAACGCCGACCAGGTCGAGGCCTGCGCGCACTACCGATCACTGCTCACGGACCCGTCGACGTTCGCCGCGGTCACGATCGAGGAGCTCCTCGACGCCGAGGCGCTTCCGGTGGCGACGACGGCTGCGCTGCGCGAGCGGTACCTCTGAGCCCGGGCTCAGGCCATCCACTGACCGCCGTTGACGTCGAGCGTCTGGCCGGTGATCGAGCGAGCGCGCTCGGAGGTGAGGAACACGATGGCGTCGGCGATGTCGTCCGGCGTCGGGAGGCGGTGCAACGCTGTCTGGCGCGCCATCTTCTGACGAGCTTCTTCGCCCGAGATGCCGGACCGCTCGCCCATGCGCTCGAACATCGTCTCGGTGCTCGGACCGGGCACGAAGCCCGGCAGCACGATGTTGATCCGGATGTTGTCCGGGCCGACCTCTTTGGCCAGCGTCTGCGCGGCGATGGTGAGCGCACCCTTGGTGGCGGCGTAGGCCGCTTGGCCCGGGTTGATCGCCCGTACCGCCAGTGTCGAGACCATCACGATCGCTCCCCCGCCGGCGGCGACGAGGTGCGGCACGGCGGTGCGGGCGATCTCGATCGGCCCGAGGACGTTGATCTCCCAGGCCCGCTGCCAATCGGCGAGATCGGCATGCATGATGGTGTGGTGCGGTGTTCCCTTCGCCGCGCTGCTGACGACGACGTCGAGCCGGCCGAAGTGCTCGACAGTGCGTTCGACGAGGGCGCGGCACTGCGCCGTGTCGCCGGTGTCCGTCGGCACCGCGAGCGCACGGCCACCGAGCGCCTCGATCTCGGCCGCCACCTCGTGGAGGTAGTCGGCGCTGCGCGCGGCGAGGGCCACATCGCATCCGTCGCGGACGAGGCCGAGCGCGGTGGAGCGACCGATGCCGGCGCCGACGCCCGTGACGATCGCGACGCGACGCTGCTCGCTCATGCGCGCACCGCGCTGAAGTCGTCGGCCAACCGACCGAGCATCCGGGCCAGGTCGGACAGGTCCGCGGCGCTCCATCCGGACAACGCGTCGGCCGCCGCGGCCACCGACGCAGCGCGCAGCCGGCGGTAGGCATCGTCGCCGCCGGCGGTGATCGACACCAGTACTCCCCGCCCGTCGGCACCGTCGGTGTCGCGTGTGACGTAGCCGGCGGCCTCGAGCGCGCGGAGCTCGCGGCTGGCCTGGGTGCCGACCATGCCTGCGCGATGGGCGATGGACGACACCCGCTGCGGACCACTGCGTTCGAGCACACCCAAGATTCCCATGCCGGGCGCCGAGACGTCGACGCCGGCGAGCGTCGCCCTGCGTCGCGCCGACATCACGCTGGCCCCCACACGGCCGATGGTGCCGATGGATCGTTCGATCTGTTCCAGCGCCTGGGCACGTCGCACACCAAGAGGCTAGCGCTCGACCTTGCATCTCGCGAACAATGATCTCTAACATTGTTCGCTATCAGGCGGCAGAGCACCGCCGATCGAACACAGGGGGCATGACATGGGGCGTCTGGACCAGCGAGTGGCGGTCATCACGGGAGCCGGCGACGGGATCGGTGCCGGCATCGCACTGCGCTTCGCCGAGGAGGGCGCACGCGTCCTGATCGCGGAGATGAACGAAGAGCGCGGCACGGCCACAGCCGAGGAGATCGCCGCGAAGACGGGCGCCGAGACGCGCTTCCTGCGTACCGACGTGCGCAAGAAGGACGACAACATCGCGATGATCGACGCGGCTGTCGAGGCCTGGGGCACCGTCGACATCCTGGTCAACAACGCCTGGGGCGGCGGCAAGATCAGCAAGGTCGAGCTCAAGACCGACCAGCTCATCGAGCACGGCCTGGCCGTCGGCTTCCGCGGCCCGCTGTGGGCGATGCAGGCGGCGTTCCCGATCATGAAGGCCAAGGGCTACGGCCGGGTGATCAACATCTGCTCGCTCAACGGCGTGAACGCGCACATGGGCTCGCTCGAGTACAACGCCGCCAAGGAGGCCCTGCGCGCCACCACCCGCACCGCCGCACGCGAGTGGGCGAGCACGGGCATCACGTGCAACGTGATCTGCCCGGCGGCGAAGTCGGCCACGTTCAAGCTCGTCATGGAGGCCCACCCCGAGCTGGTGGCGGCCGCCGATGCGAGCAACCCGATGGGCTACATCGGCGATCCGTACGGGGACATCGCCCCGATCGCGCTGTTCCTCGCCGACGCTGACTCCAAGTACCTCACGGGCAACACGCTGTTCGCCGACGGGGGCGCGCACATCAACGGCTCGTCGTGGGCGCCGGACCTCACCGACGAGCCCTGATCGACGAGCCCTGACGGCCCGGATCGGCATCGGAGGGGCGCAGGTTTCACCACACTCGTACGCGGCCGTCACGCCGACGAAACACTGTTTCCGTACGGTTCGGCCATGGAGACCGTCCCCACCATCGATCTGTCGTCCTCGTCCGCCGGAACGGACCTCGTCGGCGCGTTGGAACATGCCCAGTCGGCGTTGCTCGTCGGCCACGGGATCGACCTCGACCTGCGCCGCCGCGTCATCGCCGCGGCCCGCGGGTTCTTCGCGCTGTCGCGCGAGGAGAAGGCAGAGGTGCAGTGGTCGGGTGACGGGCTGTGGGCCGGCTACCAGCCCGTGTTCGAAGGTGGCCAGGAGTACTCGACCGAGCGCGCCCCCGACCTCGTCGAGCGGTTCGAGCTCAGCGGCGATCCGGCCCACTTCCTGGCCTGGCCGGCGAACCCGCCGGAGTTCGTGACCGCGTGGACCGACTACTACCGCGCCTGCGCCGGCCTCGCGACCCGGCTGATGACCCTGGCCGCCGAGGTGCTCGACCTGCCCGACGAGGACCTGGCCGCGTGGACCGATCAGCAGTTCGCCAACCTCGTCGCCAACCACTACCTGCCGCAACCGGTGGAGCCACTGCCGGGCCAGACGCGGGTCGGCTCGCACACCGACCGAGGCGGCATCACCCTCCTCGCCGCCGACGAGGCGCCGGGCGGGCTGGAGGTCTACCTCGGCGAGCAGAAGTGGACGCCCGTCGTGATCCCGCCGGACGCGTACGTCGTGCAGGTCGGCGACCTCTTCGCGCGCTGGACCAACCGCAGGATCAAGGCAAACGTGCACCGAGTCGTCAACCCGCCACGTTCGGTCGCGGCGTCGGCGAGCCGCCTCGCGCTGGTCTACTTCCACTACCCGCGCCTCGATGCGATCATCGCCCCTGCACCCTCGTGCATCGGCGCCGAGGGTCCGCGGTACGAGCCGGTGGCCGCCGGTGCGCACACGATGAACCGCCAGGAGGCCTACCGCAAGCGTGGTGACAACGACTACGCGCTCGTCGGCAGCTGAGGCGACTGCTGTCGGCCCTCAGCCGTCAGGCGGACACGGCGACCGGGAGGTCGGGCTTGGAGATGTCGAGCTCGCCGGCGGGGACGGCGATCGCTGACGTGGACCACGACCAGATGGAGTGCAGCTTGCGGTCCTCGTCGATGTAGCCGTCTCGGCCGTGGAACATCCGGTAGTTGTCGATGCAGATCATCTCGCCGGGCACGACGCGAAAGCGCGAGCCGGTGGCCCGGGCCTGGTCGACCGCCGACATCCAACGATCGAGCATCGGCTGCACGGACGCGACGTCGCTGCCCTCGACAGGGAACTGCGAGGGATGGGCGCGCACCTGGTACCGGCCGCCGGGCAGGACGCGGGCGATCGGCGAGATCGCGCCGTTCGGGAAGTGCGGCTCGGAGTGGTCGATGTCGGTGTTCCACAGCATGTGCCCCAACGCGGGGTCGTCGGCGGTGAGCAGCTCGACGAGCGCCAGCCCGTCGACGAGGAACGACGCGCCGCCGATGGTGCACGGGCGCTCGCACCACAGGAACATGTGATCGGGTGCGAAGTCGCCGAAGCCGAAGCCGTCGTAGTGCGCGGGCTGCATGTCGGTGTGGGTCCCCTGGTACCGCTCGCGACCCTTGTCGTCGGCGCCGAGCGCAGCGAACGCAGCGGTCTCCTTGTCCTGGGACGCCTTCGTCGCCTCGAACTGCGGGCGGACCCGGATGCAGCGCTCTCCGAGCATCCGCTCGCCGAACGCGACAGCGTCCTCGAGTGATGCGATGCCGCCGACGACGGCGGCTCCGTCGAGGGCGACGATCGAACGGGCGTGTTCCGGCGATGTGGCCAGGCGGGGGGTGAGGGTGACGGTGCGCAGGTCCATGGCTGGAGCCTCCTTCATTGATCGGCGACGTCCGACGGAGCGTGGTGAACCGACCGGTTCAACGTACCAGATTGAACCGAATGGTTCAAGCGCGGATCCGCAACTGTTAACGTCCGGTTCATGAGCGCTGACATCGGCGAACGCGACCGCCTCCTCGGCCTCGTCGCCGACTACTGCCTCGAGCACGGCGTCGGCGATCTCACCCTGCGCAGCGTGGGCAAGGCGGTCGGCTCGAACAACCGGATGCTGCTCTACTACTTCGGCTCGAAGGAGGCGCTCATCACGAGCGCGCTCGACGCGGCCACGGCTCGCTACCCCGATCTCGTCCGCGCGATCGACCTGCTCGACGAGGCCGAACGGCCGCTTGCTGATCGCATCGACGATGCGTGGCGAACCCTGAGCGCGCCGCGCAACGTCGTGCCGATGCGGCTCTTCTTCGAGTCGTTCGGGCTCGCCGCACACCATCCCGGTCGGTTCGGCACCTACCTCGACATCGTCGGCAAGGAGTGGACGGCGCGGGTCACCAAGGTGCTCCGTGCCGAGGGCGTCCCCACGGCCACCGCCAGGCTGCTCGGCCGCGAGGTCGTCGCGCTCTGGCGCGGCCTGCAGTTCGACCTGCTGTCGACGGGCGAGCGCGCGGCCATCGACGCCACCCACCGCGCCGCCGCGCGCAGCATCGCCGATCGAGCAGCCGCCGCTCGCTGAGGACACGGCCTTGACAGGGAGAGGATACTGAGTATCCTACGACGTATGCACATGTACATCTCCGACGGATCGGCGACACGATGAGCGTCCGCCACGCCCTGCTGGCGCTGCTCAGCGATGGTCCCAAGTACGGCCTCCAGCTGCGCCACGAGTTCGAGGCCCGCACCGGCGAGGTCTGGCCGCTGAACGTCGGCCAGGTGTACACGACCCTGCAGCGGCTGGAGCGCGACGGCCTCGTCGCCTCCGAGGACGCCGAGGACGGGCCGCAGAAGGGCTACCGCATCACCGAGCCGGGCCGGCACGAGCTGGTCGAGTGGCTGCAGACGCCGGCCGACGAGAGCCAACCGCCGCGCGACGAGCTGGTGATCAAGGTGCTCGTCGCCGTGCAGGTCCCTGGCATCGCCGTGGGCGACGTGATCCAGTCCCACCGCCGGCACCTCGTCGAGCTGATGCAGCGCTACACCGGGGTGAAGGCCGACGCGTCCGAAGACGACGTCGCCCTCGCGTTGGTCGTCGACGCCGAGCTGTTCCGCATCGACGGAGCGATCCGCTGGCTGGACGCCGCCGAGGCACGGCTTGCCCGCCACGACGTGCGCATCCCGGCGGCGGCGGCCGACGTCGTCGCCGCCGAGCCGGCGAACTCGCTGATCGAGGCCGGTCGCCGCTCGGCCCGGCGCCACGGGGCACGGTCGTGACCGTCATGCTGGAGCTCCGCCGGGTCTCGAAGGTGTACGGCGACGGGCCGGCCGCTGTGCACGCCCTGCGCGACTTCGACCTGTGCGTCGACCGCGGCGAGCTCGTCGCGATCATGGGCCCGAGTGGCTCCGGCAAGAGCAGCCTGCTCACCATCGCCGGCAGCCTCGAAGATCCGACGTCGGGCGAGGTGCTCGTCGACGGGAGCCCCCTCGGGAACATGTCCGCCAAGGACCGGGCCCGGCTGCGCCGCCGCTCCATCGGCTTCGTGTTCCAGGACTTCAACCTGCTGGCCGGGCTGACCGCCGCGGAGAACGTGGCGATGCCGCTGGAGCTCGACGGGATGGGCGCGCGTGATGCCCGCAAGATCGCGCTGGAGTCGCTGGACCGGCTGGGCGTGCGCGAACGCTCCGAGCACTTCCCCGACGATCTGTCCGGCGGTGAGCGGCAGCGGGTGGCGATCGCTCGCGCGGTCGTCGGCGAGCGCTCGCTGCTGCTCGCCGACGAGCCGACCGGTGCGCTCGACTCGGTCAACAGCGAGTCGGTGATGCGCCTGCTGCGCGAGGCGTGCCGTCACGGCGCGGCCGGTGTGGTCGTGACGCACGAGGCCAACCTCGCCGCCTGGGCCGACCGGGTGGTGTTCATCCGCGACGGACGCGCGGTCGACCAGACCGGCGCCGCGCCCGGGCCAGAGTCGCTGCTCATGGCCGGCGGCCAACCGTCGTGACCGGCAACCTCGCGGCGCGACGCGCCGTCACCCGGTGGGCGCTGCGCCTGTTCCGTCGCGAGTGGCGCCAGCAGCTGTTGGTGCTCACCCTGCTGACGGTTGCCGTCGCCGCAGCGGTCGCCGGGCTGACGATCGCCGTCAACGCCACCTCCGACTCGGCGGGCGAGTACGGCAGCGCGACCGCGCAGGCCCACGTGGATGCCGCCGACGCGGCCTCGGCGACGTCCACGATCGCGAGCGTTCGCCAGCGGTTCGGCGCGGTCGACGTGATCGCGCACACCAGCACCGCGCTGCCCGGATCGGTGCGCCCGCTCGACGTGCGCGACACCGATCCGCACGGCACCTTCAGTCGACCGACCCTCGGCGTGCGCAGCGGCCGCTACCCCACCGCCGCAGGCGAGGTGGCGCTCACCCACGACGCCGCGGTCGCGTTCGACGCGACGGTGGGGTCGACGGTGATGATCGCCGGGACCGCGCGCACCGTCGTCGGCATCGTCGAGAACCCCGCGGATCTGAAGGACCAGTTCGCGTTGTTGGCGCCCGGCGCCATCGTCCATGCCGACGGCTACACCGTGCTGCTCGACCTCGACGGCCACGGTGGTGTGCCCACCGGCGATGCGCCAGGTTCGCACCTGCCGCTCGACGTCCGAGACACCACCCGGCAGGCGGTCGCGACGGTCGTCCTCGCCACCATCACGCTGGCGATGGCTCTCGCCGGTCTCGTCGCGACTGCGGGGTTCCTCGTCGTCGCCCAGCGACGTCAGCGTCAGCTCGGCCTGCTCACCGCGATCGGGGCCACCGACCGCCACGTGCGGATGGTGATGATCGCCAACGGAGTGTTCGTGGGCGTGACGGCCGCCGTGGTCGGCACTTCGCTCGGGATCGCCGGGTGGATCGCGGCCGAGCCGGCGGTGGAGTCCGCGGCCAACCATCGGATCGGTCGATTCGACCTACCGCTCGCGCTGATCGCCGCCATCGCCGCGCTCGCCGTCGTGATGGCGACGCTCGCTGCATGGTGGCCGGCGCGCACGGCGTCGAAGCTGCCGGTCATGGCCGCCCTGTCCGGTCGACCGGCGAGCCCGAAGCCGGTGCATCGCTCGCTGCTCGTCGCGGTCCTGCTCGTCGGCGGCGGTGCCGCGGCGATCATCGTCGCCGACCCCACCACGGACCAGATCAAACCCGTGCTGTTCATGGCCGGCCTGCTGGCGGTGATCATCGGCGGCGTGTTCTTCGCGCCGGGCGCGATCCGCGTGCTCGGCCTGGTGGCGAAGCGACTGCCGTTCGCACCACGCCTGGCGCTGCGCGATCTCGCCCGCTACCAATCGAGGGCCGCCGCTGCGCTCGCGGCGATCACGCTCGGGCTCAGCCTGGCGATCGCCGTCGTGGTGATCTCGGCCGCCAACCAGGACCGCAGCAACCAGGGCAACCTGTCCAGCCACGAGCTGCTCATCCAGGCGATCGTGCTCGAGCACGGCGGATCGCCCGACAGCTCGGCGGCCGACGTCGCCGGCCTCGATGCCAAAGCCGCCACCATCGCCGCAGCGATCGGTCACGGTACGACGGCGACGCCGCTCGACGTCGCATACGTGCCGACGGTGGCCGCGGACCCGGCCGCCGGTTCGCCGGCTCCAGCGGGCGGGAAGGCTCCGATCGCCGTCGGTCGCGCACCCGATGCCCACACGCTCGAGTTCCTCGGCTACCCGTACGTGGCGACCGCCGACGTGCTCGCGCTCTATGGCATCGACCCCGGCACGATCCAGCCGTCGACCGATCTGCTCTCCGGCCGGGGCACCGATGTGCAGCTGCTCGGCGAAGCCGATTCGCCGCGGCCCGACAAGGTCGGCCACCACACCCAGGCCGCATCGCTGCCCACCTACTCCGATGCCCCGAGTGCACTGATCACGCCGGCCGCCCTCGCTCGGTACGGCTGGAAGACCACTCGGGCCGGATGGATCATCGAGCTCCCGCACGCCCTCACCAGCCGCCAGATCACCGCAGCACGGCGGGCGGCGGCCGATGTCGGACTCGGCATCGAGACCCGCGACTCCCAGGACGTCCTCGCGAACCTGCGCACGGGCGGCACGGCGATCGGCGCGCTGCTCGCGATGGCCATCGTCGCGATGGCGGTCGGCCTGATCCGCGGCGAGGCCACGCGCGACATCCGCACGCTGACCGCGACGGGGGCCGAAGGCCGCACCCGCCGGTCGCTCACGGCGAGCACCGCTGCCGCGCTGGCCCTGCTCGGCGTGCTGCTCGGTCTGCTCGGCGCCTACGTCGCGTTGATCGCCTCGTACCGGTCGCACCTCGACAAGCTCGTGCCGATCCCGTACGACAACCTGCTCGAGCTCGCGGTCGGCGTGCCGGTGCTGGCCGCCGCCGCCGGCTGGTTGATGTCGGGGCGCGCCCCGAAGACGTTCTCCCGGCAAGCACTCGACTGAACGAGCGCGCCGTCGCCCACCGTCGACCGCCGTGGGCCGAGCCGAGCATCCGGCTCAGCGCCCGGCGGTGGTGCGCAGCTCCTCGACGTCGAAGGCTGAGATCGGCTGCTTGTCGACGCGGTACGGGTAGTGGCCCGGCATCGACGTCGCCTGCAGCTCGCTGCCGTCGGCGGTGAACTCGGTGAAGGCCGGGCTCGGTGAGCCGCCCCACGTCACGACGACATCACCCTCGTCGGCGCTGCGCACGCTGCCCACGCCTCCGGACGACAGCACGGCGGGGTCGGACACCGACCACACCAGGGTGGCAGTCTTCGCGACCGGATCGATCGCATACTCGACCGCTCGTGGCTGTCCGGCGTTGGTGCGGTTGTCGAAGAGACGGAGATCGCCGTTGGCGAGCAGCTGCGCGCCGTGCTGACGGGCGAAGCCGCCGAGCGGATCGTTCACGAACGTGACGTCGCTCTGGTTGCCCCCGATGCGCATCACGATCGTGCCGGCTGCGTCGCGGCGGATCTCGTAGACGGTGTCGGTGTGCCGCGCCGACATGACCACGTCGCCGTTCGGTGCGATCTCGATGGAGTTCTCGTGGATCAGGTCGACGCCCGTCCCGGCCGAGCCCGGGAACCGCTGCGGGAACGTCGTGGCCGAGATCGGGATGTGGTCCTCGCTCTTCCACGTCCAGGCGACGGTGCCGTCGGGGCGGATCTCCTCGAGGTGGTTGTCGTAGACGAGCTCGTCGGCGCCGTAGCCCGCGCCGAGGGCGCGGAGGTCCACGTGCTGGCGCGGCACGTAGGTGGCGAGGATCACATCACCATTCGACAGCTCGGCGATGTCGTGGTGGTCGGTGACGCCACTGACGGTGGACACGGTGCGGACGAGCGTGCCATCGAGTCGATGGATCTCGTACGCGCCGCCGGGCGTGGATCCGAACGCGAGGCCGAGCAGCTGGGTCCAGGCCAGGGTGCCGTCGGCGAGCAGCGTCGGGTTGATCACCGGGTTGGCGACCCGGTGGTACCAGACCGGGACGCTGCGGTCGTCGAGGATCATCACGTAGCGGCTCTGGTCGCCGGGTCCGGCGGGGAAGGCGTCCTCGGTCAGGTACCAGCCGGGGCTGGGCGTCTCGGCGGTGGTGACGTTCAACACCGGGAAGTCGTGTGGCAGGCAGCGGACCCAGTACTCGTCGGCGGGAGCGTTCGGCCCGCCGGCACGGATCACGACGGCGTCGTTCTCGGCGATGGAGAACGTCTGGTCGACGGTCTGGGCGGTGGCCGGCGGGGCCGTTCCCGAGGCGAGCGCGACCGATACGAGCGCTCCCGGCGCGCCGACGGCGTGGACCGTGACGGTGTTGGTGCCGGCCGCACAGCGAACGGTGTAGTCGTGGGCATCGGGCGTGAACGTCTGGCCGAGTGCGAGCGGGCTGACGGTCAGCTGGTGCAACGTGCCGCCCGGGCCGAACGTGCCGATGACATCGACGACGAGGTGCATCGAGGCCGATGCGAACGCGCAGACGGTGTCGGTGGCGTCGACACCGACGAACGCGACGTTGGTCGCCTCCGTCCCCACGACGGCGTTCACCGACGATGTCGACGGCTGCGGCGAACCGCACGGGTACAGGGTGACGAAGCCGGGTGCGTCCGCGTCCGTCGAGATCACGTTGAGCGCGACGGTGGATCCGAGCGGCAGTCGGGCGTGGTCCGACGGATCGAACGAGATCGAGGTGTTCGCCGCGACCTTGCCCGTGACGCCGCCGGTGCCGTCGCGGGTGTCGAGCACCCGCGACCCGAGGAGCGGCTGGAAGAACGTGCCGGCGTTCGGGTCGCCACCGAACCAGCCCTCGACGTCGACCACCATCGCGACCGCGACGTTGCTCCACAGGCAGATCGAGCCATCGGTGTCGAGACCGACCACGATGTGGTTGGAACGCACCTCGCCCGGCATGAAGTTGACCGTCGACGTCGCCGGGCGAGTGCTGCTGCACGGATAGGCCGTCACGAAGCCGGCCTGAGTCGCGTCGGTGGTGGTGACGTTGACGGACACGGCGCGCGCCTCGTCCGACACGGCCGTCCCCCCGATGGGCACCCGCAGCTCGGTGCGCGGTGCCACCAGGCCGCTCCCCCCGTCGGGCCGCAGCGTCGTGCGGGTGTCGAGCACTCGAGTGCTCGGCACGGCTCGGTACGGTGCGCCGAAGTGGCCGAACCAGCCGGTCATGTCGACGATGACGTGCAACGCCGTCTGGGTGTAGATGCAGATCTGGTGGGTGTCGTCGAGCTGCACGAGCACGGAGTTCGCCGTGGCATCGCGCTGCCGGGTGTTGACGTTCGACGAGGCCGGGCGCGGTGAGCCACACGGGTACACCGTCACGAACCCGCGGCTCGCGGCGCCCACCGTCGTGACGTTCAGGGCGAGTGCCTCGGCGTCGACCGGGATGGCGTCGTTCGTGCTGAGATCGACGACGTTCGCGCACCCGGCGCGGAGCATCACCCCTGAGTCACGGGTGTCGAGCAGACGCGCCGGCGCGATGGCATGGAACCCCGTGGCCTGGATGGCGGACGCCACGGCCGGCGGGTTGCCGATGGTGGCCGCTGCGCATCCGGCTGCATCGACGCGGCGTGCAGCGGCAGGCTGCAGCGCAGGCAGCGCCAGTCCAGTGGCCACCAGGGCCAGCACCAGGCACCCGCTGCGGAACCGCATCCACGCCACCCTAGATGCACCCTGCACCCACGTGCGTGGCACGGAAACGCGCGGCTCAGCGCGGCGTGCGGCGGTTGGCAGCGAGCAGCGACGGGTTGCCGGTGATGTGGCTGATGCCGGCCATGTCGCGGCCGGGCTTGACGACCTTGTCGATCGCGTCGAGCGAGGCCTGGTCGAGTCGCACGTCGGCGCCACCGAGGAGGTCGTCGAGCTGGTCCATCGTCTTCGGGCCGATGATCGTGGACGTGATGGCCGGGTGCTCGGCGACGAAGCCGAGCGACAAGTGGGTCAGCGAGATCCCGGCGGCGTCGGCGATCGCGCTCAGCTGCTCGACGACGTCGAAGCGGACCGCTGCGTTCGGGTCGGTCTCGATGGTGCGACCGCCGCGGAACGCGCCGGCGCCGCCGTAGCGCGAGCCCGCGGGTGCCGGCGCGTTGCGCCGGTACTTGCCCGTGAGCCAGCCGCCGGCGAGCGGGCTCCACGGGATGACGCCCATGCCGTGACGCTGGCAGGCCGGCAGCACCGTCTCCTCCGTGGAGCGGGCGAAGATCGAGTACTGCGGCTGCTCGCACACGAAGCGCTCGCGGTTGCGCCGCTCGGCCGTCCACTGCGCCTCGACGATCCAGTCCGCCGGGAACGACGACGAGCCGAGGTAACGCACCTTGCCCTGGTGGACCAGGTCGCTCAGCGCGCCGAGCGTGTCGTCGAGATCGGTGTCCCAGTCGTGCCGGTGCACCTGGTAGAGGTCGATGTGGTCGGTGCCGAGCCGGCGCAGGCTGTCCTCCACCGCGCGCATGATCCAGTGCCGCGAGCCGCCGCGACGGTTGCGGCCACCGCCCATGTTGTTGAAGCACTTGGTGGCGATCACGAGCTCGTCGCGCCGGCCGGCGATGGCCTTGCCGACGATCTCCTCGCTCTCGCCGCCGGAGTACATGTCGGCGGTGTCGATGAAGTTGATCCCTGCGTCGAGGGCGCGGTGGATGATCGCGGTGCAGTCGTCGTGATCGGTGTTGCCGAACGCGCCGAACATCATCGCCCCCAGGCACTGCGAGCTGACCTCGAGACCCGTGCGGCCGAGCTTGTTGAACTGCATCGTGGATTCCCCCTGCGCTGTCGGCGAGGCAACCCGGTGTAGCACCTGCTGCAGCGTCGGGCTCAGCCCGAGGAACCGGAGCGCCGGGTGCGCTTGACCCGGTACATCGCTGCATCGGCTGCCGCGACCAGCTCGACGGGGTCCCACCCGGCGACGCTGGTGTCGGCCTCGCCGATGCTCGCCGTGCAGCGCACGAGCGTGCCGTCGGCGAGGGCGACCGGTGCCGCGAGCGACCGTTCGATGCGGGCGACCAGCCCGTCGTCGCCGATGTCGGCGGCGTCGTGCATGATCACGAACTCGTCGCCGCCGACCCGGGAGACCACGTCGGCCGCGCGCACCGTGGACAGGATCCGCTGCACGACCTCGCGCAGCACGGTGTCGCCGGCCTCGTGCCCGTGGGTGTCGTTGACCGCCTTGAAGGCGTCGAGGTCGATGTACACGATCGAGAGGTCGGTGCCGGTTCGCTGGGTGCGCTGGAGGGCGCTGGCGAGCAGCTCGTCGAGCAGGCGCCGGTTGGCCAGACCCGTGAGTGGGTCACGCAGTGCGAGCGCTGCGAGCTCGGCCTGCAGGGTGCGCACCTCGGTGACGTCGCGGCCGACGCCCTGCAGCCCGTCGGGCAGCAGGGTGGTCTGGATCTCGCCGATCACGACCCGACCGTCGGGACGGGTGAAGCGCAGGTCGTACCGAGCTGGGATCGGCTGACCGCTCATCCCGGAGGCGACGAACGCCCGCCCCTCGTCGTCGATGACGTCGAGGAACAGCCCGAAGTCCGCTTCCAGCTCGTCGGACGAGTAGCCGAGCAGTCGCTCCACCGACGGGCTGAGGTAGGCGAGGTGCGGTGCCGGCGTCATCGAGAACTGGAAGACGACGTCGGGCGAGCCGTCGGCCAACGACCGGAAACGGGCCTCGCTCTCGGCCAGCTGCAGCTCGGCGAGGTGCCGCTCGGTGACGTCACGGCCGATCGTGAGCACCTCGTGGCCGTTGGCGAGCAGCTGATCGGACCACGACAGCCAGCGGTCCGGCGCGTCGGGCGCGCGGCGCGGCTCCGGGTCGACGAGGTGCACGTGCTCGCTGTCGAGCCGGGAGAGCTGCGACGCCAGGCCGGCCTGCTCGTCGACGGACAGCAGGTCCTCGAGCCGGCGGCCACGAATCTCGGCGGGCGTCGAGTGGTGCCCGGCGGCCCACGACGGGTTGCAGTACTGGATGACGTGGTCGGCGACGGTGTAGCGCACGACGCGCTCGGGCATCCCGTCGAGCATCTCGGCGAGCTGGCCCGGACCGAGTTCAGTGTGGAGTTGAGGAGACATCGGGGTTCCCGCCGTGTTCGATACCGATTCACCCACGGATTCCGACTCGGCGCCCGCGTGCCGTCGAATGACTATCGGCAGGTCGACGGCGGAACTGGAGAGCAAGTCTGCACCGGGTGTTGCGCGTCACGTCCGGCGCACCGGGTCACCAGGAGCCGGAGCTGCCTCCGCCGCCACCGCCGCCGGAGAACCCGCCACCGCCGCCGGAGAACCCGCCACCGCCGCCGCCCGAGCTGGACGGTGCGGTGTGACTGGTGGCGAACGAGTGCGACATCGAGTGCACGAGCAGGGGCGTCGCCGTCAGCCGTTCGGGCGGCGGGATGTTGCTGGCCTCGAGTGCTTTGCTCCAGGCCTCCGCCGCGTCGAGCGCGACGGCCCACGCGCTGTACTCGCGCAGCAAGTTGTTCTTCCATGCCCACTCGACGTGTGGTCCCTCACTCGCGGCGAGGAAGCGGCGGAAGGACTCGGTGCGGATCGCCATCGCCGAGCCGGTGGCACTTCGCACCGGGAGCAGCACCGAGTACATGCAGAACGCGGCGATCGCCGACATCGCTGCGCACAGCGTGAGCGCGAGCCATGCCGGACGGACGAGGCCGAGCACCACGTAGGTGCCGAACGCCCCACCGCACACGACGTACAGGAACAGCGCGAAGAAGATCACCATCGGTCGGGCGCTGATCTTCACGGCCCGCGGCGGGTGCCGCTTCCACCAGCCACTGGCCTGCAACGAGGCGACCTCGTCGGTCTTCACCTTCTTCCACGTGGTCGCGAACCCGGAGTGGTACGTGCCGAGGGTGATCGAGTCGCCGAACGGGATGAAGCCGTCGACCAACGCCTGGTCGCTGCCGGCGAGCCGGTCGTAGCGCTCGCCGCGTCCGAGCGTGACCGTCTTGTCGTCCTTGGTGAGGGTGAGGCCACCGTTCGCGACCATGCCCGAGACCCAGGCCGACACGGTCTTGTCGTCGACGCGCTCGCGCAGCAGGGCCGCGCCCTGCCACGGTTGCAGCCCGGACGGTGGCACGAACTCGGTCGTTGCGAGCCGCTCGAGCTCGGCGTCGGTGACATGGACGACCCCGCTCGGCGGTCCGGTGGCCGACGGTGGCGGCAGCGCCGAGCCGGCACCCGGCGCGGTCGACGGTACGGGCGGGGTGCCGAACGCGGCGTCGGCCGCTCCCCCGCTGAACACCTCGTTGCGGCCGAGCAGCTTCTCGACGAGGAGCACCAGGAGGGCGGCGGCGAGACCGATCGGGATCATCGCCAGCGCGAGCGAATGACGGTGGTCGGGCCGGTACGTGGGGAGTGCCGGGATCGGTGGCAGCACCGGTGTGGTGAAGCCGGTGATGTCGCCGCCGAGCGTGATGCCCGACCCCGGCGGCAACGGGGCGAACGACACCGTGTAGTCAGCGCCTTGCTTGGCCAGCGTGCAGCCGCCGTCGGTGCCGTAGGGCCCGACCGAGCAGAACGTGTTGGCGAGCTGGAACCCGCTGAGCACCACGTCGAACCGGCCGGTGGTCAGGGTCTCGTCGGTGCCGATGATGTCGATGTCGAGCGAGCCGCTCGACAGGTTCGCCGCCGGCAGCGTGTAGTTCAGGATGTACCGGTGCTGGTTCTGGAAGGTCGTGTTGGGATCGCCGATGCGGATGTCGGTCTCGCCGAAGTCGTCGGATGCATGCACGTCGGCATTGGCGTTCGGTGAGCTGGCCGTGATGTTGGTGGCGGCGCCGAAGTCGTCGGGGATCTTGCGTTCGTAGCCGTGCTTGTGATCGTTGCCGAAGTCCTGATCGACCACCTCGCGGTAGTTCAGCGACTCGCCGCCGCCGGGCGTGACCGTGACCTGCTTGGCGTCGAAGCGTTCGTGGTGGGTGCCTGTCCCGATGAAACCGATGAAGGCCAGCGCGGCGAACGCCAGCACGGTGAAGAGCACCACGAGGTGGCGCCAGAGGTTGATCCGCCCGAGCATCTGCTCATTGTGCACGTTCGAGCGAGCCCGGGCGCAGCGGGCGCGACCGAGCCGCCGCTGGTCCGGCGATCAGTGCGGATCGATCGTGGCGAACAGGTCGGGGTCACTGCGCCGGATCCGCCGGTAGTTGGCGTCCCACATCTGCTGCAGGAAGTACTTGCGGTACATCGCCTTGCCACCGGTGACCTCGTCGAGCAGGATCTCCGAGCCGCCGGCAGCGACGCACTCGAGGTGGTAGCGAGCGCAGAGCTCGAGCGTGATCGCCTCGACCACGGCGTGCTCGATGGAGTCCGAGGCGATGATCGCGCCGTGGTTCTTCATGATGATCACGCGCTTGTCGCCGAGGTCGTCGACGACATCGGTGTGCGGCTTGTGGCCGTCGTCGAAGTAGGTGGCCTGCTCGTCGTGGAACAGCACAGCAGCGACGTTGTACATGCCCACCGTCGAGCCGGTCGACGACAGCACCGAGATGTACCGCGAGTGGAGGTGCACGATGGCGTTGACGTCGGGACGCGTCCGGTAGATGAGCGCGTGGAAGTTCACCGCCGGCGACAGCGCGTGCGAGCCGATCAGCGGGTTGAGGTCGAAGTCGAGCTTGGCGATGTTGGCGGGCATCGTCTCGTCGACGTACTCGAAGCCGGTGACCCAGAAACCCTCCTCGCCGTCATCGTCGCCGGCGCGAGCACTGACGTGGCCGCTGACGTTCGAGTCGCAGCCCTCGCGGTAGAGCATCCGCCGACCGGCCGCGATCCGGAACGGGAGGCCGGCCTCGTCGATGCTCATCAGAACGCCTCCGGGTCGTCCTGCACCGCCGGTGGCACGGGATGCTGGAACAGCTTCGACGCGTTCTCCCACGTGAGCTTGCGAGCCTCGTCGGCGGGGACGTCGCGCAGCTGGCCGTGGATGATCTCCTGGGTGTCCGGCCACGTGCCGTCCTGGTGCGGGTAGTCGGACTCCAGCATGATGTGGTCGATGCCGATCCGGTGACGCTGCTCGAGGCCGCACCGATCCTCGATCGCGCAGAACCAGAAGTTGCGCTGGAACACCTCGCACGGCGTGAGCTCGATCCCCTCCCATGTGCCGTACATCGCCTGGTAGCGACCGACGTGATCGAGCCGGTCCATCAGCCCGGCGACCCAGCCGATGCCGCCCTCCGACAGGCAGATCTTGAGATCGGGGAAGCGGATCGGCAGCTTCGAGTACAGCCAGTCGACCGCCGCGAACATCGCCCAGCCGAAGAACAGCACGCCGATGGTGTCGGCCGGCGCGTCGGACGACGTCATCGGCGCGGACGACGAGGAGCCGACATGGAGGCAGACGACGGTGCCGGTCTCGGCACACGCCTCCATGAACGGATCCCAGTAGCCGGTGTGCAGCGACGGCAGACCGAGCCGCTCGGGCAACTCGGGGAAGGTGACGGCGCGAAAGCCGCGCGCCGCGTTCGTGCGGATCTCGGCGGCGCCGGCGACTGGATCGAGCAGCCACGGGATCTGAGCCGGGATGATGCGTCCCGGATGGCGTCCGGCCCACTCCTCGAGGTGCCAGTCGTTGGCAGCGCGCACGACCGCGAGGGCGAGCGCCGGATCGCTGACGCCGAGCTGGTAGCGCTGGCCGGCGAACCCGGCGAGCGACGAGGGGAAGTTCAGCGACGCATAGACGCCGTTGAGGTCCATGTCGTGGATGCGCGCGTCGATGTCCCATGCGCCCCGGCGCATCTCGTCGAACCGGGTCGGCTCGAAGCTGAGCTCGGCCTGCGGCCGCCCGACGACCGCGTTGAGCCCGACCTTGTAGTGGCGCTTGCCGTCGAAGGCCCAGTACTCCATGCCGTCGTCGTCGAGGCGGACCTGGGGCGCGAGCTCGGCGAAGCGCTGCGGCACCCGACCGGTGAACATGTGCGGCGGCTCGACGAGGTGGTCATCGACCGAGATCAGGGTGTGGTGGCGCTTCCGTCGCTCGGGCTCGGGCAGGAACGTGACCGTCTTCGGCTTGCTCCCGACGAAGAAACCGGGCCGGCTCTCGAGGTCATCGAAGTCGATCGACATCCGGTTGACCGTACTCGCACGATCCGGGTCACTTCGTGGTGAGCCGGCTCACCGAACGGTTCTCGATCCAGTGGCTGCGGTGGTTGGCGAAGCGCGGCGGCCGCGACTGCAGCACCGTGGTCTCCAGCCACAGCCGCTTGAGGTGGCGGACCCGACCCGCGCTGCGATCGTCCTCGTAGGCCGTGCGCCCGTGGAGCACGTGGTAGTTGTTGATGAACTGCATGTCGCCGGGCTGCAGCTCCATCAGCACGTGGTTCTGGGGGTCATCGGCCATCGTCACCACGGCGCGCAGCGCCTCGCGCTGCAACTCGGTCAGGCGCGGCGCTTCGGGATGGCGCTGGGAGGCGAGGATGTACGGCGGGATGCACCGCACGAACAGCCGGTCGTCCCACGCCGTGAACACCGGCACCGTGTAGTACGGCTTGCCGCCCGCCGGCTGCTCGCCACGGAAGTCGTAGGGAAGTTCGGCATAGAGGGCCTCGGCGAGATCAGGTCGCTCGGTCACCAGCTGGTTGTGGATCCGCACGGAGTTCGCCACCGCCGACAGCCCGCCGCTGCGTCCGTTCTCGAGGCACATCAGCCCGACGAGATCGGAGCCGTCGCAGTGGAACGGCAACGCGAACCCGCCGATCTCGTTGCCGCGCACCGTCGGGTCGTCGCGGTCCTTGTGCTGATCGGTGACGTCACCGAGGACGTGGCCGTGCTTGTTCTGCGCCCACGGCAGGCCGAGGTGGGTGCCGATGCCCCAGTAGATCGTCTCCATCTCGGCCTGCGAGTACGCCTGCCGGTCGACGCCGCGCAGGCGGACGAACCCGCGCCCGTTGATCAGCTCGTCCTCGATCCGGGCCAGGCGGTGCTGCAGGGTCGGCAGCGGGAAGTCGTCGCGGTCGAGCTGGAGGATGTCGTCGCTCTTGGCCAGCGCGTGGCGCAGTGATGCATCGAGCTCGGTCAGCTCGGCGTCGGTGAAGCGCTCGGTCCACACGTCTTCGTCGGCGACGTCGGCCGCCGTCCACTCGCACTTCGGCTCGAGGATGCGCACGCTCACGACGCCACCGCCGTCGTGCCGGTCGTTGCCGTCGTCGTAGGCGTCGGCGCGGCCTGCTGGCCGCGAACCAGGCGACCGGGCAGCGCACCGGTGGCGACACCACCGGCGTACGTCTCGGTGCCGGACACGAACGTGTGCAGGTAGCCGTGCGCCTTCTGCAGCAGGCGTTTGCCGCCCGCCGGGAGGTCGTGGACGATCTCCGGCGGATCGAGCGCCAGGTGCTCGAAGTCGATCACGTTGACATCGGCCTTGTAGCCCGGCGCGAGCAGCCCGCGGTCGAGCAACCCGACGGCTTCGGCGGTCCGGCGGCACTGCTGCTCGATCAGGAACGGGATCTCGAACAGCGGACCGCGGGTGCGGTCGCGGGCCCAGTGCACGAGCAGCGACGTCGGGAAGCTGCCGTCGCAGATCATGCCGAGGTGCGCCCCGCCGTCACTCAACCCGGGAACCGTGAGCGGGTGGGCCATCATCTCGGCGGCGGCGTCGAGGCTGCCGTCGAAGTAGTTCAGCACCGGCAGGTACAGCAGGGCGCGGCCCTCGTCGGCGAGCAGCAGATCGACGAGCAGCGCGAACGGCGAGACGCCGTCGCGCGCTGCTCGCGCAGCGATGCTGTCCTCCGGCCGCGGCTCGTACTGCGGCGGGTTGCCGAGCTCGAAGATCCGCTCGAGCGAGAGGCGTTGCTCCGACGCAGCGAGCTCGGTGACGAGCACCTCGCGTCGATCGATGGGCGACAGGGCCCGCACCTGATCGGCGAGCGGCAGTGCGGCGACGGCGCGGTACGCCGCCGTGGCGCGCAGCGGGTTGATCGTGCCCTGCATCCCGATCAGCACGCCGACCGCTCGGGCCGCGACCTGGGCCCGCATCGTCAGCCCCTCGGCACGTGCGGTCTCGAGCAGCGCGAGCCGCGAGCGGTAGCCGAGTCCGGGCGCGGCCTGGGAGAGCGAGATCGACAGCGGTCGCCCCGACGCCCGCATCATCTCCAACAGCGTCTCGTCCTCCACGTGGCGATCGGTGAAGTCGCTGACGACCTGCAGCACGCCGCGCCCCGTGGCACCGATCGCGGCAGCGATGCCGACCAGCTCGTCGCGGGACGCCGTGAGCGTCGGCGTCGGCTCGCCGCGGCTGGTGCGGTGGTTGAGCGTGCGCGAGGTCGTGAAGCCGAGGGCTCCGGCACGGATGCCTTCGGCGGCGATCCGGCCCATCTCGGCGATCTCGTCCGGCGTCGCCTCCTCACGGTCCGCGCCGCGCTGGCCCATCACGTAGACGCGCACGGGTGCGTGGCAGACCTGGGCTGCGAGGTCGATGTCGTAGTGGCGCGAGCCGAGCAGGTCGAGGTAGTCGGCGACGGACTCCCACTGCCACGAGAGGCCTTCCTGCAGCACGACGCCCGGAAGGTCCTCGACGCCCTCCATCAACTCCACCAGCATCGCGTGGTCGGTGGACCGCACGGGTGCGAAACCGACGCCGCAGTTGCCGGCGACGACGGTGGTGACGCCGTGATCCGACGACGGCTGCAGCCGGCTGTCCCACGTCGCCTGACCGTCGTAGTGGGTGTGCACGTCGACGAAGCCCGGCGTCACCAACGCGCCGTCGGCGTCGATCTCGCGAGACCCGCGGCCCGACACCTGACCGACCTCGACCACCACACCGTCCGCGATCGCCACGTCGGCGGTGCGCGCCGGCGCGCCCGTCCCGTCGACCACGGTCCCCGACCGGATCACCACATCGAACGTCATGCCCTACCCCCTGCCTGGACCCCAAGGCGCGGCGTCCAACACTGCTCAGTGTCACATGTGGCACTCAGGAGTGTCAAGGAGCTAGTGTGTCCGTCGATGACGGTGGAAGCGACGAGCATGGCGACCGGAACTCTTGCCGACGTGAAGCGGCAGGCCGCCGTCGAGCAGATGCTGCTGCGCGTGCGCCAACTGGTGATGCAGCGCGGGCTCGACGTGACGATGGACGAGATCGCCGACGGCATCGGGGTCGGCCGGCGCACCCTGTTCCGCCACTTCGAGACCCGCGAGCGCCTCCTCGCCCAGGCACTCGAGGCCGGGATCCAGCGCTACGGCGAGCGGCTGCCCGCCTACGCCGGCGATTGGCGGCTGTGGTTGCGCCAGCTGTGCGACGCCGCCCATCAGATGCAGGCCGAGTACGGGCCCGGCTTCTGGGAGCTCACCAACCGCTCCGACCTCCCGGCCGAGATCGCCGCCGTCGAGGAGCGCCGTCACGCCCGCCGTCAGCGGGCGATGACCCGGATCGCACGCAAGCTCTGGGTCGAGGTCGGCGGCGTCGGTGACGTGCCGACCAGCGTCCACGCGGCCGTGGGTGCGCACCTGAGCTCGCGCTTCACGGCGGCCGTCACGATCGATGTGGGCGAGACGTGGCAGGTCGCCGCGGATCTCGCCGAGGCTGCGATCCGCTCGACCGTCGAGACCGCCGTCAGGACGGTCGGTCACCGATGACGGACGCCCGTTCCATCACCCGCACATCGGGCCAGTAGTCTGAGTTGGCATAGTGCTGGACGGCGCGGTTGTCCCAGAACGCGATCGAGTCCGGACGCCACTGGAACCGGCACTGGTACTCGGGAAGATCCGCGAAGCGGCACAGCCGATCGATCAGATCGTGGCTCGCGTCGTCGTCCATGCCGACGATGCCGGTGACGAAGAAGCGGTTGACGTACATCAGCCGCCGACCCGTCTCCGGGTGGGTGCGGATGACCGGATGCTCGACCTTCGGATAGCGGCGCTGCATCTCGGCGAGTGCCGCCGCGTCGAGGCCCTTGCCGAACGAGTTGGTGAAGTCGTGCACGGCGACGAGACCGTCGACCTCGTCGCGCAGCTCCTGCGGCAGGCCGTCGTACAGCGCCGCCATGTCGGCGAACAGCGTGTCGCCACCCGAGGGCGGCACCGAGACCGCGCGCAGGATCGCGCCCATCGACGGCTCTGCCCGCCAGCTGACATCGCTGTGCCAGCCGTTCTCGTAGCCGCCGACGTCCGCCGACTTGGCGAAGCGCACGAGCTCCGGGTGTTCGGCGTTGGCCGGGATGAACGGATGGATCTCCAGGTCGCCGAAGCGGCGCGCGAACGCGACGTGCTGCGCTCCCGTCAGCGGCTGATCGCGGAAGAAGATGACCTTGTAGTCGAGCAGCGCCTGGCGGAGCTCGGCGATGACGTCGTCGGCCAGGTCGTCGCGGAGGTCGACACCGGCGATCTCGGCACCGATCGTGGCACCCAGGACCGACGCCTCGAAGTGCTGCCAGGTCAGGTTGCGGAGACGATGGCGTTCGGCGGCCAGGTGACCGAGTGGACCGACCTCGGTGCGGTAGCCGCCGAGCCGGACCCGCTTCGCCTCCAGGCCGGTCCCCGGCTGCCGCTCCCCCGTCTTCACTGCTGCGTCGCTCATCTGCCCGATGGTAAGGAACATTCCTTACTTTGGCAAGTCGCGCCGGCACGTTCATCGCCTAGCGTTGCGCCGTGGTGAACCCCGGCTCAGCGACACCGGACCGGATCCTCGACGCGGCCGAGCGCTTGTTCGCCGAGCGCGGCATCGACGGCACGACGGTGAGCGCCATCATCGACCTGGCCGGGGCCAAGAACAAGTCCGCCGTCGCCTACCACTTCGGCTCGAAGCCGGCGCTGCTCGAGGCCGTGCTGACCCCGCACCTCGCGGCCATCGACGTGCACCGCGAGGCGCTGCTCGACGCGATCGACGCGTCGGGCACGGCGACGCTCGAGCAGCTCGTCGCGGCGTTGGTGGTGCCGGTGGCGGCCAAGCTGGAGACGCCATCGGGCGTGCGGTACCTGCAGATCCAGGCATCGCTGCTCGGGTTCCCGAACCGGGCAGCCCTGCCCGTCTCGATCATCGACCCCCGCAACCGGTTCCGCCGGCTCGACGGGATGATGGCCACGGTGACGCTCGGCGGCCCGCACGTCGATGCCAACCGGATGCTCATCGCCGGCCTGGTGTTCCACGGCCTCGCCGACTTCGCCCGGCTGCCGCGCCCCACACGACGACAGCGCGACGAGTTCGTGCTCGCGCTCACCGATGCCGTCGTGGCCATCCTGCGCGCCGACGACGCCGCCCGCTGACCCGCTGACGATCGCCTCCCGTCACCGGACCTACACTTCGGCGATGCACGACCTGGTCATCCGTGGGGGCAACATCGTCGACGGCACGGGTGCCGCCGCGGGCATCGGCGACATCGCCGTCACCGGCGGCGTGGTGACGCACGTCGGCGAGGTCGATGGTCGCGGCCATCG
Organism: Ilumatobacteraceae bacterium; assembly: GCA_025463305.1. Next base: position 30,393 of record JAOBWK010000056.1, read on the forward strand.
CGAGGTGGACGCCGACGGGCTCGCCGTGATGCCGGGTTGGGTCGACATCCACACCCACTACGACGGACAGGTCACGTGGGACGCACAGGTCACGCCCTCGAGCTGGCACGGTGTCACCACGGTCGTGATGGGCAACTGCGGCGTCGGCTTCGCGCCGGTGCGGCCCGACGGCCACGACTTCCTGATCGAGCTGATGGAGGGCGTCGAGGACATCCCCGGCACGGCGCTGCACGAAGGCATGGACTGGCAGTGGGAGTCCTTCCCCGAGTACCTCGACGCGCTGCAGTCCACCGATCGGGTGCTCGACATCGCTGCGCAGGTCCCCCACGCCGCGCTGCGCGCCTACGTGATGGGCGAGCGTGCCCATGAGGACGCCACCGGCGACGAGATCGCCGAGATGGCGCGCCTCACCCGTCAGGCGCTGGAGGCCGGCGCCGTCGGGTTCTCCACCTCGCGCACGATCCTGCACCGCTCGCGCCACGGGCTGGTGCCGGGCACGTACGCCCCGGTCGACGAGCTGCTCGCGATCGGCGACGCGGTCGGCCAGGCCGGCCACGGTGTGTTCCAGCTGATCGACGACGGATCGCCCGTCGGCGAGGTCGGGACGTGGATGACGGAGATCGCCCGACGCACCGGCGCCACGGTCACGTACTCGCTCGCCCAGGCGCGGCCCGATCCGCTCGCCTACCGGGCTGCGCTCCAGGGTGCGGCAGAGGCCGCCGCCGACGGTCTGCGCATCGTCCCGCAGGTGCCGTGCCGCCCGACGGGGATGCTGTTCGGCCTGCAGTCCTCGCTGCACCCGTTCATCACCCATCCCACGTACCGGGCGATGAGCACTCTGCCGCTCACCGAGCGAGTCGCCCGCCTGCGCCGGCCGGAGGTGCGCGCCGCACTGCTCGCCGACGAGCCATCCACCGGCAACGCGATCGCCAAGGGTCTGATGTCGCGGTGGAAGCGGATGTTCCCGCTCGGTGATCCGCCCGACTACGAGCCCGCGCCGGAGACGAGCGCCGGCGCAGTCGCGGCGCGCGAGGGCCGCACACCCGAGGAGGTCGTGCTCGACTGGATGCTCGAGCGTGACGGCACCGGCTTCGTGTTCGCCCCGCTGGCGAGCTACGAGGACACCAACCTCGACGCCGTGCGGGAGATGATGGTGCACCCGAACACCGTGCTCGGGCTCAGCGACGGCGGGGCGCACTGCGGGCTGATCTGCGACGTCAGCATGCCGACGTCGCTGCTCACCCACTGGGTCCGCGACCGCACGCGCGGCGAACGGATCGCGCTCGAGCAGGTCGTCCACCTCCAGACCGGGCGCACGGCCGAGGTGTACGGGTTCCACGACCGCGGCACGCTGCAGCCCGGCAAGCGCGCCGACATCAACCTCGTCGATCTCGACGCGCTCACGCTGCACGCGCCGGAGATGATCTTCGACCTGCCCGCTGATGGACGCCGGCTGGTGCAGCGCGTCGACGGCTACCGGGCCACCTTCGTGGCCGGCGAGCAGACCTACGCCGACGGCGAGGCCACCGGTGCCACGCCGGGCCGGCTGGTGCGGGCCCGCTGAGCGATCACGATCCGGCAGGATCCACCGCCTGATCGGCATACGCTCTTGCCGATGAAGCAAGACCCCCCTGCGACGGGCAAACCGGCCGGCGGCATCGACGAGATCGTCCGCCAGCGGCTGCGCAGCCTGCGCCTGTCACGCGGCTGGACGCTCGACGACCTCGCCAGCCGGTCGCACATCGGTGCCTCCACGATCAGCCGGATCGAGACCGGTCACCGCCGGCTCGCGCTCGACAACCTCGCCGATCTCGCCAGCGCGCTGGAGGTCAGCGTCGACGAGCTGCTCGGCGACGACAACGACGACGACGTGGTGATCCGCCCCGTGCGCGACAGCCGCCACAACGCGGTGCACTGGCCGCTCACCCGGATGCACGATCCGTCCGGGCGCGTCGTGATGAAGATGCGCATCCCTGCGGCGAAGACGCCACCGACCGCGCAGGTGCATCCCGGGCGCGACTGGTTCTTCGTGCTCGAGGGCACGGCGCGGCTCGTGCTCGGCGATCGCGAGCACCTCGTCGAGCCCGGCCAGGCGGCCGAGTTCAACACGATGACGCCGCACTCGATCACCGGCTACGGCGGTCCGGTCGAGATCCTCACCATCTTCGACCGCGCCGGTGAGGCCGCCCATGTGCACGGCAGCGCGGCGGGCTCAGCCGGTCAGGCGTGACGCGATCGCGGCGATGGCCGGTGCGGTGCACACCGCCGCGGGCTGGTTGCCGGTGACCTGGCACAGCGTCGCGGTGATGACGTTGGCCGTGCCGAGCACGCTCTTGGCGATCGCGGAGGTGGGCGTCGACAGTGCGGTCGCCACCTCGAGCGCGCTGTGTCCCTGCAGCACCGACGGATCGTACGACGCGCCCGAGATCAGGTACTTGCCGGCGAAGTCGACGAAGGGGATGCTGCCATCGGGCGAGAGCTGGCTGACGGCCGCCTGCTGCTCCGCCGTCGGCGTGTCGAGCGCCGTGTAGCCACCGGATCCGTTGGGCTGGTTGGTGGCCACCTCGACCGGGGTGAAGGCGAGGTAGTCGCTGGTGAAGGTCGACCCGTGGAACGACAGCGTCGGCGTGTTCGGGTACACGTCGCTGCTGGAGGAATGGGTGACACCGACGCCGGTGAACGTGCCGAACCGCGACAGCGCGACCGCGAGCGGCCAGCGTTCGGCGGCGCAGAACGGGCAGTACTCGGCGCCGAGGTAGAGCACCTCCGGCTTGCCGCCGACCGACAGCGCTGTGCCCGACACCGCGCTCGGCAGGGTCTTCACCGACTCGGTGCCGACGCCTTCCTGCACGCTTGCGGGCACGGACGTGACGGCCTGGACGACGCCGGTGACGTCGCCGGCGGCCACCGTCGTGCCCGGCGACTTCGACGACGACCCGGAGTTGGTGGCGATCGCCACCGACAGCGCGGCCACCACGACGACCGCGACGGCGACGCCCAGCAGCAGCCGGCTGCGCCGCTTGGCTGCCTGGAGCTCAGCCTTGCTCGGAACTCTCGGACGGTTGCTCGACGGCTTGCTCATCGGATGGCTCCTTGGCGGACTGGGTGGCGACGAGCGCCAGGGTGATGATCAGGACGAACGCGCTCATCGCCATGAACGGCAGCGACACGAAGCCGAGCTCCCAGACGTAGCGGGTGGTGCACGGGTTGTTCAGGCTGCAGAACGTGTGCTGGTCCGGGAACGCCTGCAGCTGGGTGTGGTAGATCGAGATGACGAGCCCGACGAGGGCAACGGGCACGACGTATCGCCAGACCTGACGGTCCCTGCGCCACGCCGCGACGAGGAGCACCAGGCTGAACGGATAGACGCAGATCCGCTGGTACCAGCACAGCTCGCACGGCAGGAAGTCGGCACCCAGCGAGTAGTAGAGGCTGCCAGCGGTCGTGGTGGCGGCCACCAGCCAGCCGAGCCACAGCGCGCTGTCGGCGATGGTGGACAACATCGCCCGCGTCCCGGCCGACGCGTCGGATCGGCGGGCCAGGATCCACACGGCGACGACGAAGACCGCCGCGGCGAGGCTGACGAGCGACAGGAGCGCGAAGAACCGCGACAGCGTCTCCGTGCTCATCCGTTCGCCTGCGATCTCACGGCAGCACAGTCGCCCACCAGGGGCGATCAGTTCCGCGCCGGGCCAAGCGTCACGCGCGCAGGAACTGGACCGCGTCGAGATCGAGCGCGTGCATCGAGTGCCGGGTGGCCATCGTCAGGAACATCTCGTCGCCGCGGTCGGTGCGCTCGACGAGCATGCTCGCGGCCACGGCCATCACCAGACCGGCCCACGTGCTGCGCCGGTAGTCGCGGTAGCACTGATCCCAGCCGTAGTCCTGCACGCCGGCGGCGAGCAGCCGGGCGTGGTACCCGCGCACGAGGTCGGCCTCGGCATGGCGACGATCCGACGGCTGCATGCCCGCACCGATGAAGTAGGCGACGTCCTGCATGGCCGGACCGTGGGTGCACGTCTGCCAGTCGACGACGGTGACGGACAGCCCCTCCGCGAGGGACGGGTCCTCGCGGAACAGCAGGTTGTCGAGTCGGTAGTCGCCGTGCACGATCGTCCACGGCTCGGTGTCGGCACCGAAGTAGATCGGCAGTGCGCCGAACAGGGCGTTGCCGGCCTCGTGGACGACAGGGTCCATCTCGACCGCGTACCGATCGCGGAAGCCGTCCCACAGCCCTGGCAGGAGCATGCACAGGAACTGGCTCTGCAGCGCCCGGTCGGTGTGCAGCCAGTCGATGTCGGTCAGCGCGGGATCGTCCCAGCGCGGCGCGTGCAGCTGGACGAGCTGGTCGACGGCCACCTGGGCGACGTCGGGCGTGCAGCCGGCGAGCTGATCACCCTGGCGGGCCGGCGCGAGGTCCTCCATCAGCAGCACGAAGCTGGCCGTGTCGACGTCGATGTCGGCGTGGAACACGCCCGGGGTGCGCACCGGCAGCCCTGGCGCGAGCTGCTGGTAGAAGCGGACCTCGTTCTCGTAGCTGCGCAGCGCCTTGGCGGTGGCCCGGCTGGTCTCGTCGGCGGCGGGCAGCTTGGCGATCACCGTCGAGGGCGCATCGGTGGGCTGGTCGTACTGCAGGCTGATGCGCACGCTGTCGCACATCTGCCCGGTGCCGACGGGGGTGAGCTCGGCGGCCACCACGACGGCGCCCGCGAGACGGCCCGACGCGCCGAGCGCCGCGGTGAGCCAGTCGGGCGTGAGGGCATCGGGCGTGTCGGCGATGGGGATCGTGGGGTTCATCGCGACTCGGCCTCAGCGGTGCCCGACCGGCGCGGTGGGCGTGAACCGCACGCGCATGCGCTTGATGCCACTGACGAGCGGCACGCCGGCGGCCTCGAGGAACTCCGGTTCGCCGACCACTTCGATGTCCGGCAGGCGCGTCAACAGCTGGCGGAACACCACCGACAGCTCGCGGCGGGCGAGGTGGGCACCGAGGCAGAAGTGCGGGCCGGGACCACCGAAGCCGACGTGCGGGTTCGGGTCGCGACGCACGTCGAACCGGTCCGGATCGGCGAACACCAGCGGATCGCGGTTGGCCGCGCCGTAGAGCAGGACGATCCGGTCGCCCTCGGCGAACTCGTGGCCGGAGACCGACTGGGCCTTGGTCGAGGTGCGGCGCATGAACGTGACCGGCGAGGCGACGCGCACGATCTCGTCGACCGCCGTGGGCGTGACGCCGTCGATGTCGTCGAGCCAGATCCGGCGCTGATCGGGGTTCTGGGTCAGCAGGTGTGCGCCGTAGGACGTGGCGGTGCGGGTGGTGTCGTTGCCGGCGACGGCGAGGAGGATGAAGAACGGGGCGATCTCCTCCGGGGCGAGCATGTCGTCGCCGACGGTGTTGTGGACCAGCGCCGAGGTGAGGTCGTCGGTGGGGTTCTTGCGACGGTCCTCGGCGATCTCGTTCATCAGCCCGGTCAGCGTCATCCCCGCCTCGAGCAGCGCGTTGAACGGATCTCGCCCGGCCAGGATCTCCGGATCACCGGCGCCGAGGATCACGTTCGTGGCGTCGAGGACGGTCGTGAACTCGCTGCGCGGGATGCCCATCATGTCGCAGATCACGAGCAGCGGGAACGGCTGGGAGAGGGCCTGGACGAGATCGACCTCGCCCTGCTCGCACACCCCGTCGATGACCTCGGTGCAGATCGTCTCGACCGAGTCGAGGACGGCCTGCAGCGCCTTCGGTGTGAACGAACGGGCGACGATGTTGCGCTGGCGGAAGTGGCGCGGATCGTCCATCGCGATGAACGACCCGAAGAACTCCAGCGCCTCTGCCGGCATGTCGACGATGGCCGTCGAGCCACGGCCGGAGCAGAAGTCGAGCGGACGCCGGCTGATGTCCTGCAGCTCGGCGAAGCTCACGACCGCGGTGTAGTGATCGTCCTCGCCCGTCAGGAAGTTCGGTGCGGCGCCGGCCACGAACGGCGAGACCCGCCGCATCGCGGCGATGTCGTCCATCCGCTGCTGCAGCGGACGGTGCCAGAAGGCGGGATCGTCGAGAGCCAACCTGGGCTGGGCAAACGGTGCGGCTGACGAGTTCATGTGTCCCCTTGCGAGTACGCGCCGTCCCCGACGCTCCATCCCCACGGGCGAGCATATGCGATCGTCGCTCGCATCTGGTCAGCGGTGGCCGCGCTCGAGGCCGTCGAGGAACGTCGTCAGGCCGAAGCGGAAGACCTCCTCGGCCGTGGGCCGCTCGATGCTCAGATCATCGCGCAAGGTCCGTCCGGCCCGGCTGGTGTCGAAGTAGACGGTGCCGAGGACGTAGTCGATCATCGCCAGGTACGCCGGCATCGCGACCGGCATGTCGAAGCCGGCCTCGATCAGGTTGGCCAGCCCGGCCTCGGCACCGCGCATCGCGTTCGGGCCGAGCAGCGGCGACGCGGCCAGCGCGGGCAGGAGGTGCGGATGGGCGAGCAGCACCCGCCGGAACTCGATCGACAGCCACTCGACCTTGGCGCGACCGCCGAGGCCCGTCGCCGGCAGCACGATCTCGCCGAGCACCTCGTCGACGAGCAGCACCAGCAGCTCCTCGCGGCTCGCGACGTGGCGGTAGAGCGACGCGCTGCCCGTGCCCAACGTGTCGGCCAGCCGGCGAACGGTGAGCACGTCCAGCCCGTCGGTGTCGACGATCGACAGCGCCGTCGCGATGATGCTCTCGATCGTCAGCCCGTCGGGTCGTGGCCGCCGTCGTCGCAGGCGCGCGCCGCGATCGTCCCACCAGGCCGCGCTGCCGACGGCGTCACCATCGGGCGCGGTGATCACTCCGTCCGGTCGGCATTGCCGAAGCCGTCGCGCTGGGTGCGCGCCTCCAGCGACTCCAGCTCTTCGAACAGGGTGATCTGCAGACCGGCCGGCGCCTCGAGCCGCGAGTTGAGCGAGCGCCACGGCGTCTCGGTGGGCGCGGCGACGAGCGTCGCGCCCGCGTCGACGAGCTGGGTCGTGATCCCGGCTGCGTCGGTCACCTCGAACGCGATGCGGATCTTCGGGCTGACGGGCCGGCCGACCTCGATGCGGTCGATCATCGCCTTCTGCGCCGGGTTGGCGAGCTCGAGCGTCGCCCGGCCGGCAGCGAGGATGACGACGCGGGCGTCGCCCTCACCCTCGAACGCTGCCTGTTCGGGGAGCCCCAACACGTCGCGGTAGAACGTGACCGCGGCTGCGAAGTCCTCCGCCTCGACCACCAGGCGGAGCTGGAGCACGCGCTCGCCACGGGGTCCGGTTGCCGGTGTGGATGGTGGTGTCGGCTGCATCGCGCAGACCGTAGCGAACCCCCGACACGCGGATTCGCCTCCCGCCTAATGTGGCGGTGTGACGACGCTGCAGAACTTCATCGACGGTGAGTACCGAGACGCCAAGACCGACTCGGTGCTCGACATCGTGGACCCCTCCACCGGGCAGGCCTACATCCAGGCGCCGATCTCGTCGGCCACCGACATCGACGACGCGTGCCGCGCCGCGGCGACCGCGTTCGAGAGCTGGAAGCGCACCACGCCGGCCGAGCGCAGCCTCGCGCTGCTGCGGATGGCCGATTCGCTGGAAGCGTCGGCAGCCGAGTTCATCGAGGCCGAGACGCGCAACACCGGCAAGCCGATGCGGTACATGCGCGACGAGGAGTTCCCGATGCTCGTCGACCACCTCCGCTACATGGCCACGCTCGCCCGCAACCTCACCGGCCTGGCGAGCACCTCGTACGTCACCGGCTTCGACTCGGCGGTGCGCCGCGAGCCCGTGGGCGTGTGCGGTCAGGTCGCCCCGTGGAACTACCCGCTGATGATGGCTGTCTGGAAGTTCGGGCCGGCGCTGGCCGCCGGCAACACCGTCGTGCTCAAGCCGTCGGACACCACGCCGGTCACCACCGCGCTGCTCGGCCGCATCGTCGGCGAGTGCCTGCCCCCCGGCGTGATGAACATCGTCATCGGCGACCGCGGCACCGGCCGTGCGCTCGTCGACCACTCCATCCCCTCGCTGATCTCCGTCACCGGCAGCACCCGCGCCGGGATGGAGGTGTCGCTCGCCGCGTCGTCCGACCTGAAGCGGGTGCACCTCGAGCTCGGTGGCAAGGCACCCGTCGTGGTGTTCGACGACGTCGACATCGCCGAGGCCGCCGCGGGTGTCGCCGGTGCGGGCCTCGTCAACTCCGGCCAGGACTGCGCAGCGGGCTGCCGGGTGCTGGTCCACGAGCGGATCCACGACGAGTTCGTCGAGGCGATGGTGGCCGAGTACGCGAAGAAGTCGTACGGCCCGCCGAAGGACGATCCCGACATCGGCCCGATGAACAACGCCGTCCACTACGCCAAGGTCACCGGCTTCATCGAGCGCGCGCCCGATCACGCCCAGATCCGCATCGGCGGCAAGGGCGACCCGCGCGACGGCGGCTACTACGTGCAGCCCACCATCGTCACCGGCCTGCACCAGGACGACGAGATGATCCAGGACGAGGTGTTCGGCCCGCTGCAGACCGTGCAGTCGTTCCGCGACGAGACCCAGGCCCTGCAGATGGCCAACGACGTGCGCTACGGCCTCGCCGCCAGCGTGTGGACCAACGACTACAACACCGCGCTGCGGGTCAGCGGCGACCTCGACTTCGGTCAGGTCTGGATCAACTGCCACCTGATCCAGCCGGCCGAGCTGCCCAACGGCGGCTACAAGCACTCCGGCCACGGCAACGACCTCTCGCTGCTCGCGCTCGACGACTACACCCGCGTCAAGCAGGTCACCAGCGCACTCCCCCGCCGCTGACGAAACTCCGGCGCGATCCGGTTCCGCGCGAGATAGATTCGTCTTGCATCTATGTCGCTCACACCCGCACCCAACGCCGCTGACCTCGCCTATCACCACGTCAAGGAGCAGATCGTGCTCGGCTCGTTCGCGGGCGGGGAGATGATCAGCGAGGGCGACATCGCCGCGCAGCTGTCGATCAGCCGCACCCCGGTGCGCGAGGCGTTCCTGCGTCTGCAGGCCGAGGGCTGGATGCGGCTCTACCCGAAGCGCGGCGCGCTCGTCGTGGCCGTCACGCCCGACGAGATCGACGACGTGCTCGCGGCCCGCCAGCTCGTCGAGGGCAACGCGGCGATGATCGTCGCCGACGATGCCGCCGGTCGGCCCGCACTGCTCGCCCGGCTCGACGAGTGCCTCGCCCGCCAGGACAGGTGCATGGCGGCCAACGACGTCACCGCCTACGCCGAGGCCGACGCCGACTTCCACCTCGCGATCGTCGACGCTGCCGGCAACTCCGTGCTCGCCGACTTCACCCGCAGCCTGCGCGAACGGCAGCGGCGGATGACCGCGCGGGCCGTGCGCCGCGACCCCGGTGCGCTGCAGACCATGACCAACGAGCACCGCGAGCTGCGCGAGCGGATCGCCGCCGGCGACGCTGCCGGTTTCGGCAGCGTGCTCGCCCGCCACATGGACGCCGCCCACCGCCGAGCACTCGCCAACCGATGACGCTGCTCGTCGAAGCACTTCCCGTTCCCGCCGAGCGGACGCGTCCGCTGCGCCTCTGGTTGCCGGTCGGCCTCGCGGCTGCGGCCATCGCCTGGGGCGGCAACGAGTTCACGCCGCTGCTGGTGCTGTACCGGCACGACCGCGGCCTGTCGCTCGTGACGGTCGATCTGATGCTCGCCGCCTACGTCGTCGGCATCATCCCCGCGCTGGTGATCGGCGGCCCGCTGTCGGATCGCTACGGCCGGCGCGCCCTGTTCCTCCCCGCCCCGCTCATCGGCGTGCTCGGCAGCGCGTTCCTCGCCGCCGGAGCCACCATGCCGGCGATGCTCTTCGTCGGCCGGATCGTGAGCGGCGTCGCGATCGGCCTGGCGATGGCCGTCGGCACGTCGTGGATCAAGGAGCTGTCGACGCCGCCGTGGGACACGTCGGAGCGAGCGGCATCCAACGACGGCGTCGGCGCCCGCCGCGCGTCGCTGTCGCTGACGGCCGGGTTCCTGCTCGGCGCTGGGGTGGCGGGGGTTCTCGCGCAGTGGGCGCCGGCGCCCGAGGTGCTGCCGTACCTGGTGCACATCGCGCTGACGCTGCCGCTCGCCTGGTTCCTGCTGCGCGCGCCGGAGACGACGCCCAGGATCGGGATCCAGACCGCGGTCGCACCCGTGCCGACCGACCGGACCGTCGTCGATCGTCGACACTCGGCGTTGCGCGACCCGCACTTCCTGCGGCTCGTGCTTCCGACCGCGCCGTGGGTGTTCGGCTGCGCGGGCGTCGCCTACGCCGTCCTGCCCGGGCTGGTGTCGAGCCACGTCGGCGGGCTGCGGGTCGCGTTCTCGGCACTCGCCACGGTGATCACCCTCGGCTCCGGCGTGCTCGTGCAGCCGTTCGCCCGGCGACTGGACCGCCGCGGTTCGGCGCGCACGCTGACGATCGCACTCGCTGTCACGGCCGTTGGCATGGCACTGGCCACCCTCGCCGCCGGCACGCTCGCCGTTCCCCTTGCCCTGCTGGCCGCCGCCGTGCTCGGTTGTGCGTACGGCATCCATCTGGTGGCCGGTTTGTTGCATGTGCAACGGATCGCGCCGGCGGGCGACCTCGCCGGGCTGACCGCGGCGTTCTACACGCTGAGCTACCTCGGCTTCGCAGCCCCGGCGGCGATGTCCGTGCTGGCGACGAACATTTCGTACCCGGTGATGTTGTCGATCGGCGCCGTCGTCGCCGCCGGCTCGTGCGTCGCCCTGGCACGCGGGGGTCGGCAGCAGCCGTAGGGTTCCCATCGCCGCCCGAACGATGGAGACGAACATGACCGTGACCCACGAGTCGCCCGAGATCCCCGCCACGATGCGCCAGATCCGCTCGCTGGTGACGGCCGACGGCGTCCTCGAGCTGTCGGTGGCCACGGTCGACACCCCCACACCGGGGCCGAACGAGGTGCTGGTCCGCATCGAGGCCGCCCCGATCAACCCGTCGGACCTCGGCCTGCTGCTCGCCGCCGCCGACATCGGCACGGCCACCTCCACCGGCTCGGCCGACCATCCCATCGTCACGGCGCCGATCCCGGCTGCGGTGATGGGCGGCCTCCGGGCACGCGTCGGCGAGTCGATGCCGGTCGGCAACGAGGGATCCGGCGTCGTGGTGGCCGCGGGCGAATCACCCGATGCGCAGGCGCTGATCGGGCGGATGGTGGGCATCGCCGGCGGCGCGACCTACGGCGAGTACCGGGTCGTCCCGCTGTTCATGTGCGTGGTGCTGCCCGAAGGCACACCGAGCGAGGCCGGGGCATCGTGCTTCGTCAACCCGCTCACCGCGCTCGGGATGGTGGAGACGATGCGCCTCGAGCACCACACCGCGCTCGTCCACACCGCGGCCGCATCGAACCTCGGGCAGATGCTCAACCGGTTGTGCATCGCCGACGGCGTGCCCCTGGTGAACATCGTCCGCCGCCCCGAGCAGGCGACGATCCTGCGCGACCAGGGCGCCGAACATGTCTGCGACACGAGCTCGCCCGGCTTCACCGACGAGCTCACGACCGCGCTCATCGCCACCGGCGCGACGATCGCGTTCGACGCCGTCGGCGGCGGGCCACTGGCCGGCGAGGTCCTCAGCTGCATGGAGGCCGCGGCCAACGCCTCGGCGGCCGAGTACAGCCGCTACGGCAGCGACACCCACAAGCAGGTGTACATCTACGGCGGCCTCGACCGCGGCCCCACCGAGCTGACCCGCAACTTCGGGATGGCGTGGGGCGTGGGCGGCTGGCTGCTCACGCCGTTCCTCGGCCGGGTCGGGCTGGAGACGATGATGCGCCTCCGCCAGCGCGTCGTCGACGACCTCGACACGATCTTTGCGAGCACCTACACCGACGAGGTCTCCCTCGCCGGCGCCCTCGACCTCGCCACGATCCGGCGCTACGCGCGCATCGCCACCGGCCAGAAGTTCCTCATCCGCCCAACCCTCTGAGCCGCGTCAGGACTCGATGATGTCCTCGATCAACGCCTCGACGATGGGCGCCGGCGGCTTGTGGGTGAGGAGCTTGAACAGCGACCAGCCCGAGAGCGACGCGGCGCCGAGCGAGACCAGGGCGATGAACCGCTTCGGGAGGCGGGGGCTGAGCTTGAGCACGCCGGGGCCGGTGCCGACGAGCACGGCGGCAAGGGCGAGGTTCGTCAGCGGCAGCTCGTAGCCGCCGTTCGACGACAGCGGGCCGCCGCTGCGGTGGACGGCGGACGCGACGGTCATCGCACCGGCGATGGCGATGGGGCCGAGCGGATCGGCGATGCCGGCAGCGGTCAGGACGCCGCCGACGAGCTCGGCACCGCCGGCCAACGCGGCCATCGGCTTGCTCGGTGTGAGCCCGAGGCCGTTGAAGCCGACCGAGGTGGCGTCGAGGCCGTGACCGCCGAAGGCGCCGAACAGCTTCTGGGCACCGTGGACGGCGAGGTAGCCGCCGAGCACGGCGCGTCCGGCGAGGAGAGTGAAGCTGCGCATGAGGATCCTCCTGGGATCGTGGATCGAGTTCGGGGAACCCCGCCAGCCTCAGAGCCGCTCGCCCGCTCAGCGCCGGTCACCCGCTCGGCAGAGGTGTCGCGCCACTCGCAGATACGGTGGCGGCATGTCGGACACACTCCACGCACTGCACGCTTCGGTCGAGCGCCTCCGCGCCATCGTCGAGTCCCTCGAGCCCGGTGAGCTCACCACCCAGGCCTACCCCACCGAGTGGACCATCGCCGACACGCTCTCCCACCTCGGATCGGGCGCCGTCATCATGCGCGCCGGTGTCGAGGCCGCGTCCACCGGCACGTCGGTGGCCGACGGGTTCAACCAGTCGGTGTGGGACGAGTGGAACGCCAAGTCGCCCGCCGACCAGGCCGCCGGCGTGCTCGTGGCCGACCACGCGCTGCTGGAGACGATCGGTGCGCTCACCGACGAGCAGCGCGCCGCGTTCCAGTTCTCACTGGGCCCGATGACGCTCGATCTCGACGGCTTCCTCGGGATGCGCCTCAACGAGCACGCCCTGCACACGTGGGATGTCGAGGTCGTGTTCGACCCGGCGGCCACGGTGTCCGACCAGGCGGCCGGCATCATGCTCGGCAGCGTGCCGATGATCGCCGGGTTCGCGGCCAAGGACGACGGCGTCGAACGCCGCCTCGTCGTCGTCACCAGCGACCCGACCCACGTCTTCGCCGTCACCACCGGTGCCGGCACGGTGAAGGTCGTGCCGCACGACGAGGAGGGCGGCGGCCCGGTCCTCGCCCTGCCGGCGGAGTCGTTCGTCCGCCTGGTGTACGGCCGGCTCGATGCCGACCACCTCCCCGCCGGCGTCGACGCGGCGGCCGTCGCCGATCTGCGCCGGGTGTTCCCCGGGTTCTGATCGCGCCCGGCGTCGCTCGACGCGGCCGCACCGATAGCCTCTTCGGCGAAGGGGAGTAGCCCTACCCATCGGTTGATCGACACACTGGCGGATGACGCCCGGTCGGCCGGGTCCGCGACCACGGTCACGGGCGGGCGAGACCTTCGACGTGGTGCAACCCAGTTGCGCCGGTCGAAGGCTGCAACTCCCAGCACTTCCACTCGGCGCTCGATCCCGAGGAGAAGTACATGTTGACAGCGTTCCTGGTGAGCTTCGGCGTCATCTTCGTCGCCGAGCTCGGCGACAAGTCACAGCTGATGGCGCTCACGTTCGCGACCCGCTTCAAGACCGTGCCGGTGCTGATCGGCATCACCGTGGCGACCGCGCTCGTCCACCTCGTGTCCGTCGTGGTCGGCGCCGTGATCGGTGCCGCGCTGCCGACGCGGGCGATCAGCATCGTCGCCGCGGTCGCGTTCGTCGGCTTCGGGCTGTGGACGATCCGCGGCGACAAGCTGACCGAGGAGGACGAGCAGCGTGCGGCGCGACCGGCACGCAACACGATCCTGACCGTCGGGTTCGTGTTCTTCCTGGCCGAGCTCGGCGACAAGACGATGCTCGCGACGATCACCCTCGCGACTCGCGAGGGTGTCGTCGGGACATGGCTCGGCAGCACCCTCGGGATGGTCGCCGCCGACGCGATGGCCATCGGCATCGGGCGGATGCTGGGATCGAGGCTGCCGGAACGGGCGATCCGCATCGGGGCGTCGATCACCTTCTTCGCCTTCGGTGGCGTGCTGCTGGCCGAATCGCTGTGACGCCGGAGCGCCGTGACAACGTGTGGCGTCAGCCTTCGCCCGTGCTGGGGTCGATCACGCTGCTCACCCGGTGCACGGCCGTGACCGGGAAGCCGCCCTTGGCCGCGTGCTCGCGGATCGCCTCGGGATCGTCGGCGACGTACACGCAGAACAGCTTGTCGTCGGTGACGTAGCTCTGCTGCCACTGCGCACGCGTCGCCATGGTGGACAGGACCTCGTTCGACTTCGCCGACACGGCCTGGAGCTCGGCGGCGGTCAGCTGGCCGGCGCCGGGCAGATCGCGCTCGATCACGTACTTGGGCATGGGGTGCTCCTTCGGGTTCTCGGGTGTTCGTGGCCGTCTCGGTGGCGGCTGTGTCGAAGCGTGCGCCGACCCCGCTTCCCCATCCATCGGGAGATCTCCCCATATCGCCCGAGCGGTTGTCGTCAGACGGGGCGGGTGATCCCCATTCGCTCCGCCGCAACGGCTGCCTCGCCGCGTGATCGAACGTCGAGCTTGGCGAGGATGTGCGACACGTGGTGGCCCACCGTCTTCACGCTGATGTGCAGCGCAGCAGCGATCTCGCGATCGGTGCGGCCGGTGACGACGTGTCGGAGCACGTCGACCTCGCGGTCGGTGAGCATGCTCGGGTTCAAGCGCGTCGTCGCGCTGGGCGTGCGTGGCACTGTGGCGCCGACGGCTCGAAGCGTCGCTGAGATCCGGGTCCGCAAGGGTGCCGCGCCGAGCTCGTCGGCGATCCGGTGGGCGACGCGCAGATCATCGGCCGTTCCCACCAACAGGCGGGCGAAGGCCTCCTCGTACGGGCAGCCGATCTCCACCCATCGCGCCGCGGCGAGGTCCGGCCGGCCGGCGGCGCTGAGCCCGAACGGCGTGGTCGCCGTCGCGACGGTTCCGCGAGGCGCGCCGTCGGCGATCGCCAACCAGTGAGCCAGCTCCTCGGCCGCGGGGGCATAGCGCAGCTCGACGGCGAGCGCCATCGCGTCGTCGAGCAGCACCCGCTCGGCATCGATCCGGCCGGCGAGCCAGGCGAACTCGGCCCGGCACACGGCCACCGGCCAGAGGCGCTGCAGGTGCCACGTCGCGCGGGCCATCTCCAAGGCCTCGTCGAGCAACGGGGACACGTCCGGATCGCCCCGACGGCCACGCAGCCAACCGAGGGTGAGCAGCGTCACGAAGCGGCTGATGCCGATGTTGCGCGGGTTCCTGGCGAGACGGCCGGCGCGCTCGGCGGCTGCGTCCCAGTGGCCGGTCTCGAGGTCGCACCTGGCCCGCCAGGCATCGACGTAGTGGAGCGAGGCGATGAGCTCGCGCTCGCTCGCGTACGCCAAGGCGGCCTCCAGCGCCGTGACGCCGGTCGCGTAGTCGCGCAGCTCGGCCATGCCGGACCCGATCTGCAGGTAGCCCAGCACGACCAGTTGGTCGTTGCCGAGCCGCCGAGCGATCTCGATGCCACGTTCGATCCGCCGCAGACCCTCCGCGTCGCCGCTCATCGCGAGCGCGATGCCGCTGTTGATGCTCACCTCGGCCACCGTCGTCTCGTCGCCGACGGCGGTCGCGAGCTCGATCGACCGGCGACCGAGCCGATCCGCCTCGGCGAACCGTCGCGCGAGCATCTGCAGCGAGGACTCGGACGCCGCCACCAACGCCGCCGCGCGGCCCGCCGGAACATCGGCGATCGACGACGCCGCGCGCTGCACCCGATCGATGGCCTCCGGCACCCGACCCAGCGAGATCAGCGGCCGCATCCCCATCACCAGCGCCTCGGCCTGTGCCTCGACATCGCCGGCCGTTGCGGCGAGGATGGTCGCTCGATCGAACACTGCCACCGAGTCCACCAACCGGCCGAGTATCTGCAGCTCGACACCGAGGTGGCGCAACAGCTGCCCCGCCGTGTCCGGGGCGAGCAGGTCGTCATGGCGCAGGACGGTCTCGAGGTGGCGCGCCGCCTCGCGGTGCGATCCGACGGCGAGCGCCTCGTTCGCCGCCGCCGGTCCGAACTCGAGCAGCGCCTCGACGTCGTCGGCCTCTGCGGCGTGGAAGGCCAGCCGCGCCGGGTCGGGCGGGCCCAGAGCCGGCCGGCGGAGCGCAGCGAGGGCTCGCGCGTGGAGCAGCCGGCTGCGCGCCGGCGGTATCGACTCCACGATCGCGCGGCGCGCGAGCTCGTGACGGAAGGCGTACGTGCGGCCATCCTCGCTGCGCAGCAGGCCGCGCTCGACGCACGTCTCGAGGCCGTCGCGCGCGCTCGGCCCGTCGACCACCGCGTCGAGCAGCGAGCGTTCCACCCGGCCGGGCACGATCGCCGCCGCATCGAGCACGACACGCGCGTCAGCGGGCAGTCGCGCGGCGCGAGCGAGGACGGCGTCGCGCACCGACTCGGGCAGCTGATCGGGACCAATCTCGGTTGCGGCGTCGCCGAGCACCTCGGTGACGTAGAACGGGTTGCCGCCGGTGACGTGGTGCAGCGCCACAGGGTCGACATCGGCACTCCCGATCAGCCGGCGCACGGCATCGACGGTGAGCGGGCGGAGGCGGATCCGGCACCGCACCGCGGCGGTCAGCTCGCCGAGGCGCGCCCGCAGTGGATGGTGTGCGCCGACCTCGTCGTCGCGGTGGCTCACGATCAGCAACGCCATCAGACCGGCCAGGCGACGGCCGAGGAACGTGAGCAGGTCGAGCGTCGCCTCGTCGGCCCAATGGGCGTCCTCGATGACGAGCACGCTGGCCCGCCCCTCGGTGCGAGAGCCGTCGACGAGCTGCAACGCGAACGCGAACGCCTCGGCCCGGCTGGCGCCACCGATCAGCTCGCGGGCCATGGTCGGGTCGATCGTCGAGGCGACGTCGATGAGCGGCCCGAGCGGACGTGGCGACGACAGCGGATCGCAGGCACCGCGCATGATCACCGGCCGCCCGGCCGCGTGATCGAGGAACTCGCGGATCAGCGCGCTCTTGCCCGCACCCGCTTCGCCGGTGACCAGCGCGAGACCGCCCTGCCCCGAGCGGGCAGCGGCCAGCGCCCGATGCAGCTCGGCGAGCTCGTCGGCGCGCTCGATCAGCTCCTCGGGTTCGGCCATCCGGACTTCCTAGCGCACGACGACGCGAACGCGAGGCGCATCGCCGCGACTTGTGAGGGACGATCGAACGGTCCACACTCCGGCCATGGACTGGCCGCTCGGATTCATGTGGGGAACCGGTGCGTCGTCGACGCAGTGCGAGGGCGCGGCACCCGCGTCGGACTGGTGGGACTGGGAGCGGGCGGGCCATGCACCGCTGTCGGGCGACGGCAACGGGTTCGCGACTCGCTACGCCGAGGACTTCGCATTGCTCGCAGAGCTCGGGCTGACGCACCATCGGCTGTCGATCGAGTGGGCCCGCCTCGAGCCCGAGGAAGGAGTGCACGACCCCGCCGCGATCGAGCACGTCCGCGCCGTGCTGACCGCGGCCCACGACGCCGGTGTCTCGCCGTGGGTCTGCCTCCACCACTTCACGCTCCCCCGCTGGCTGGCCGCAACGGGCGGCTTCCTCGTCGAGTCGAACCGCACCGGGGCGTGGGCGCGCCACGTCGACTTCGTCGCCGACACGTTCGGCGATCTGGTGGCCGGTTGGCAGCCGGTCAACGAGACCAACTACTACGCGATGGCGGCATACGGCGGCCGCGGCTGGCCGCCGGGTCACGACGATCCCACCGAGCGCGCCGTCATCGACGTCGCGATCCACCTCGCCAACGCCGAGGCCGCGGTGCGCCTCCGCCGGACCGGCGCGCCCGTGTCGTCGATCTTCGGACTGTCCACCTTCGTCGCCCAGGACGACACCCCGGCGACGGCGGCACTGATCGACGGGCTCTACGCCTCGCTGTGGGCGCCGGGCATCGGGCTGTTCCGCGATGGCGTGCTCCGCGTGCCGGGACAGGATCCGGTCGAGCGGCCCGACCTCGCCGGAGCGTTCGACATGATCGGGTTCTCGTACTACGCCACGCTCGGCGTGCGAGGCGGACGACCGAAGGTGCACCCGCCCGATGCGCCGCGCTCGCCCATCGGCTATGCGATCCACGCCGACGGGCTCGGGCTCGTGCTCGATCGCCTGCACGCGGAGCTGCCGACGACGCCGATCCTCGTCGCCGAGTACGGCATCGGCACCGACGACGACACCGTCCGTGCGGGATACCTCGAGCGCGGCGTCGAGATCGTCGCCGAACGCCTGGCCGGCGGGCACGACATCCGCGGCCTGTTCCACTGGACGGCCGTCGACAACTACGAGTGGCTGCACGGCTTCGACGTCTCGTTCGGCATCATCGACCGCGACCGTGCGGTACGGCCGAGCGCCCAGGTCCTCCGGCGC
Source organism: Ilumatobacteraceae bacterium (assembly GCA_025463305.1). The sequence goes on from JAOBWK010000056.1 coordinate 48,886, forward strand.
GCAGCCCGCTCGGGCGGCGGTTGAGCGGTTGACGGGATCTCGAGGATCGCGCCCGCCATCGAGTGACACACGAGCCGTCAAGATCGGCGTCCTCGCTGCCGATGTCTTCCTGGAATCGGCGGAGACGGGCGGTTGCAAGTGGACTTCAGACGGCGGACGTCTCGGGGATATGTGGCCTGTGGGCTGATCGCGTGTCTGGCGTACCTGGTGCTGCCGCGCTCGAGCGGCGCTCAGGTCCTCTTCGTCGCGATCGCCTTCTCGGCGCCGGCGGTCGGCCTGCTGGCGATCCGTGGCGACGCATCCATCGCCCGCCACGGACGCCGGTTGCTCGCTGCGGGGTTCGTGATCTCGGCGATCGGCGAGTTGGCCGACTTCGTGTTCATCACCCTCAAGGTCAGCTCCACGTCGAACACCGTCATCGACCTGCTGTTCCTGACGGCCTACATCGTCCAGCTCTGCGGGCTGATGTCGCTGTACCGGTCGCGCACCGTGTCACGCCACCAGTTCGGCTGGTTCGACGCCGCGGCCGTCGGCGTCGTGGTGCTCACCGTCGTCTGGACCACGATGTACCAGGCGATCTTCGGCCACGGCCGGGCCACGCCGCTCGACTGGATCACCCGGTTCGGTGGCGCCGTGTTCGGCGTGGCGCTCGTCGTGACGGCGCTCCGGCTCGTCCTCGGTGCACGCGGACGCGACGTGATGGCGAACCTGCTGCTCGCCGGCTTCCTGTTGCAGCTCACCACCGACTCCGTGGCCGCGCTCTGGATCGGGTACACCGCTGGCGGCGCGCTCGACACGCTCTGGGCCGTGGCCTACGTGATGATGGGCGCGGCGATGCTGCGTGCGCCGGTGGAGCACAACGCCACCACGGCGCCGACGCGCCTCGCCAACTCCGAGATCAAGCACACGCTCGTCCTCCAGGCGGCCGTCACGATCCTCCTCGCCACCATCATCGTCATCCAGGTCGGCGGTGCGGTGCCCGTCGCCAGCCTGATCGGCTGGGGGCTGTCCTGGCTGGTGATCCTCGTCATCACGCGCATCCGGATCTTCTCGCTGCTCCGGCTGGTGGGCGAGGCATCGGCCACCGAGAACCAGCGTCGGCTCACCGCGATGGTGGCCAGCTCGTCCGATGTCATCGGCATCGCCGACCCCGACGGCACGGTTCGCTACCTGTCACCCGCGATCGGCTCGATCACCGGTGTGGCGGTCGAGGCGTGGATCGGGCAGCGCTTCGACACCATGCTCGACACCCACTTCACGGGCCTCCACGACATCGCCGCGCGGTGCGCGCTGCTCGGCTCGGGCGAGTACGCGACGTGGGAGTGCACGGTCACCAATGCCATCGACGACACGACCCGCACGGTGAAGCTCACCCTGGCCAACCACCTCGACAGCCCCGAGGTCAGCGGTTGGGTCATCACCGCCCACGACATGACCGACGAAGCCCGGCTCACCTCGGAGCTGCGCCACCAGTCGATGCACGACACGCTCACCGGGCTGCCGAACCGCGGCCTGCTGTTCGACCGCATCCAGCACTCACTCGACCGGATGTCGCGGATCCCCGACGCGTTCGTGTCGGTGGTGCTGGTCGACATCGACGACTTCAAGGCCGTCAACGACAGCCTCGGTCACACCACGGGCGACGAGCTGCTGCGCGCCGTCGCCGAGCGGCTCGCCAGCTCGGTGCGCCAGGGCGACACCGTGGCCCGGCTCGGTGGCGACGAGTTCGCGATGCTGTTCGAGGACACCGACGAGCAGGAGGCGATGGGGCTCGCCCAGCGCGCCCTGGAGAGCCTCGCCCTCCCTGTGCACATGGGCTCCGGCGACTTCGCCGTGCGGGCCAGCGCCGGTGTGGTCTGCCACCGCGGCACCGCCAACCCGGTCGAGCTGCTGCGGTCCGCAGACATCGCGATGTACGCGTCCAAGCGCGATGGCAAGTCGAAGGTCACACTGTTCCAGGATGCCATGCACGACCTCGCGCGCGAGCACCTGGAGCTGCGGATGGACCTCGCGGTCGCGCTGGAGCACGACGAGTTCGTGCTCGTCTACCAGCCGATCATGGACACCCAGGCCAAGCACATCGCCGGGGCGGAGGCGCTGCTGCGCTGGAACCACCCGCGGCGCGGCCTGGTGTCGCCGGTCGACTTCATCCCGATCGCCGAGCAGTCGGGTGACATCGCCGCCATCGGCGAGTGGGTGATGCGCACGGCGTGCGCGGAGGCCTCCGGCTGGGCCGAGGGCGGCGAGAGCTCGTACATCAGCGTGAACGTGGCGGCGCCGCAGCTGCAGCACTCCGGGTTCTACGACCTCGTCGTCAGCGTCCTCGCCGACACCGGGCTGGCGCCGCGGCGGTTGATGATCGAGATCACCGAGTCGATGCTCGTCGACGACAGCGCCAACGCGCGGATGACGCTGTCGCGGCTGCGGGCCCTCGGCATCCGGATCGCGATCGACGACTTCGGCACCGGCTACTCCTCGCTCGCCTACCTCCGCTCGCTGTCGGTCGACGTGGTCAAGATCGACCAGTCGTTCGTGCGCGACGTCGGCAGCAACAGCGATCACCAGGCCCTGACCCGCACGATCCTCGCGCTCGCCGACGGGCTCGACATGACGGCCATCGCCGAGGGCGTCGAGACCGGCGTCGAGTTCGCCGAGCTCGAGCGGATGGGCTGCCTGTTCGCCCAGGGCTACCTGTTCTCACGGCCGATCACGCCGATCGCGCTGCAGCGGATGTTCGAGCGGGTGCCCCGGGCCGCGGCCATGCATGCTTCCGCCGCCATCGCCGCGTCCAGCACCGAGACACCGGCCGTCACCGGCTGAGCGCACACCCGCGACGCCATCTCGCGGGCCCCGGTAGGTTGAGCCGATGCCCGACCCGCGCACGGCGCTCGAGATCGCCGACTGGCGCCGCCGGGTCTTCGCCCTCTACGCCACGGTGCGCTCCATCGCTGCCGGCGGAGCGGTCGCCGACCTCGCGGCCGCACACGCCGCCTGGCGCGCCGGCCGCGACGAGCTGTTCGCGACGCACCCGGCCACCCCGTTGCTGCCCGAGCACCGCGCCGGGTTCAGCGGCCTCGACATCGCGCCGTACGACCCGGCGTGGCGGTTCTCGGTCGACATCACTCCGGCCGGGCGCGAGCAACGGCTCGCCGTCGAGACGGGCACGGATGGCGTCGTGCCGTTCGAGCTGCTCGGCACCGCAGTGCTGCCGTCCGCCGGGTCGCTCGACGTCTGGCGGCTGGCCACCTACGGCGGCGGCATCTTCGTGCCCGTGCGCGACGCGCTTGCCGGACGCCCGGGAGGCACGTACGGGGGCGGCCGCTACGTGGTCGACACCGTGAAGGGCGCCGACCTCGCCGAGACCGACGGGCGCATCGTGATCGACCTCAACTTCGCCTACAACCCGTCGTGCGCGTACGACCCCGCGTGGGCCTGCCCGCTGGCCCCAACCGGCAACGTGCTCGCGGTCGAGGTACCCGCGGGCGAGCGCTACGCGGGCGCCTGGGTCGGCTGACCGCCATGTCCGGACCTGATCACGACTCACCCGACTCGGGCGCCCTCGACGCCGGCGTGTTCGGCACCTGGTTGGTGGAGGTGCGGGCCGCGATCCGCGGTGAGGGCGAGAGCGACGTCGCCTGCGGCACGTGCACTGCGTGCTGCACCGCCTCCCAGTTCATCCACATCGGGCCCGACGAGGTCGACGCCAAGGCGCACATCCCGGCCGCGCTGCTGTTCCCCGCGCCGCGGATGCCGAAGGGGAACGTGCTGATGGGCTACGACGAGCACGGACGCTGCCCGATGCTGATCGACGGCCGGTGCTCGATCTACGCGCACCGACCGAGGACGTGTCGCACCTACGACTGCCGGGTCTTCGCCGCGGCCGGCATCGAGCCCGACGAGGCCGACAAGGTGCTCATCGCCGAACGGGTGCGGCGCTGGCGGTTCCGGTACGCCGCCGAGTCGGACCGGGTCGCGCACGACGCCGTGCGGGCCACCGCGGTGCACTTCGCGACGCATCCGGACGAGATCCCGGGCCGGCCGGGGCCGCTCAGCAACACCCAGCTCGCCGTGCTCGCGGTGACCGAGCACGAAACGTTCGCCAACGATCGCGCACCCATCGGGCACACTGGTCACGACGACCGCTGAGTTCCACGCGACCGCGACGTCAGACCTCCAGCACCCTTCCCCCATCGCACCCCCACGAGGAGCCACATGACTGCCATCATCGAAGCCAGCGCGCTCACCAAGACCTTCGGCGAGGTGCGCGCCCTCGACCACCTCGACCTCGTCGCCGAGACCGGGTGCGTCACGGCGCTGCTCGGGCCCAACGGCGCCGGCAAGACCACGTTCATCAGCGCCGTCGCCACGCTGCTGTCGCCGACGTCGGGCGAGCTGCGCGTCGCCGGCATCGATGCACGCACGAACCCGAAGGCGGTCCGCCAGGTGATCGGCCTGGCCGGCCAGTACGCGTCGGTCGAGCCGGCGATGACCGGCCGCGAGAACCTGGAGATGGTGGCCCGCCTGTTCGGGCTCGACAAGAAGACGGCCCGCACCGCCGCCGGCGACGTGCTCGATCGGCTCGGCCTCAGCGAAGCCGGCGATCGCCTCGTCCGCAACTACTCCGGTGGCATGCGCCGCCGCCTCGACCTGGGCGCGAGCCTCGTCGGCAAGCCGCGTCTGCTGCTGCTCGACGAGCCCACCACCGGCCTCGACCCGCGCAGCCGGCTCGACCTGTGGGACGCCATCCGCTCGCTCGTCGCCGACGGCACCGATGTGCTGCTCACCACCCAGTACCTCGAGGAAGCCGATCAGCTCGCCCGCGACGTGGTCATCATCGACCACGGCCACGTGATCGCCTCCGGCACGCCCGACGAGCTGAAGAGCCGGGGCGGACGCGACGTCGTCGAGGTCCGCCCGCACACGGCGGCCCAGCTCGCGGCGATCTCCACCATCCTCGAAGCCGTCGCCGCGGAGCCACCGCGCACCGACCACGACACCCAACGGGTCTCGGCGCCCGTCGACGGCGGCGCCCAGGACCTCGCCACCGTCGTCCGCCTGCTCGACGAGCAGGGCATCCGGGTGGACGACATCGGCCTCCGCCGCCCCACCCTCGACGAAGTCTTCCTCGCCCTCACCGGCCAGCCCACCGTCACCGACGACACCGTCCCCCACGCCGCAGCCTGAATCGAGCCGACATGACCACCACCGACAACACCGGCACAACCACCACCGCCACCCCCGACGGGAGCGTCGCGGGCTCCACCGTGAGCACGGGCGCCACGCCACCTGTCGCCACATCAGCCACCGGATCACACAGCTCCGCCCCCGGGGCGAGCTACTTCAGCACCGCGGCCACCACGTCGCGCCGCACCGTGCTGAAGTTCTTCCGCACCCCGCAGCTGCTGATGATGGGCACGGTGCAGGGCGCGCTGTTCCTGTTCATGTTCCGCTACGTGTTCGGTGGGGCGATCAACACCCGTGGCGCGATCAGCTACGTCGACTTCCTCGTCCCGGGCTTCATCGTCACCGTCATCCTCTGGACCGGGATGAGCGCCGCGGCCGGTGTCGCCGAGGACGCTGCCACCGGCGTGTACGACCGGCTGCGCTCGCTGCCCATCCCGCGGTCCGCGGTGATGCTCGGCCGGGCGATGGCCGACGCGACGCTCATCACCTGGGGCCTGCTCACCACGAGCGTGCTCGGGTTCGCGCTGGGCTTCCGCACCCACGGCAGCGTCGGTGCGGTCATCGGCGGGTTCGCGCTCACGATCGTCGCCGGGTTCGCGTTCACCTGGGTGTTCATCCTCATCGGGCTCACCTCGGGCAACGCCCAAGCAGCGCAGGGCATGTCGATGCTGGTCATCCCGTTCTCGTTCATCTCCAGCGCGAACGTGCCGGTGAAGTCGATGCCCGGCTGGATGCAGCCGTTCGCCGCCAACCAGCCCGTGTCGGTCATCATCAACGCCGTGCGCAGCCTGATGCAGGGCGGCACCACCGCCGTCGGCATCGACCACACCACGGGCTACTGGGTCGTGCTCAGCCTGATCTGGTGCGCCGGCATCATGCTCGTGTTCGGCACCGTCACGACGCTGCGCTTCGGCCGAACGAAGTAGTCGTCGAGCGCCAGGCGATCGCGCCCACGGCGACCAGCACCACCAGCATCCCGAGGACCTGCACGGCCACCACCGACTCCCCGAGGAACATCGCGGCCCAGACCGCGCCGAGCGCCGGCTGACCGAGCTGGAGGATCGAGATCGTGCCCACGGCCACCCGGTCGTGGGCCCAGGCGATCAGCCCGTGCGAGACCATCCCGGCGACGATCCCGAGCAGCGCCACGAGCAGCCACGCCTTCGCCCCGAGCGTCACCATCGCCGACGGTGAGCCGGCACTGGCCATCGCGAGCGGCAGCGTGGTGAGGCACGCCACCGTCGACATCGCCGCCATGAACGACGGCGTGTCGATGGTGCGCCGCGCCGACTTCGACCGGAGCAGGTAGACGACCCAGGCGAGCATCGACATCACCACCAGCGCATCGCCGAACAGCGAGGTGCCCCCTCCCGCGCCATGCCCGAGGATGAGCGCCACACCGACGATCGCGACGACCCCGCACACCACCACGAACTGCTCGACGCGCTCGCGCAGCAACCGAGCCGCCAGCGGAGCCATGATCAGCGGAGCGAGCGCGCTGATGAACTCGGCGTGGGCGATCGGCGTGCGGTCGGCGCCGGAGAAGAAGCACGACAGGTTCACCCCGAACGCGATCCCGGGAACGAGCGCCTGTCGCCAGACCTGCGCGGTGATCACCCGCGGTCCACCTCGACGCACGCCGCGGACGGCGATCAGGACGTGCCAGAGGGCGGCGCCCACCAGGAAGCGCCAGAACGCCACCACCGCGCCGGGCGCGCCGGTCGCCTTCGCCATCGTGGAGCCCAGGGACAGGCCCGCAAAGGCGAGGACGACGGCGAGCGCGCCGCTGGCGCGTCGGGTGTGGACGGGGACCGTGCCGTCGACGGGTGCAGCGATGGTCATGCGCGAACTTTCTCTTGATGTTGAGATATCTACGATGCACGGCAATGTATCTTGATGTCAAGAGGTTCTTGCTACGATCGCCCCGTGCCCACCGATCACGTCGATCACGTCGTCCAGCAGTGGGCCGTCGAGCGACCCGACGTCGATGCCGGTCCGATCCGGATCATCGGCAGGATCAGCCGGCTGAGCCGCAGCATCGACCACCAGCTGAAGGTCGTGTTCGACCAGCACGGGCTGGAGGCGTGGGAGTACGACCTCCTCGCCGCGCTCCGGCGCACCGGCGCCCCGTTCGAGCTGACCGCCGGCGAGCTCCTGTCCGCGCTGATGATCACCTCGGGTGCCGTCACCAACCGCATCGACCGGCTCGAGCAGCGCGGCTACGTCCGCCGGCTCAAGGATGCCGACGACCGTCGAGTCGTGCGCGTGCAGCTCACCCCGGCTGGCCGTCGGGTCATCGACGCCGCGCTCCCCGATCACCTCGACAACGAGTCCACGATCCTCGCGGCGCTCAGCGCGGCCGAGCGCCGCCAGCTGGAGCGGCTGCTCCGCAAGGTTGGTCAGGGGCTCGCGTGAGCGCCAGGTCTGCCGGCGAATCGTCCCGGGTACGGCCGGTCATGCCCACGGTCAGGTCACGGTCATGCCCGCGGTGAAGTCCTCCGATTCCGGCGGCGGCCCGACGACCGTCGCGGCGTTGGCGATCCTCGCCGTGTCGCTGGTGACGTCATCCAACTCGTCGCCGTCCACACCGTCAGCGGACGCGGAACCGACGCCGTCGACGCGGTCCCCGAGCACGACCAAGTCGGGGCTGCTCGGCCGGATCGACCTGTTCCAACAGCGGCGCCGGCCGCTCGCGTTCCTGGTCGGTGTGATCAAGCGGTTCGGCGAGGACCGCGCCGGCCAGCTGGCCGCGCTCATCGCCTACTACGGCTTCTTCTCGCTCTTCCCGGCCATGCTGGCCCTCGTCACCGTCCTCGGCTTCGTGCTCGACGGAAACGACAGCCTGCGCCACGACATCGCCAACTCGGCCCTCGCCCAGTTCCCGGTGATCGGCGACAGCATCGGCAGCACCATCGGCAGCCCGCTGTCGGGCAACGTCTTCGCGCTCGTGTTCGGCGCCGCCGCTGCGCTGTGGGCGGGCCTCGGCGCGATGCAGACCGCGCAGGACGCGATGAACCAGGTGTGGAACGTGCCGCGCACCTCGTTCCCGAAGTTCGTGCCCAAGCGGCTGCGCTCACTGGCGATGCTGCTGGTGATCGTCGTCGGCCTCGCCGCGTCGACGTTCGTGTCGCAGTTCGGCCTCAATGGTGCGTCGCCGGTGGTCGGCCGGATCGGGCTCTTCATCGCGACGCTCGCCGTCGACATCGCGATCTACCTCGTCGCCTATCGCGTGCTCACCGTGGCCCGCACGACGTGGCGGCGGGTGCTCCCCGGGGCGCTGGTGGCCGGAACGGCCTACACCGTGCTGCAGGTCGTCGGCACCGCCTACGTCACGCACACCCTCAAGGGCGCGCAGAAGACGTACGGCACGTTCGCTGCCGTCATCGGGCTGCTCTCGTGGATCTACCTGATGGCCCAGATCACGATGTTCGGCGCCGAGGTCAACATCGTCGCCTCCGAGGGTGAGTGGCCGCGCAGCCTGTTCAGCACACGAGATCCACTGCCGGCCTCGGCCGCACGCTGATCGGCCCCCCTTGACCTGCCCGACGCCTCAGCGGCGCTGACGCAGGAACCGCAGCGTCCGTCGTTCGTCGACGTGCAGGCCGGCCGGCCGGCTCGCCACCGGCCGCTCCCACCGGCGTGCCAACGTGCCGTCGGTGAACGACTCGATCACGGCCGGGTGCACGTAGCTGTTGCGGCAGACCGATCGCGTGTTGCCGAGATGGTCGGCGACGTCCTGGATCACCAGGTTGACGGCACGGGCCGTCGGCGGCTCACCGGTGGCGGCCCGCTGGGCCAGTCCGGACGCGGCCCGGACGGTGGCGTTCCAGGTGCGGAAGGTCTTCGCCGTTGCGCCAGCCCCGGCGTGCTCGGCGAGGTAGGCGTTGACGTCGTTCGATCCCACCGGGCGGAGCTCGCCGTCCTCCGACCGGTACTCGAACAGCGACTGACCGGGCAGGTGCTGGCAGCTGGCGATGATCGCGGCCAGCCGGCGGTTGACGACGCGGACGTCGAAGTCGTGCCCGGACTTGCCGCGGAACTCGAGGTGGATCGCCGCGCCGCGCACGGCGACGTGGTCGTTGCGAAGCGTCGTCAGCCCGTACGAGTCGTTGTCCTTCGAGTACTGCACGTTGCCGATCCGCAGGCTCGTCACGTCGAGCATCCGGACCACCGTGGCCACGACGCGGTCGTGGCCGATCCCGGTGGCAGCGAGATCGTGGGCGACGCGACGGCGGAGCGAACCGAGCGACGTCCCGAACGTGACCAGGTCGGCGAACTTGGTGTCGGCCTGGTCGACCGTGAAGTCGGGGTGGTAGCGGTACTGCTTGCGGCCCTTGGCGTCGCGACCGGTGGCCAGGATGTGGCTCGCCGGATCGCGAGCGATCCACACGTCGGTCCACGCGGGCGGGATGGCGATGGAGCGGATCCGCGCCACGGTCTCGGCGTCGACCGGGCGCCCCGTGGTGTCATCGACGTAGCTGATCCGCTGCTGGCCACGGCGGCGGATGCCTGGCTCCTGATCGGACCCGTAGCGCAGGGTGCTGTCCACTTTCGGCGGCTACCCGAAGACCGCCTTCGATAGACGCACGCTCCTCGTCGCCCGCGCCGTCGATCACGATTAGGTTGCTCGCGATGGCCGGAACCTCGCGTGGAGTCACCTCACTGTCGATCGCTGTCGTCCTCGCGCTCACGGCCGTCGCCTCGGTGACCACGCCGGCGGGAGCCGTCGCCCGTCCCGCAGACGTCGCCGCCGCGGGCACGCCGTCCAGCTTCCGGCCGGTTGGCCCGGTCCGCCTCGCGGACACCCGCGAGACCTCGTGCGGCTGCACGCGCCTCGACGACCACACCATCCGCGTCGTCATCGCCGGCCGCGACGGCATCGGCAACGACATCGCCGCGGCAGCCGTCACGGTCACCGCCACCGCCGGCCCGCTCGCCGGCTACGTCACCGCCTACCCCAGCGGCAGGCCGCGACCCGACACCTCGACGGTGAACCTGCCCGTGGGTGCGGACACCTCGAACTCCACCATCGTCCCCGTCGGCGACGGCGGAGCGATCGACCTGTATGCGTCGGTGGCCGCCGACCTCGTCGTCGACGTGTCCGGCACCTTCACCCCCACGGCCACGGCAGCGGCCGGGCGCTTCGTGACGGTGTCGCCGACGCGGCTGCTCGACACGCGCGCGACGACGTCCGGCGGCATCGCATCGGGCGGCTCGGTGACCATCCCGCTACCGCCGGGTGTCGACGCCGATGCGTCGGCGCTCGCCGTGAACGTCACCAGCGTCGACGCCCAGGGACCGGGCTACCTCACCGGCTCGGCGGCCGGCTCGCCGCCTCCACCGACCTCGTTCCTCAACCCCGATGGCAGCGGCGCCGCGGTGGCGGCGTCGGTGATCCTGCCCGCGTCGGCGAACGGCATCACGATCACGCTCTCGACCGCCGGCCAGGTCGTCGTGGATCTCGTCGGCTGGTTCACGGGCGCGTCCGCGGCATCGACGGGCGATGGGCTGCTCGTGCCGGTCACGCCCACCCGCCTGCTCGACACCCGCACCGCACTCCCCCGGTTGTGGCCGACGGGCACGCGCGAGCTCGCGTCGCCGGTCAGCGGTGCAGCGGCTTTGGTCACCAACGTCACCGGCGTCGCGGCGGACGGGCCCGGGTACGTGACGGCATACCCTGCCGGAACGGCCCTGCCCGCGACGTCGTCGTTGAACGCCGCACGCCGCGACGCCACGACGCCCAACCTGGCCATCACGAACGTGTCGACGCGAGGCATCGCCTACTACGCCAGCGCCGGCACCGATCTCGTCGTCGACATCACCGGCTACTTCACCGGTGCTCCCGTCGCGGCCACGCTGCCCGTGCCGCCGAACACCCAACCCGTGCCTCGCGTGCTGATGATCGGCGACTCGACGCTCGGTGGTTTCATCGATGTGCCGGCCGCCACGGCGTCGTTCCAGGGCTTCGTGCCGGTGCTCGACTCCAAGCCGTGCCGTCGTCTGATCCACACGTCGTGCGTCAGCCGGTTCACGCACATCGCCCCGAACACCGCGCTCGACGCGATCAACGGGTCGCAGGGTCCGTTCGACATCGTGGTGATCAAGACCGGGTACAACGACAGCGCCGGCGACTTCGCGACCGCGCTGGCCGAGATCGTCGGCGCGGCTCGCGCCAAGGGCGCCCGCGAGATCATCTGGCTGACCTACGCCGAGAGCCTCCACCCCGGCAGCTACGACACGTCCAACGCGACGATGAAGCGGCTCGCTGGCACCGCTGCCTACCCCGACCTCGTCGTCGCCGACTGGCGCACCTATGCGGCCAACTCCTCGAACTGGTACGCCTCCGATCGGGTGCACCTGATGACGACGGGCGTGTGGGCGACGGGCGACTACATCTCGCGCTGGGTGGCCCACGTCAGCCACCTCCCCTGCGCCCAGCCGTGGTCGGCGGGTCAGCCGATCGACGATCCGTGCCCGAGCCCCGATGCGTACGCCGCTGCTGTCGGGAGCACACCGAACCTGCACAGCCTCTACCAGTTCCGCTGACGCGAGACACGCCCACGGGAACCCGACCTACTGCTCGCTGTCGCCGATCCGTGAGTGCAGCGGCGTCGCATCGAAAACGCTGAGGGGATCGTCGAGCAACCGGATCCGGCGGCAGCGCAGCACGGGTGCTCCGCCGGGTGGCGCCACCAGGAACCGACGATCCGTGCCAGCGACCCACGCCGTCGGCGCGAACTCGTCGAGCGTGCGGGCCCGCCACGACAGCGGCTCGGCGAGCAGGTTGCCGTCGTCGGGTGCGCCGCGGAGCTGGAGGAGGCGGATCGGTCGTTGGATGACGGCGACCTCGGCCAGCACCCACGGGTTGTCGCGCAACGTGGCGCGGATCCAACGCATCCGGCTCAGCGCCGCGACGCCGATGACCAACGCTCCGAGGCCGAACAGGAACGGCACGAACCACGGCACGCTCGTCGCGTCGCGGATCTCGCCGCTCACGTGCGATTGCTCCGGATGCCCGACGGGATAGGTGATGTCGATCGTCGCACCCACCGTGTACCTGGCACTCGGTCGGGCCACGCCGAGGGTGCCCGTGCGTGCCGTCCCGTCAGCTGCGGTGAACGCGTAGCGCACCGCCACCGTCGGCCCGGTGGTGCCGCCCCACGACTTCGTCACGGCCGTCACGGTGGCCACGCCGTGGACGTCGGCCGACGTGTCGTCGACGCGGCGGTCGGCGATCACCAGCGCGAGGGTGATGGTCAGGAGCAGTGCGCCCGACGCGACGGCGGCGAGCCCGAACCGTCGACGACGCTGCAGGTACCGGTCGGTGGCCGGCGCGTCCGCGGCGCGCCAGCCCGTCGACGAAGCCGACGGGTGCGCGTGGCTCGGCTCAGGCGACGTGCGAGCGTCCTCTGCTCATGGGCCTGTTGTACCCCACCGTGTCAAGGCCCACACGTCACGCCGGGCAGACGGGCGACCGACCGTCGGACAGAATGACGAGGTGCGGCGGCGAGGAACGTGATCGACAGGGACGGGCGTGGCGAGGGCGATGCGCTCGTCCACTTCGACGCGTCCGCGTCGGTCGTGTTCACCGTCGCCTGCCACCTCAGCGCCGGTCGTCCGACGGCCGCGCTGCGCCTGCTCGTCGACACGTACACGGAGGAGCGGGCGGGCGACATCGACACGCTCGTGCTCACCGCACACCGGCTCTCTGCATCGCGACCGACACCGCCGATCGAACCGCTGACGGTGCCGCCCGGTGACGCGCCACGCGCGGGCGTCGTGGCCGAGCTCTCGCCGCTGGAGCGCGTCGTGCTGAGCATCGTCGAGATCGAGCACGCCGACCTCGGCATCGCTGTGGCCGCCTTGGACATCACCGCCGAAGACGCCACCCACGCGCTCGATGCAGCCCGCGTCGCGGTCGCCGACACCGGCTCGACCGGAGCTCAGGCGTTCGCGGCCACCGAGATCTGGCTCGACGACGCGATGCGCGCAAGCGCTCGGGCGTTGGTGCAGCGCGGCGCCACCACGACAGCGATCACCGGCGAGACGCCCGACGCCACGCCGGCGACCCGCACGACGGCGCATTCGCGACGTCGTCCGCGGTCGACGCAACGGACGTGGGTCAGCGTTGCAGTGGTCGCCGCGTGCGTGATCGGCGCGGCGGTCGCGTGGCGGCTGACCGGTCCGACCACCCGTCCGTCCAACGGCTCGTCGACCCCCGTGTCGACCCTGCCGTCGCCGGCGACGAACGTCGCATCGGGACTGCCGTCCGGAGCGGCTGGCTCGCTCGAGCTCGCGTCGTACGAGCCGCTCGCCGGGGTCACCGACGAGTCCGTGATCACGATGGCCACCGGGCTGACCGACATCGAACCGGCGCGTCCCGACGCCATCGTCCGCTTCGCCGACGGCCGGATCGGCCTGTCGTGGACCGGACCGTGCAACCGCCCGGCCGCCGCCGTGCAGGTCGGCAATGGCATCGCCGGTGTCGTGACGCTGCGGCTGCTCACCGGGTCGTTCCGCGTCGTCAGCTGCTTCGGCATGCCGACCCACTGGACCGCGGTGGTGCCACTCCCCGCCGACGCCGCGCCCGGACGCATCGTGCCGAGCATGACGGGCGCCGGTCTGTCGGCCCCGTTCGACGGCTACTCGGCGGTCGACTCCGCGTCGGACGAGACGTCGCTGCACGAGAACGGGTCGGCCGGATACGGGTCGGCGCTGCTCGATGCCGACGATCATCCGTGGGCGTTCACCCGGGACTGCTCCACACTCGACCGGATCCGCTACCCGGCGCCCGACGTGCGCGCCGCGCCGACGTTCTACGCGGTTCGACTCGGCGCTCCGACGGGATCATGCCCGAGCACCAGCAAGACGCCGCACCTCGTCGGCCCGTCCGGTGAGGAGTTCCCCTACGCACCGCACCGCGACGGGGGCACCACTGCCGTGCCCGCCGACTGCCACGGCCCCGCCGGCTCCGGCACGAACATCGACGCCTCGACGCCGGCGACGGATGCAGCAGGCGACGTCGTCACCACCTGGGACGGCTGCTCCGTCTCGCCGGCGTTCGTGATCGTCACTCGCCCCACCTTCGCGTGCGGCGGGGCGACCGCGGTGATCGTCACGTTCGGCGACCCCATCGGCCGGCCGATCGAGGGCGAGACCCATGCGAACGTGTTCATCCGCGATCCCGACGGCGTCGTCGGTGGTCAGGTCGCGCCACTGCTCCCGTCGGTGGCGATGCCCGACGACAGCGCCGACACCGGCGTCCGGATCGGTAGTGATCGGTTGTGGCTCGCGTCCTCGACGCCGAACGCGCTCTACGTCGTCACGGACCACGGCGTGCAGCGTTGGCCGCGGTTCACCCCGTTCTCCGACACTTGCGCAGCCGGGTCGACACCGTCGCCGCAGCAGTAACCTCGCCCGCATGCGCTTGGTGACGATTCGGACAGGGACCGGCACGCGTGCCGGTCGGGTGGAGGGTGAGTCGGTCGTCGTGCTCGACGCCCGCGACGTGAACGAGCTGCTCGACGATCCCGACTGGCGCTCCGCCGCGGCGGCCGGCGGCGAGACCATCGCGTTCGATCCGACGCAGCTCGCGCCCGTCGTGCCGCGGCCGCCGAAGATCATCTGCCTCGGCCTCAACTATATGGGCCACATCCGCGAGATGGGCCACGACGTGCCGGCTCATCCGACGATCTTCGCCAAGTACACCAGCTCGCTGATCGGACCCCGCGACGAGATCGAGATGCCAGCCGTCGTGCACAGCATGGACTGGGAGGTCGAGCTCGGCGTCGTCATCGGGACGCCGGCTCGCAACGTCGGCGTCGAGTCCGCGCTCGATCACGTCGCCGGCTACACCATCGTCAACGACATCAGCGCCCGCGACTGGCAGCGACGAACCACGCAGTTCCTGCAGGGCAAGACGTTCGAGCACACCACACCCGTCGGACCATGGCTGGTCACCGCCGACGAGCTGCCTGCCGGTGGTCGCGGGCTCGCCGTGCGGTGCGAGGTCGACGGCGTGGTGATGCAGGACGACACCACCGCCGAGCTGATCTTCCCCGTCGCCGAGACCATCGCCTACCTGTCGCAGATCTTCACCCTGCAACCCGGCGACCTGATCGCCACCGGCACACCCGACGGCGTCGGCGCCGGCCGCAGCCCGCAGGTGTGGCTGCAGCCGGGCCAGACGGTGCGCACGTCGATCGAGGGCATCGGCGAGCTCGTCAACGTCTGCAGCCCTCGCCGCTGAGGCTGCGGGCAGCGCTTCGCTTCGTGTCACCGGGACGGCGCGTGTGAGCCTGTCGGGAGCCAGCACCTGAGGGGGAAAAATGGGCCAGATCCTGGGACAGTTCTGCATCAACGTCACCGATCTCGAGCGATCGATCGGCTTCTGGGAGGGTGTGTGCGGGCTGCCGCTGCGCAGCCGCACGGAGATCCCGACCGCGCTCGAAGCCGTGCTCCAGGCCGACGAGGGCGGCTCGCGCATCCAGCTCGCCCAGCAGAAGGACCAAGCCGGTCCGATCGAGATGGGCGGGTCACTGTGGAAGCTGTACCTCTACACCGACGACTGCGCGGCACTGTACGCGAAGTGCCTCGCCGCTGGTTGTGAATCGGTGTCCGGGCCCGCTCGGCTCGATCGCTGGCCGGTCACGGTCGCGTTCATCAAGGACTACGACGGTTACCTCATCGAGCTGATCGAGAACCACGAGGGCACTCCGGCGGGCGTGCCGGATCCGGGTTCGACGAACCGTCGCTGATGAGCGCACCCGTCTCGCTGTTCGAACGCTTCGGCGTCATCGATGTCGACACCCACATCACCGAGCCGCCCGGCACGTGGACCGACCGGATGGCGTCGAAGTGGGGTGACGCGATCCCGCACATCGAGCGGATCAACGAGTTCGACGTGTGGGTCATCAACGGCCAGCCGTACGCCAAGCCGGGCAACACCGCGATGGCGGGCTTCGACGGAACGCTGCCCGACGGGCCGAAGACGTACGCCGACATGCATCCGGCCGCATGGGATCCCGAGGCGCGCATCCGTTTCATGGACGAACAGCACATCCGCGCCCAGGTGCTCTACCCGAACCTCGGCGGCTTCGGCGCCGGCGCCTGGCTCGATCGCGGCGATCCCGAGTACGCGCTCGACTGCCTGCGCGCCTACAACGACTTCCAGACCGACTTCGCGTCGGTCGCACCCGAGCGGCTGCTGCCCATCACCTCGATCCCGTTCTGGGACGTCGAGGCATCGATCACCGAGGTCGAGCGATGCGTCGCCAAGGGCCATCGCGGGATCAACTTCTGCAACCAGCCCGAGGCCTACGGTCAGCCGCCGCTGTGGGATCGCCACTGGGATCCGCTGTGGGCGGCGACGCGCGACACCGGTGTGCCGGTGAACTTCCACATCGGCGGGGGACGGATCGGCGAGCTGATCTCGAAGGGCCTCGAGATGGGGTTCCGGGCGAACTTCTCGCGGATGTCGTCGATGCTGTTCGTCGACAACCTGAAGTGCATCACCGATCTGATCCACGGGGGTGTTTGCCACCGCTTCCCCGACTTGATGTTCGTGTCCGTCGAGAGCGGTGTCGGGATGATCCCCGGCGCGCTCGAGGCGTTCGACTGGCAGTGGCGCAACGGCGGCGTGCAGCGTGAGCACCCCGAGTACGACCTGCTGCCGTCGGAGTACTTCCGCCGCCAGATCCACGGCTGCTTCTGGTACGAGCGCGATGCGGTGCTGCCGGCGCTGCTCGCGTATCCCGACAACCTGATGTTCGAGACCGACTTCCCGCACCCCACGTGTCAGCACCCGGGCCCGGCGACGCCGGCGGTCGAGCCGGAGACCTACGCCAACGCGGCGCTGTCGTCGCTGCCCGACGACGTGCTCGAGAAGGTCCTCGTGTCGAACGCGGCACGCCTGTACGGCGTGGGCAGGTGACCGACGACATCGCCGGGTTGCTGGCCGAGTGGCTCACCGACGAGGTGGGCCGGCCGGTCGAGA
Organism: Ilumatobacteraceae bacterium; assembly: GCA_025463305.1. The sequence goes on from JAOBWK010000056.1 coordinate 66,065, forward strand.
TCGGCGAGATCCACCGCACGTCTGCCGGCTTCTCCCGCGAGAACTGGGTGTTCGACGCGACGTGGGACGGAACCCGCCACGCGCTGATCGCCCGACGCGATCCGGTCGGCAGCGTGCTCGACACCGATCGCCGGGTGGAGACGGCCGCGCTCCTCGCCGTCGAGCGCACCGCCGTTCCGTCGCCCGTGCTGCGCTGGGCCGATCTCGACGGCACCCGCCTCGGGCGTCCTGCGGTGATCATGGACCTCGCCGTCGGCACGTGCGACGGGTTCGTGCTCAACGGTGACCGCCCGCTCGATCAGCGGCTCGCGATCGCCCACGAGCTGTACGACGGGCTCGCCGACATCCATCGCCTGGACTGGCGCGAGCTCGGCCTCCACGTCGACCTCGCCGATCCCGGCACGCACGCCGCGCTGGCGGCGCTCGATCACTGGGAGTCCGAGCTGCGGCGGGTGCAGCTGGAGCCGGAGCCCGAGCTGGCGTACGTGATCGCGTGGCTGCGCGCGAACGCGCGGGAGAACACCGAGACCACCCTCGTGCACGGCGACTTCAAGCCGGGCAACGTGTTGCTCGACGGTGACCGGCTCACCGCGGTGCTCGACTGGGAGACCGCCCACCTCGGCGATCCGCACGAGGACCTCGGCTGGGTCACCAACCCGGTGCGGGCGCGCGAGCACCGCATCGTCGGCCACTGGGATCCCGACCACCTGTTCGAACGCTGGAGCCGACGCACCGGCTGGCCCGTCGACGCCGAGGCCGTGCGCTGGTGGCAGGTCCTCGCCAACGTGAAGCTCGCGGTGATCGTGCTGAGCGGCACCCACGCGTTCGTCGACCAACGGCTCGACCGCATCCTCCAGTCGCCGGTGGCGTTGTACAACGTGCTGCTCGGCCAGATCGCGGCCTGATGCGACCGTCGATCAGCGAGCAGCTCGACGGCATCCGCCGCGTCCTCGCCACCGTCGTCGCCCCACAGGTCGACGACGCGTACGCACGCGACGTGCTCGCCGGCGCGATCACGACGCTGGAGACGCTCACCGGCTGGCACGCGGTGCCATCGTTCCTGCGTTGGGATGCCGAGCGCTGCAACACGCTCGCCGCGACGGTGGGCGCGCCCACGGTCGGCTTCGTCGGCGACCCGCTCGACATGCACACCCTCGCCGCCCACCAGGCCGCGGCCCGCGCCGCGCTGGAGGCCGCACTGCCGGCGATCCTGGCCGATCCATCCGCTCGGGCTGCGACCGTCGCGTACTTCCGCGAGCGGTGCGCCACCTACCCGCTCACCACCAACCGTGCCGCGCCCTCCACGCCGACCGAACCCACCGGGAGCTCCGATGCTGACACCACTCGATGACTCGCCGTGGCATCAGTTGCCCACCACGTTCGATCACGTCGGCAGCAGCGACGTGCGCTTCTTCGATCGGCTGTGGTTCGCCGCGTCGGACCGCACCGGCAACGGCGCGTTCCAGTTCACGATCGGCGTGTACCAGAACATGAACGTCGTCGACGGTGGCGTCATCGCGATCCGCGACGGGCGCCAGCACAACGTGCGTGCATCCCGCCAGCTCCGCCCGACGTACGACGTGTCCACCGGCCCGTTGCGGATCGAGGTGCTGGAACCGCTGCGCCGTCTGCGGCTCACCATCGCGCCGAACGCCGGCTCGCTCCACGGTGAGGTGATCTGGACGGCGACGATGGACGCCGAGGAGGAGCGGCACCACTTTCGCCGCTCATGGGGTCGCGTCCTCGAGGACTACAGCCGCTACGACCAGATCGGCGAGCTGTCCGGCCACCTCGAGATCGACGGCACCCGCGTCGACATCGAGTCGTGGTGGGCCTGCCGCGACCACTCGTGGGGCGTGCGTGAGAACGTCGGCATCGTCGAGCCGTTCACGGGAGGCAGGCCAGTGGTGTCCGGCCCCGTGTTCGTGTTCCTGTTCTTCTCCACCGACGCCTACGGCGGGCACGTGCAGCTGACCCGGATCGGTGGGGCCAGCCACATCACCGCGCAGATCCTCGACCGCCACGACGGCACGGTGCGCACGTTCGACCGGGTCCGGATGGAGGCCCAGTTCGTCGACGCCGGGCGGCCACGACGCTTCGCGAGTGCCTCGATCGAGCTCACCGACGAGCACGGCGACACGTTCGCGTTCCACATCGAACGCGAGGGCTCAGCCGTGGCGATGCAGGGGCTCGGCTACGGCGGCTACGACGACGGCATGGGACTCGGCGTGCACCGCGGGATCGATCACCTCGAGCACGACGTCTGGGACGTGTCGCATCCGGCCGAGGTCGTGGTTGCCGACGGCAGCACCACGCGGCCCGTCCACCGCATCCAACCAGTGCATCTCAGCGTCACCGGTCCGGCTGGCACCTCGCACGGCACGGGCAGCCTGACGTTCATCGCCGAGGCCGACCTCGACGCCGACGGCCAGCTGCGCATCGACACCGGGCACTGAGACCCCCAACCGTCACCCCCAACGCAGGGCATGCGCGGTGCCGTGGAAGAAGCGGTCGCGGTCGTCGGCGCTGAGCTGGCTGGTGGCATCCATCGCCAGGTCCAACTTCTGCTGGTAGGTCGTGCCCTGCTGCTGGGGATGGTCGGAGCCCCAGCACAGACGAGACGCACCGAACGCCTCGACGAGGTGGGCGATCACCTCGTGCAGCCGACCCTGCCCGAGCCAGGCGGCGAGCACGTGGCTGGAGACCTTGAGGTGCAGCGACGGCAGGTCCGCCATCTCGAACAGCGCCCGCTCGCCCGCCGGTCCGGCCATGTCGGGGAAGGCACAGTGATCGAGCGCGACGGCGACGTCGGGATGGCGTTCCATGGCCGCGTGCAGCGACCCGAGGCGGTCGGAGAAGATCGCCGGCACCGCGACGAGCCCCCGTGCGGCGCAGAGCTCGAACACCGTGTCGATGCGCCCGTCGTCGAGCCACGGGGCATCGTCGGTCACACCGAACAGCCGCACGCCGGTGATGTGTTCGGAGACGGCGAGGGCCTCGATCACAGCCGCCCCGTGGTCGGTGGCGGACAGATCCGGCGCGACGACGAGCGAAGTGAAGTCGGCGCGCGCGTTCACGGCGCTCGCGGCGCACGACGAATCGGTGCCGTACGCGCCCACTGCCTGGACGACGACCACCTTCGCCGCGCCGGCGCGCCGGGCGACATCGAGCACGGCCTCGGACTGCCCGCTCGGCTCTGCCCACCAGCCGCTGCCGACGCCGGTCGGCCGACGCGGAAACCGGGCCACGTCGGCGCACGCGACGTGCACGTGGGTGTCGATGAAGTGCTCAGGACGCATGGTCGAGGTCCACCTCGTCGGCGAGCGGCTCGTCGGCCAGGAACCGGGCGACGTTGGCGCGGAAGTTGCGGTGCACGGTGGGGAACATCGCCGACGGCACGCTCGAGCAGTGCGCCGAGATCTGCAGCCGCGGCGCCGTCCACAGCGGGTCGTCGGGCGCCAACGGCTCGATCGTCGTGACATCGATCGCGGCGCCACCGAGGTGACCGGACCGGAGCGATGCGAGCAGGGCACTCTCGTCGACGAGGGTGCCGCGACCGACGTTGCAGAAGAATGCACCCGGACGCATCGCGGCGAGCTCGCCGGCACCGATCATGCCGATGCTCGCCGGCGTCTCCGGCACGGCAGCGATCACCGCATCGCACTCGCCGAGCACGTCGATCAGCCCCTCGGCGCCGACCACGCGCTCGACGCCGGGCGGTGTCGCCCCCGGCGAACGGCGCACGACGAGGATCCGCATCCCGAACGCCGAGGCGCGAGCCGCGACGGCTTGGTTGATCGGCCCGAAGCCGAGCAGACCGAGCGTGCAGCCGGCGACCTGGCGTCCGAAGACGGCGACCCAACGATGCTCGGACTGCACGTCGCGGATGTCGCCGAACCGCTTCCAGTGCTCGAGCAGACGGCCGAACGCGAACTCGGCGATCCCGATGGCGTTGCTGCCACCGTTGGTCGTCAGCCGCGCCGACGCCGAGGCGACCTTGGCCTCGAGGTGGTTCACCCCGGCGCCGACGGACTGCACCCACTGCAGCTTCGGGGCCAGCTCGGTGAGCCCCGTCGGCAGGTCCATCGCCAGCGCGATGTCGATCGCCGCGAACGCGGCGCGCTGCGCGTCGGTGAGCTCTGGGGCGGGTGGCAGATCCGCCTGTTGATCGGTGACCTGCCTGGCCCCTCGTCGCTCGTGCGGCTCGACGTAGCCCTCGACCACGACGTCGATCCGGTCGTCGAGCTCGGTCAGCCGACGGATCTCGTCGTCGAAGGCCGCAGCGTCGCCGTACCACGCCCGCGGGTACAGCACGCCGATCGTGATCCGGCTCCCACCGTCGCGCGACCGAGCGCTCACGACTCGCGCGGATCGACGACGGACACCGAGCGGACAGCCGGCACCGCGGCGGCAAGCAGCTTGGTGACGGTCGGTTCGAGCACCGCTCGCGGCATGACACAGTCTGCGCACGACGCGTCGCGGATGTCGAGGCGCAGCCGCACCGCGCCGAGGTCGGAGACGTCGAGCAGCTCGAAGCGGCTGCCGTCGGCCTCCACCAAGGCCTGCACCGACGACAAGCCCTCGCGCACCGAGTCGGAGAGCGAGGAGCCCGCCGGGACGGCCGGGACCGTCGAGACCACAGGCGACCCGACGGGACCGGACGTGGCTGTCGTCGAGCCGTCGGTGAACAGTGCCTCCAGCTGCTCGGCGGCCGCGTCGGCCCACGCCCACAGGGTGTCGCGGTCGGTGCCGCCGAACGGATGCGGCAGCACCAACGTGCGCACAGCCGGCAGGCCGAAGTCGGTGGCCATCGTCGCCGCGATCGGCTGGAACCTGGTGGTGGTCACGACGACCGCGGGCGTGCCGGCCTGCTCGAAGCTGATCGCGTCGTAGACGCTGTACGCGGTGCAGCTACCGCAGTCGGCAGCGCCGGTGATCACCAGGTCGGCCTCGGCCACGATCCGGTCGAACACGTCGTCGGCGCACGGGATCGCGGCGTTGGCGGAGCGGCCACCGGGCCCCTTCTTGTAGACGCCGCTGACCGAGGCGCCCGTTCGCGCAGCCAGGGTCTGCGCCGCGCGGGCCATCACCACGTCGGCGTTCGGCTTGCCGTTGTCGAGCACTGCGATGCGGAGCCCGGCGAGCGAGGCCGGCGATGCCGTCAGCGCGCGCACGTCGGGACGCGGCTCGCTGTCGGGTGCGTAGATCGTGATGGTCATCGGAACCTCAGCCTTCGACGGGGACGGTGGCGGAACGGGTCATGCCCCACGAGGGCATCACGAGCGAGTGCTTGCCGGGACCGCCGGACACCAGCACGCGCACGTTGTCGGGATGGCCGGTCATCGGCAGCAGCACGTCGTCGTCGACGGTCTTCATCCACGTCGCCCACGCCAGCTCCTGGAAGTGCCGGCGGAACACGGCAGCTGGCATCCGGGCCCGCTCGTACAGGTACGACGAGACGTCCTCGCGGGTGAGGCCCTTGGCATCGAGGCTGCGCGCGTGCTCGGGCCCGAGCACGATGAAGAACTCGGCCTGGCTGATCGGCGCGTTGTTCATCCCGAGCGTGGTCATCGACGACGCGATCTTGTCGAGGATGAGCGTCGGGCTGCCGGCCGCCTCAGCGTCGTGCACGTTGTGCGGACCCTCGCCGCAGTGCACCGTCACGGCGCTCGCGGTGTGCACGCCCCGGGTCGCGGCGTAGCTCCCCCACGGGCTCGCGGCGAGGTTCTCGGCCGCGCAGAACGTGTACTTCGCTGGCTGTCCGTGGGTGGCTGCGTCGCCCGACCCGGGGAGTGCCCCGGCGACGTGGAGCATGATCAGCCGCACGGCACGGCCGACGGTGGCGTTGGCCCGGTTGCCGGGGCCGAACGCACCGGTGCCGGCGTTGAAGCCGGCGGACTGCACGATGTCGCCGTGGACGATGATCATCGGTGCCACCGGATGGGTGGTGGCGTTGACGCCGCGCAGGTTCACCTCGGGGCGGGCAAGGGCGCGGATCGCGCTCAGCACCACCGGGAACACCGCAGGCGCGCAGCCGGCGAGCACGGCGTTGATCGCCACGACCCGGCGGGTCACCACGCCGGCGCGCGGCTGGAGGACGGCCACCACCTCGTCGGGTGGCCCGGTCGCCTCGGCGAGCATCGCATCCACCCGCTCCGGTGTCGGCGCGACGAGCGGCAGGCCGTCGCCCCAGCCCTTCGACGCGAACAGCTCGAGCAGCGCCTCCGGCGTGTCGGCGGCGAGCTCCAGCGTGCTCGCGTGGTACTCGGCAACGCTCACGATCGAGCCCCCTGCATCCCCGACCAGCCCCGGACGGATTTCGACCTAGTATTCGAACACCTCGTTCGAGAGTCCGACCGTAGCATCCGGGGAGCGCGCACCATGGCCATCGAGATCTCCCTACCGTCGGCCCGCGTCCTGATCACCGGATCCGGCGCGGGCATCGGCCGCGAGATCGCCAGCTGGTTCGCACGCGCCGACGCCACCGTGGTGGTCAACGACATCGATCAGGCGCGTGCCGACGCGACCGTGGCGCAGATCCGCGACGCCGGTGGATCGGCGATCGCCGTCGCCGCCGATGTCCGCGACGACGATGCCGTCGGCGCGATGTTCGCGCGCATCGTCGCCGAGCTGGGCGGGCTCGACGTGGCCGTCAACAACGTCGGGATGATGGCGGGCCGGCTGGCCCGCCCGTTCCTCGACACCCCGCTCGACGACGCGTTGGCGGTGATCGAGCAGAACCTGCACGCCACGTACCGGTGCTGTCGCGCCGAGGGCCAGCTGTTCGTCGCCCAGGGCAGCGGTGGCGTGATCGTCAACGTCGCCTCGGGCGAGGCCACCCGTCCGGCCATCGGCCTGGCCGGCTACGGCGCGGCGAAGGCGGGCATCGTGCACCTCACCACCACGCTGGCGGCCGAGCTCGGCCCGCACGGCATCCGTGTCAACGCGGTGGCGCCGGGCACCACGTACACCGCTGATGTCGAGGCGGTCATCGGCGCCGCCCAGTTCGAGGCGATCTCGCGGTCGACGCCGCTGCGGCGGGTCTGCGAGCCCGACGAGCTAGCTCGGCTGTGCGTGGTGCTCGCCAGCGATCTCGCCCGGTGCATCACCGGCCAGCTGGTCCTCGCCGACGCCGGCGCGCACCTCGGCCGCCTCCCGCTCCAGCTCCCCGATTGAGCCCGTCGGAACGGCCCCAGCTCAGGCCGGAACGGAGCCGCCGATCGAGGCCGTGATCTCGTCGGCGGCAGCGCGCAGGCATCGCCCGAGCGCCATCACGGCGTCGCCGGCGAGCAGGCCGACCGGATGCAGGCTGACCGTCAACACCGGTGCGGCGGCGCCGTCGAACACCGGTGCAGCGAGTGCGTTGATGTCGTAGTCGATCGTGCTGTCGAGCACCTCGGGCAGGGAGTCGATCCGACCCAGCTCGGACATCAGCTGGCCCACCGCGGCCCGGCTGGAGTCGGACAGCCGATCCAGGTCGACGGACGCCAGCGTCGTACGGAACGTGTCGAGCTGCGAGTTGCCGGTCTGGATGTCGTAGCCGCGGGCACGAACCACGGCCATCGCGGACAGCAGCTGCTCGCGGCCCACCGTCGACCGGGCGATCCAGGCGTCGAGACGCTCGTCGTCGCACCACGCCATCTGCGCCGAGCCGAACGGCGCCACGAGCGGGATCCGCTGCCCGATGTGGCTCCACGACGCACCGGCGGACATCGCGGCGCCACGGGCAACCGAACGCGGCGGTGCCCACTCGACGACGACGATGACGTCGCGCTCGATCACCGAGGCGACGCACTCCACATCGAGGTCGCGCGCGAGCGCGGGCACCACCGACCGCGCCTGGTGCACGGCCGGGCTGGCGTGCTCTGCGGCGCGTCCGGCGACGATCACCGCCGAGCCGAGGGTGTAGCCCTTCGTACCCGCGCCGCGGGCGAGGTATCCCCGCGCGACCATCGTGGTGACGATGGCGTGACAGGTCGACTTGTGCAGCCCGAGCGCGGCGACGATCTCGGCGAGCCGGAACTCACGCTCGGGCGAGGCCGCGAGCAGATCGAGCACCGCCAGCACCCGCGCGGTCGGCGGCGAGGACATGTCGCTCACGCGGCCTCGACCCCGGTTCGCTCAGAAGCGGCGGTCGTTGGTCTTCTTCTTCGGCGGCGCCTTGAACGGGGCCTCGATGAGGGCCTCGAACGCTGCGTCGTCGGGCTGCTTGGGCTCGTTGAGCTTCTGCAGGTAGGTCTTGAGCGCGGCACGCGCCGGTGCGACCTGCTCGCCCTTGGCGCCGACCGAGCGGGCCAGCGCGTCCTTCGCCTTGGCGACGCGCTCCTTGCGAGTGGTCTTCTCGGCTTCGGAGATCACCCGGGCCGGCTTGTCCGGCTTCGGCGCGTTGCGACGCGCCTCCATCTCCTGGAGCGGCGTGAGCTTGCCGGGAACAGCCATGGAACCAATCCTTCGTTTCGGGAACACCGGAGGCTACACGCCGTGGCGACGACTACGGTTTGCCGCGATGCAGCCACAGCCTCCACTGCCGCCGACGTACACGATGGGGCCTCCGTCGGGCCGCAGCAGCTTCGGCAGCACACCCATCGACCTCGCCGCGTTCGGCATGGGCCAGGACACGGCGCCGCAGCGTCGGGGCATCCGACCCGGCTGGCTGCTCGCGGCGGTGCTGTTCCTCGCCGGCGGCGCCGCCTGCCTGGTGCACGGCATCATCGAGATCGTCGACATCAACGACGCGACGGTGGCCCACGCGGTCGCCCGGGCGGAGATCAACGGCTCGGGCAACGTCGCCCAGTTCGCGGCCCCGAAGACGATGACGTACACCATCTACGCGATCATCGACACGAGCAACTCGAACCAACGCGACCAGCTGATCGCGAACACCTCGTGCCAGATCCAGTCGTTCAACGGGGGCACGTTGTCGGTCTCCGGCAACAACCAGGGATCGTCCACCACCATCGGCGACGTGTCGTCCATCGGCACCTTCCGGGTGCCAGAGGGCGAGGTCACGGTGCGGTGCGACTCCGCATACGGCGACCGCTACGACTACATCGTGTCGCCCGGCACGAGCAGCGTCGGCGGTGCGGTCGCGTTCATCATCGGTGGCGCGTTCGCGCTCGTGCCCGGCATCATCGCGCTCGTCAAGACCTTCGGCCGGCGCCGCCGCCCGAGCACCGGGAGCCAGCTCGTCGCCTGACACCGAGCAGGTGGTGTGGCGCGGCGGCTGTGCGAGCATGAGCGGATGCGCCGCTCCATCGATGACTACCCGTTCTCCGAAGCGGACCTGCCCGAGGGCGCCGAGGACGCGGCGCGCCTGTCGTGGGCCGTGGCGATCAGCGACGACTACGACGACGCCGAACCTCGCGTCGTCCTGACCGTGGAAGAGGTCGGCCGCCCCGGCGAGGGCCTCGTCGCCCACCTCACACCGGCCCACGCGCGGCGGCTGCGCACGGCCCTGCGCGACGCGATGCGCGAGATCGGCGAAGACCCCGGCCCGTGAGCCGAGCGTCGAGGTCCGGCCCGTCCGTAGCGCCCCAGCGGTTCCGGGGGTAATGTTGACCCCGCTCGTAGACATTCGCAGCCAAGGGGTCCATCACGTGGGAATCACACCGGTCATCGCAGCACCACGAGATCTCGACGAAGAGCAGCGCCGCGACATCGAACGGTTCGAGCGGGCCATCCCCCAGTACCTCTCGGGCGAGATCAGTGAGGACGTGTTCCGGGTGATGCGCCTGAACAACGGCATCTACGGTCAGCGCCAGGGTGGCACCAACCAGATGGTGCGGATCAAGCTGCCCGCCGGCACCATCACGCCCGAGCAGCTCGACATGATGGGCCACCTCGCCGACGCCTACTCGCGCGGTTGGGGCCACATCACCACGCGCCAGAACGTGCAGATCCACTTCGTCGAGCTCACCCTCGTGCCCGACGTGATGCGCCACATCGCCGCCGTCGGCCTCACCAGCCGCGAGGCCTGCGGCGACACCGTCCGCAACGTGATGGCCTGCCACCTCGCCGGTGCCTGCCCGCACGAGAAGCTCGACGTCACCGCCTGGGCCGAGGCCACCTTCCGCCACTTCGTGCGCAACCCGTTGGGCCAGCGCCTGCCGCGCAAGTTCAAGGTCAACTTCTCCGGCTGCTCCACCGATTGCGGCCAGGCGATGTTCAACGACGTCGGCGTGATCGCCGTCGAGCGCACGCTCGAGGACGGCAGCACCGAGGCGGGCTTCCGGATCTACATCGCCGGCGGCCTCGGCGCGACGCCGCACCCGGCGCTCGCGCTCGAGGAGTTCACCGCCCGCGAGGACCTCCTGCCCACCGTCGAGGCCGCACTGCGGGTGTTCGAGCAGACCGGCAACCGCGACAACAAGCTGCGCGCCCGGATGAAGTGGGTCGTGGACCAGCTCGGCATCGACGAGGTGCGTCGCCGCGTCATCAAGGTCCGCCACACCCTGCCCGCGTCCTCCACGTGGCCCGGTGGCATCCCCGAGGAAGTGCTGAAGGCCGGCGATCGCCCGGCGGGACTGTCCGAGACCGTCGCACCGACGGCCGTCGGCCAGGGCGTCAACGTCTCGCTCACGCCGCGCGATCCGTACCAGCGCTGGGTCGCCACCAGCGTCATCTACGGCCGCGCCAACGGCTCGGTGTCCGCGGTTGCGTACGCCGCGCTCGGCGATGTCACCGCCGACCAGTTCCGCTCGCTCGCCTCGATCCAGCGCGAGCTCGGCGCCGACGTGCGCCTGAGCAACCGACAGAACGTCGTGTTCCGCGGTCTCACCGAAGCCCAGCTGCCCGTGCTGTTCGAGCGCCTGCAGTCCATCGGCATGGCCAGCCCCGGCGCCGAGCTGGCCCGCGACGTGGTTGCCTGCCCGGGCGCCGACACGTGCAACATCGCCGTCACCCAGTCCCGTGGCCTGGCCAAGGCCATCGGCCAGCAGCTCGAGGACGAAGGCCTGGCCGAGGTCGGCGGCGTGCGGATCAACATCTCCGGCTGCACGAACAGCTGCGGGCAGCACCACATCGCCGACATCGGGTTCTTCGGTGCCGAGCGTCGCGCCCACGGCAAGGCAGCGCCCGGTTACCAGATGCTGCTCGGCGGCTACGTCGGCCAGGAGCAGATCAACTTCGGCGAGAAGGCGCTCCGTCTGCCGGCCAAGGCTGCTCCCGAGGCTGCCGCCCGCGTGATCCGCCGGTTCAACGACGAGCGCACCGCGGGCGAGGCGTTCCGCAGCTGGATGGACCGCGTCGGCGGCGCCACCGCCGTGGCCGACGGGCTGCGCGACCTCGACTTCTTCCCGCACCCGGACGAGCATCCCGAGTTCTACGCCGACTACGACGAGACCGGCCCGTTCGTGGCCGAAGTCGGCGAATCCGAATGCGCCGTCTGAGCGACGCCTACACCACGGCCACCGCGGCCATCGACGACGCCAACGCTGCCGACCCGAACCAGGTCACGGTGCGCGGGGCCACCGCGCCGCTCGCTCTCGTCCACGGTCGCCTCGCGGCCGAGTGGGTGCAGCGCCTGTCCCCCGACGCCGCCGAGGCCGTGCTGCTCGCCGCGCGCTCGCACCACCTGCGCCGATGGGAGGTGCCGCGCACCACGTACCCGGAGGGCAAGGCCGGCTACCTGCGTTGGCGGCGCGACCAGAAGCAGCGGCACGCCACCGATGTCGAGCAGATCCTGCTCGATGCCGGCTACGACCCCGCCACCATCGCCCGCACCCAGGAGCTGATCCGGCGTGAGCACCTGGGCACCGATGCCGAGACCCAGCTCGTCGAGGACGCAGCCTGCCTGGTGTTCATCGAGACCCAGCTGGCCGAGATGGAGCCGCGCTTCGAGCGCGATCACCTGCTCGAGGTGATCCGCAAGACCGCACGCAAGATGAGCCCTGCCGGGCTCGACGCCGTCGGCGAGATCGCGCTCGGCGAGCGCGAACAGGCGCTGCTGTCCGACGCGCTCACACCCTTGCCGGAACCCTGACTCAAGGGGTCCACCGCCAGGGTCGATGACCCAGTGCATGGTCAGACTCCGGCGGGCCTCCGCCACGATCCTGTTCGTCGCGTCTGCTGTGATGCTGTCGCTGGGCGAGCCGACGTCGGCGACGACGCATGCCGCGAGCCCCGGCGATGCCCACGACAACACGCCGTGGGTGCTGCCGACCCGCCCGCCGACGTGCTCATCCGCAGCGGTGTCGGCCGGCAACGTCGCCGGGTGCCTGGTCAGCGGCTACGACGCGCCCGACGCCAACGGCTGGCCGTCGCCGCCCTTCCCGAGCGATCCCACGACGGGAAGCGATGTCGGCGTCGTGCCGCTGCCGGGCTGGACCTACGCCGGCTGGGCCTACAACGGCTCCGCTGCACTCGCCGGTTGGGAGGCGCAGTTCGTCACCAACCAGGTCGCGATCGGCTCGGTGCGACCGGGCCAGCTGCGCTCGCTGCCCGATGCGCTCCCCCTGTTCGAGGGCTTCCTCAGCGACATCCAGGCCGGCGGCTACCGGGTCACCGACCAAGGCGCCTACGGGTTCCGCTGCACATCGGGCAGCGGCAAGACGTGCCAGGGCCTCACTCGGGGCTCGCTGTCCAACCACTCGTGGGGGCTGGCGATGGACATCGACAGCGGCGCCAACCCCGAGGCCACGTACGTCGGCGTCAACGGCGCGTCGGCGTGCACGACACCCATCACCACGAACATCCCGCAGTGGGTCGTCCAGACCGCCGAGAAGTGGGGCCTGTACTGGGGCGGCTACGGCTGGGACAGCGGCTGCACCTCGCCGAGCCAGATGCGCACCTCGGCCACACGCGATACCACCCACTTCGAGTTCCGCGGCTCGCCCAGCCAGGCCAGCGCGATCGCCGCGAAGAACCTCGGCGGCACGTGTGTCGACGTCGCCGACGACTCGGGCGCCATCGTCAGCCGGTGCATGCTGCCGGGCGAGATCCCGGCCGCCGGCACCCGCGTCGTCGTCGACACCAAGGCGCCGAAGGGCGCGACGGCCGCGCTGGTCAACCTCACCCTGACCGGTGCCGCCGTCGCCGGCTACGCAACGGCCGAGTCGTGCGGCGCTGCGCCGGTCGGCCAGCGCACGTCGTCGAACGGCAACGTGGTGCCGGGACAGACCGTGGCCAACCTCGCTGTGGTGCCGATCGACGCCAACGGCCGGTTCTGCCTCTACCGCTCGCAGGCCATGCACTCGATCGTCGACGTGCAGGGCTTCTTCGCGCCGGCGAAGTCGGCGGGCAGCGGTGGCACGCTGTTCAACGCCGTGGCGCCGCAGCGGGTCATGGACACCCGCGTGCAGTCGTTCTGCGCACCCGACGGTGGGTGCACCGCGCAGGGACCGGTCGCGGCCGGCGCCCGGCTGGCGGTCGGCGCGCCGATGGCGCCACCGAACGCCGTCGCGATGCTCGCCAACCTGACGGTCACCGATCCCACCGCCGGCGGCTACCTCACCGCCGACTCGTGCACGTCGCTCGCCGCCGGGCCGCAAACGCACTCGAACGCCAACTTCGCCGCCGGTGACACCGTCGCGAACCTCGGCGTCGTGCCCGTGTCCGCCAGCTCGACCGGGCCGCAGTTCTGCACGTACTCCACCAGCGATGTCCAGGACGTCGTCGACGTGCAGGGCTACTTCGCGCCTCCCTCGGCCGGTGGGTGGGGTCTCACCACCGTGGCGTCGCAGCGCCTCCTCGACACCCGCGGCTGCTGGACCGACCCCGTCACCACCGCGCAGCGCTGTGCCCAGCCGAACGACATCGGATCGGTCATCCACCTCCGCGCACCGGCCGGCGCCGCCGCCGTGCTCGTCAACCTCACCCTCACCGACGCCACGCAGCCCGGCTTCGCCACCGCGCAGGCGTGCTCCCAGCTGCAGCCCGACCCGACGCAGTCGAACGGCAACGTCGTCCCGGGCCGCGCCGCGGCCAACCTCGCCGTCGTCGCCGTCGATCCGGACGGGACGTTCTGCATCACGGTGTCGGCGCCGATGCACGTGATCGTCGATCTGCAGGGCACGTTCGCGAGCGGCAGCGGACAGCAGTTCGTGCCGACCACGCCGACCCGGCGCAGCGACACGCGGGCACCCGCCGGCTGACCTCGTCTCCGGCACCGGTCGGCGCTGTTCGATGCCAGATCCGGACGATGTTGGACACTGTTGCATCATCTTGTTAGGTTCACCTTCCATCCGGGCGAACGGATCGCCCCGGTGCTTCCGAGCGCCGCGAGATCGAGGGACGAACGACACCGATGACGATGCTCCACGCCCCGGCCGACGAAGCCGACGAGGCCACCGCCGCGGCCGCGACCCGACGCCCGCCCGTCCCGCGTCGAGCGCCGCGGGTGCGTCCGGCCCTTCATCGCCTGATGACGTCCAAGCGCGGCCCGCTCGTGAAGGCCCATCGCTGGCTGTCGTTCCTGCTGATGCTGTGGATCGTGCTCGAGAGCCTCACCGGCGCCGGCATCGTGTTCGCCGGCGAGATCGACCGGTACGTCAACGCCGACCAGTTCACCTCGACGGCCGGCGACGTCGGCATGCCGGCCGCGATCAAGGCCGCTCGCGAGTCGCGCCCGAGCGACCTCGTCCGCTTCGTCACGTCGCCGCACAGCGAGGACGGCCACGGCGTGTACTGGGTGTACACCACCGATGCCAACGGCGCGTACCACGCCGTCCTCGTCGATCCGGGCACGGGCCACGTCAACGACGCGGATCACCGACCGCCGCTGCTGCTGCGCTGGGCCGAGGAGATCCACGACGACCTGAACAGCACCTCGATCTTCGGCATCGACCCGCTCACGATCATCGGCTGGATGGCGGTGATCTGGCTCGTCGTCCTGATCAGCGGCTTCTACCTCTGGTACTGGCCGGGCATGCGGCGCTGGGCCACGGCACTGCGGGTGCGTCGCCGGCGTGGGAAGTTCACGTTCCACTTCGATCTGCACAAGGTGATCGGGATCGTCACCTTGGTGCCGCTCACCGTGATCGTCATCACCGGCATCAACTTCGCGTTCCCCACCCAGGTGCTCGACGTCTGGAAGGTGGCGACGCTCGGCAGCTACCACGCTGCGGACGCCACGGTCCCGCTCTCGCAGCGCGCGCCCGGCAAGGCGTCGATCACCAGCCAGGTGGCCATCGACGCCGTGCACGCGATCGATCCGTCCGTCACGATCGAGCACGTCACCGGGCCCGGCGGCAGCCCTGTGGGCGTCTACACCGTCGAGGCGACGGTCGACGCCTCGTTCTTCGGTGCGCTCGGCGGCGAACGCACGGTGGAGTTCGATGTCGACCAGTACACGGGCGGCATCGTCTCGATCGAAGATCCCGCCGACAAGGGCTTCGCCAGCCAGACCTACGACGACTGGTCGTACCAGGTGCACTTCGGCACCTTCGGTGGCACGACCACGAAGGTGCTCTGGGTCCTCATCGGGCTGAGCCCGCTCGTGCTCGCCATCACCGGCACGCGCATGTGGTTCATCCGTCGCGCCAAGCGAATCCGCCGAACAACGACCGCCGGCGCCGCCGGCGAGGGAGAGACATCATGATCACCGACCACACCCGCCGGAGCCCGCTCATCGGCCTGCTCGCAGCCGGCTTGCTGGGCACGCTCGCCCTGTCCGGCTGTGGCGAGACGCGCTACATCGTGGTCCAGTCGGCCAGCGCTGCGGCACCGGCCGCGCCATCGGCTGCGACGCCCACCACCGTGACGGCGACGACAGCACCCGCACCCGCGACGACCGCGACGAGCGGCACGGACACCACCGCCACCATCGATGCTCCGGCCACGACAGCGGTCGCCGCGCCCGCCGTCTCCGGCCCCGCCTCGGCCGCGGACTCGACGGCCATCCAGGCGGCGCTGCGGGGCGCGCTCGGCCTGCAGACGAAGCCGTTCGCCGAGCGGACCCCGTACCTCGACGCCGGCGCGAGCGATCTCGAGGCCACGTACACCGCGGTCAACAAGGTGCTCGAGGGCATCGACGGATCGCTGCGCTTCGGCGCGATCACGACTGATGGCGACACAGCGCTCGCGATCGTCGACGTGATCGTCAGCGGCGCCGACTTCGCCACCGGTCTGCCGGTGGACCTGGTGCGCGTCGACGGCGCCTGGAAGGTGACCCGGTCCGGCGCCTGCGCGGTGCTGACCCTCGCCAGCCCGTGCCCCGATCAATGAGGGCTCGATAACGTCGAGTCATGACCGTCGAGACGCAGGCCGTCGCACCCACCGTCGACGGGCGAGCCCTGTTCACGTTCGACAACACGTTCCTCACGAGCCTGCCCGGCCTGTTCCAACCGTGGCAGGCCGAGCACGCGCCGAACCCAC
Source organism: Ilumatobacteraceae bacterium (assembly GCA_025463305.1). The sequence continues at coordinate 82,376 of JAOBWK010000056.1, forward strand.
AGCTGCTGGTGCTCAACGATGCTCTCGCCGCCGAGCTCGGCGTCGACCCCGACGCGCTTCGTGCACCATCCGGCGTCGACGTGCTCGTCGGCAACGTCGTGCCCGATGGCGCCACGCCCGTCGCCCAGGCCTACTCGGGCCATCAGTTCGGCGGCTTCTCGCCCCGCCTCGGCGACGGGCGGGCGCTGCTCCTCGGCGAGGTCGTCGACACGCACGGCCATCGGCGCGACCTGCACCTCAAGGGCTCCGGCCGCACGCCGTTCTCGCGCGGTGGCGACGGCAAGGCCGCGGTCGGCCCGATGCTGCGCGAGCACGTCATCGGCGAGGCGATGCACGCACTCGGCATCCCCACCACCCGCTCGCTGGCAGTCGTCGCCACCGGCGACACGATCCGTCGCGACACGCCGCTGCCCGGCGCCGTGCTCTGCCGCGTGGCCGCCAGCCACCTGCGCGTCGGCACCTTCCAGTTCGCCGCTGCGCACGGCGACACCGACCTCGTCCGCCGGCTCGCCGACTACGCCGTCGCCCGTCACCATCCCCAGGCGGCCGAGGCGGCGAACTCGTACCTCGCCCTGCTCGACAGCGTCGCCGACGTCCAGGCGTCGCTCGTCGCGCAGTGGATGCTCGTCGGCTTCGTGCACGGCGTGATGAACACCGACAACATGACGATCTCCGGTGAGACCATCGACTACGGGCCATGCGCGTTCATCGACGCCTACGATCCCGCCACGGTCTTCAGCTCCATCGACCACGGCGGTCGCTACGCCTTCGGCAACCAGCCGGGCATCGCCCGCTGGAACCTGGCCCGGCTCGCCGAGACGCTGCTGCCGCTGATCGACGACGACTCCGAGGCCGCCATCAGCGCGGCGATGGAGGTCCTCGACCGGTTCCCCGCCACGTTCGAGGTGCACTGGCAGACGGGCCTGCGCACCAAGCTCGGCCTCACGCACACATCGGACGCATCGGTCGCCGGGGCGCTGATCGGCGAGCTGCTCGAGCTGATGCGCGTCTCGAAGGCCGACTTCACCCAGACCTTCCGCGGGCTCGCCGCGTCCCTCCGTGGCGACGACACCACGACCGCAGCGTTCACCGACCCGGTGGCGTTCGCGGCCTGGGCGGCGCGCTGGCACGACGCGCTCGCCGCAGACAGCCGGCCGTTCGAGGCAATCGCGGCCTCGATGGACGCGGTGAACCCCGTGTACATCCCGCGCAACCACCTCGTCGACGCCGCGCTGACGGCCGGCAGCGACGGCGACCTCGGCCCGGTGCGCGAGCTGCTCGATGTGCTCGCCGATCCGTTCACCGAGCGCGCCGGGTTCGAGCGCTACGCCGAGCCGGCCGCTGCCGACGCCGGACCGTTCGTCACGTTCTGCGGTACCTGATCAACCCGTCAGCCCGGTCATCCGGCGCGGCACCCATCACCCGCGGATCTCCCTGGATCGGCCCGGCGGCGCCCGGAACGACATCGCGGTCCTCTGATACCGTCACGGGGTGAGACGCTGGCGCACCGCGTTGCTCGGGGGCACCGCTGCGCTCGCATCCGGCCTGGTCAGCGGCAATGCGCCCAGCTCCCAGGCCGTTGCCGCGAGCCCGGATGTGCTCATCGGCGCCCGCCCGGCCGTGGTGTCGCTGGCCTCGCACCTGCTCGCCGCCACGGACCACGCAGCCCACTTCGCCGTGCGCACGAGCACCGGCGACGTCACCTTCATCGGCTCCACGGCACGTCATCCGCTGCAGGCCGCGAGCGACGACGACGCCAGCTCGACCGACGCGGCACGCCGGTTCGTCGACGCCTACGGCTCGATGTTCGGCGTCGACGCGCCCGCCACCGACCTCACCCAGACCACCGTCGACGACGGCGCCGCCGGCGATTCGGTCCGGTTCCAGCAGCAGCTCGACGGTGTGCCCGTGCTCGCCGGGCAGGTGGCCGTGCAGGTCGACGCCGCCGGCGCCGTCGTCTCCACCACCGGCGAGGCCTCGCCCCAGCTCGACATCGCCACGACCACCGCCGTGGCGCCGGACGACGCGTCGGCGACGGCGTTGCGCGCGATCGCAAAGGCCGAGGGCGTGGATCCGTCGACGCTGACGGTCAGCACACCGCAGCGGTGGATCTACGACCCGACACTGCTCGGCGCCCCCGACACCTCCGGACCGCGCGTGGTGTGGCGGATGGATGTGAGCGACGCGCTCGGCAGCATCGATCACCTCGTGCTGGTCGATGCGACCGACGGCACGATCGCCCTCCAGTTCAGCCAGCAGGAGGCGGCGTTGAACCGCACGGTCTGCAACGACCTCGACGTCCCCGGGGCCAGCGAAGCATGCACCAGCCCGGTCCGCACCGAGGGCAGCCCCCCGTCCGGCTCCACGGACGTCGACAACGCTTACACGAACGCCGGGATCGTCTACGACTTCTACCTGAGCTCCTTCGGCCGGGACAGCATCGACGGCCATGGTCTGCCGATCAAGTCCACCGTCGGGTACTGCCCGCCGGCGAACGCGGGGAGCTGCCCCTACAAGAACGCCTACTGGAACGGCGATCAGATGGTCTATGGCGCTGGCTACGCGAGCGCCGTCGACGTGGTGGGGCACGAGCTGACCCACGGCGTGACGCAGTACTCGTCGGGGCTCTTCTACTACGCCGACACCGGGGCCATCAACGAATCGATGTCCGATGTGGTGGGCGAGCTGATCGACGCCAACACACACGGCCAGACTGCCGCCACCGACGACTGGCTGATCGGCGAAGACCTGCCCGGAGGCGCCATCCGGAGCATGAAGAACCCAACCGCGTTCGGCGACCCCGACCGGATGACCAGCACGCTGTTCCAGGGCACCAGCAGCGACAACTACGGCGTGCACACCAACAGCGGCGTCGACAACAAGGCCGCCTACCTGATCGCCGCCGGGACCGCCGGGTTGCCGGGTGGCACGTTCAACGGCCAGACCATCACCGGGCTCGGCGACGCCAAGACCGCGCAGATCTACGACGCCGCGAACACCCAGCTGCTCACGCCCGGCTCCGACTACCTCGACCTGTTCAGCGTCCTCCCCCAGGCGTGCACCAACCTGATCGCCGCGGCCGTCACCACCACCGACGACTGCGCGCAGGTCACCAAGGCCGTCACCGCCACGGAGATGAACCAGCGGGCCACCAAGGCGGGGGCACACCTGACCGCACCGGTGTGCGACAGTGGCACCCAGACCGCGCTGTTCGGCGACGACATGGAGACGGCCAACGCCAACTGGTCGACGGGCAGGGTCGGCGGCGGTGCCACCTGGTCGCGCACCAGCACCTCCTCGCAGAGCGGCACGATGTCGTACCACGTCGCCGACACAGCGGGAGACGACGTCGGGCCCGGCAGCTCCACGCTGACTCAGGTGGCACCCGTCGCCCTGCCCGTCGGCATCGGCGCGTACCTGCGCTTCGACCAGTCGTTCTCGACCGAGTCGAGCGCGCCGGTCGCGTACGACGGCGGCGTCGTCGAGTACACCACCGACGGCACCAACTGGAGCGACATCGGCACGCTCCCCACGGTCAACGGCTACAACGCCACGATCGCCACGCAGTACGCCAACCCGCTCGCCGGCCGCCACGTCTTCGGCATCGAGAGCCCGAACTACGAGACCACGCGCGTCGACCTCAGCTCGCTCGCCGGCCAGAGCGTGCGCTTCCGCTCCGTGTTCGGGGTCGACAACTCCGGTGAGTCGGAGCCGGGTTGGTTCATCGACGACGTCTCGATCTACGGCTGCGGGTCCGCACCGGCGGCGCCGACCGGGGTGGCGGCCGACCCGATCGTCGGCGGCGCCGTGGTCTCGTGGACCGCTCCGTCCTCCGGCGCCGGATCCGGTGCGGCCGGCTACACCGTCGTGCCGTTCGCGAACGGGGTCGCCCAGGCCGCGGTGACGGTGGGGAACGTCGCGTCGTTCACGTTCACCGGGCTCACGCCGAACACGCCGTACACGTTCACGGTCACCGCGTCGAACGCGATCGGCAGCGGCCCCGCATCGGCACCGTCCGCGCCGATCTCACCGATCGCCGGGCTCGTGTCGTTGGTGCCGGTCCGGCTGATGGACACCCGTGCCGAGCACACCACCGTCGACGGCCAGTTCAACGGCATCGGGCTGCGCGACGCCGGCTCGGTCACCGCCCTCACCGTCGCCGGGCGGGGCGGGATCGCCGCCGATGCGGCCGCCGTGGTCCTCAACGTCACCGTCACCGAGGCCCAGGCGGCCGGCTACGTGACGGTGTACCCGTGCGGCAGCGCCCCACCCACGGCGTCGAGCGTGAACTACGTCGCCGGCTCCACGATCCCGAACGCCGTCGTCGTCAAGATCGGCAACGGCGGGCAGGTGTGCTTCTACACCCAGTCGCCGGTGCAGCTGGTGGTCGACGCCAACGGCTCGCTCGCCGCGGGATCGAGCCTGTCGACGCTGGTGCCCGGCCGGTTGTTCGACAGCCGTCCCGGTCAGCCAACCGCCGACGGCCAGGCGAGCGGAGGTGGCCAGCGGGCGGCGGGCTCCGTCACCCAGATCCAGGTCACCGGGCGCGCGGGCGTCCCGGCCGATGCCACGGCCGCGGCCCTGAACGTCACCGTCACCGACGCGACCGCGCCGGGGTACATCACGGTGTATCCGTGCGGGAGCGACGCGCCCGTCGCGTCCAACCTCAACTACGGAACCGGCACCACCATCGCCAACGCGGCGGTCACCAAGATCGGCACCGGCGGCATGATCTGCGTGCTGACCCAATTCCCCATCCAGCTCGTCGTCGACGTCGACGGCTACGCCTCGACGGGCTCGAACCTCGTCACCCTGCTGCCGGCACGACTGCTCGAGAGCCGGTCGGGGAACACGACGGTCGACGGGTTGTCGAACGGCATCGGTCGCCGCGATGCCGGCTCGGTCACGGTGGTACAGGTCGCCGGGCGGGCCACGATCCCGTCGAGCGCCACGGCAGCCGTGCTCAACATCACCGTCACCGAGTCGGCCGAGCCCGGCTTCGCCACCGTGTATCCGTGTGGGGGCGCGGTGCCGACGGCGTCGAACCTCAACTACGGCACGGGCACCACCATCGCCAACGCGATGATCGCCCGCCTCGCCGCGGACGGCACCGTGTGCATCTACACCCAATCGGCCACGCAGTTGGTGGCCGACGTGAACGGCTACTTCTCCAGCTGACCCAACTCGCCCACGGGCGGGTGCGCGCCGGTTGGCGTCAGCTCGTCATCCCGCCGAGGCCGACGAGGCCGCGGGACAGCTCGATCTCACCCATGTGGCGCAGACCGTGCTGGTACAGCCAGCACTCGGTGCAGTCGAGCACGGTGAGCCCGACATCGCCGGCCACGCGGGCGCTGAACGTGCTCGCGATCTGCGGCGGGAACGGACGCTGGATCACCACCCGGTCCAGCTCGGCCGGGGTGAGGCCATCGAGCCAGGCCTCGGTGCGGGCGAACACCTCGCGCATGTAGGCGATGAACTCGTCGTAGTCGCCGATGCGCTGGTGGATCATCTCGTCGACGGTCTTGTGCTTGCCGTGGTCCGGGATGGTCATCTGGATCCGCTCGATCCACTCGTCGTTCCAGATCGGCGGTGTCGAGGTGATCAGGAAGAACGAGGCATCCATCATGTTGACGATGTGGAACAGCGAGAACGCGATGGGCAGCACGCCCTCACGCTCGAAGTGGTTCACCTGGTCCAGGTCCATCGTCGCCACGGCGTCCTCGTAGAGCGAGTGCAGCGCCTTCATCCGACGGGTCAGCGAGTCCAGCGTCAACGCGTTCGCCGTGATGGGTGTTTCGAGAGTGCTCATCGCAGATCACGGTAACACCGCCCGGACGTGACGCACGTCTCACCCACGAATCCTCCCCGATCGGAATGACTGGCGATTGTTCGAGTGTTGAACCATCTCGTGTCGACCTGTGATGCCGAGCCAACGGAACGCACCACGGGGCAGCCGTGCACCCGCCGGCCGATGTCGCGCACCAGCTCCGGGGTCGCCCTGGTCCCGATCGCCCAGCTGGTCCGCGCCGGGGAACGGGGCACCGGGCGACCCGAGGCCATCGTTCCGTCGCACCCGAGCGTTCCGCCGGGGCCGATCGCTCCGCCGGTGCCGGCCGTCGAGGCCATCGTCGCCCCACCGCGACCGCTCCACCGGCGCCGTCACCGCGTTCGACTGATCATCACCACCCTCGTCACCGCGGCGATCGTCATCGCCGCCGCGCATCAGGTGTGGCCGGTGCTGATGGGCCACGACGGCCTCGGTCACGTGCGGGTGATCTGGCTCGTCCCCGCCGTCGCGTTCGCGGCGATCTCGATGCTCGCCGCGGCGTTGCTCCAGCAGCGCGTGCTGCGCGCCGCCGGCCTCAGCGTGCCGCTCTCCTCGATGACGGCCATCACGATCGCCGGCAACGCCGTGTCGGTCACCCTGCCGCTGGCGGGGAGCACGGCCGGCACGGCGTTCACGTACCACCAGCTCAAGCAGCACGGCGCCGACCTGCCGGCCGCCGGCTGGACGCTCGCGATGTCGGGCATCGTCTCGACGTCGGTACTCGCGCTCGTGCTCGGGATCGGGGCGACGGCGGCCGGCGACACCACCACCTCGATCCTCGGTGCGGTCACCATCGTCGCCGGCGTGCTGCCGATGGTGGCCCTCGTCGCCTCGTTCCGCTGGCCACGGGTGCGCGCCGTGCTCGAACGGACCACCCACCGGCTCCTCGGGCGCCTCCAGCGGATCACCCGCCGCGGCAACCCCGTCGATCCCGAGGGCATCTCGGCCACCTTCGACCGCGTCGCGTCGTTCCGCCTCGGCCGGCGCGATGCGGCGTCATCCGCGCTGATGTCGCTGGTCAACTGGACCACCGACATGGCCTGCCTGGCCGCCTGCATCCGCGCGATCGGCGCGCCGGTGCCGTGGGCCCAGCTCGCCGTCGTTTACGCCGCCGCGCTCGGCGCGGCATCGCTCAGCTTCACGCCCGCCGGGATCGGCATCGTCGAAGGAGCGCTGGCCCTCGCCCTGATCCGCACCGGCACGCCCACCGACCTCGCCGTCGTCGCGGCGCTGATGTACCGGGCGATCAGCTGCTGGCTGGTGCTCGCGATCGGCTGGGTGACCTACGCCGTGATGCACAGCCCGGGCGAGGCGACGGCCGCGCTGCACCGCCACCGCCCGCTGCGCGCGGGTCCGGCCTGACACTCCCTGATCGGGCCGGGACCTGGTCGGGCCGGCTCTGGCTCAGACCAGGCCGAGGCCCTCGAGTGCCTGCTGGGCCTGGTTGCGGATGGTGGTGACCGCCGCGTTGCGGTCCGCATCGGCGCGGGTGTAGATCCGGTCGAGCACCGCGTCCTTGTCGTCGGCGGCGCGGGCGAGGACCTCTTCGCGCACGCTCGCCATCACGGCGTCTGACTTCGCGTTCCGACCGTTGAGGTAGATCCGCTCCGCCGCACGAGCGATGGCCGCGTCGGCGCGGGCGTAGACGACCTGCAGGGCGGCCACGCGCTCGTCGTCGGCCTCGGCGTAGATCCGGTTCGTGGTCCGCTCGATCGCCGCGTCGGCTCGCGACTGGATGCGCCGCACGGCGACGGCGTTCTTCCGCTCGGCGCGTCGCTGCTGCTTCTCCTGCTGGGCGGCACGGCGGGACTGCACCGGCCCGTCCTGGCCGGCCTGCATCCGCACGGCGCTCTCGGCGACGAAGCCCACGGCCTCGGTGGGCACCGGAGCATCGGAGGCCATCAACGTCTGCGTGGAGCCGCCGTACGAGGGCACCGGCGGGGTGTCGGTGGCCACGTCGCCGGCCGGCACGGTGGTGTCCGTGACCGGCGTGGTGACGGTGGTCGACGAGTCGGTGGGCACCGGAGGGGTGTCGTCGGCGTTGGTCGTCGAGCCGTCGGCGGTGGTGTCCGGCACCGTGTCGTCGACCGGCACGTTCGCGCTCGTCGGGATCTGCGTCGTCCCGTCGCCATCGAGCCAGGAGAGGTCGTCGGTGGTGGGCGGTGCATCGTCGGCCACCACGGTGGTGGCCGCAGCGGCGGCATCGACGGTGGTCGGCGTGGCGGCGTCGTCGGGCGCCGAGGTCGTTGCGGTCGTCGGCGTGGTCGCCGGATGCGTTGCGGCCGGGTGGGCCGTGGTGCTCGGCGTCACCGCATCGGTGGCCGGGGTGACGACGGGGGTCGCGGCTTCGGTCGCCGGTACGTCGGAGGTCGCGACATCGGTGGTGGCGGTCTCGGTGGTGGCGGTCTCACTCGAGGCTGTCGCCGCGCTCGGGGTGACCGGCACCGTGGTGTCGACGGCATCGTTGGCCAGGGCGGGTGTCGTGGTGGTCACCACGACCGCTGGCCGGCTGCCCGCAGCACGCGGCGCCGCCGTCGCGGAGGTGTCAGGGGCACGCGCCGCGGTGGACCCGGCGAGGCCGATGATGATCGCACCGGTGGCGAACATCGTGGCCATCGCGGTGCGCTGGGTGAGCGTCGCGCCCATCAGCGCGGTGAGCCGGTCGACGATGGTCTCGCCCGATTCGTCGAGGTACTCGGCGAGCACCTCGATGTCCTCGCGGCGGAGCGCGATCATCGGCGCCTTCTTCTGCCGGCGCATCGTGCGGATCAGTCGCAGGTACGCGGTGAGCAGCGAGGTCGCGTTCTTCGCGGCGAACGATGCATCGACGCCGCCGGCGCTGATGACACCGGCGTTGATCGACACAGGCAGCCGGCTCGGCAGGATCGTGCCCAGGTCGGCGGCGTAGAGGCCGGCGATCGCGTCGACCAGCTCCTCGTCGAGGGTGATCGTGCCCTCCTCGAACTCGCGGATCTGCTCGCGGGTGAACCGGCCCTCGCTCATCCTCGCCAAGGCGCGGAACGAGAGCCCGTGCTCGAGCCGTGTGGCTCGGAGCAGGTTGGCCAGCCGCAGCGCGAACGCCTCGGAGGTGATGTCGATGGTGGGTGACGAAACGGACACGTGCTTCCTTGCGGGTGAGACGTCTGTCGAACGGGACACCTGGTCATCGGCACGAACTGCCCGGGACGTGAGTGATCTGTGGTCGAGCAGAGCAGTTCTTGAGGTCGGCGACCTCGAGCGCCGGGTGGTCGCGATCGTCCCGGGTCCGGACGCGACACCGATGTGGACTGGTGTTTCCCGCACGTCACCCGACATCGGGCGTCCGTCGAAGCCGCCAGGAATCCTCAAGGTTCTGTCAAGAACCATGACGAAAACCAGACGGTCACCCGATGACTCACCCATGGACGAACCTGCGGTCAACCGACTGCGCATCAACCCGATGAGCGGCACCTGGCCGACGGTCCTGATCGATCTCGCCGTGGTCGTCGCGATCGCGTGCATCAGCCGGGCCGTCGCCGAGACGCAGACGACGACGGCCATGGGTTGGGCCGCCTTCGTCGCCGTCACCACGTTCCTCGTCCTGGTCGTCGTGGCCGTTCCGCTTCGAGTCCTGCTGATGGCACAGCGCCGGGCGTCGGCCGCTGTCACCGAGGAGCTCCGTCAGCAGAACGATCGTCAGGCGTTCGACGCCCGCCTCGGTCGCGCCCTCGACATGGCCGACAGCGAGGCCACGGCGCTCGGCGTCGCGGCGCAGGCGCTGGCCATGGCCGGCGCCGATCTGCACGCATCGATCCTGCTCGCCGACAACAGCGACGCCCATCTGCAGACCGTGGTCAGCACCGCCGGTTGCTCGGGCACGAGCGTCTGCGACGTCGCGACGCCGCGCGGCTGCCCCGCCGTCCGCAACGGCCAGACGCTCCAGTTCGCGTCCAGCGATCAGCTCGACTGCTGCCCGCACCTCAAGGAGCGGGGCGTGCCCGGGCTGGCCGCGCTGTGCGTTCCGGTGAGCGTCGTCGGCCGCGCCACCGGCGTCGTGCACGTCGTTCGTGAGGGCATCGCGATCACCGAGGCCGAGCGCAGCCGGGTCGAGTCCATCGCCCATCTCGCCGGGCAGTGCGTCGGCATGCTCCGTGCGACCGCGCAGACGCAGTTGCAGGCGAGCACCGATCCACTGACGGGCCTGTACAACCGGCGCAGCATGGAGAACTCGGTGCGGTTGCTGATGCGCGACGACGTGCCGTTCGCCGTCGGCATCTGCGATCTTGACCACTTCAAGCGGCTCAACGACACCTACGGCCACGACACCGGCGACCGGGCGTTGCGGCTGTTCGCGCGCACCCTGCGCAACACCGTGCGCGCCGCCGACCTCGTCTCACGCCACGGCGGCGAGGAGTTCGTGGTGGTCATGCCGTACACCGACTCCGTGGGTGCATCGGAGATCCTCGACCGGGTCCGGCTCGAGCTCACGAGCGCCGTCAGCGACGGCCGCACCCCCGGCTTCACGGTCTCGGCCGGCGTCGCCGACACCACCGAGTCCGGCGACTACCAGGCGCTGCTCCGACTCGCCGACGAGCGGCTGATGCGCGCCAAGCGCACCGGCCGCAACAAGATCATCAACCGCACCGCGTTCGCCGCGCTGGACGAGATCGATCTCCCCGAGCTCGTCTGAGCGTCCCGAGGGGCAACCGGCCCGGCGGCGGCTGGTGTCAGACCGCGACGCCGTGGGCGACGGCGTAGGCGTCGAGCTCGTCGAGGTAGGTCGACAGCGTGCGCGCGCTGATCCAGGCGACGCTGAACGAGTTCTTGGCGAGCGCGAGCACCTCCTCCGCCGTGAGGCCGGCGTAGGCGGCGAGACCGGCATAGTTCTCGGTCACGTAGCCACCGAAGTAGGCCGGATCGTCGGAGTTGACGGTGACCTTCACGCCGTGTCGGAGCAGCTGCACGATCTCGTCGGCCTTCATGTCGCTGGTGACGAAGCTGTTCGACACCGGACAGCACGTGAAGCCGATGCCCCGGCTCTTGGCCACCTCGACGAGCCGCGGATCCTCGACGATGTTCGTGCCGTGGTCGATCCGGTCGACGCCGATCTCCTCGAGCGCCTGGCGGATGTGCTCGATGCTGCCGACCTGATCGATGTCGCAGTGCATCGTCAGCATGTAGCCCTCGGCCCGCGCCCGGGCGAACACCGCGGCGAACTTCGAGGGCGGGTTGCCGCGCTCGTCGGAGTCGAGGCCGACCCCGATGATCCAGTCCTTGTACGGCAGCGACTCCATCAGCGTGGCCATCGCGAACTCCGCCGACAGGTCGCGCAGGAAGCACATGATCAGCTCGGCCGACATCCCGAACTCGAGGCGGGCGGCGATGATCGCGCTGCGGTAGCCCTTGATGACCGTCGAGAACGGCACACCACGCCCGGTGTGGGCCTGCGGATCGAAGAACATCTCGGCGTGGCGCACGCCCTGCGACGCGGCCTTGGACAGGTACGCGTACGCCAGGTCGTGGAAGTCGGCCTCGGTGACGAGCACGTTCATCGCCGGGTAGTAGACGGCGAGGAAGCTCGTCAGTGAGTCGAACTCGTACGTGGCCTCGACCTCGGCCACGGTCGTCTGGCCGATGTCGATGCCGTTGCGGTTCGCCAGGGCGAGCTTCAGCTCGGGCGCGAGCGTGCCCTCCAGGTGCAGGTGCAGCTCGCACTTCGGCAGGCCGGCGATGAACGCCGCCAGCTCGGGGCTGAGCGGCGCGGTCTCCCCGGATCCCGGGGCTTCGGTGGTCGAGGCGTCGGACGTCATCCGCGCACGTTAGGACGAGCGTCTGCGCGGCTCGCACAGCGCGACACAACGTTCACATTTCGTCATCAACCGGCGAGCCGCACCGTGTTCTTGCCGGAGGACTTGGCCAGGTAGAGGGCATCGTCGGCGCGCTGCATGAGCTGCGAGGGGATGAGCGGTTGCGCCCCGACGGCGACGCCGACGGACGCGCCGACCTGCACCTCGACACCGTGGCTGACGATCGGTTGACGCACCGCGCGCACGATCCGGTTGGCGACGTCGCGGCCGTAGGCGGGATCGTCGGTGTCGGCGCAGACGACGGCGAACTCGTCGCCACCGAGCCGGCCGACGAAGTCGGCGTCGCCGATGACCTCGCTGATCCGGCGGCCGACCTCGATCAGCACGGTGTCACCGACGGCGTGGCCGTACAGGTCGTTGATCGGCTTGAAGTCGTCGAGGTCGATGTACAGCAGCACGACATCGCCGTGCGCTGATGTGGTCTCCAGCCGGTGCGAGAACTCGGCACGGTTGATCAGCCCGGTGAGCGGGTCGTGCGCGGCGGCCCAGCGGAGGTCTCGCTTGGTGCGACTGTCGGCGACCGCCAGTGCGGCGAGGCTGAGCGCGACGTGCACCGGCGACTGGCGGGCGACCTGGAACTCGACCGTGGAACGACCCCACGCCACCATCGCACCGATGATGCCCGTGCCGTTCGGCGCCTCGACCGGCACCAGGAACGCGGCGATGAACCCGGCGTCGCGAGCGACCTCGCCCGCACCGTCGAGGCGCGGATCGTCGAGGTCGGTGATGATCAGCGGCTCGCGCAGATCCAGCGACCAGACCAGGTCGACGACCCGGCAGAGCCGGGGATCCAGCACGGTTTCGTCGGCGGCGCACACCCGCTGCACGCGATCGCCGTGCCGCCAGGCGAACGCGGTACGGGTGTGCGCGCCGAGCGACCGGTCGGCCAGGCGGGCCACGATGGGCAGCACGGCCTCGACATCGGCGCCGGAGCCGAGCATCTCGATGGCCCTGCCCACATCGGAGCGATCGCGGACGAGCACGCACGTGCACAGCACGGCGTTCACATCCGGATCGTCGAGGTGGTTGTAGGTGGTGGTGGCGAACGTGTGCCAGACGCCATCGGCGTCCGCGACCCGGATGTCGGCGGACTCCGGCGACTGCGCAGGATCGAGGCGGTCGACGTCATCGTCGTCCCGGTTGGCCTGGAACATCGTCTCGAGGACGAGTGCCAGATCGTCGGGGTGGACGTGCTCGGTGGCGCTGTGGCCGACGAGATCGGCGTGGCCGAGGATGGGTGCGAGCGAATCGCAGTGCCAGATGATGTCGAACTGATCGTCGAGCAGCAGCGTGAACTGACCCTCGCGCCGACGCATCGACGTGAACGCCCGTTGCTGTGCCGTACCCATGCACATGTCTTCGGTCACAACCGCATCGGCCTTGAGCGAATGTGAACGGAACGCAACACCCGGTTCATCCCCCGACGTCGACCACGGAGCGGTAGGGATCCAGCGCCCGCCGCAGACGAGTTCCGACCCAGCGCGACAGCGTGCCGGTGCCGTCGATGGCCCAGGTCACGAGTGCTCCGGAGTACACCGCGTCGAGTTGCTCGGCCAGCCGTGCGACATCGGTCGCGCGGAGGTCGCCGTTCCGCTCGGCAGCGTGCAGCAGGCGACGGATCGAGCCGCGCATCGACCGGCTGTGGGCCACGGCGTGCGCGCGGAGACCGGGGTCGACGAGGTCGAGCTGGAGGAAGGCGATGTTGTTGGCCATCGCCTCACGCGTGTCGATGCCATCGACCATCGACACCATCGCCGCGACGATCGCATCGAGCGGCCGGGCGTGCGCTCGCGCGGCCGCCGCGAACACTGCCTCGGTCGCCGGGCCGGCCTGCGCCGCGAATGCGACGAGCAGCCCATACTTGGACCCGAACCGCTGCGCAAGTGCCGATGCCGACACGCCGACCAACTCGCCGACCCGGGCGAACGTGACCCCGCTCGGGCCCACCGCCGACACGAGCGATGCGATCGCGGCAAAGACCTGCGCATCATCGGCAGTCCTCGGTCGCGCCATCCGACAATACTAAACAGACGTGTAGTAACTACGATGATCGCATGCAGATCTCTCCTCCCGTCGGTTCCTGGAGCGACTTCGAACAGGCCGCACCCGAGCTCGCGGCCGCTGCGAAGCAGCGGTTCCTCGAGCACAAGCACCACGTCCTCGCCACGCTGCGCCGCGACGGTTCGCCGCGGATCAGCGCCAACGAGGTGCAGTTCCACGGCGGGAACATCGTCATGGGCATGATGCTCGACTCCGTCAAGGCGCTCGACCTGCTGCGCGACGGCCGCTGCGCGATCCATGCCAATCCCGGCGACGATCCCGGCCCCGGCGACGTCAAGCTCTCGGGCATCGCTGCGGCGGTCACCGATCCCGACGAGCTCGCCGCCTACGCAGAAGAGGTCGAGCCGCCGCCGCCGTTCCACCTGTTCCGGCTCGATCTGCTCGAGGTGGTGCACACCAAGGTGCATCCCGACAACGACCGTCTCGTGATCACCCACTGGACTCCGACGGGTCTCACCGTGGTCGATCGCTACTAGCGCGCGGGATCAGCGGTTGTCGCTCAGGCCGCGGAGGAACGAGAGGACGACTCGTTCGAGCTGCTCCGGCTGATCGAACGGCAGGCCGTGGCCGGCGTTCGGGATCTGCTCGACCGTGATGCGAGGATTGTGCTGGCTGAGCTCGACGGCCAGCTCGAGCGACACGACACCCGAGTCACCGATCACGATCACCGTCGGGACCTCGATCGCGCCGGCGACGGCGCGGAACTCGGGGTTGGGCGGCTTCAGCACCTCGAACGCGCTCGGACTGGTGTGCAGCCGGGCCTCGGCCTGGCGCTCGATGATGTCCGCGCGTCGGTGGGGGTGCCTCGCGAGCGCGTCGGCGACGAGCTCGGACGTCGTCAGCCCGAGGGCACGTCGATGCTGCTCGGCGACGTCGCTCGCCCACACCTCGCGCTGCAGCTCAGGACTGATGAACGTCGGATCGATGAGGACGAGCCCGCGGAGGTTCCCGCCGCTGCACTGCGCGGCAACAGCGGCCGTCATCCCGCCCATGGAGTGCCCGACGAGGACGGGCCGGCTCAGGTCCAGGTCGCGCACCATGTCAAGCACGTCGCCGGCGAGATCGTCGTAGAGGTATCCGGACTCGGGCGCGCTCGAGCCACCGTGCCCTCTCGCATCCGGCATCACGACGTCGAACTCACCCTCGAGCGCCTCCGCCAGCGGGCTCCAGCACGCACCGCTCCCCATCAGCCCGTGCAGCAACACGACGGGTGGCCCACCGCCCCCGGTTCGCACGTACCGGATCCGGACGTCGCCGTTCCTGCACGTCCCCTCGCTCCACGACCCCATCCCGCCCATCGTGCCACCGCCTGTTCCCCATGCCGCCGCGGCGCTGCGTGCCGGGCACTCCCGAAGGAGCACTCCGGCACGCACGCGCCGTCCCGGGATCGATCGCGGATCAGGCAGCCGCCGTGAAGTAGCCGTTCAGATCGGCGACGACATCGGTGCCCTCGCTGACGTACAGGCAGACCTTGCCGTTGGCGCCGATCCGCACGGGGGTGAGGTTGGCCCGGTCCACGCCGTGGACGAAGTTGAGGAACGACGCCAGCGGGCGGGGCTTGCCGCACGGCCACGACGTCACGTAGCCGGGACCGGTCGCACCGGTGATGGTGACGTTGAGCATCACGGCCGCAGCGTCGGTCGGCACACCGTTCAGGCCGGCAACCTGGAGCTGCAGGACGTCACCGCGGCCGAGCCGTGCGGGACGTGAGCCGACGATGCCGGTGCCATCACGGCTGTCGAGCACGCGGACCGGGGTCAGCGACGTGAACGTCACGCCGGCACCGGTCGAGAAGTAGCCCTGCACGTCGACGACCAGGTCGGTGGACACCGAGGCGAAGAAGCACACCTGGCCGGTGCTGGAGAGCCGCACCGTGACGAGGTTGGCGACGGTCGGGTTCGACGGATCGACGTTGACGTTGCTCACCGTCGGCCGGGGCTGATCGCACGGGAACACCGAGATGTAGCCGGCCGCCGTGGCACCGGTGACGGTGACGTTCATCGTGACGGCCCGGACATCGCCGGTGGTCGGCACGCCGCCGGCGCCGGGGATCGTCATCGGCAGGATCTCCGACGCGGCCAGCGGGCCGGCCGGACGACTGCCGAGCCCGGTGCCGTCGCGGGTGTCGATGATGCGCGACGGGTCGAGCTGGGTGTAGCGGTAGCCCGGCGCGGCCGCGAAGTCGTCGGCATACCAGCCCGAGAGGTCGGCCACGAACTGCGTCTTCGTCGAGGCGAACACGCACACCTTGCCGTCATTGCCGACCTTGGCCGTCACGAGGTTGGCGCTGTCGACGCCCTGCACCACGTTGAGGTTCGACGCCACGGGCCGGGCATCGCCGCACGGGTAGACCGTGAGGTATCCGGGGCCCGCAGCCTCCGTGGCGGTCAGGTTCAGCACGACCGCGCCGACGCCTGTCGTCGGGACACCGCCGACCCCGGTCACCACGAACTGCGTCGCCTGGCCGGCGCCGAGCGGGCCGACATGCTGCCCGGCGACACCCGTGCCGTCGCGGGTGTCGACGATGCGGACCGGATCGACCGGCGTGTACGTGCCGCGGACGGGAACGGCGGCCGAGGCCACCCCACCCGAGATGCCGACGGCGAAGACGAGTGCCGCGCCGACCGTGGTCAGCGCGGCGAGTTGCTTGATGTGCATGAGATCTCCCTGTGATCGAACTGCTGGATGGGTGCGACTGTCTGCCGGAGATGTGATGAACCTGTGATCGACGCGTGAGCGGGAGACGACGGCAGACTCGATCGATGTCGAACACCACCGACCAACGCTCAGCGCCCCTGCCCGCCGAGCGCTTCGCGCACTTGAACGTCTTCGTCGCCGGCTACGGCTACCACGAGTCGTCGTGGAAGGTGGCCGACGTCGCCGTGCCGGGGATGCTCGGCCTGGATCACTTCGTCGACGTCGCGCGCACGGCCGAGCGCGGCGTGGTCGACTCGCTGTTCTTCGCGGATTCCCCCGGCGTCGCCGAGTTCCGCCCGCGCTTCATGGCCCAGTCCGGCTTCGACCCGATCGATCTGCTGGCCGCGCTCGCGGCGGTCACGGAGCACGTCGGCCTTGCGGCCACGGCCTCCACCACGTACACCCAGCCGTGGGACCTCGCCCGTCGGTTCGCCACGCTCGATCACCTCAGCCGCGGTCGCGCCGGATGGAACATCGTCACCACCGGCTCGCCGTACGCGGCCGCCAACTTCCCCGAGCAGGTCCATCCGCCGCATGCCGAGCGCTACGACCGCGCCGAGGAGTTCGTCGAGGTCGTGCTGAAGGTCTGGGATGGCTGGGAGGACGACGCCGTGCTCGCTTCGCGGGCCACCGGCACCTGGGCCGACGGCGCGAAGCTGCACGCGCCGCATCACGTCGGCCCGCACTTCTCGGTGGCGGGCTTCTTGCCGATCGCCCGCTCGCCGCAGGGCCATCCGGTGCTCGCCCAGGCCGGATCATCGCCGGCCGGAGTGGCCCTGGCCGGCAAGCACGCCGACCTCGTGTTCACCCCGCAGTCGAACATCGAGCAGAGCTTGGCGTTCCGCGAACGGGTGCGCGCGGAGGCGGCGTCCAACGGACGATCACCCGACGCGATCCGTCTGCTGCCCGGCCTGTCGTTCGTGCTCGGCAGCACCGAGGCCGAAGCCGAGGCCGGCTGGCGCCGCCTGGAGGAAGCGTCGAGCGAGGAGTTCCGGCTGCTCAACCTGCTGCACATCGCCGGCGTCCACGCCGACACGACCGGCGAGTTCGATCCCGACGGTCCGTTCCCGTACCACGTGTTCGACAGGGCGACGAGCACGACGTTCGCCGAAGCGGTCTGCACCGCGGCCCGCGCCGGCAACCTCACGTTCCGCCAGGCCGCCGCGAAGTTCGCGACGTTGCCAGGTGGCCTGCACTTCACCGGCACACCGGACGGCCTCGCCGACCTCATCGAGACGTGGTGGCGGGCCGGTGCGGCAGACGGGTTCACACTGCAGCCGCTGCGCCTACCGATGGACCTCGCGCTCTTCGCCGATCACGTCACGCCGATCCTGCAGCACCGCGGCGTGATCCAGCCCGGGTACCGCGAGGGCACGTTGCGCGACAAGCTCGGCCTGCCCCGCCCACCCGGTCGCCGCAGCTGACCGGATCGTCAGAGCGAGACGAAGACGGGCTCGGCCGCGCCGACCCGCTTGGACTCGTACATCGCCCGGTCCGCGGCAGCGGTGAGCGTCTCCGAGGTGACGCCGATCGCGTCCGTCCAGGCGACGCCGACGCTGGAACGGATCCGGATCGGCAGGCCGCCGACGATGTCGACGGGCGCGGCGAGCGCATCCGTCAGGCGCGTCCCGATGCGGATTGCCTCCTCGATCGTGCGCACCGCTGGCAGCACCACGAGGAACTCGTCGCCCCCGAGCCGGCCGACCACGTCGATCGACCGCATCGCGCCACGCAGCCGATCGGCCGCACCGACCAGGAGGCGATCACCCGTCTCGTGGCCGAACGTGTCGTTGACCTCCTTGAACCCGTCGAGGTCCAGGAACACGACGGCGGTGCCGGGCGAGCGATCCGCATGGCGGGCGACAGCGCGGTCGAGCTCGCGCAGCACGGCCGCACGGTTCAAGCAGCCGGTGAGGTCGTCGACGCTGGCACGCATCTCCAGCTCGGTGCGCAGCGTGGACTGCTCGGTGACGTCGTTGATGCACAGCACCGCGCCCACCGGGACGTCATCGGCATCCGTGAGGACGCGGATCGCGATCGAGCAGTAGCGCAGCAGGGCCTCGCCCGGCAGCGAGAGGCGCACCTCGAGGTCGGCGTCGCGCCCGGCCACCAACGCCCCGACCACCTCGCGGTCGAGCACCCGTCGATCGTCGGGGATGACGTTGGCGAGCTGCTCGGCGAGCGTCGGTGCCGGGCCGATGCCGACCACCCGATGGAGCTGGGCATTGCAGTAGACCACCTTCTGGTCGCGGTCGACGTGCAGCACGCCGGACGGGAGCGCGTCGGCGAGGCGCGCCAGCAGTTGCTCGCGCTGGCGCAGCGTCTCCAACGCCTGCATCTCGTCGGAGATGTCGATCATCTCGGTCGCGACGCATGCCTCCGGACCGGCGAGCAGGTTGTGGTTCGTCAGCTCCATCCACAGCCACGAGCCGTCGGCGCGCTGGTGCCGGGCGCGCAGCCGGGTGACCGCACCGGGGGCGCTGAGCATCTCCATCCACGCATCGATCGCCCGACCATGATCGTCGGGATGGATGAGGGTGAGCGAGCGCACACCGATCAGCTCGTCGGCCGAGAACCCGAGCATGCGGCAGATCCGCTCGTCGACCCCGCGGATGATGGCCAGCTCGTCCTTGTCCGTCCGCCCCGACTTCGGCATCACCGGCTCGCTCGCAGCGAGTGCGGCGGCGACCTGGATGTGCTCGTCGGCGGCGATCAGCAGGATCACCACGTCGTAGCGGTGACGCATGTCGACGAAGTAGAACGTCGCCTCGACACCGCCGGCCAGCACGACCTGACCCATCGATCCACCGAGCGTGATCGCCTTCTGCCACAGGTCCATGACGGTCGGACCGTGCCCAGGTGCGACCAGATCCATCCCGGAACGGGCGTCGATCGGCACCTGCCCGCACAGCTCGATGCCTGCCGGCACCGGTACGAACAGCCCGTGCGCGTCAGCGGCTGCGACGTGCGCGTCGGGGAGCTGGTGGAGCAGCGACATCAGTGACGCGTCACGCGCTGCAGCGATCCGTTCGTTGCTCGAGACCTGACTGCTCACCCGCCCACTCCGTTCCGCTGCTGACCGAATGACGTATCGGCTCACCGACGACTCGACGTGAGCAGATTCGGTGTGGAGCACCAGGAGCGTCGGTTCGCGCTCGCGACGGTCTTCTGCATTGCGGAAGTTTCTTCCAATCAGGTTGCGCGTTTCTCCCACGACCCCTATTGTCGACCAAACCGATCAACATTTACGGGAAAGGCAATCCACGTGCACCGTCCACCGCATCGCTCCAGGCTCAGAGGGCGCATCCTCGTCGCTGCAACAGCATCCATCGGGCTGCTCGTCAGCAGCTGCAGCTCCGACGCCTCGACCCGCGAGACCACGCCGGCGCCCGCGTCCACGAGCTCCTCCGCCGTCCCCGCCCCGTCCGCGCCCACCGTTTCATCTGCAGCCACCGTCACCTCCGATTCGGTGGCCACGACCACGGCGTCGAGCGACACGGCGTCCACCGGCAGCGGGGACACCGCGGCCACCGGGGCCACCACCGTCGCCACGGATGTCGCGACCACCGAGCCCGCCACCACGGCAGTGCCGGTGACGGCACCGCCGGTCCCGGCCGGGGTCACCCTGCACATCGGCGATCAGCTCGACTACCTGAAGACGGTGCTCAGCCTCGCCGGGCAGGATCAGAACTTCCCGTACACGGTGGACTACAGCGCCTTCATCGGCGGCCCGCCGATGCTGCAGGCCTTCCAGGCCGGCGCCGTCGACGCCGGCTTCATCGGCACCACGCCGCTGATCTTCGCCCAGGCCGCCGGGCAGGACCTGGTCGGCATCGCCAGCTGGCACGCCACGAAGGGCTCCTCGTACAGCCTGGTGACCGCACCCGGCAACACCGACATCAACGGCTGGGCCGACCTCAAGGGCAAGTCGGTCGCCTTCCAGAAGGGCACCGCCGCCGAGGCCGTGCTGCTGGAGGGGCTCGACTCGGTCGGGCTCAAGGAGTCCGACATCACGGTCGTCGACGTCACCTCCGTGAACGTCAACGCGACGCTCGAGGGCGGCTCGGCGCAGGCCGGCATCCAGACCGAGCCACTGACCAGCGCCTACCTCGCCGCTGATCCCACGGCGAAGTCGGTCGTCAAGGCCCAGGAGCTGACCGACCGCTCGTCGGTGCTGATCGCCACCAAGGACTCGTTGAACGACGCCGGCAAATCGGCGGCGCTCGCCGACTACATCACCCGGCTGGTCAAGTCCTACGGCTACCTGAAGGACCATCAGGATCAGGTGGCAACTGCCGTCTACGTCAAGACCTACGGGCTGTCCCCGGAGCGGGCCACCCAGCTGACCACGGAGAACGGGCCCACCGAGTTCGCCCCGGTGCCCGGCGATCTCCTCGCACCGCAGCAGAAGCTCGCCGACCTCTTCGCGGCGGCCGGCCAGATCCCGAGCAAGATCGACGTGAGCGCGTCGTTCGACGGGCGGTTCAACGACCTGGTCGCAGCGACCCAGGCGGCGCCGTGACCGCCGTCCAGACGCAAGCCTCCTCCGTCGTCGGCGGACGCTCGGGCGAGTTCAGTCGACGCCCACCGGTGTCGCTCGACGGGCTCGGCGCAGCGACCGACGCGACCGACGCCGTCGACCTGGTGACGCTGCCGACCGGTGGCGTCCGTGGGCAGAGCCGGCTGCACGTCCCGCGTGGCGTCGTCCGCCTCGGCGGCGTCGTCCTGCTCATCGCCTTCTGGGAGCTCGCCTCCCGTGCCGGCTGGGTCAGCAAGCGTCAGCTCGCCGCGCCGTCGACGGTGCTCACCGCCGGTTGGGACATGCTCAAGGCGGGCACGCTGCAGACCGCGCTGTGGGCTTCGCTCAAGCGAGTGTTCTGGGGCCTCGCCTTCGGCGTCCCGATCGGCGCCGGCCTGGCGCTCGTCGCCGGCCTGTCGAAGGTCGGCGACACCCTGGTCGACGCGAACGTGCAGATGCTCCGGTTCGTGCCGATCATCGCCCTGCAGCCGTTGCTGATCTTCTGGCTCGGCATCGGCGAGACGGTGAAGATCTTCCTGATCGTCATCGGCGTCGCGTTCCCGATCTACGTCAACACCAGCGCCGCCATCCGCTCGGTTCATCCCGGCTTCCACGAACTGTCGAAGGTGGTCGGTCTGAGTCGGTTCCAGACGATCCGCAAGGTGATCCTGCCGGGCGCGCTGCCCGGGTTCCTCGTCGGCCTGCGGCTGGCGGTGGGCATCGCCTGGCTGCTGCTCGTGTTCGCCGAGCAGATCAACGCGACGTCTGGCATCGGCTTCTTGATCCTGCGCGCCCAGACGTTCTTCCAGACCGACATCATCGTCGTCGGCATCGTCGTCTACCTGATCCTCGGGTTGGCGTCCGACGTCCTGGCACGCGGCCTCGAGCGCGTCCTGCTCCGCTGGCAGCCGGGCCGATGAGCGCGGTCGCCACACTCGCGGTCTCGGTGCGCGACGTGCGCCGCACGTTCGGCGAGCGCGAGGTCCTGCGCGGCATCGACCTCGAGTTCGGCCGAGGCGAGTTCATCGCCCTGCTCGGGCGCAGCGGCTCCGGCAAGAGCACCTTCCTGCGTGCCCTCGCCGGTCTCGACACCGGCGTCGAGGGTGAGATCCAGGTGCCCAAGCGGCGCTCGGTGGTCTTCCAGGATCCGCGGCTGCTGCCCTGGGCGTCGGTGCTCGACAACGTCGTGCTCGGCCTCTCGCAGCGGAGGTCCGGCGGCTCGAAGGCGGCCAAGGAGAGCGGCCGCGCCGTGCTCGCCGAGGTCGGCCTCGCCGGCCACGAGCAGGACTGGCCGAAGACGCTGTCCGGTGGCGAGGCCCAGCGCGCATCGCTCGCCCGGGCGCTCGTCCGCGATCCACAACTGCTGCTGCTCGACGAGCCGTTCGGCGCGCTCGACGCGCTGACCCGGGTGCGCATGCACGTCCTCGTCCAGCAGCTGCACGCCCGCTACCGGCCGGCCGTGCTGCTCGTCACCCACGACGTCGACGAGGCGATCCTGCTCGCCGACCGCGTGCTCGTGCTCACCGACGGCGTGATCTCGCTCGACGAGACGATCGGGGTCGCCAGCCCCCGGCTGCGCGGCGACCCGGCGTTCATCGCACTCCGTTCCCGCCTGCTCGCCGAGCTCGGCGTCGACGAGTCGGCCGAAGGCGCCCACCCCACCACCGTTCCCGCCAACCACGACAACACCCAGCATCACCACAACACAGGAGCAACGACATGACCATCACCGCCACCCGCGACGCCGCATCATCCGACCCCTCGCACACGGACCAGGTGACGCTCGACGTCACGCCGCTCTCGGGCAGCATCGGCGCCGTCATCGAGAACATCGACGTCCGCGACCTCGACGACGCCACCGTCGACGCCATCCGCCAGGTCTGGCTGGCCCGCAAGGTCGTCTTCTTCCGCAACCAGCACCTCACCCCGGACGAGCACATCGCGTTCGCGGCGCGCTTCGGCGAGCCGACCGAGGGCCACCCCGTCATCCCGGGCATCAAGGACCATCCGCAGGTGTTCGAGATCGACTACTCGGCCAGCCGCGAGCTGTACCGCAGCTACGGCGACGTGAGCGCCGCCGACCGCAGCGTCAGCTGGCACACCGATGTCACGTTCGTGGCCCGTCCCCCGCTCGGCTCGATCCTGCGCGCCGTTGTCGTGCCGCCGTCTGGTGGCGACACGCTGTTCTCCGACCAGCAGGCCGCGTTCGAGGCGCTCAGCCCGACCCTGCGCGACTTCCTGCGCACCCTCACCGCCGTGCACGACGGGCGCGCCCAGTTCAAGGGCATCCTCGATCACGTCGGCCAGGGCTCGTGGGAGGGCGAGTCGTTCACCGCACTGGAGCCCGTCGAGCACCCGGTGGTACGGACCCATCCCGAGACCGGCGCCGAGGTGCTGTTCGTCAACCCCGGCTTCACGTCGCACATCACCCAGCTGAGCCGCCCGGAGAGCAACGCTCTGCTCGCGTTCCTCTACTCCCACGCCGTGCAGGACCGCTTCGTCGTCCGCTACCACTGGGGTCAGGGCGACATCGGCTTCTGGGACAACCGCGCCACACAGCACTCGGTGGTCGGCGACTTCGGCGAGCAGCACCGCGTGATCCAGCGGGTCACGCTGCGCGGCACGGCGCCGGTGTGATCACGCCGGGCTGAGGCATCAGCCCGATCAGGACTCCGCGCACCCTCCCCCCGGGACCGCGCGGTCGAGGGGTCGGGGGCCACGGCACCACGCCGTGCCCTCCGACCCCGTCAATCGACGCCCGGCGATCGATCCGCCGAGCCGGCACTCACCGGCCTCATACCCGGCTCCGTCGCCGCTCTCACGCACCGGCCCGATGCTCGGCGCATGGCCTCCACCGACTCAGAGCCCCGATCCCCACGCACCGCTCGGGACGGCCTGCCACGCGCGCGCCGGATGCTGCTGTGCGCCGGCGTCGTGCTCGGTCTCGCCGCCGCATCGTGCGGGGCAGACCCGTCAACCGCGTCGTCGACGTCGACATCCGTGGCGAGCGCGGTGCTCGCATCGTCGAGGGTCGACATCGGCGCGGGGCTGTCGGGCGTGTCCGGACTGAGCGCCACGCAGTACGCCACCGGCCTGCTGCACGTCTCGGCGCTCGCGTTCGACTCGAGCGGCCGGCTGTGGGCTGCGACCGCCTCGCTGGCCGCCGACGGCAGCGACGGGCTGTACGTGATCACGGCATCCGGGGCAAAACCGACCGAGGTCGTCAGCACGCTGAGCACACCGCTCGGACTGCTGTGGGTCGGCGACGAGCTCTTCGTCTCGTCGGCCGGCAAGGTGGAGGCGTACTCGGGCTTCGACGGCACGAAGTTCGCCACGGTTCGCACCGTCGTCACGTTCCCCGATGGCGTCGGCGAGGTGAACCAGATGGCCCTGTCGCCGTCGGGTCGGATCCTGCTCGGCATCTCGTCTCCCTGCAACGCCTGCGACCTGTCGACCACTGCCGCGGAGGACGAGACCGCGGCGAGCCCGTATTCGGCGTCGATCGTGTCGTTCGAGCCCGACGGCAGCGATCTGCAGGTGTATGCGAGCGACATCCGCGCCGCCGTCGGCCTCGCGTTCTACCCCGGCACCGACATCCTGTTCGCGACGATGAACCAGCGCGACGACCTCGGCGACGCCACACCCGGCGACCTCCTCGCCACCGTCGAGGAGGGCCAGTCGTGGGGCTTCCCAAACTGCTACGGGCAGGGCGGCACGGACTGCGCCGACCAGCCGGCGGCGGTCGCCGAGCTCGATCGCCACGCGGCCGTGAGCGGCGTCGCCATCGTGACCGGTCAGCTGGGCAGCGCCACGACGTCGACAACCGGGGGCACGACGACGTCGACGACCGGCGGCACCGCGGCGATCGTCGCCGAGTGGTCGACCGGCGAGCTGGTCTCGGTGCCCCTCGACGCCGCCGCGCCGGCATCCGCGAGCACCGGGAGCGTCTTCATCACCGGCCTGCAGAGCCCGGTCGCGGTGATCGCCGGCCCGGACGGGGCGCTGTACACCGGCGACTGGACCACCGGCATCGTGTACCGGATCACCGCCGCGACGACGTGACGAGCAGCGGCAGGGTGATCGTCACGGTCGCCCCGCCGCCCGGGGTCGGGTCGATCCTGACCGTGCCCCGGTGGGCCATCACGATCGCGTGCACGATCGACAGGCCGAGCCCGCTGCCGCCGCGATCTCGCGAACGCGATGCGTCGGCACGGACGAACCGCTCGAAGACCCGCTCGGTCAGCTCGGTCGGGATGCCCTCGCCGTGGTCGACGATCGAGAGCGCCACCGACTCCGCGCCCGGCGCGGCGAGCACCACGATCTCCAACGGCGTGCCGCCCGGCGAGTGGACGAGCGCGTTGGTGACCACGTTGGCGAGCACCTGCCGCAACCGGTCCTCGTCGCCGCACACGACGATCGGCCCGTCGCCGATCACCCGCACCAAGCGGGTCGGATCGACCGCGTGCGCATCGCGGGCCGCATCGGCCGCGAGCTGCGCGAGGTCGACCGGATCGGTGGCCATCGGGCGCTGGCCGTCGAGCTTGGCGAGCAGCAGGAGATCGTCGACGAGGCTGCCCATCCGCACCGCCTCCTGCTCGGTGCGGCGCATCGCATCGTCGCGTTCGATCACCCCGTCGAGCGCACCGTGGCGGTACAGCTCGGCGTAGCCACGGATCGTGGCCACGGGCGTGCGCAGCTCGTGCGACGCATCGGCGATGAACTGCTGCAGCCTGGACTGCGCCGCCGACCGCTCGTCGAACGCGACCTCGATCCGTTCGAGCATCGTGTTCAACGCCAACGCGAGCTCGCCGGCCTCGGTGCTCGGGTGGGCAACCGGCACCCGCGACGAGAGGTCACCGGCGGCGATCGACGACGCGGCCGACGCCATCGACTTCAGCGGCCGCACACCGAGGTGGATGACCCACCAGCCGACGAGCAGCAGCACGACGCCGCTGATCCCCGACACGAGCAGCTCCAGCGCGATCAGGTGCGACACCGCGTTGTCCACGGAGTCCATCGGCAACGCGACGAGCACGACCTCCTGATGGCCGATCCCGATCGCATGCACCCGGTAGCGGACGCCGCTCGCGGTGCTCTGCACGGTGTACGTGCCGTCGTTCCCCGCCGCGCGGCGCGCCTGATCGACGTTCACCACCGGCAGCGCCTGCTCGGCATCGGTGTAGTCGGGCACGAACAGGGTCTCGTACGAACCGTCGGCCGCGATCAGGCCGAGGTAGATCGTGCTCAGCTGATGGATCTCCGTGCTGACGTTCGGCCCGCCCGGCCGCTGGCTGTCGAAGTCGAAGGAGCGCACCAGCTCGCCGGCGCTGTCGAGCTGGGCGTCGAGCTGGGCCTGGAGGTTGACCCGGGTGGTGTGCGCGACGGTGAACGCACCGACGCCGATCACCAACGCGATCAGCACCAGGGCGGCGAGCACCCGCGATCGGAGCGACACGACATCACTTCGGATCGCGCAGGCTGTACCCGACGCCGCGCACGGTACGGATCAGGTGCGGCTCGGTGCTGTCGATCTTGCGCCGCAGGTAGCGCACGTAGGTCTCGACGACGCTGCCGTCACCGAAGTCGTACTGCCACACGGCCTGGAGGATCTGCGTCTTCGACAGCACCCGACCCTGGTTGATCATCAGGAAGCGCAAGAGGCTGTACTCGGTGGGGGTCAGGTCCACCTCGACCCCGCCGCGCGTCACGACGTGCGCGGTGTCGTCGACGACGAGGTCGGCGCAAGTGAGCAGGTCGTCACGCTGGCGGCTCGCCCCCGCCCGACGGAGCACCGTGCCCACTCGAGCGACGAGCTCGTCGAGGCTGAAAGGCTTGACGAGGTAGTCGTCGCCGCCGATCGTCAGCCCCTGCACCTTCGCGTCCGTGGAGTCGCGCGCCGACAGGAACACCACCGGCACCGTGCTGCCCACCGAGCGCAGCCGGCGGCAGACCTCGAACCCGTCGAGGTCGGGCAGCATCACGTCCAACAGGATCAGGTCGGGCGGGACGGCGTCGTCGATCATCGCGAGCGCGGACCGCCCGTTGTCGGTGGAGCTCACCTCGAACCCGTTGTACCGGAGAGCCGCCTCGAGCATCGAGCGCAGGTTCTCTTCGTCGTCCACCAGCAGCAACCGTTCACCTGACATGGCACGAGGGTGTCCCTGCGGGGTGAGGACTGCGTGTGAGACGCGTAAGAGCCCGCCGGGAACGCCGGCACGGATTCACGGCGACTTCCCGGTCTGGGCGCAGGTCGGCTCACGGGCCGGTGTCGTTCGATGGCACTCACGAAACGGCAGCACCCCGGTGCCGCCCAGCACAACGAAGGGAGGTGTAACAACATGAGAACTTCCATCCGGAAATATGTCGCAGCAGCGTCTCTCGCAGGTGTCCTCGGCATCGGCGGAGCCGCCGTCGCCTCGGCTGCCCACGCCAGCAGCCCCGCCCATGTCGTCCCAGCGGCGACGGGCGGCTCTTCCACCGGTTCGTCGACCACCGACGACTCCGGCACGGCCAGCACGGACAACTCGACCTCGACGCCGACTGCACCGGCCGACAAGACGAACTGCCCGGGCATGGACGGGTCCGGTCCCGCCAGGGGTCAGGCCCCTGCCTCCAGCTCGAGCACGGACGGCACGGCAACCGCCGGCACCAACGTGTGAGCAACCAGCGTGTCGGGCCCGGTCATCGTCGACCGGGCCCGGCCCGCATCACCCCCTTCTCGCGATCCCAAGCCCCTCCCCTCTCCGAACCTGCGCACCCGAACGGACGATCCCCATGGACCCCACCACCCCCACGACACCCGCCATGCCCTCGACGATCACGTCGACGCTCGTCGGCGCCCCGCCCGCGAGCAACCCGCGGTCGGCCGAGTCGGTCATCGAAGAGGCCATGTTCGAGGCCAAACGTGTCCTCGTCGGCCAGGACCGGATGATCGAGCGGCTCTTCGTCTGCTGGCTGGCCCGCGGCCACTGCCTGCTCGAGGGTGCGCCCGGTCTGGCCAAGACGCTCGCCGCCGAGACGATGGCACGGATCCTCGGCGGCACGTTCGCCCGGATCCAGTTCACCCCCGACCTCGTGCCCAGCGACCTCGTCGGCACCCGCATCTACCGGCCGTCGCAGGAGCGCTTCGACACCGAGCTCGGACCGATCTTCGCCAACATCGTGCTCGCCGACGAGATCAACCGGGCGCCCGCCAAGGTGCAGTCGGCGCTGCTCGAGGTGATGGCCGAGCGCCACGTCTCGATCGGCGGCGTCACCCATCCGGTGCCGCTGCCGTTCCTCGTGCTCGCCACCCAGAACCCGATCGAGAGCGAGGGCGTGTACCCACTGCCCGAGGCACAACGCGACCGCTTCCTGATGAAGGTCCTCGTCGACTACCCCACCCGTTCCGAGGAGGCCGAGATCGTGCGCCGGATGAGCGTCGATCCGCCGAAGGCGATGCGCCTGCTCGATCCGGAGCGGCTCGTCGAGCTGCAGCAGGAAGCCGACCGGGTCTTCGTGCACGACGCCGTGCTCGACTACGCCGTCCGGTTGGTGCTCGCCACGCGCCATCCCGCCGAGCACGGCCTGCCCGACCTCGAGCCACTGATCGCGCACGGTGCGAGCCCACGGGCCACGCTCGGTCTGGTCGCCGCCGCTCGTGGCCTCGCCGTGCTGCGCGGCCGCCGGTACGCGCTGCCGCAGGACGTCTTCGATGTCGTGCGCGACGTGCTCCGGCATCGGATCCTGCTCACGTACGAGGCGCTCGCCGACGACGTCACCGCTGAGCAGATCGTCCACCGCATCGGCTCGACCGTGGTCGCACCGCGCGTCACGCCCACCCAGGACGGCGTGATCTACCCGGCCAGCCAGACGGGGATCCCCGGCCCGATGCCAGCCCCGGGTGGCGCGATCGCGGTGGCATCATGAGCGCCGCAGCCCCGTCAGGGGCGCGCGAGGTGTCCGCCCGCGAGAAGTCGCTCCGCCAGATCGAGCTGCGCGTCAACCGCCACCTCGACGGGCTGCTCCACGGCGACCACGTGAGCCTGATGCGCGGGCCCGGCATGGACGCCGGTGACGCCCGCCTCTACCAACCCGGCGACGACGCCCGCCGGATCGACTGGGCGCTTACCGCGCGCAAGAACGAGACGCACGTCCGCGACACCGTCGCCGACCGCGAGCTCGAGGTGTGGTTCGTCGTCGACGGCACGCCCAGTCTCGACTTCGGCACCGCGCTGCGCGAGAAGCGCGACCTCGCCCTCGCCACGGTCGGTGCGCTCGCGCTCATCGCCGTGCGCAACGGCAACCGGATCGCTGCCGTGTGCTTCGACGGTGACAGCTCGTGGGTCGTGCCGCCACGCACGGGACGCGACGCCGCGATGGCGATGATGCACACCCTCCAGCACCGACCACGCTGCGAGCGCGGGGCCGGCTCGTTGGCAGCAGCGCTGCGACGCACGCGCACCCTCGCCCGCCGCCGGGGCCTCGTCGTGGTCGTCACCGATCTGCTCGACGACGGCGAGTGGGCCCGCGAGCTGCGCGCCCTCGGGTCGCGTCACGAGGTCATCGTCGCCGAGATCCGCGATCCGCGCGAGGACGAGCTGCCCGCCGTCGGTCTGCTCACCCTCGTCGATCCGGAGACCGGCCGCCGCCAGGAGGTCCAGACCAACAGCGCACGGATGCGCGAACGCTTCGCCCGAGCGGCTGCCGAGCGGCGCGAGACAGCGCGGCGCTCCGCCCGGGGCGCCGGTGCGTCGCACATCGTGCTGTCCACCGACCGCGACTGGCTGCTCGACATCGTCCGCTTCACCACGGCCCGCAGGGCACGGCGATGACCGCCATCACCTTCCTCGCCCCCGGCTGGCTGTGGCTGCTCGTCGCGATCGCCGGACTGGTCGCCACGTACGTCGTGCTCCAGCATCGTCGCCGGCACTACGCCGTCCGGTTCACGAACCTCGACCTCCTGTCGTCGGTCGCGCCGAAGCGACCGGGATGGCGACGGCACTTGGCCGCCGCGCTGATCGGGCTCGGCCTGACCTCGATGGTGATCGCCATCGCCCGACCGGTCCGCCAGGAGCAGGTGGCACGCGACCACGCGACGATCATGCTCGTCGTCGACGTGTCAGCGTCGATGGACGCCACCGATGTCTCGCCGACCCGCATCCAGGCGGCCATCACCGCTGCGGAGTCGTTCGTGGCCGACGTGCCGGCGGCGTACGAGGTCGGCCTGATCGCCTACGACAAGACCGCCACCGTCCTGTCGACGCCCACCACCGATCGCGGTGAACTGCTGACCGCGCTCGCGAACCTGCAGACCGGACCGGGCACCGCCACGGGCGACGCGCTGCAGGTCGCGGTCGACACCATCACCTCGCACATCGCGGCGACGACGGCGAGCACGGGCATCACCAACGCATCCGCGACGGTGAGCACAGAACCGGCCGAGGCGGCGATCGTGCTGCTGTCCGACGGCAAGTCGACGGTGGGCTCGGATGTCGCCACGGGTGCCAAGGCAGCGTCCGAAGCCGGCATCTCCGTCACGACCATCGCGTACGGCACCGCGAGCGGCACCGTCACCGTCGACGGCCAGACGGTGGCGGTCCCCTCGGACCCGGCGACGATGAGCGAGATCGCCACCGACACCGGAGGCTCCTCGTTCACCGCCACCAGCGGGGCCGAGCTGAGCAAGGTGTACGCCAACATCCAGCAGCACATCGGCTACACGAGCGAGCCGGTGGAGATCCTCCGGGTCTTCGTGGTCCTCGCGATCATCGCCCTGATCCTCGGGGCCGCTGCCTCGATGCTGTGGGGTGGTCGGTTCCTCTGAGCCGGGTCCCCGAACCTCTCCGCGAACGCGGTGTTCATCCGCCGTTCGCGGAGGGCTGGCTACCCTCGCCCACATGGGTGAGACGCATGGGTGAGATCGTCGGCGGCGGCGCGCAGTACCGGGTCCAGATCGGCAGCCAGCAGATCGATCTGCCGATCGTGCCGATCAACCCGGACCTCGCGATCTCGCTGCTGATGACGATCGATGTCGGCATCAGCTTCCTCGCCAGGGCCGGCCAGGACCTCGCCGACCGGATCGCCGACACCAAGCCCGACATCGTCGTGTCGGCGGCCACGCTCGGCATACCGGTGGCCATCGAGACCAGCCGGGCCCTCGGGCTCGACGACTACCTGATCCTCCAGAAGACGCAGAAGCTGCACCTCGCCGATGCGCTCCGCGAGCCATTGTCGTCGATCACCACCGGCGGCGCGCAGGAGCTGCTCCTCGACCGGGCACGCATCCCCGCCGTCGCCGGCCGGAAGGTCGCACTCGTCGACGACGTCATCGCCAGCGGTGGCAGCATGGTGGCCTCGCTGCGGCTGCTGCGCTCGGCCGGCGCCGACGTGGTGGTGATCGGCACCCTGCTGCGCGAAGGCAACGACTGGGCCGGTGCGCTCGGCGACGACGCGGGTCTGCTGCGCTCGCTCGGCACGATCCCGCTGTTCGGCAAGGACGCGAGCGGAGCGTGGACGGAGCGTCCGTGACCGCACCGGCGCGGCAGATCATCACCGCAGATGTGGTGGTGACGTGCGACGTGGAGCACCGGGTGTTCGAACCCGGATGGGTGCGCATCGTCGATGGCCGCATCGATGCTCTCGGCGCCGGCGCGCCGGATCCGCTCGACATCCTCTCGTCGGATCTCGTCGACGTGCTGCACGTCGATCTGCTGATGCCGGGCCTGATCAGCGCCCATCAGCATCCCGTCGACGTGCTCGTGCGCGGTGGGCCGATCGGACCGACGTTCCACGACTGGCTGTTCGGCACCTTCCACGCTGGGCTCGCGCACGCGACAGACGACGACAGCGCGATGGGCATCGCCGTCGTGCGGTCGGCCGGGCTCGCGGCCGGGATCACGACCATCGTCGACTGCTGGTCGGTCGGTCCGGTCGACGATCCCGCTCGGTTCGAGGCGTGTGCCGTCGCGTCGATCGAGGCCCACATCGCGAGCGGTGGGCGCACGGTGTTCGCGCCGATGTTCTGCGAGATCGTCCCGGCCGGCATGCCGCTCGATCGCGGCATCGATCCTCAGCGGTTGTGCCGGCCGTACCAGGACACGCTGGACATGGTGGCCCGACTCGACGGCGGTCATCGCGGCGACCGGTTGTCGGTGACGCCGTCACCGGAGCTGCCGGACATGTGCACGGCCGAGGGCCTGCGAGCCGCCCACGAGATGGCCACTGCCTTCGGCACCAAGCTGCCGATGCACACCTGCACCTCCCCCCCGAGCCGCGCCGCGTGCGGGCCCGACGAGCTCGAGGCCTTCGGTCTGCTCGGGCCCGATCTGCTGGCGGCGCACTGCAGTGCGCTCGACGACACGGACATCGCCCGCATCGGTGGTGCCGGGGTCGGCGTGGCCCACTGCCCGAGCTCGTCGCGGGCACTGGGCGGTACGAAGCTGACCCCGATGGTGGCCCTGCGTCGGGCCGGCGCATCGGGTGGGCTCGGGCTCGACAACCAGTCGCTGCAGGCCGGGTCCGACCTCTTCTCCGAGGCCCGACAGGCGATCCTCGGCGCGGCCGGTCAGGGCGACGTGCTCTCCGCGCAGGCCGCGCTCGACCTGCTCACCGCCGAAGGGGCGCGCACGATCGGGCTCGGCGATCGCTGCGGGTCGATCGAGGTCGGCAGGTTCGCGGACCTCGTCGCGCTCGACACCTCACGCGCCCACTGGTGGCCTCGCGGCAGCGACTGGCCGACCTCGATCATCACGTGCGCGCGGGCCGACGATGTCGAGCTGGTGATGGTGGCCGGTGCTGTCGTCGCGCGTGGAGGCCTCGCCCTCGTCGGTGGCGACCACCACGGACTCGACGCTGCAGCCCGCCGGATCCGAACCGCCCGCGGCTGGTCGTGAGCTGAAGTCCCGTCGTTCAGGGACCGAGCGGTCAGGCCAGCGAGGCCCAGAACTGCTCGAGCACGGCCGACACCTCGGCGGGCGCTTGGTACGGCCAGAAGTGGCCGACGCCCTCGATCGTCTCGAACCGCGCGCCGAACAGGTCGGCGACTTCACGTGCGAGCGGCTCGTCGCCGAACGGATCGTCGGTGGGCGCGATGATCAGCCCTGGTGCCTCCGACGGCGCCCACGGTCCCCACGTCGCGTACGGGTTGGGTGTCGCCGATCGGTACAGCCCGAGGATGCACTCGCCCATCAGCGCGTCACCGGCGGTGGCCATCTCCAGCGCGTCGGCGGCGGGGATGCCCATCGTCTCGTACAACGGTCCGCGCTCTTCGGGCGTCTGCTCGGCCTGGCTGGCGAAGAAGGCCTCACCGTCGCCGGGCGTCTGCCACAGCTGGGCGAACGCGTGCCACACGTAGTCGGGATGCAGGAGGTTGCCGACGTCGGCCACCCACGAGTGCAGCAGGTCGTTGCGCGTCTGGACGACGCGGTAGGTGAGGCCCGCACCCCAGTCGTGGCCGACGAGGTCGACGGGCTCGCCGATCGCTTCGATCTCGCCGATCAACCACTCGACGTACGCGTCGGCCGACGGCGTGAATCCATCGGGCACGGGGCAGCCGAAGCCGGGCATGGCCAGCGCCACCGAGGGCGCCGTGATGATGCCGCGCACCTTGTTCCAGATGGCATTGGTCTCGGGGACGCCGTGGACGAAGACGATCATGGCGGCACCGTACACCGGCACCCAGCGGCACCGGATCCGCGTGGCGTCAGGCGGGCTGCAGCATCCGCACCGGCGTGAAGTCGCGGTGGTGCTGATGATCGGCGCGACGCATCGTGGTCTGGTGGTTGGAGACCGGGTTGAGGATCAGCGAGAAGATCCGCCGCGCCCACGGCGACATGTTCGCCGAGGAGCCGTGCACCATCGAGTCGCCGAAGATCAGTGCGGTGCCCGGCGGGCCCTTCGGCGCGACGAGGCCGCCGCGCTCGGCGAGCGGCTTCACCACGTCGCCGGCGACGGTCCACAGCGGGTAGCTCGTGCTGACCGTGTCGAGCGACGTCTCGACCGGCCCACCGATGTGCGAGCCGGGGATGAAGATCAGCGGGCCGTTGAACTCGGTGACCTCGTCGAGGAAGATGTGCAGGTTCAGCGCGAGCGGCTCCGGCACACCGTCCTCGCGGTGGTGGGTGGCGAAGTCGTAGTGCCACTGCCACTGCTCGCCGGCGAAGGCCTCCTTGGCGTTGACCTTGACCTGCTGCACGTAGAGCTCTTGTTCGCCGGTGATCTGCATGGCCGGCTCGACGAAGCGCGGGTCGCGCACGATCTCGGCGAACAGCTCGTCGCGCAAGTGCAGGCCCATCGCCGTGCGGACGACATCGCTGGACCGCTCGCGGAAGTTCTCGGGGCGGCACTCGTCGAACAGTGCCGGCAACCGCGCGTCCATCGCCGCGACCTCGTCCGCGCTGAAGAGCTCGGGGAGGACGAGGAAGCCGTCTCGGGCGTAGGTGTCGAGCTGTTCGTCGGTGAGCCGCATCGGCTCATCCTCGCGCGTCAGGCAGCGAGTGCGCTGCCGATTCGTGCGAGCGCTTCGTCGACCTCGGCCTCAGTCGTCTGGAAGCTCGTGACGAAGCGGAACAGGCCCGGCCCCATCCGGTAGAACAGCAGGCCCGCCTCTTCCATCCGGGTCATCACGGCGTCGTCGGCGCGCACGAACATCATGTTGACATCGGGCTGGTTGACGAGCTCGAGCCCCAGCGCCTCGAGGCCGGTCGCGAGCCGGGCCATCGCCGCGTTGGCGACGGCAGCGAGGCGCAACCACAGCCCGTCGCGCAGGTACGCCGTCAGCTGCACCGACTGGAAGCGCATCTTCGAGGCGACGTGGCCGGCGCGCTTGAGCCGGTAGTGGAGCTGGTCGGCGATGGTCGAGTCGAAGCACACGATCGCATCGGTGCTGACCGAGCCATTCTTCATCGCGCCCAGCGAGAACGCGTCGACGCCGGCCTTCCACGTGAGGTCGGCCGGCGAGCAACCGAGCGCGCTGATCGCGTTGGCGATGCGCGCCCCGTCGATGTGCACGCGCAGCCCGCGCTCGTGCGCCGCGGCGGCGAGCTCGGCGATGTGTGCCGGGGTGTAGACGGTGCCGAAGTCGGTGGGCACGGTGAGGCTGAGCACGCTCGGCTGGGCGTGGTGGTTGTCGCCCCAACGGGTGGCGATGAAGGCGTCCTGCAGGGCCGCCGAGCTGACGAGGTAGCCGTCGCCACCGACGCCTCGCATCTGCGCGCCGGCGCCGAACATCGACGTCGCGCCGCACTCGCTCTGCAGGATGTGCGCCGTCTCGTGGCACAGGACGGCACCCCACGGCGGACACATCGACGCGAGCGCGAGGCTGTTCGCGGCGGTGCCGCTGATGACCGGGAACACCCGCGCGTCGGGATGCTCGAACACCTCGCGCACGACGCCGTGCAGCGTCTCCGTCCACGCGTCGTCGCCATACGCGAGCGCGGAGCCCACGTTCGACTCCACCAGCGCCGCGAGTACCTCCGGCGCGGCGCCGGCCGCGTTGTCACTGCGCAGTTCGATCGGTGCGTTCACACCTCCGGTTCTAGCCGACCGCGCGCGTTGAGTACCCGTTACTCATGACCGCGATCGGCTGCACCCGCACGATGGAACCTGCCCGCAACGAGGCGAGCACATCCGAAGGAGCACGACCATGGGTCTCGACGAACGACGTCGCATCAAGGAGCTGCAGGAGGTCACCCTGCCAGGGCGCGTGGCCGAGATCGAGGAGATCTGCGGCGCGCCGATCCCGTACGAGGTGGATTGGGACAGCCTTGCCGACGATGCCGCCGGACTGAACTTCCTCGACAACCTGTCGTGCCATCGGCTGAACATGGCGCTGCGCGTGATCTGCACCGACGACCTCGGCAAGGAAGCGGTGCGCGAAGGGCTCACGCTGATCAAGCTGAAGAACGTGCCGGCCGTGTCCGACGTGTCCATCTCGTTCACCGGCGGTGTGCTCGAGATGCACTGCGCGTACGCGCAGGGTGCGTCCGGGATGATCGACGACAACACCATCCGCGAGGCGCTGCTGGCCGGTCTCTGACCGCGATGCGTGGCTGATGGTCACCTCAGGCGCGACGTCCGGGGTCTCCTCCACATCACGAAACGAACCGTTCATCTTCGCGGCTGCACTCCGTTCACGCGTCGGGCGCACACTGATGGGCGAGTCGAACGTGTCCCCCACACGCCGACTCCTGCGGATCCGTCGATCGACACCCCCCGATTCGGACTCGCCGCGACCGCCCCGCTCCCCCAGCGGGGCGGTCCGCGTCTGCGCCCGCCGCTGCTGCGACTTCCACCGGGTGCGACGACGAGACCATCGGTGCGCTAGTCCTGTGGTCCGTTCGACGACGGTCGGACCGAGGACGGAGGGTCACAGGCGATGGCGATGGACAACGGGTTGCAGGGGCGCACGATCGTGGTGGCTGGCGCCGGCGGCGGTGGCATCGGCACGGCGGTGTGCACCGCGCTCGCCGAAGCGGGTGCCGTCGTGGCCGGGTTCGACAACGACGCCGACAAGCTCGCGCTCAGCGCTGACGCCGTCGCCGCGGTCGGCGGTACGTTCCACTCCTCGATCGTCGACCTCCGCGATCACGACGCCGTGCAGACAGCCGTCGATGCTGCGGCAGCCGAGACCGGCGACCTGTTCGGCCTCGTCGTCGTGGCCGGCGGCCTGCTGCGCAAGTACTGGGCGCCGCTGGTCGACTTCAAGCCCGACGACTTCGACGAGGTCGTCCGGCTGAACCTCAACGCCGCGGTCTACGCCACCCAGGCCGTCGGGCGGCGGCTGCTCGATGAAGGCACCCCCGGCGCGATCGTGCACATCGAGTCGATCGCCGGGCTGTCGTCGATGCCGTTCGGCGTCGCCTACACCGCAGCCAAGGCCGGGCTCACGGGCGTCACCCGCACGGCGGCGCTGGAGTGGGGACCACGCGGCATCCGGGTCAACGGCGTGGCCGCCGGATCCGTGCGCACGCCACGTGCCTCGGTCGACGCGCCGGCCGAGGATCCGCACGGCGACCGCGTCGTCATCCCCCTCCGCCGGCGCGGCAAGCCGGTCGACGTCGCCAACGCGGTGGTGTTCCTGCTGTCGGCCCAGGCCGAGTGGATCACCGGTCAGGTGCTGTGCGTCGACGGCGGCTCGTCCGTGCTGCCGTCGTACCTCGACGAGCACCTCCTGCCGGTGTTCGTCCACGACGAAGCGTTCCGCGCCTCCCTGCTCGGCCCCGCCGCCGACGCCTGACCACGACGCCCGGCGTGACGGCGCGCTTGCAACAGCAAGCGCCCCGCTCGCGGTTCTTCGCACGCGAACGCGCGTCCTACGGGGCAGCGACCTTCGCGGAACTGATGGGTTGGTAGGTCCAGCCGGGGTTGGGCGACCCGTCGTGGCGCTCCATGCTCTGCACGTCGAACCAGATCGGCAGCAGGTACTTCACGTAGAACGCGTGGATCGTCATCGTCGCGGTCGGATCGTCCTTGTACTGCTTGACCTTGACGCGCTCGTCGTGCGCCTGGAAGGCGAGGCACTGCTCGAGGATCGAGTCGACCTCGGCCCGGGTGTCCTGCAGCAGACCGAGGTGGTCGTAGCCCGGCGACGACATCGGCGCATCGCTCTCGGCCAACAGCAGGAACTGACCGACGTGGTCGTCGACCATCAGCAGGTGGCACGACTGCCCCATCACCGGCGTGTCGACGGCGCGCCAGCCGAAGATCGGCCCGTAGAACGCATCGACATCGGCCCGGAACTCCGGCGTCAGCGTGCCCCGCGGGAACGTCAGCTCCATGTGGTTGAACCTCATCATGATGGTGACCGTAACGACGGCCGTGCCGCCGATCGCAGTCGTGGCACGCTGTCAGGCCGGCAGCGCGCTGACGATCCAGACGTGACCGTCGAGGTCGGCGAACGCGGCGCTGTAGCCCCACGGTTGCGGGCGGGGCTCGGAGACCACCGTGGCGCCCGCGTGGAGGGCGCGCTCGACGATCCGGTCGACCTCGGCGTCGGAGGTGGCAGGGATGCCGAGCGTGCACTCGCTGACACCGCGCGCCGCGACTTCGTGCTGGCCGATGATCCAGCCGAAGCCACCGGACGGCACCAGCATCAGCCGGGCGTTCGCGTTGAGCTGGAACATCAGCGGCTCCGGAACGCCGTCCTCGGCGATCTCGCCGAGGGCCTCGAGGCCGAGCCCGTCGCGGTAGAACGCATGCGACCGTACCCGGTCGGCGATCGGCAGGCTGATGAGCATCGGTTCGAACGTGGTGGGCACGGATGGCTCACTTTCGGGAGGGGTCGAGCAGGCGGACCGGGAGATGACGGGTCGCGGCGGCCGAACTCATCGGTGGACACGAGGCGCCGGGAACGCAAACGGCGAGGCCCGAAGGCCTCGCCGTCGCAAGCTGTTTCGAGACTGCGCATCCGTTTCGTGTCGGCGGGACGAGCTCCGACGGAATGTGCAGCGGAGGTTGGCGTGATTTCGCCAGGCCGTCCAGCCTTGTGCTGACCTAGCGGCCAACCACCTCCAGAGTCCCACGACTTCTGTCAATCACGTTTGGACCACCTCCTTTCTCTGGTGAGCACATTGAAGCACCGACCGGTGGGATGGTCACGCGATTTTCCGCTGCGGGCCCGAGTGTGACGAAATTGTTGCGGGCGACTGCAACGCAACCGTCATGATTCGCTACAGTCTCCGCCCATCATGCGTCGCCCAGCAACAGCCCGTGTGATGGGCGTCCTTCTCGCCCTCCTGGGTGGTGCGGTGTTCGTCCGACCTGCCAACGCCGACGACATCAGCGACAAGCAGAAGGAGGTCCAGCAGGACCTCGCCCAGATCAACCGCCTCCAGCAGAAGGCGTCGGACCTCAACGAGCAGTACCTCGGCTACCTCAGCCAGATCGACGATCTGAACACCCAGATCGCCTCGGCGCAGCAGGTGATCACCGCTCATCAGGCACAGGTCGACGCGCTGCAGTCGCAGCTCGCCAACCTCGCGGTCGAGCAGTTCACCGGCGGATCGAGCACCGGCATCTCGACGCTGTTCGGCGGCGACAGCGCCGTCACCGACGGCCTCCAGCGCGAGCAGCTGATGGGCGTCGCGGTCAACGCCGGTGCAGCCACCACCGACGACTACGACCAGCAGCTCAAGGACCTCAACGCCGAGCAGCAGTCGCTGCAGGACAAGCAGGCCAAGGCCACCAAGCTGGCCAAGCAGGCCAGCGACGCCAGCGCGAAGACCGCGCAGGCCGGCGCCGACTACCAGGCCGAGCTCGCCCGCGACCAGGCTGCGCTGGGCGATGCGCTGGCCGCCGAGCAGCAGCGTCAGGCCGACGCCGCAGCCGCCGCGCACGCCGCCGACATCGCCGCCATCAAGGCCAAGGAGAAGGCGGCCGATCAGCCGCCCGCCACCTCGGGTTCGAACAACGGCGCGAACACGGACGCCACGCCGGCCACGGCCGCCGTCGCCACCCCGTCCACCGCTGCCCAGGGTGGCGCCACCGGTACCGGCAGCCCGTCGGCCGGCGGCGACGGCGGCACGAAGTCCACCACCACGCCGACGACGGTGCGCTCCTCGAACGGCAATGGCAACGCCTCGGCCGACGCCACGCCGTCCACGACTCCCGCCACCGACCCGGCCGGGAACCAGGACTCGGGTCAGAGCACCGACACGACCGCCGCGCCGAGCAACGACGGCGGATCGTCGGGCGACTCCGGCAGCTCCGGATCGTCCGGCGACTCCGGCAGCTCGACGAGCGACACCACCGCCAGCACTGACCCGGCGCCGCCGCCGGTGTCGAGCCGGGCCGAGATCGCCATCGCCGCGGCACGCAGCCAGCTCGGCGTGCCCTACAAGTTCGCGATGTCGTCGCCCGGCGTGGCGTTCGACTGCTCGGGCCTCACGTCGTACGCATGGCGCGTCGCCGGTGTGTCGATCCCCCACCAGTCGGCCCAGCAGTACGCATCCACGCCGCACGTCGCGCTCTCCGACATCCAGCCGGGTGACCTGCTGTACTACTACCACCCGATCAGCCACGTCGCGATCTACATCGGCAACGGGCAGGTCATCCAGGCGCCGGCGCCGGGCAAGTTCGTCGAGATCGCCCCCGTCAACTGGGGCAGCATCGTCGGCGCCAGCCGACCCGGCTGACGCACCAGCGCCGGGTGCGCTCCGCCATCGGTCGAGCTGTCCGTCAGCTGTACAGTCCGGACATGAGCGTCACCACCGACATCTACGATCCGGACCTCTACGTCGACGGTCCGATCCACGAGATCTTCGCCGATCTCCGCCGCACCGATCCGGTGCACTGGCAGTCGATGCCGGACCAACCGGGCTACTGGGCCATCATGCGCCACGCCGACGTCACCCAGGTCGCCCGCCGCCCCGACATCTACTCCGCCGAGGAGGGCGGCGTGGTGCTCGAGGACATGGCTCCCGAGCAGCTCGCCAACAGCCGCAACATGTTGCTGATGATGGATCCGCCGCGGCACACCTCGCATCGCAAGCCCCTCGCCGAGAGCTTCCAGGCCAAGGTCATCGCGCAGATGGAGGGTCGCATCCGCGAGCTCTGCCGAACCATCTTCGCCGAGGCGGCGGACAAGGGCGATGTGGAGTTCGTCCACGACGTCTCCGGCTCACTGCCCAGCCAGGTCGTGGGCGAGCTGGTCGGCATCCCCGAGCAGGATTGGGACCAGATCCGCGACTGGGCTGAACAGAGCACCAGCAGCCAGGATCCCGAGCTCGCCGGCGACGGCTATGCCAGCGGTTCAGGCCTGAACGACATGGCCATCTACGCCTACAACTTCGCGATGCGGCGCCGCCAGGAGGAGCCGAAGGAGGACCTCACCTCGTTGATCCTCGCCGGCAACTTCGGCGACGGCCCACTCGACGACATGCAGTTCGCGAGCTTCTTCGTGCAGCTCGTCACGGCCGGCAACGACACCACCAAGACGATGCTGTCGTCGGGCACCGAGGCGCTGCTCAATCACCCGGATCAGCTCGCCGACCTGCGCGCCGACCCCACCCTGATGCTCGGCACCGTCGAGGAGATCCTGCGCTGGGCGAACCCGCTGCACTACTTCCGCCGCACCGCGCTGTCCGACACCGAGCTGCACGGCACGAGCATCAAGGCCGGCGACAAGGTGGCGATGATGTACACGTCGGCCAACCGCGACGAGGACGTCTTCGGCGACACCGCGCAGGCCTTCGACATCCGCCGCTCGCCGAACCAGCACCTCTCGTTCGGCTACGCCCAGCACTTCTGCCTCGGTGTCCACCTCGCCCGGCTCGAGGGGCGGGTGTTCTTCGACGAGCTGCTCAAGACGTTCGCGACGATCGAGCAGACCGGTCCGTCACGGCGGATCCGCTCGAACCTGAACAACGGCCTCAAGCAGCTGCCCATCCACCTCGCTCGCTGAGGCGTCGCAAACCGGTCCTGATCGAGAGCTGGGCCGGGCATCGCTGCCCGGCCCAGCCGCGTTCGGTCAGCTGGTGGTCTTCTTCTTGCGCACCACCAGGATCACGATCACACCGATCACGACCACGGCGGCGATGATGCCGATGATCAGCCCGGTCGACGACGACGAGTCGCTCGACGACTTGTCGGAGGCGATGGTCACGTCGGAGGCGGCATCGGTGGTCGCGGTGTCCGCGCTCGCCGTGTCGGTGCTGCTGTTGGCACTGGCGTCGGCCGACGTGTCGGCCGTGGTGTCGGCGGTGGTGTCGCCCGTGGAGGTGTCCACGCTCGAGTCACCGGTCGACGTGTCGGCGGTGGCGGCATCCGTGGCCGGCGTGCCGTCGGCGTTGACGGAGATGTCGGTGGCACCGGTGTCGGCGATGTTCGTGCCGGCACCCGAGCCCGGGTTCACCTGGTCGAGGTAGACCTCCATGCTCAGCAGCGGCCCGTTGTCGTCCATCGGCGCGCCCGAGGCGAGCGCGACCTTGAACGTGACGTCGAGCGACTTGCCGGCGCCGATCGACGCGCCCGCCATCGCACCCACGGTGCCCTCGATGCTGCCGTCGTCGATGGTGGAGCCGGCGAGCGTCACGGGCGAGAAGGTGCCGTCCGGTCCATCGGTCGAGTAGGTCAACGTGACCTGATCGGCCGTGACGTTGGACTTGGCCTTGTCACCGGGGAACAACGAGAAGTCGACCTGTGCGTTCTGGATCGAGTCGGTGCCCGGGTTGGCGAACGTGACGTCGAACGTCGTCGGGTCGGCGCCTGGGATGAGCGCCTGCGGGATCGTGTCAGTCGCGTTGGGGGCGGCAGCCTCCGTCGCACCCTGGTAGACGGTGCCCGTGGACGAGTTGCCGCCCTGTGTGTCGGTGGCCACGACGGCACAGATCACGTCGTCCTTGGACGCCGTGTAGGTGACGTTGGCGTAGCCGTCGGCGCCGCTCGGGACCGCGTCCTTGTCGAGCGTGCCGCACTCACCGGTGCCCGACACGGCGTACACCGAGAAGTTCACCATGTCGCCTTCGATCACGTTGTTCTGCGCGTCCGACACCGAGGTGGAGATCTGCGACGTGCTCGATCCGTCGGCGTCGATGGCGTTCGGGAAGGCGTACGTGAAGAGCGACCCGGAGCTCGCCGCGGGGGCGCCCCCGGCGTCGCCGGTGACCGCGGCCTCGTTCTGCACGCAGCCGTTGCCGATGCCGAACGCGGCGAACGCGGCGTTGCTGAACTCCGTCTGGGTGTAGTAGTAGTGCCCGTTGATGACCTGGTTGTACTCGGTGGTCTGGGCGTTGCTCGGGTCGGTGGAACCGAGCGGCGTGCCGTAGTCGTTGGCGCAGATGTCGCCGATCTCGTGGCCGGTGGAGTCGTTCCAGGCGGTCGTGTCGGTGGGATCGGTGAGCGCCTCGTTGACCTCGTGGCTGAGCGTGCCGACCGCACCGTCGGCGACCACGTCGCCGTTGGGGCCCTGGCCGGCGTCGCAACCCGTCGCCTCGAACGGCTCGTTGCCGTAGACGATCATCGAGGTGTCCTGGCCGAACGCACGGTGGTAGCCGCAGAACGCCGAATCCGAGTTGCTGCCGTCGAGGTCGGCGGTCTCCATGCCCGGCGGGAAGAACACCGGGTAGAAGTGGGCGAGGTCGGTGGGCACACCCTGCTCGCCGGTGACGCGGGTCAGCTCGTCGCGGATCTGCGCATCGGTGAGGCACGCGGTGTACTGATCGCTGGCGAGGTCGCAGCCGCTCGTCGGGAAGGGCTGGGTGTCGATGATCGGCGTGCCGGCCGTGATCTTGTAGGCGATGTTGGTGGTGGCGAAGCTGCCGGACTGCGAGTACTCCGTGTCGATCGAGTACACGTTGGTGCTCGAGCCGCTGTCCGCCGCGACGTCGGTGACGTACTGGTTGATGATCGTCGGGTAGTCGTCGGGGTACGGCGTGGCCCAGTCCGACGGCATCCAGTAGATGGGCGTGATGGTGACGCCGTCGGCGCCCGTGGTGTCCATCACCGGTCCACCCGAGTAGGTCAGCGGCGGCGTGCAACCGTCGCAGTAGTGGCCGTCGCCGTCCTCGGATTCGGACGGGTGCACGGAGCGGGCGACGTCGACGTGGCGCACCGGTGCGGGCGGCGCGGCCGACGCAGCGGCGACGTTCGGGAAGAACGGCGCGCTCATGACGGTGAGGATCGACCCGATCAGGACGAGCGGGCCGAACCGGCGGACGGAGTGCAGCATGTGAGGTTCCTGCCTTGGTGTCGGATCAACTGCTGACGGTCCGTCAGCAGGTCACGATGCCGGGAACCTATCGGCTGCAGCAGGACAGGTTCAAGCATCCTCGATCCGCTCACGGAAGATGCTTGGTGAACACAAGGATCCGGTGTTAGGTTCCTCATACATGCAAGCCCGCGTGCGATCCCCCCTCGCCTCGTTCAAGCGCCTGCACCTCACCGCCCGGGCCGCTGCCGATCGCTGCCTGGCGGCCGAGGGTGTGTCCGCGGCGCAGTTCGGCGTGCTCCACCTGCTCGCCGAGGATCCCGGCCTCACCGGTGCCGAGCTCGCCCGTCGCTCGTCGGTGGCGGCACCGAGCATGAACGAGATGCTGGCGATGCTGCTCCGCGACGGGCTGATCACCCGTGCGCCCGATCCGCGGGGTGGCCGCGGCATCCAGATGTTCATCTCCGAGTCCGGACGCGACGCGCTCGCCAGCGGCCTCCCGCTGCTGACCGAGTTCTCCGACGAACTCCTCGCCGGCATCGATCCCGATCGGTTGGCCGACTTCTTCGCCGTGCTCGATCTCGTCGCCGACCGCGCCGAGGCGCACGGCCGCACGGAGGCGTCGTGACCGCACTGGACGAACAGGTCGACGACGCCGACGGCGTGCCAGAGGTCGTCGACGCGGCCGATCCACGTCGCTGGA
Source organism: Ilumatobacteraceae bacterium (assembly GCA_025463305.1). The sequence continues at coordinate 126,653 of JAOBWK010000056.1, forward strand.
TCACCCTCGGCATCATGTCGGCGACGGTGATCATCATCAGCCTCGACACCACGGTGTTGAACGTGGCGATCCCCACGATCCTCAAGGACTTCCACACCACGCTGCCGAGCCTCCAGTGGGTCATCACCGGCTACGCGCTGGTGTTCGCGTCGCTGCTCATCATCGGCGGCCGGCTCGGCGACCTCTTCGGGCACCGCCGGATCTTCGTCATCGGGGCGGCGCTCTTCGGCACCGGCTCGCTGATCGCCGCGTTGTCGCAGTCGGTGCCTCAGCTCGTCATCGGCGAAGCGGTGATCGAGGGCGTGGGCGCGGCCCTGATGATGCCGAGCAGCCTCGCCATCCTCTCGAAGTCGTTCGTCGGCCACGAGCGCGCCGTCGCGTTCGGCCTGTGGGGCGCGGTCGGTGGCGCCAGCGCGGCCTTCGGCCCCGTCGTCGGCGGGTTCCTCACGTCGGACTACTCGTGGCGCTGGTCGTTCGGGATCAACGTGATCATCGTCCCGCTCGCGATCATCGGCGCACTGCTGTTCACGCCCAAGCTCCGCCATGAGGGCCGGCGGGAACGACTCGACATCCGCGGCGCGGTGCTCGTCGCGTCGGGCATGGCGTTGCTGGTCTTCGGGCTGAGCGAGGGTTCGGAGTACGGCTGGCTCACCCCGAAGCGCGACATCCTCCTCGGCGGCCACGACATCTGGCCCGCGTCGCGACCCGTGTCACTGGTGATCGTTGCGTTCGTGATCGCGATCGTCATCCTCACCGCGTTCTACCGGCTGTCGCGGGCCAAGGAGCGCGACGACGCGTCGCCGCTGTTCGAGTTCGGCCAGCTGCGCCATCGCTCGTTCCGCTTCGGCCTGCTCACCGTCGCTGCGCTGTCGCTCGGCCAGCTCAGCCTCGCGTTCGTGCTGCCGGTGTTCCTGCAGGAGGGGCGCCACCTCAGCGCCGAGACCAACGGGCTGTGGCAGCTGCCGTCGGGCCTGTGCTTCCTGATCGGCGCGCAGATCAGCAGTCGGCTCGCGCGCCGGCTGCCGCTCGCGGTGATCGTGCGCATCGGCGTGGTGATGACGATCTGCGGCTTCGCCTACCTGGCGATCGTGATCTCGCCGAGCCTGCAGTTCTGGACGCTGTTCCCGACATACATCATGTACGGCATCGGCTTCGGCCTGTCGATCCCACAGATCACCAACATCGTGCTCACCGAGGTCGAGCCCGACAAGGCGGGCGCGGCGAGCGGTGCGAACAACACCGCCAAGCAGATGGGCGTGTCGCTCGGGGTGGCCATCATCGGCTCACTGGTGACCTCGCGCACCATCGCCTCGGCGGTCGACCGGGTCGGCAACGCGTCGAGCCTCTCGCCCGAGCTCAAGGCCCAGGCGGCCGCGCTGCTGCGCAAGAACGGCGTCACGTTCATCCCGCCGGCGCACGCATCAGCGGCCGACGTCGCGACGCTGCGGCGGATCTTCGTCGAGGGCCTCGCCTCTGGCGCGAAGTGGCCGCTGGTCTTCTCGTGCATCACCGGGTTGGTGTCGCTGATCGTGTCATTCGGCATCCCCCGTCGTCCGGCCGCAGCGCACGACGTCGTGATCGACGACGAGGCACGGCTCGCCGCGGCGCACTGACCGCGACGAGCCGAACGGAACCGTGAGGCCCGGGGGCGTCAGCCCTGGCGGGTCTTGAACCGCGGGTTCAACGTGTTGATCACGTAGACCCGCCCGTTGCGCCGGACCACCTTGGAGCCGGGCATGTTCTTCATCGACTTGAGTGAGTTGCGAACCTTCATGGGATTGCCTGCTTTCTTCGCAGTCTTGAACACCACCGGCGGGACATCCATTCCAGGCCCCAGGACTACCGTGGCGCGATGACCGACATCGTGGTGCGCAAGGTGGTGTTCGACTTCCCCGACGACCTCGACGACGTTTTCCCCGGCGACGACATCGTCGACGAGTGCTACCTCGCCGCGTTCTCGCTGACGATGCCGACGCTCGAGCCGTTCCTGATCCGCGTGTACCGCAGCCTCGGTGACCGACTCGGCGACACGCCGCTCGGCGACGACCTCCGCGGGTTCATCGCCCAGGAGGCGCAGCACCACCGCAACCACGCGCGCGTCAACAAGATCATCCTCTCGCGGCTGCCGGCCGCCGTCGCCGCCGAGCTGCAGTCGATCCTCGACGAGCTCGACCGCGACTACCGCCGCTACGACTCGACGAAGTCCGAACGCCACAACCTGGTGTACGCGGAGGGCTTCGAGGCGATGACCTGCGCGATGGTGCTGTCGTACTTCGACCGCTCCGCCGCGGGAAACGGTTCACGCCGCTTCGGCCCCTGGCAGCAGCTCTTCGCGTGGCACGGCGCGGAAGAGGTCGAGCATCGCACGGTTGCGTTCAGCGTGTACGAGCGCCTCGTCGGCAGCTACCCGTACCGCGTGTACGGCTCGCTGCGGACCCAGATCCACTTCAGCCGGTACCTCGACCGCCTGCAGCGGGTGCTGCTCGCCGCCAACGGCCGTCCGCGTCGTGCGCACCTGCCGGCGTGGTTGCCGTTCGGCTGGCGTCGCTACGCCCGCACGTTCCGTCCGTCGTACGATCCCGGGGCACTCGAACCGGGCGCGCTGGTCGAGGCGGTGCTGGCGATGTACTCGCCAGCACCCTGACCTCGGTTCCCGCGATCTGTCCGGCGCTCAGCTGTTCGCCGTGGACGTGTCCGGCGTCGAGCCGTCCGTGCCCTCGACCTTGCTGACGCACGAGTCCACGCCGCCGATGACGCCGGCCCGGAAGTAGTCGATCTTCTCGAAGGCGCTGCCGACCTGACCGTTGCCGATGCCGGCGTCGCTGAGCAGCGCGGTCTCGACGGCCTCGTCGAGGTCGCCCGGCGAGATGTAGAGGCGGTTCGGATCGATGGTGCCGTCGGCGGGCGGGATGATGTCCTGCGTCCACACGCCGGTGAGGCAGTCGTTGAGCAGGTCCCGGGTCTCGCCGGTGAGCCCGGTCTGGAGCTGCGTCTGCACCGCGTCACTCCAGGCGTCGCTGATGATGTAGCCGACGGCGAAGTCGCCGTACGTGCTGTAGAGGGCCTGGGCGTAGCCGTCGTCGAAGTAGATCGTGTTGTCGCCGGGGCAGTACAGCGCACTGAACTGGTACTGGCTCTGGTCGATGCCGTCGCAGGTCGGGTACGGACCGTCGTGGTCGAACGGGACGACCGTCGGCGAGGTGAACGTGCCCATGTCGGTGTTCGTGGTCCAGAACCGGTCGAGGTCGGTCTCGACGTCGGTGATGATGTCGGCGTACGGCAGGTTGCCGCCGGAGTTGTACTCGTCCTCGGTGGTGAACGGCAGGTCGATCAGCGGCAGTGGCGTGGTCTCCATCGCCTTGCACGCCTCGGCGCCGCCCTTGAACCCGTTCTCGAACGCACCGACGCGGTCGAACGCAGAGCCGTGGGCATCGCCCTGGGTGACGTCCTCGCCGAGCGAGCTGTCCTTGACGGCCACCATGGCCGACAGACCGGCTTTGACCTCCTGATCGCCGAACGTGAGGCTGGCCGACTCGCCGCGGGCGACGTGCGCGGTCCAGGAGCCGGCAAAGCAGTCCGCCTGCTGCTCGAGGTACACCGTGGGCGTGCCCGCCGGGAAGTCGCCGTCACGGGCCTGGATCGCATGGCCGAACTCGTGGGCGAACACCACGCCGACCGCCGCATCGCCGAACTCGTTGACGAGTTGCGGGACCAGGCCGGCGTCGTCGTACGCGATGTAGTCGCCGTTGCCGCAGTAGAACGCGTTGCCGACCGCGGGGTACTGCTCGGATGGATCGCCGGAGCAACCGTCGGGGATCTGGCCGGCACGGCCGGGGTAGCTCGCCCAGATCCCGCCGGACAGCTCTTGGAAGGGCGCCCCGTAGATCTGCGGGTACGTCTCGCGCCAGTAGTCCTGGATGTCGGCCAGTGAGGCCTGCAGGAACTCGTCGTACGGCTGCGGGGTCTTGTCGGCGCCGAAGTCGATCGTCGCGTCTGCCGCGTTGGCGACCATGCTGGACGGCGGCGCCATCGTGTCGGTGGGGATCGACAGCTCGGTGCCGGAGGACGTTCCCGGAGTGGACGGCTCGGTGACCGCCGACGTGTCGGGGCTGGATGTCGGGGGCTTGCTCGTGGCGGGCGAGGTCGTGTCGGCGGCGCCGGTGGTGGCAGACGACGTGTCAGAGGTTGCGCTGGTCGCCTTCGTGGTGGGCGAGGAGGACTTCGACGAGCCGCAGGCCGAGAAGAGGATGCACCCGACGGCGGCGGCAGCGAACAGTTGGCGTTTCATCCTCCCATCAGGCCACATCGACGGAGGCTCGCGCCACCGTATCCACTACTCCGGATGCTGAAAGTGGTGTGACTTCCGTCGCGACGGCCGGGCTCGGCGGGTCAGTGGACGACGCGCACGAGTCGACCCGGACGTTCGCCGGTGTCGCGATCGTTGCGTCGGGTGACGACGCCACTGACGATCGTGGCCACGTAGCCCGTCGCGTCCTGCAGCACTCGCCGTCCACCGGCGGGCAGGTCGTCGACAGCACGCGGCACGTGCAACTGGAGCCCATCGAAGTCGATCACGTTGAGGTCGGCCTTCTTGCCGACCTCGATCGTGCCCCTGTCGGCGAGCCCGACGACGGCGGCTGTGCCGGCGCACTGCTTGCGGATGACCGTCTCGATCGGCAGGCGCTCGCCGCGGGAGCGGTCACGGGCCCAGTGGGTGAGCAGATAGGTCGGCATCGAGGCGTCGCAGATCATCTTGACGTGGGCGCCGCCGTCGGACAGGCCGATCACGGTGTCGGCATGGTCGATCATCGTGACGAGGTGGTCCTGCGAGCCCTGCGAGTAGTTGGTGAACGCTCCGAGGATGTACTGGCCGGTGGCGGGGTGGTCGTAGAGCACCTCCCACGGATCGGAGCCGGTGGCCGCAGCGATGCCGGCGATCGACTTGTCGGCGGTGGGCTCGTACTCGGGCGGATCCCCGAGCGGGAACATCAGACCGAACATGTACTGGGACCGTTCGGTCATCCCTTCGAACTGGCGGCGCGGATCGGGCGGGAGATCGGTCTCGGCGAGGATCGCCGCCTTGATCTCCGGCTTGCGCATCTCGACCAGCACGTCCTCGATCGGCATCGATTCCTCGAGCCGGCGCATCGTCGGTCTCCGCATCAGTCCGTGGTAGCTGGCGACGCCCAGCAACATCCCGCCCGGCCGCGCAGCGACCTGGGGCACCAACCGGGCTCCCGCGCCGTTGGCCTGCTCGACCAGCGCGAGCTGCGCACGCCAGAGGTCCGGCGCGCCGGTGGACTGGATCATCAGGAAGGAGATCTCCACGCCGGTCGCCTTGGACACGTCCGACATCAGCTCGACCTCACCGAGGATCAGCGCCTCGTCGTCGCCGGTCTCGCCGGTGGGCACGACCTCGAACAACCCGCCACCACCATCGATCAAGGCCTGGGCGAGACCGGACAGCTCGTCGAACGAAGCGAAGGTGCCGGGCACGAGCACACCGTCGAGCGTCTTGTGGTTGAGCGATCGAGAGGTCGAGAGCCCGACTGCGCCGGCAGCGACCGCGGCACGCACGTGCACTGCCATCGCCGCGATGTCCTCTGCCGTGGCGTCCTCGTTGCGCTCGCCACGATCACCCATCACGTAGAGGCGCAGCGGTGCGTGGGGCAAGAACGCAGCGATGTCCATCGAGTACTCCCGACGGCCGAGCGCGTCGAGGTACTCCGGGAAGGTCTCCCACTCCCACTGGATGCCTTCGTGGAGCGCGGTGCCGGGGATGTCCTCGACACCCTCCATCAGCTCGACGAGGCGCTGCTGCTCACCCGGCCGCACCGGGGCGAAGCCGACGCCGCAGTTGCCGGCGACGACCGTCGTGACGCCATGGCTCGCCGACGGGTCGAGCACGGGATCCCACGTCGCCTGTCCGTCGTAGTGGGTGTGGATGTCGACGAACCCCGGCGTCACGATCAGGCCGCGGGCATCGATCACCTCGGTCGCGTCACCGTCGACGTGCTCGGCGACAGCGACGATGATGCCGTCCTGCACCGCGACGTCGCCGATGAAGCGGGTCGCACCCGTTCCGTCGACGATGGTGCCCCCGATGATCTTCAGATCGAACATGACCGAACAGTACGACGCGCTAGACCTCGAACCGCTGTCCGACGAGGTCCTCGCTGATTGCCCACAGTCGCGACGCGCTCGCCCGGTCGAGCGCCCAGGGGTTCGGCGGGGCGAGCTGACAGTCGGCGTGGTAGACGCCGCCGACGCCGTCGAGCTCTGGCGCAGTCGCTGCCCCCACGGTCGTCGCTGCGCCGGCGGGGATCGACTTGTAGGCGGGCAATCCGCCGGCCGGCGCCTGCTTGGCCCGATCGCGCAGGGCGCGCATGTCGTCGCGCGTCATGTACCGACCGAGTTCGGTCGCGATCATCCCGGGATGGACCGCGTACGACCGGATCCCCCGGTCGGCCAGCCGCGCGTCGAGCTCGACCGTGAACAGGATGTTCGCCGTCTTCGACTGGCCGTAGGCCTCGAACTTGTCGTACTCCCTGTGCCCGTAGTTGGGATCGTCCCAGATGATGTCCGACCCTTGATGGCCACCGGACGAGAGGTTGACGATCCGTGCCGGTGCAGCGGCCAGCAACGCCGGCATCAGCAGGTTGGTCAGCAAGAAGTGGCCGAGGTGGTTGGTGCCGAACTGGAGCTCGAAGCCGTCCGCTGTGTGGCCGAACGGGGTGTACATCACACCGGCGTTGTTGACGAGCAGGCCGATCCGCGGATGGGCGCCGAGCGTGGCGCCGGCGAACTCACGGATGCTCGCCAGCGATGCCAGATCGAGCACCCCGAATTCCACTGACGCGTCAGGCAACTGTTCCCGGATCGTCGCGAGTGCCGCTTCGCCCTTGGCCGCGTCGCGCACGGCGAGCACCACGTGCGCGCCGACCGCGGCGAGCGCACGCGACGTCTCCAGGCCGAGGCCGGTCGAGGCACCGGTGACGACCGCCGTCACGTCATCGAGACGCACGCCTTCGAGCACCTCGTCGGTCGTGGTCAGCTCTCCGTAGCCCATCGCGGCAGTCTTCCATCGCCGACCCGGCAGCGCTGAGCCGGATGGCGTCAGCCGTCAGCCGTCAGACGTCTCCGTCTTCGACGACGTCGTCATGGCCGGGATCGACCGCACCGTCGCGCTCGTCGCGTTCGGCCCACTCGAGCAGCGTCGCGATCGAGAACACCGCATCGTCGATGCCGGCGTGAAGATCGCCGAGCGCGGCAAACCGGTCCGGCACGGTGCGGATCGTGAGCGCCGATGGATCGACGTCGGTGATCTCGTCCCAGGTGATCGGGGTCGACACACGGGCATCGGGGAAGCCCCGCACCGAGTACGCCGCGGCCATCGTGTGGTCGCGCGCGTTCTGGTTGTAGTCGACGAACACGGCACGCGGGTCGCGGTCCTTGCGCCACCACGTGGTGGTGACGTCGGCGGGTGAGCGACGCTCCACCTCGCGGGCGAACGCCAAGGCGGCGCGGCGGACGTCGTGGAACCCGTGGGTCGGCTCGATGCGGACGTAGATGTGGATCCCGCGCCCACCCGACGTCTTCGGCCAGCCGACCGCACCGATCTCGTCGAGCACTTCATGGGCCACGCCCGCGACGCGGCGGATCGTGTCGAACGAGCAGTCCGGCATGGGATCGAGGTCGATCCGCCACTCGTCGGGCTGTTCGGTGTCGGCGCGGCGCGAGTTCCAGGGGTGGAACTCCACCGTCGACATCTGCACCGCCCAGACCACCTCGGCCAGCTCGGTCACGCACAGCTCGTCGGCGTGCTGGCCGTACCGGGGGAAGTGGAGGCGAACGGTGCCGAGCCACGGTGGTGCTCCCGCAGGAACCCGCTTCTGGTGGACCTTGTCGCCCTCGACACCCTTCGGGAACCGGTGCAGCATGCACGGCCGCTCGCGCAGCGCGTTGACGATGCCGGATCCGACGCTGAGGTAGTACTCGACGAGGTCGAGCTTGGTCGCCCCCAGAGCTGGGAAGTACACCCGGTCGGGGTTCGAGATCCGCACCGTGCGCTCACCGACGGTCACCTCGATCGCAGGTTGCTTGGGAGCGGCCATGACGCGACCGTACTGATCATCCCTGACTTTCGGTCGTACCGGCGCGAGAGTCCTGGCATCGATCGCCACTCTCCCGGTGGCGACCTCGGCGGAAGGAGCTGTCATGAGCGGAGAAGAGTGGAGTGCGTTGATGCAGGGCATCGATCACCAGGTCGCAGAAGTCGCAGCGCGCCCGCCGACAACAGAGTGCCCGGACCAGACCTCACTGCTCGACGCGTGGTCCGCGCCGGCGTTCGCTGATCTGCGCTCGATGGAACCGATCCGCGAGCTCAGCCTGCGCTGACCGCGCGCACCCTCACGGCGCCATCGTCTGCGGCGTGTCGAAACCGGTCGGACGGTAGATGCCCATCAGCATGTTCTCGTGCATGCCGTAGCCGACTTCACCGGTGGACAGCTCGAAGCGCGACAGCGTCTCGTTGAGGATCGCGAACTGACGACGCACCTCGGGATCGCTGAGATCGTGGTGCACCCCTTCGACCTTGAGCGGACCCTGGTAGAAGCCGTGGCCCCAGTTGCCGTCGGGGATGTAGCCCGAACCGGCCGCCAGGTACAGCGTGCGCAGGGGTGTCGCCGTCACCACGATCGTCTCCGCTCCCGGCACCGGCACGGTGATCGTGGAGCCGGCGAGCTCACGTGTGCCGGAGATGTAGGTGCTGTCGACCTCGGGCCGACCGAGGTGGTCGATCGGACGCTCGAGCTCGGTGTTCCAGACCCGCATCGACTCCTCGACGTGCCGGTTCCCATCCGCGTCGGCATCGATCTGGACCTTGAGCATGTGGTCGTCGAACTGCATCGGCAGCCAGTCGTGTCGGTAGCCGTGACCGTCGGTGCTCTGGCGGATCTTGATGCCAGGGTGCTCGCGCTCGCCGACGGGACGCACACCCCACGAGCGGTCGCGCACGCCCTTCCAATGGTCCGGCGTGACGTCGAAGTGGCGACCGGCCACGTTGAGGTGGCCCTCCCACGTGCCGACCTGCGCGTAGCGGGTCACGTCCTGCTCGACCCGGCCGTACTTGCGCGAGAACGTGCGCGGCTCTTCGAGCGCCTCGACTGTTCCGACGAACACGAGGTCGGCGTCGATGCCCCACTCGTTGGGCTCGACCGTGACGCGCAGGCGACGCAGGCCTTCGATGATCTCGACACCGATCGGCCCGACGGTGGTGTCCATCCGGTCGACGCCGAGCTCGCGTGACGCCCTCACGGTGTGCTGCTCGGTGCCGATCGACACCGTGATGAACGCATCGGTGACGCCGAGGTTCGGGTACTGGCCCATCCCCATGATCACGAACAGCTCGTCGCTGCTCGAGTGCATGTTGAAGTAGTACCGGTCGTAGAAGTTGCGGTCGGAGGTGGCGACGTGGTCGAACGTCTCCGACGTCTGGTGGGTCAGGTACTCGTCGAATCGGCTCAGCGGCATGTCGCATGGTCGCGAACCGGCCGCCCCTCCGGCGAGGCGGGCCACCAGTTGTTCACCTGCGGCAGGTGCTCACCGCCGGCCTCCGGCCGATCAGCCCGTCGTGACACCGTTGTCGATGTTGACGATCG
>JAOBWK010000057.1 GCA_025463305.1 Ilumatobacteraceae bacterium
TTGCCGTTGAGGTAGTCGGCGAAGGTCTCGCCGACCGTGGTGCACAGGATCTTGATGATCCAGAAGAAGATGGTCACCTCGGGCACCTTGCTCAGCAAGGCCTTCGTCTCGGCGGATGGGCGCAACAGCGAACGGGTCTCGGTCATCGATCGTTCCTCTCTGGAGAGCGGTCGATCGAGTATGCAATGGCCCGTCGGGGTGACGCCTGCAGCGCCGTTCAACGCTCGGTAAACCAGGCAGCAGCCAGGGTCACCCTGCGTCGGCCGAGCCGTCGGCGGCGGCGAGCAGGATCAGCGAGAACGTCGTGGGCCCTCGACTGGTGACGAGCAACCGCGCATCCTCGGCCTCGGCGATCGAGCGGGCGAGCGCCAGACCGATGCCGGTGTTCGATCCGTGACCACGCGCGAAGAGCTCGTCGTCGGTGCCCGTGTCGGTGATCGAGCCTTCGTCGCACACGTCCACCGCGACGCCGCCGGTGATGGATCGCGTCCGCACCGTGATGGTGCCGGCACCGTGATGGAGCGCGTTGTCGACGAGCACGTCGAGGACCTGATCGATGGACGCCGACGCGGCGCGCACGGATGCGACGGGCTCGGTGTCGCGCACGATCGAGCGTGCCGCCGACGAGCACAGGTCGTCCCATCGCGCGACGGCCCGATCGACCGCGTCGGCGACAGAGGTGACCGAGGACGTCGGCGTGGCGTCGCGCGCGAACGCGAGCAGATGGCTCACGGTCTGCTCCAGCCGCTCGAGGTCGCCGAGCGAAGCGTCGGCGAGCGCGACGACGTCGTCGGCCGGCTGGGCGCGCTCGAGCCGCAGGCGCATCCCGGCCAGCGGCGTCCGCAGCTGATGCGAGACGTCGGCGCTGAAGCGACGCTCGCGGGCGATCGCCTCGTGGATCTGCCGGGCGCTGCTGGTGAGCGCAGCACCCAGGAGGTCCACCTCCTCGATCCCCGTCGGTCGGTGGTCGGCGAGGGCACGACCGCTGCCGAGGAGCGCGGCCTGCGAGGCGAGCGCCGTGACCGGATCGCCGAGGCGAGCCGCCACCCGGCGGGCGAGCAACCAGGCGAGGCCGAGCGCCACGGCGCCGGCCGCCGCCATCACGAGCCATTGGCGGTGGGCCCGACCGTGCGCGTCGGCGAGGGACCGGCTGACCCGCACCACTGCCAGAACGTTCTCGTCGCCGTCGGTGATCGGTGCCGCGACCACCAGCTCATCGCCCGACCGCGACGACGTCACGCCGTCCTCGGCGCGGCTGACCAACCCGTCGGCCGTCTCCGGTCCGACGCCGTAGACGCGGCGTCCGGCCGTGTCGTAGATCCCGAACGGAGGCGGGGCGTCGGACTCCGTGGCGAGACGGTCGAGATCGGCCGCGTCGATCGGCAGGTCGATCTCGGTCAGCAGGTGCGCCGCCGTTGCCTGCAGCCGGACCAGCTCGGAGTCGACGATCGACTGCTGCGCGATCACCGCGAGCGGGATGCCGAGCACCACCAGGACCACCGCGGTGACACCGATGATGGCCTCCGTGATCCGCCGCCTCATGGGATGTCGATGCGGTACCCGACGCCGCGAACGGTGACGATCTCGACGCTCGATCCGAGCTTGCGACGGATGGACAGGATGTGCATGTCGAGCGTCTTGGTGGAGGTGTCCCAGTGGACGTCCCAGACATCGGCCAGCAGCCGTTCGCGGGTGACGACGCGTCCCGCCTCACGTGCCAGGTACAGGAGCAGCTCGAACTCGCGCGGCCGCAACGACACCGGCGAGCCCGCCGCCGACACGGTGTACGCCGATGCGTCGATGCTCAGCTCGCCGAGCAGGATCGGTGCTGCAGGATCACGGTCGATCGAGCCACGCAGCTGGGCCCGAACTCGCGCGAGCAGGATCGACATCGAGAACGGCTTGGTGACGTAGTCGTTCGCGCCGGAGTCGAGACCGACCACGATGTCGATCTCGGCGTCGCGCGCGGTGACGAGCACGATCGGCAGCGCAGCGTGCGCGGTACGCAGCCGCCGGCACAGCGCGAAGCCGTCGGTGTCGGGCAGACCGGCATCGAGCAGGACGAGGTCCACCGACGTCGTCTCGATCAACGCCGGCACCTCGGCGCCTCGGTCGCGCAGGGTGACCTGGAAGCCCGCTGCGAGGAGCGCGTCGCGCACGGAGGTGCCGATGGTGGCATCGTCCTCGACGACGAGGATGTGGCCAGCGCTCGCCGCGTCGCCGGCGTCGGTCACCGCAACCGGCGCAGTGCGTCGAAGATGCCGTCCATGTCATGCGCCGCCCACGCCACCGCCAGCACACCGGCCGCCGCGGCGACCACGACGAGGTGCAGCAGCCCGATGCGCTGGCGCGGGGCACCGTCGCCGATGAGCGCACGCACCCGTTCGGTGACGCCCGACTGCACCGCCTGCAACGTCAACGGCGCCGCCACGAGCCGACCGTGGGCGAGCTGGGCGAGCGCGGCCTTGGCGAGTGCGCTCGCGAGGACATCGGGGTGCGTCGCAGCCGCGGCGGTCTCGTCGGCCCAGCGCTCGAGCTGGAACCGGGCGTGCTTCGCGACGGACGAGAGGAATGGATCGAGCACGACGGCGGCGTCGAGCAGGAAGGTGAACAGGTGGTGACGGTGCTGCAGGTGGGCGCGCTCGTGGGCGAGGACGGCGACCTGCTCCTCGGCGTCGAGCACCTCGATCAACCCCGTCGAGATCACGGCCCGCCCGCCACGCGCGGTGATGGCCGGTGCGGCGTACGCAAGCGGCCGACGGTCGCTCACCACGAGCACCGGGCCGAGCGGGTGCCCGGCGAGCGGCTGACCGGCCAGGGCGCGATGCGTGGTGCCGAGCTCGCGGATCTGGGCGACGAGACGACCACCGAACCGGGCGACGCGCGCCGCGACGACGCACAGCAGGCCGAGCGCGATCACCGATGCGACCACGGGCACGTCCGTGTGGCGGCCGACATCGCCGGAGCTCCACTCGCCGATGTGCGCCACGAGACCGAGGCGGGCGACCAGCGGCCAGGCCACGAGGGCGAGTGCGCCGGTGGTGGACAGCGCCGCGACGATGGCGCCGACGGTGAGCACCCAGGCCGCGCGGTGGGGGCGGCTGCTCACGAACGCCAGCGGCGAGATGAGCGCCAGCAACCCGGCCACGCCGAACGGGACCATCAACACGAGCATCATGGCAACACGAGCATCATGGCAGCACGACCGTCATGGCAGCACGAGCATCATGGCCGGCGGCGCCGTTGCTCGGTCTCGGCGAGGAGCTGCCGCAGCGTCGACTCCTCCTCGGCGTGCAGCCCGTCCACCAGCCCCTGCAGCACCGAATGGCGGTTCTGCCCGTGATCCAGCAGGCGCCGCACGTGCTCGGCGACGACCTCGGCCTCGGTCACCACGGGCCGGTACTCGTACGCCCGGCCGACCTTGGTGCGCTCGATGACACCCTTCGCCAACAGCCGCACGAGGATCGTCATCACGGTGGTGTAGGCCAGTCCACCGCCGAGCGCCTCCTGCACCGCGACCGGCGACATCGGCCCGGGCGACGCCCACAGCACCGTCAGCACCTCGGACTCCAGCTCGCCGAAGCGCCGCCGCTCCCCCGGGCTGTCGGCCTGCACGGAGCGCTGGTTGCCGGACATCCGCTCATGCTACTACAGCTGTCGAAGTTCGTGCTACGTTACGACCCGTGTAGTAGTTGATGGGCGCCACGCCCATCCGAGCCGGAGGACGAGCGATGGAGCGACGGATCAGGATGCAGACGCACGAGGGCGCGCCGGCACGCTCGCGCATCGCGGCCGTCGCCGCGGCGTGCGTCGCCGTCGGGATCATCGCTGCGGTGGCCGCACCCGCCGACGCAGCCGGTGCCGTGGCGAGCTCGTCGAAGCACCTGCTGTCGTGGTGGAAGGCCGCCATCATGGGCACGGTCGAGGGCATCACCGAGTTCCTCCCGGTGTCGTCCACCGGACACCTCCTCGTCACGGCCCGACTCCTCGACCTCCCCCACACCAAGGGCAGCGAGGGCCTCAAGGCCGTCAACACCTACGCGATCGCGATCCAGTTCGGCGCCATCCTGGCCTTGCTGGGGCTGTTCTGGAAGCGCTTCGTGGAGATGGTCCAGGGCCTGCTCGGCAAGAACCCCGAGGGCCGCCATCTGCTGATCACGCTCCTGATCGCGTTCGTGCCCTCAGCCGTGCTCGGCGCCGCACTCGACAACAAGATCGAAGATGTGCTGTTCGGGCCGTGGCCGGTGGTCGGCGCATGGATCGTCGGCGGCGCCGTCATCGTCGTCCTCGCCCGCACCCACCGCATCCCCGATCGGCGCGAGGTCGCCAAGGCCGCGCCGAACGCGGCGACGGCCGGGCTCGCTGCGCTCACCTACCGCCAGGCAGCCATCATCGGCGCCGCGCAGTGCCTCGCGCTGTGGCCGGGCACCAGCCGCTCGCTCACCACCATCCTCGCCGCGCTGCTGCTCGGCATCTCGATGAGCGCTGCAGTCGAGTTCAGCTTCCTGCTCGGCTTCGCCACGCTCACCGCCGCCACCGTGTTCAAGTTGGCCAAGGACGGTGGCACGCTCGTCGACCAGTTCGGGATCGCGACCCCGATGATCGGTGCACTGTTCGCGCTCGTCTCGGCCGTGCTCGCGGTCAAGTGGCTCATCACCTACCTCGAACGCCACGACCTCTCGCTGTTCGCCTGGTACCGGTTCGCGATCGCGATCGTGACCATCGGGTTGATCGCCGGCTCCGTCATCTGACCCTCGGCCGAGCGGCCGAGAAATCCCTCCTCCGCTACGTCGCCCGCCGCCGGCTGATGCCATATTGGCTGGAGCCGGCGTCCGCCGGCACTTTCATGTCCGGGGGGACACACATGCGTCAACGTTCCATTTCATGGGTTGCGCTCGTCAGCGTGCTCGCACTGGCAGGCACCGCCTGTGGGAAGGACCGCAGCTCGTCGTCCAGCACATCCGCTGCCGCCGTGACGACGGCAGCGGCCCCCACCACGACTGCGGCGACCGCCACCACCACGGCGGCAACGGCCACCGGATCGAGCACGGCGGCGACGTCCGGCGGCACCGCCGAGACCACCGGCACGTCCGCGGCAACCGTCGCCACCGACGCGGCCACGACCACCACCGTGCCCGCCGGTCCGATGTTCGGCGACGCACCCTGGCCGTGCGGCAAGGGCGACGGCAACAACACCGACGACGGCACCGAGGTCGGGGTCACCAAGGACTCCATCTCGATCGCCGGTGGCGACGACGCCGGATACACGGGTGCGCCCGGCCTCGACCACGAGATCACCGATGCGATGAAGGCCCTGGTCGCGAAGTGCAACGAGCTCGGCGGCATCAACGGTCGTCAGATCAAGTTCAACTACTACGACGCCCAGCTGCTCAACGTCGGCCCAGCCATCCAGGGCGCGTGCGACGACAAGAACTTCTTCCT
>JAOBWK010000101.1 GCA_025463305.1 Ilumatobacteraceae bacterium
CTGCAGCCGGCGACCTGATCGCCGAGAAGTACAACTTGGGCTACGGCAAGTCCGTCGCCCTGTTCGCCGGGTTGATCGCGCTGATCACCCTCGCTCACTTCAAGTTCGGCCTCAACCCGATCCTCGCGTTCTGGTCGGCGTACGTGCTGACCCGCCCGCTCGGCGCGTCGATCGGCGACCTGATGTCGCAGCCTCGCCAGATCGCCGCCGATGCCGATCCCGGCACGGGCAAGGGCTTCGGGCTCGGCACCACCGGCACCAGCGTGGTGTTCCTCGCCCTGATCCTCGTGGTGGTCGTCATCATGACCCAGCAACAACGCCGCAAGGCCACGACCCTCGGCACGGTCGGCGGCGAGATCGGCGCATAACCTCGGCGGGTGAGCAGCTACCCACCGGACGATCACCTGCTGCGCGATCTCGGCATCGTCTCGCAGCGGATGTCGACGACGCGGACGTTGAGCGCGATGCGGATCGGCGACGGCAACCTCGACCGGTCGGGTCGTCCGCAGATCGGGGTGCTGTCGGCGTTCGTCGACATCAACGCCGCGCAGGTCGCGCTGCTGTCCGCACAACCGCGGTGGACCACCACGGTGGGCCTGTCGATCCACGCCACCGGTCGACACGCATCCGGTTCGTTGCTGGCCGAGGCGCAGCTCGTGCGCAACGGCTGGAACCTGGTGGTGGTGCGGGCCGAGGTGTTCGACGGTGACGACGCGGACGTGGATGCGCTGCTCGACGACGCGATCGAGCGACCGGCCGGCGATGCGGGTCGGACGCGCGTTGCGTCCGCACTGCTCACGTTCGGGCGGATCCCGGCCGAGGCGTCGGTCTCGTCGGCCGGCTTCGATCCGTCGTCGTCGCCGATCCGCTCACGGCTCGACTCGATCGTCCCGCCCCGGCCGGGCACCCTGATCGAGCGGATGGACGCCCGGATGGTCTCGCCCGGCAACCTCACGATGGAGCCGTCCGGCTACGTCACGAACAGCTTCGGCACCGTCACCGGCGGTGTGTACGGGATGCTGTTCCAGGCGACCGCGGAGTCAGCGGCGACGGACCTCGTCGCCACCGATGTCGAGGTCCAGTTCCTGAGCCAGTCGAAGTCCGGACCGGTGACGGTCACCGCGTGCCCGGTTCGCGTGGGCGCCGCCTCGGCGATGTTCGACCTCGAGTCGCGCGTCGGCGAGCGGGTGCTCGCCGTGGGCGCGGTGACCCTCGGGCAGGTTGAGTAAGGATTGCTCTGTCCGGCATCGAGGTGTCGGTGCATCGTGTCGGTTCGGTGCGTGGCTCTCGGTGAGTCGCGCCGACGAAGGGACCGACAATCCGTGCACGACCACCTGAACCCTGGTGCGATGATCGCGACGGTCGCGTCCACGCGAGCCTCTCCGACCATCGCGATCGTCGTCCTGGCGGTCACGATGGTCTGCCTGCCGATCCCGTTCATCCTGCGCAACGGCGCCGTCAAGCGGGCCGCGCGGACGGACGCAGCTGCGGACCGGATCGCCACATCCCTGGGCGTCGAACGCTCGACGGGGCTGTCGATCCCCGGGCCGTACGGGTTCGAGATGCTCGGCCAGGGGACGGTCATCGAACGTTTCACGCGCATGACCGGCCCGCGTCAGCCGATGGTGTCGATCGTGCAGTTCGGCGAGCGCACCGCGGTGCAGCGCAACGGAGGCAGCCACTTCGAGACGGTCTACCGCACCCGGATGTGCGGCACGGTCGCCGTTCGTCATGACCTTCCGTCGGTCCGCTGGTGGCCACGGGCGTACCTGGCCGAGCTCGGTCGCCCGGTCAGCGGTCTCGAGATCTGGTCCGGGGTGGCCGCGTTCGATGCGATGTGGTCGGTGCACACCGATGCACCGGACAGGGCCGCGCCGCTGCTGACGCCGGATCTGACCGGGTGGTTCGTCGGCCTCGGCGGGGCGAGCTGCACGGTGCGGTTCGAGATGCACGCCGGAGAGCTGCTCGGCGTCGTCACCACCGCCGAGTACGACCTCGTCGGCCCGATCCTCGACGCAGTCGTCGGCCTCGCGACGCGACTGCCTACCTGAGCGCGCGAGGATCGATCCCGTGGAGAGCGTGTTCGAGGCAGCCGGTGGGTCCGGCGGACTGAGTCGCCTGGCCGAAGCATGGCACCATCGGGTGATGGACGACGAGATCGTCAGCCACGCGTTCAGCCACGGCGTCCACCCGGATCACGTCGAGCGGCTCGCCGCCTACTGGGCCGAGGCGCTCGGCGGCCCGGTCGCGTACTCGGCCGTCATCGGTGACGAGACCACCGTGGTGCGGATGCACAGCGGCAACGGGGGACCGCACGTCGAGATGGACGAACGGGCGATCGCGTGCTTCGACGATGCCTTGGGCGATGTCGGTGTAGCGGTCGGATCGACGTTGTGGCAGGTGCTCCACGACTACTTCGCATGGGCCACCACGACCACCATGGCGCGCTACCAGGATTCGGCCGACGACGTGCCCGACGGGTTGGCGGTTCCGCGATGGTCGTGGGACGGCCTGCAGCCGGCCTGACCCCACGCCGCTGAGGGCGGCCGGCGTGGGGCGCCCGTGTCTACGGGCGTGCGCCCCTGGGTAGCCGGGTGTTCGCCATGAGCCGTCCACTTCATCCCGTCGAAGGCCTCCGGCCGTCAGTCGTGCCATTGAGCCTGTCACTGCCCGAGATCGTCGTCGGGGTGCCGGCCTGCAACGAGGAGCAACTCGTCGAGCGGTCGATCCGTTCGATCCTCGCCGCCGCCGACGCCGTCGCGTCGCGCGCAACCGTGCGCGTCGTCGTCGCATGTGACGACTGCGTCGACGAGACCGTGGCGATCGTCGCGCGGATGGCCGTCGCCGACGACCGGCTCGACGTGATCGTCGGGACGTGGCGCAGCGCAGGTGCCTGTCGGTCTGCGGCCATCGAGGCCGGGCTGCAGTTCGCCGGCCTGGCGCGTCACGACGACGCGAACGTGTGGATCGCCACCACCGACGCCGACACCGTGGTGCCGGAGGACTGGCTGGTCGAACACCTCGGCTCCTGGGCAGTCGGGGACCACGCGATCGCCGGCATCGTCCAGCTGCTCGCCGACGATGCGTTGACCGCTGCGGTGGCGACCTCGTTCCGGGCCAACTACGCCGTGGGCGCCGACACCCACTCCCACGTTCACGGCGCGAACCTCGGCGTCCGTGCCGATGCCTACCGCAGCGTGGGCGGGTTCCCGAGCATCACCCTGTCGGAGGACCATGCGCTCTGGCGAGCGCTGCTCGCCGCCGGTTTCCGCTGCCGATCGTCGGTGGCGCTGTGGGTGTCGACCAGCGGACGGTTGGTCAGCCGGGCACCCGGTGGCTTCGCCGACACGCTGGCCGGTGCCCTGGGCGCCGCCGGCGTCGCCGAGGCAGAGGGGTTCTGCGCATGATGCCGACGATCGACCTGGCCCTCGCCGGACCGACGGAGCAGGCGTGGGACGAGGTGTGTTCGACGCTCCCGTCGTTCGAGTGGCCCGGATGCGATCGCCTCGTGGTGGTCAGCCCACATCCCGACGACGAGACGCTCGGTGCCGGCGGGCTCATCGCGACGGCGGTGCAGCGTGGTCTCCCCGTCACGGTGCTCGCGGTCACCGACGGTGAGGCGGCGTCACCCGCACCCGATCTGGCCGACGTCCGCGCCGCCGAGCTGGCCGGGGCGCTCGGGACCCTCGGTCCGGCGGGCTCGATCGAGCATCGTCGCCTGCGCTTCCCCGACGGAGCGCTGGCCGGATCCGTCGACGCGCTCGTCGAGGTGCTCGGCACCCACCTTCGTCGGACCGATCTGGTCGTGTGCCCATTGGTCGACGACGGGCATCCGGACCACAGCGCGGTGTGCGATGCCGCGACCCGGAGTGCGCACGCCGTCGGCGCCGAGGTGCACTGGTTCCCGGTGTGGGCCTGGCACTGCCACGATCCCGAACGCTCACGACTGCGGAACGCTTGCAGGCTCGAGCTGGCGCCGGCCACTCGGTCGCGCAAGCGTCGCGCGATGGCGAGCTACGTCTCGCAGCTCGAGGGGGATGAGCCAGTCGTGCCGACGAGGATGCTCGCCCGGCTCGACCGTCCGTACGAGGTGCTGGTGACCCCGTGGTGAGGGTCGACCCATCGGCGTTCGACGAGATGTACCGCGAGACGGACGATCCGTGGGGCTTCGCGACCGCCGCCTACGAGTTGCAGCGTTACGCCACCACCCTCGCATCGCTGGCGCGACCCCGCTACCGGCGCTGCTTCGAACCGGCCTGCGCGATCGGCGTGCTCACCGAGGGCCTGGCGGCGCGTGCGGATCACGTCGTCGCGTGCGACGGCTCGACGAACGCCATCGATCAGGCGGTCCACCGGCTGGCCGAGGTCGACAACGTCGATCTGCTCGTCGCGGCGATCCCGGAGTGGTGGCCGACCGGCACCTTCGACCTGATCGTGCTGTCCGAGCTCGGCTACTACTGGGACGCACAGGGATGGGCCGGGGTCATCGATCGATGCCGCGAGTCGCTGACGGACGGGGGCGAGGTGATCGCCGTGCACTGGCTCGGCTCGTCGCCGGACCACGTCACCAACGGCCGCGACGTGCACGAGCAGTTGATCGAGCGCCTCGGCGCGTCGGACCTGCACCTCGAGCGCGTCGACGAGGCGAAGGACGGCTTCGTGCTCGATCGCTGGAGCGTGGTGCGTCGTGGATGACCTCGCACTCGCCGCTCTGCCGACCCCGGGTCGTGGCCGCACCACCGAGCGGTTCGCCGCGCTCTGGGAGCTGGCCGTCCGTTCGCCGACCACGGGCCGTCTCGGTGAGGCGCACCACGACGCGCTGGCGATCCTCGACGAGGCCGGGAGGTCGGCCGACGACTCGTTGCTCCACGCGGTCTGGGCCGCCGGTGGCCCGGATCCGCTTCGTCTGGAGACCGATGGCCGTCTGCGGCTGACGGGCACGAAGCACTGGTGCTCCGGTGCCGGCGTGGCGCAGCGTGCGCTCGTCACGGCCGAGCAGCTCGACGGGCGGGGCGCGCTCGTGCTCGTCGACCTCCGTCGCGACGGCATCGAGCTCGTCGCATCGGACTGGGTCAGTCCGGCGTTCGCCGGCCTCGACACCCGGCCGGTGCACTTCGACCTCGACATCGCCGCCGACGACATCGTCGGTGTCGATGACTGGTACGTCCGGCGCTCGGGCTTCTGGCACGGCGCTGTTGGCGTGGCGGCGTGCTGGGCGGGCTGCATCGACGGGATCGTGGAACGCATGCGCTCGGGTTGGCGTGACGACCCGCACGCGCTTGGTCACCTGGGCGCGATCGACGCCACGCTGTGGTCGCTCCACGCAGCCGTCGACGCCGCCGCCTTCGAGATCGACGCGGCCCCCGATGATGCGCTTGCAGCCCATGTCCGTGCGCTACGGGTGCGACATATCGTCGACCGCAGCGTGGGGGAGATGGCCGAGCGGCTCACCCGCGCGCTCGGCCCCGGTCCGCTCGCTCACCGGCCGGATGTGCACCTGCACCTCGCCGAGACCGAGCTGTACCGACGGCAGTGCCACGCCGAACGGGATCTCGAGGTGCTCGGTGGACTCGCGCCGGTCAGCCCTCCGGTTGCCCCTTCTCGCCCGCCGCGTTGACGCGGTCTGCGACGCTATTCCGGGACAGCTCGTCGAGCTGCTCGTCGTTGGTCTGCTCGACGGCGATCAGCTGGTTGTCGGCCTGGGCCGAGGCCCGGATCAGCTCGTCGAGCTTGCGCTGCGTCGCGGCCGTCTGGCGATCCTGGGTGTGCAGGATCACGAACACCATCACGAAGGTGACCGATCCGGTGACGCTGTACAGCGTCGTCTGCCACCAGCGCGGGAACCGGTCCACCACCCCGACGACGAGCCAGACGATCGCGAGCACAGCGGACGCGACGCCGAGCTCGGCCTGCGCGGCGATCGCGCCGATCCGGTGCAGGACCCGACTCGTCCAGTGTCGGCGTTCCCAGGCCGAGGCGTACTCGGCAGCGGTGAGGGTGCGCAGCCGCGAGCGGACCGCGCCGCTCATCGTCGGGATCCGAGCGGGCGGCTCGCGCGGTCGTCGGTCGATCGGGACGGCATGTCCGTCTGTTGCCCGTTCCGGTGCCGAGCAGACCTCGGCACCGGACGGGATCAGGATGGATAGATGATCGACTGGTACTCGGTGTACGCGTCGAGGCCCTCGGGGCCGAGCTCGCGGCCGAGGCCGGACTTCTTGAACCCACCGAAAGGGCTGTTGAAGTCGAGCAGCATCGACGAGTTGATCGGCACCGTGCCGGTGCGCAGCCGAGCGGCGAGCTTCGCGCCGTGCTCGACATCACCGGTCCAGATCGAACCGGAGAGCCCGAAGTCGGAGTCGTTGGCGATGCGCACGGCCTCGTCCTCTGTGTCGTAGGGGATGACGACGAGCACCGGTCCGAAGATCTCCTCGCGGGCGATGCGCATCGAGTTGTCGACATCGAAGAACACGGTGGGCTCGATGAACCAGCCCTTCTCCATGTGTGCCGGGGTGCCGCCGCCGACGGCCACCTTCGCGCCCTGCTCCTTGCCCGATTCGAGCAGCCCGACGATCTTGTCGCGCTGGCGCTGGGCCACCACCGGGCCGATCGCGGTGAGCGGATCGTTCGGGTCGCCGACGGGCATCGCGCCCACGCCACCGGCGAGCGCGTCGACGATCTCGGTGTAGCGCGAGCGAGGCGCGAGGATGCGGGTCTGCGCCGCGCAGGCCTGGCCGTTGTTGAGCAGGCCCGACATGATCAGGTTCTGCAGCTGGGCCTCGATGTCGACATCGTCGAGCACGATCGCGGCCGACTTGCCGCCGAGCTCGAGCGTGACGCGCTTGATCTGCTCGCCGCAGATCGCGCCGATGCGCGCACCGGTCGCGGTGGAGCCGGTGAAGCTCACCTTGTCGATGCCCGGGTGCTGTACGAGGTACTCACTCGACTCGCGGGTGGCGGCGACGATGTTGATGACACCCGGCGGCAGGCCGGCATCGAGCACCGCTTCAGCGAGCAGGTACGGGTCGAGCGCGGTCTCGGGCGCTGGCTTGAGCACCATCGTCGATCCCGAGGCGAGGCAGGGACCGAGCTTCATCGCCATGATGAACAGCGGCACGTTCCACGGGGTGATGCCGGCACACACGCCCACTGGGGCCTTGCGGACCACCACCTTCTGGCCGAGCATGCCCGTGCGCTCGTCGCTGAACGCGTAGCTGCGGGCGATGCCGGCGAACGTGTCGAGCACCATCGTCGCCGCGTACACCTGGGTCATGATCGACTGCTGCGCCGGCGCGCCGTTCTCGTTGGTGACCACCTCGGCGATCTCCGCGGCGCGCTTCTGCAGCGCCTGCGACAGGGCGGTGATCGCGTCGGCGCGCTCGGCCGGCGTGGTGTTCGCCCACGGTCCGCTCTCGAACGCCTCGCGTGACGAGGCGACGGCGCGGTCGATGTCGGCGGGCGCCGCATCGGGCGTACGTGCATACACCTCCTCCGTCGTCGGCGAGATCACATCGATGGTCGCGCCGGTGGCCGGCTCGACCCATTCGTTGCCGATGAACAGACGGTCTTTGATCTCCACGATCAGCTCCACTTCCAGGTGCCGTGGCCGGGCGGGGGTCCCGGCTCCGGCGTCGACCCTACGTCGCCGGGTGCAGGGCCACCGGGTCGTCGATCGGGTTCCGCAGGAAACCGCCGAACGCCGTCTCGGCGGCACCGACGAGCGCCGATGTGTCACCGAGCGTGGCGCGCACGACATCGAGGCTCGGGGCGTGCGGAGCGAGCACCGCCTGCCGTGCCGAGGCCACGACCTGAGCGGGGAACGCCTCGAGCAGGTCCCCGAGGAAGCCGCCGACCACGACCCGGCGCGGACCGAGCACGTTGACGAGCGAGCCGATGCCGCGGCCGAACCACGTCGCCACGTCGAGCGCAGCGGCCGTTGCGTTCGCGTCGCCGTTCCTCGCCCGTTCGAGCGTGGCCGTCGCGGATCCGCCCCTGCCCGCCTTGCCCGCCTTGCGCAGGAACGCTGCGGTGCCGATCTCGGTCTCCCAGCAGCCGATCGCTCCACAGCCACATGTCGTGCCCGTGGGGTTGACGCCCATGTGCCCCACCTCGCCGACGCTGCCCGCCACGCCGTTCGGAAGCTCGCCGGCATGGAGGATTCCGCCGCCGACCCCGCGCTCGGACGAGATGTAGAGGACCTCGTCGAAGCCGCGCGCTGCCCCACGGCGGTGCTCGCCGATGGCACCGACGGCCGCGTCGTTGCCGACGATGACCGCGACGCCGTCGACCCACGCTGCGTCGAGCACCGTCCCCGTCGGCCAGCCGATGTTCGGCGCAGCACTCAGCAGCCCCTGCCCGTCGACGGCGCCGTGGATCGCGGCGCAGCAACCGACCACTCGCGTGTCACTGCCCGCCGCGCGGACCATCGTCCGCGCACTGGTGCGGAGCGCGCCGAAGAAGCGGCCCGGCGTCATCTCGACCGAGCGGATCGGCAGGTCCGCGCGAGCGTGGATCCGCCCGCCGAAGCCGACGAGGGCGAGCTGGGTGCGATCGACGGCGATCTCGGCGGCGAGCGTGACGATCCGCTCGTTCGGGAACACCATCGGCGACGGCCGCCCGCGCCCGTTCGTCGGCGGCGCGTCGGCTTCCACCACGACGCCGGCGCGTGCCAGCGACTCGATCAGCGACGCCGTGCTGCTCCGCGACGCGCCGACCCGGTCCGTGATGGCGGCCCGGCGGAGCGGCCCTTCTGCATGCAGCAACGTGACGACGCGACTCAGGCTGTTCCGTCGGACCTCGGCACCGGACGTTCCGCGCATGCCGTCAGGTTACTTGACGGCACACTTATGTTCGGGATAAGAACATAAAGAGCGTTCGAGACAGGAGTCCGCGATGACCGAGTACGTGATCACCGACGAGCATCGGCGCCAGTTCGCCGAGCACGGCTTCGTCCACCTCGCCGGGTTGCTGACCGACGCCGAGGTCGACGAGATCGCCGTCGACTACGACCGCTTCCTGCGCCGCGAGATCGACGTGCCGGGGAAGGACTTCTGCGACATGGCGGGGGACTACGGGCGCGATCCGTCGGACTACTCGATCGTCAACGTGATGCTGCCTCGCCGGTACTACCCGGCGTGGGTCGACAACGTGGTCGAGCAGCGCGCCGCATCGGTGGCCCGCCAGCTGTGCGGCGACGGCATGGAGCTGGACTACGACCAGCTGCTCGCCAAGCAGCCGTACAAGGAGGACGCCGTGTTCGCCTGGCACCAGGACATGGCGTACTGGCCCGACACCCCGGACACGCGCACGGCCACGGTGTGGGTCGCGATCGACGACTCCACGATCGACAACGGTTGCATGCGCTTCGTGCCGGCCACCACCCACGAGTCGGCGCTGCGCCCGCACGCGCCGATGTTCGGCAGCCGGGGCACCTCGCACGCGCTGGGCACCGACCTGTTGGACGGCGACGAGGTGATCACGATGCCGATCCGCAAGGGTGACTGCACGGTGCACAACGAGCGTGTCATGCACGGCTCGGGCGGCAACAACACCGACGGGTTCCGGCGTGCCTACATCCTCGCCTTCCGCAGCGCCGAGACCGTCGCGACCGAGCGCTCGCTCGGCTTCACGCACAGCCACAACGACGGTGCGGAGGTGCTCGACGAGGTCGGGGTGGACGGCCAAACCCGCGCGATCTGACGGACTACGCTCGCGATCGCCGGCACACGGAGCCGGAACGGATCGAGCGGGGTGGGCAATGAACAGGTTCTCGAGCGGGTGCGCGACGGCGATCGCCTCGGTGTTCGCGGCTGCCGTGGTGTGCGTCGGCGCGTCGGCGTCGGTGTCGCACGCGGCCGATGTGGCGACGTTCCATGGGCTGTCGCCGGCCCGGTTGATGGACACGCGATCCGGCATGCCGACCATCGACGGTCAGTTCGCCGCCGGTGGCAAGGTCGCGGCGAACGGCTCGGCGAGCGTCACCGTGGTGGGTCGCGGCGGTGTGCCGTCGACGGGCGTCGGCGCGGTCGCGCTCAACGTCACCGTCACCAACCCCACGGGATCCGGCTACCTCACCGTGTTCCCGGCCGGCCAGCAGCAGCCCACCGCATCGAACCTCAACTTCACGCCTGGGCTCACCATCCCGAACATGGTGCTCGTCCCGGTCGGCGCGGGCGGCCAGGTCACCGTGTTCAACTCGGCCGGCACGTCCGACGTCATCGTCGACGTGCTCGGCTGGTTCCCCACCGGCGCCGCCTTCACGGGCCTGAACCCGGCACGTCTGCTCGACACCCGGCCCGGGTTCGCCACCATCGACGCAGCGTTCGCCGGCGCCGGCCCGGTCCAGGCGAACAAGGCGACGTCCTTCGCCGTCACCGGGCGCGGCGGTGTGCCGGCCAGCGGTGTCGGCGCCGTGGCGCTCAACGTCACGGTCACCGATCCGGATGGCCCCGGCTACCTCACCGTCGCCCCCGACGCATCGAAGATCCCGACGGCGTCGAACCTGAACTTCACGCCGAAGCAGACCATCCCGAACATGGTGGTGGTGCCCGTGGCCGCTGACGGCAGCGTCGCCGTCTTCAACGGCAGCGGTGGCACGGCCAACGTCATCGTCGACGTGCTCGGCTGGTTCCCGACGGGCACTGCGTTCTCCGGCCTCACCCCGGCCCGTCTGCTCGACACCCGCTTCGGATCACTCTCGACCGCCACCATCGACGGCATCGATGCCGGCGGCGGTGCCATCCCGGCGAACAGCACGCTCAACGTCGTGGTCACCGGTCGCGGCGGTGTGCCGGCCAGCGGTGCCGGTGCGGTGGCGCTGAACGTCACGGTCACCAACCCGACGGGCTCGGGCTACCTCACGGTGTACCCGGCGGGGACGCACGCCCCGACCGCGTCGAACCTGAACTTCATCCCCGGCCAGACCATCCCGAACATGGTGATCGTTCCCGTCGGCAACAACGGCGAGATCTCGATCTTCAACTCGGCGGGCAGCTCCGACGTCCTGGTCGACGTGCTCGGCTGGTTCCCGAACCCCACCGACCCACCGACTGCGTTCGGCAACGCGCTGACGCTCGCCCACGGTGCGCTCGGCACGACGGCGTTCGGGGCCGCGCCCGACGCCACGATCGCCCCGGTGCAGGCCTTCTTCGGCGCACCGGACTCGGACACGACGGCCACGTTCCCCACCCTCGACTCGTCGACCGGCATCTACACCGCTGCCGACGGGCGCACGTTCTACTACCCGTTCTCCCGGACGGTGTGCTTCGGCCACGGCACGTTCTGCGTCACCTTCGGCGGGGCATCGGCGTCGGCGCTGACGTTCACGGGCTACTCGTACTTCAACGACCCGCAGGCGCTGCTGTTCGACGCGAACGGCCTCGGGATGGGGTCGCGCGCGTCGGACTTCGCGGGTGCGATGAGCTACACCGCCGGCGGCAGCACCGTCTACGGGACGGGCATGTCGACGAGCGGGCTGTACCTGACACTGTTCTCCCGGCAGCAGCCGTTCGCCGGCACCGATGGCTCCGGCAACCCGACGTCGTTCACGCCGGACCCGCACGACGTCTACGTCACCGGTCTCTTCGCGGGCATCCTGATCCAGCCGAAGAAGTCCTGACGAGCGATTGTCACGAACCTCCTGGCCGGATCGTCATCATCTGTGCGGACCCTCCGCCGCACGATTCGAAAGGACCGACCATGACCGAGCGACTCTCCATCGGCAGCGTCTCACCCGACCTCTACAAGCACGTGGCTGCGCTCGAGGCCCACGTCGCCGGCAAGGTCGATCACACCCTCTACGAGCTGATCAAGCTGCGCGCCTCGATGATCAACGGCTGTGCCTTCTGCATCGACATGCACAGCACCGATGCGCTGAAGGGCGGCGAGACGACGGCTCGCCTGTTCGGGCTGGCGGCATGGTGGGAGACGCCGCTGTACACAACCCGCGAGACGGCGGCCCTCGCGCTCACCGACTCCGTCACCCGCTTCGGTGAGCACGGGGTGCCCGACTCGGTCTACGACCGGGCGCGTGCCGAGTTCGACGAGCAGGAGATCACCTACGTCGTCGCCGCCATCGCGATGATCAACATGTGGAACCGGTTCGCGATCACGTTCCAGGCGACGCCGGCGAGCGCGGTCGCGCGTGCCTGACCCGGCCATGACGACATCCCCGACATGACGACGTCCCGGCTCGTGCAGCGCGCCGTGCTGATCTACCTGACCCTGGCCGGGATGCTCGTCGGCGTCTGGGCCGCAGTGTTCCCTCGCTCGTTCTACGACGACTTCCCCGGCCTCGGCCGGGTCTGGGTGGCCGTCGACGGCCCGATGAACGAGCACTTGGTACGCGACGTCGGCCAGCTCAGCCTCGCCGTCGCGCTGGTCAGCCTCGTCGCCGCGGTGTCGATGCAACCGCTGCTCGTCCGCGTTGCCGCCGGCGCATGGCTGGTCGACGCGGTGCCGCACCTCGTCTACCACCTGCGCCACCTCGACGTGTACGGCACCGTCGACACGATCGGCAACGTCGTCAGCCTCGGCCTGCTGGCCGTTCTCCCGCTCGGCGTGCTCGTGATGTCGTGGCGTGACGCTCGCCGCCGGTCGACCCCGGCGGGCTGATCGCTCAGCCGTGTGGCCTAGATGACCTTCGCAGCGATCGCCTCGACCTCGTAGAAGAGGTCGGCGGAGGCGAGGCCGGCGACGACGAGCAACGTCGACCCGGGCGTGTGCGCACCGAACGCCTCGGCGCGCGCTGCTCGCACGGCGTCGAGATCGTGTCCGGCGACCACGAAGTGGGTGACCTTGACGAGGTCCTCGAGGTCCATGCCGGCGCTGCGCACGACGCCGATCATGTTGCGCAGTGCCTGTGCTGCCTGTTCGCCGACGGTGGCGGGCACCGTGCCGTCCATGGCGATGCCGACCTGACCGGACACATGGACGACGGTCGCGTTCGGCGGCACGAGGATGCCGTGGACGTACGAACCGTTGATCGGCGCAGGCACGTCGTGGGGGATGAGGACGGTCTTGGCGGTCATGGTGCTCCACACGTCGGGGAAGCCGCCAAATGTAGCGAGCGTCCGCTCAGGCGTCGGGCAGAGCGGCGAAGTCGCGCTTCACCGACTTGTACCAACCCATCGATGCGATCGGGTGCTTCCACCGGCCCTTCATCGCCGCGGCCGCCGTGGCGTGCGTCGCATCGCCACCGGCCACGGAGCTCTTGAGGTGTTGATCCTGGGCCTTGATCACCTCGTCCGCGGTCTCCCCGCGGAGCTCGAGGTTGCATGGCCCACCCATCTGCTGACACGTCATCGTCTTCATGTGAGCCACCGTACGGATCGGTCGGCGCCGCTGCTTCTCCGATCCTGCTCGCTCGTCGATCACGCTCGACGGTTGGTGCTCCGACTCGTCGGAATCGCAACGCGGATAGCTATCCTGAAAGCGAATTGCCGACCGAAGCCCGCTCGACCCAGAAGGTGACACCGCTCATGACGCTCCTCGACGACCCGCACACCGCGCCCGCCAACACCGCCGGCACGCCCACCGAGGAGCAGATGCCGTGGATCATCTCGGTCGACGACCACATCCTCGAGCCCCGCGATCTGTGGCAGAACGAGTTGCCGGCGAAGTGGCGCGACCGCGGTCCGAAGGTGTCACGCGAGAAGGCCAAGCTCGACTTCAAGGGCGGCAAGATGTCGTTCGATCGTGGCGCCGAGGACGGGCAGTGGTGCGACATCTGGCTCTTCGACGACCTCGTCGCGCCCACCGGTCTGCTGCACGCCGCCGGTGGCATCCCGCCGGAGGACCAGAGCAACATCCCGGCGATCTACGAGGACTTCCGGCCGGGCACCTACGACCAGAAGGCGCGGCTGGCCGACATGGACCTCAACCACGTCGAGGCCGCGATCAACTACCCGAACACGTTCCCGCGCTTCTGCGGCCAGGGCTTCCTGGAGCGCCAGGACAAGGACCTCGCGTTGGCCTGCCTGCAGATCTACAACGACTGGATGATCGACGTCTGGGGCGGCGGCGACGGCAAGGGCCGGCTGATCCCGCTCACGCTCGTCCCGCTGTGGGACGCCGAGCTGGCGGCAGCCGAGGTGTACCGGTGCGCGGCCAAGGGATCGGCCAGCATCGCGTTCAGCGAGAACCCGTTCAAGCTCGGCTTGCCGTCGCTCTACACCGGGGCCTGGGATCCGCTGTGGCGGGCGTGCTCGGAGACCAACACCACGGTGTCGATGCACATCGGTTCGTCATCGTCGATGCCCACCACGTGCGACGACGCTCCGCTCGCGGTGTCGATGTCGCTCAACTGCCAGAACGCGCAGGGGTCGGTCGTCGACTGGGTGTACTCACGCCGGCTCGAGATGTTCCCGGAGCTGAAGCTCGCGTATGCCGAGAGCCAGGTCGGTTGGATGCCGTTCCAGTGGGAGCGGATGGATTCCGTGTGGCACGAAGACGTCGGCGGCGTCGACCTGCCGAACCCGCCGTCGACCTACGTCAAGGGGCGGATCTTCGGCTGCATCTTCGACGACCTCCACGGTCTGCGCAGCCGCGACGAGGTGGGCATGGAGCACATCCTGTTCGAGTGCGACTTCCCGCATCCCAACGGGAGCTTCCCGAACTCGCGGTCCGTCGCCCACCGTCTCGTCACGGCCGCCGGGCTGAACGCGGACGAGACGTACCAACTGCTGCGCGGCAACGCGATCCACGTGTACGGCCTCGACCGGTTCGGCATCACCAAGTGAGCGGCAACGCGGGCGCCGTCTCCGACGAGCGCGTCGCCGGACGGGCGCACTGGGAGCCCGACATCGAGACCGGCGAGCCCGGCCTCGTCGCCAAGGTCGTGCGCCTGAACCTGCTCGTGACCAAGGCGCTCGAGGACGTCGCGACGAAGGCGGGCATCAACCTCGCCGACTACCTCGTGCTCGGCGTCGTGCGCCGTTCTCCCGGCGAGCGCACCACACCGAGCCGCATCGCCGAGGTCCTCCGCCGCACCACCGGCGGGATGACGCTCACCATCAACCGGCTCGAGCAGGCCGGCTGGCTGGTGCGGACGGCCGACCAGGACGACCGCCGCCGTGTGCACGTCACGCTCACACCGGCGGGCCGCGCGCTCGCGGTGTCCGTGAACGACGATCTCCATCGCTGGGAGGACCGCCTCGCGCTGCCGGCACGCGCCCGGCAGAGGATCGAGAGCGAGTTCGACGCGCTGCTCGCGCTGTTCGAGGACTGACCGCCGACGCGGCTCCGTTCTTGGGATCCGGTGGTCGGCGGCGTACTGTCGCCGCTGGATCTGATTCGAACGAAAGGGGCCGTCATGGGACGTCTCGATGGCAAGGTGGCATTCATCACGGGCGCGGCGCGCGGACAGGGGCGGTCGCACGCTGTGCGCCTGGCCAGCGAGGGGGCCGATCTCGTCATCTCCGACATCTGCGGCCCCGTCGAGCACAACATGATCAAGCCGACGTCGTCCGACGACTTCCCGAAGACGCTCGAGGCGATCGCCGCGGCCGCGCCGAACGCGCGGGTCGTGTCCCGCCAGGTCGACGTGCGTGACTACGCCGCGCTCGAGCAGCTCGCCAACGACGCCGTCGCCGAGCTGGGCGCGATCGATGTCGTCGTCGCCAACGCCGGCATCATCAACTGGGGTGAGGTCGGCGACTACACCACCGACATGTTCACGGCCGTCATCGACACCAACCTCACCGGCGTGTTCAACACCGTGCGGGCGACGGTGCCGCACATGATCGCCGCGGGGCACGGTGGCTCCATCATCCTGGTCAGCTCGGTGGCTGGTCTCAAGGGCCAGCCGTTCACGCTCGGTTACACCGCGGCCAAGCACGGCGTCGTCGGCCTCTGCCGTGGCCTCGCCAACGAGCTCGGCGAGCACAGCATCCGCGTCAACAGCATCCACCCGTCCGGTGTGGCCACGGCGATGGGCGATGCCCAGGGACTGATGGAGGTCATCATGAAGCACGGCGCGACGATGGGGCCGCTCTTCATGAACACCCTGCCACCGCTGATGGCCGACCCGAGCGACATCTCCAACGCCGTGGCGTTCCTCGCGAGTGACGAGGCGAAGATGATCACCGGCCTGCAGATGAAGATCGACATGGGCGCCACCAACCGCTGACACCGCCTACAGTTCCGTCGGGACGTCCCGGCGGATGGAGCAGCGGAATGGCGATGAGTGGTGGAAGCGCGATCGGCGTTGAGTCTCGGACGCGCGGGCGCGGCACGTTCCTGATCGCGCTGTCGTTCATCGGGTTCTTCGCCAGCTCGGTCGCGCTGCCGTACGGGATCGTGTCGATCGTTCTGCAGTCGAGGAACCTGCGCCAGGAGGCAGTCGCGCGAGGCAGCGTCGGCTATCCGGACGACGCGCCCGTGGCGCGTGCCTTCAGCGCGGTGAAGGGACAGACCTACACGATCTACGTCGACGTCGACAGCGATGCGAAGGACGAACCCGAGCGGGTCGCCGGCGACACGAACTGCGATGTTCGCTTCGCCGACGGCAGTGGAGTTCGAGTCGCCGGCGGTGATCAGTCGGAGGCCGGTCAGATCGGCCACCTCGCGTCCGTCGGCGACTTCTCGGGCCCACCCGGACCGGCGACGGTCTCGTGCACCGAGGCGACATCGCGTCGTCCGTACGATGCGCTGCCGTTTTACGTCGGAAGGGCCACCCACATCGCGATCGACGTCCTGCTGATCATCGGCGGTGCCGCCGTGCTGACGGGTGCTGTCTTCGCGGCGATCTTCGGGTACCGGCGCCGGCGACGTCCGATCGTTGCGTGAGCCCGAAGCCGAGCTACCGCAACGGCAGGGACACGGTCACGGCGTTGCCGTGCTCGGTGCGGACGATGGTCACCGAGTCGGCGATCTGCCCGACCGTCCACAGGCCGAACCCGCCGTGGGCACCGCCGGCGCACGGACGAAGCTCGGCGTACGGATCGATCGTGGTCGAGCCGCCATCGCTGACCTGCACGACGCAGCCCGTTGGCCCGATCCAGACGCGCATCGCGACCGGTGGTTCGCCGTGCAGAACGGCGTTGGTGGCCAGCTCGCTGCAGATCAGCTGCAGGTCGGCCATCGAGGCGTCCGACAGGTGCGGAGCGAACCCGGCATCGAGTGCGCGACGGGCGCTGCGCGGCGTGAAGTCGTTCAGGGCCAGATCCGGAGGGTGGGCCGGCAGCAGCGGCTCGATCTCCACGTCCGCGAGCGCGCCCTCTGACGGCTGATCGTGATCGTGCCACTCGCCGTCGAGCATCTGGTGGGCGCGGTCGATGCCGTCGCGAACCGCGGGCGGGGTGGTGAGCGCGTCGTAGAGGCACACGGCGCGCAGGGGTTGATCGGCGAACATGGCGAGGACGGCCTCCTCGTAGCGCACCCAGCGATGGTCGCGACCGTCGTTGGCGAGCGGGATCGCACCGATCGACCATACGGCCGTCGCCCCTGACCGCTGTGCGCCGGACATGAAGGCGTGGAGCGCCGCCATCGCCCTGCCGGGAGTGGCAGAGCGCACGTCGGCCGGGCGGAACTCGAACGACTCGCAGATCGCTCCGACCCCGGACCGCACGCACGCCTCGGTCTGCCCGTCGAGGCAGAGAAGCACGGGAGCGTTCTCGGCTGCCGCCCGGTGCAGGATGGGCGCGAGGCGCCGGGCGAGGTCGTCCGGTCCGCGGTGGACGACGGCCACGTGCTCACAACGCGGTTGCGGCTGGAGCGCTGACATGGCCACGTGGGTCAATCTACGCATCGCCGGTTCGCGGACGTCGACGAGAGCGCGTCAGCCGTTGTACGGGATGAGCGGATGGATGCCGGGGGCGGCGGCGAGATGGTCGCCCGCCGCAGCGAGTGCGGCATGGATGTGCGGGGTCTGCATGTGCGCGTCGAGGTCGGCCTGGCTGCGCCACTTCTCGACGGTGAAGAACGTCGTGTCCGAGGTGGCCGACGTGAACAGCTCGTAGGAGATGCAACCGGGCTCGGCGCGGGTGGGGGCGACCAGATCGTGGAGCGCCTTGGCGACCTGATCGGCCGATCCGGGCTTGGCGATCAACAGCGCGATGACATCGATGTCGGGCACGGGTGCCTCCTCGGGGGCTCGGCCCGGCCGATGCCGAGCGGAAGACCGGGTACCCCGCCGTGCTGGCTCCGAGACCCCGAAGATCCCGGAGTGGTCGTTCAGCCGCTGACGCGCAGCCGGTGCGACTGGTCGTCGGTCGGCGCGGCCACGATCTGCGGCTGATCGCGGGCGGGCAGCAGCCCGGCGTCGCGACACATCGCCGGCCAGGACTTGGCCGACTCGCGGTCGACGTTGAAGCGCTCCATCAGTGCCTGGATCGGACGCTTGCCGAGCCGGAGCGAGTCCAGGTACAGGGCGGCGATGACCGAGAGGTCCGGCACCGACTTCGCCGCCGGGCGCAGGCTCGTGTCCACGGTGGAGCGGGCGCGGTTCGAGCGACGAACCGGCGCCCCCTCCTCTGAGTTGGGGCCAACCGACGAATCGTTCATCGGTCGAATGAACCACCTGAAGCCCCGGAACACAACCTGGGGAGGCACTCGGTGTCCACTGTTCGCGTGGGTCAGGTGCCGCTGCGGTCCCACTGACGGCCGGCTCGGCAGGCGTCGACGAAGGCCGCCGGGCCCTTTCGGGTGCCGATGTCGACGTATCCGGCGTCGACGAGCTCGGTGAGCCCTGCGGCGGCGAACAGTGGTTGGGCGGCTGTCACACGTCCGATGATCTTGCAGTGCGCGTGCGCATCCGTGACGAAGTCCTTCGCCGCGGGATGTGCGGCGAGCTGCGCCGCGCCGTCGGCGGAGGCGATCACGGCGACCGCGTCGTACAGCACCGACGGACCGCCGCCGAGCATCTGCTTAGCGGCCACGCGGGTGCCGTCGTCGAGGTCGACGCCGCCGATCCTCGGGGCGACCACCTCGACCGTCACGCCCTCGTTCTTCAGCGCTCGACTCAGCTGGTTCCACGCCGACGCACTTGCTCCGTCGGTGAGCACGACGCCCACCTTGCGCCCGGCGAACGACGTCGGGCCGTTGGCGAGGATGCTCAGCGCAGCCGACTCCGGCAGCGTCGTGTTCGGGGCTGCTGCCGCCGTGGCCTGCGCCGGGAGAGCGACCAAGCCCAGTCCGGCCGCGATCGTCGCGGCGAGGTCGTCGTCGACGTTGCGCAGGTTGGCGACCATCCGTTCGCGGATGTCCGCTCGCTCCAACTTGCTCAGCTCGAACGTGAACGCCTCGATGATGTGCTGCTGTTCCACGGGCGATTGGCTGCGGTAGAACTGCCCGGCCTGGCTGTAGTGATCGGCGAAGCTCTCCGGCCGAGCGCGGCGCTTGTCGCCCGATTCGTGCGCTGCGTCGCTGCGGAAGCCGCGCTCGGGGTCCTCACGCGGGCCGCGCTGGTCACCCGGCCACGAGTTCGGCTCGTAGTTCACCCGTCCGACCGGATTGGTCATCGCCGCGTGGCCGTCCTGCTGGAAGTGGGCCATCGGGCACTTCGGTGCGTTGACGGGGATGTGGGTGAAGTTCGGTCCGCCGAGGCGCTTGATCTGGGTGTCGAGGTACGAGAAGTTGCGGCCCTGCAGCAGCGGGTCGTTGGTGAAGTCGATCCCGGGGACGATGTTCTGGGTGCAGAACGCGGCCTGCTCGGTCTCGGCGAAGAAGTTGTCGACCCGCCGGTTCAGCACGAGCCGGCCGATCCGCCGCACGGGGACCAGCTCTTCGGGGATGAGCTTGGTCGGGTCGAGGATGTCGAACTCGAACGAGTCGGCGAACGCATCGTCGAACACCTGCACGCCGAGCTCCCATTCGGGGAAGTCGCCCTGCTCGATCGCGTCCCACAGGTCGCGGCGGTGGAAGTCGGGATCGGCTCCGTTGATCTTCACGGCCTCGTCCCACACCACGGACTGCAGACCCTGCTTCGGCTTCCAGTGGAACTTCACGTAGTGCGACTCGCCGGCGGCGTTGACGAAGCGGAACGAGTGCACGCCGAAGCCCTCCATGAAGCGCAACGAGCGGGGGAGGGCCCGATCCGACATGACCCACATCAGCATGTGCGTCGACTCGGGCACGAGTGACACGAAGTCCCAGAAGTTGTCGTGAGCCGACTGCGCCTGCGGGAAGTCGCGGTCGGGCTCGGGCTTCACCGAGTGGACGAAGTCGGGGAACTTGATCGCGTCCTGGATGAAGAAGACCGGGATGTTGTTGCCGACGATGTCCCAGTTGCCCTCCTGCGTGTAGAGCTTCACCGCGAAGCCGCGCACGTCGCGAGCCAGGTCGCTCGAACCCTTGCTGCCGGCCACGGTCGAGAACCGCACGAACGCGGGGGTGCGCTCGCCGGCGCGCTGGAAGATGTCGGCACTCGTCAGATCGGTCAGCGGTTCGTACGTCTCGAAGAAGCCGTGCGCGCCATAGCCGCGGGCGTGGACCACGCGCTCGGGGATCCGTTCGTGATCGAAGTGGAAGATCTTCTCCCGGAAGTGGAAGTCCTCCAGTAGCGCCGGCCCACGCGCCCCGAGCCGCAACGTGTTCTGGTCGTCGGCGACCGGGACGCCCTGCTGGGTGGTCAGCACCAAGCCTGTCCCGGCGACCTGGTGCGGCTCTCCGCCGGCACCGATGTGGTCACTTCGGCGCGGCGACGAGGGTGCGGCGGCAGCCTTCTTCGTGGTGCGCGTGGTCGTCGTGGCCTTCGGCTTCGTCGTCTTGCCCGGCTTCTGCTTCGCGGTTGCCATGTTCGAATCGTCCTCGTGTCGTGCCGTCGGCTGACCGGCGCGGCACTGCTACCCACTCGACGAATCGACCAGACCGCCAGATGCGATTCGTCCGAGACGGCCGATCGACGTGGTCGGCCCGTGCAACGTCGCGCCCGATTCGTCGACGAACAGCAGCAACGGGGTGCGCAGCGCCGTCCAGTCGCGGAGCAACGCGACCACATCTCGCGACGGGCAGTCGGTCGCGTACGTCGTTGGATCGTGTCCGTCACGAGCGGTGTCGGCGATGACGATGTCGATCTGGTTGCGATCGATCGCGACCGCTTCGACGACCACCTCGCGGACGTCGATCGGCAGCGGGGGCAGCGGTCCGCCGACGACGTAGCTCATCGACTGGGACGACACGATCCAACGCACGCGCTGCGGCCACGACAGCACGACGAAGGGGACCATCGTGAGCGCGCACACGGCGCCGATGCCGGCGAGCACCAGCAGGATCGGGATGGCGACGCTCATGCGGGCAACGTAGGGCCGACGCCCGCGTCCGGTGTTCGCCCTTCGCGGAATCTCTACGCGTCGGCCAGCAGAATTCGCAGGCGCTTCATGTCGGGGAGCCCTCGCGGATCAACTGATCGCGGCGAGGGCTGCCGCGAGCGGCTCGACGACGCCCGGGTCGTCGGGGTGCTGAGGTTGATGATGCACACGTCGGCGCCTGCTTCGCGCCACCGTTCGATCGCCGGCTGCAGCTCGCGCGGGTCCTGTCCCGGGGACAACCGCACGTTCACCGAACGCTCGATCTCCGCCGGGTCGCGACCGACATCGGCGCAGTGCGCGTCGAGCACAGCGCCCTTGCGCTGCCATTCATCGATGTCGCCGAGCGTCGAGTTCCAGTGCTGCGCGAAGCGGGCGACGATCCGCAGCGTGCGCCGCTCACCGTTGCCGCCGATCGCGATCGGCGGGTGCGGGCGCTGGATCGGCTTGGGCTCGCACCACGCGTCGGTCAACGTGAAGTGCTGACCGCTGAAGTTCGCCCGAGGTTGCGACAGCAGTTCGATGATGACCTGCACGCCTTCTTCGAACTGGTCCATCCGCTCCTTGAGCGGTGGGAGGCGGATGCCGAGCGCGTCGGACTCCTCCTGGTTCCAACCGGCACCGAGACCGATGATCAGCCGGCCGCCGCTGATGATGTCGATCGTCGCCGCGATGTTGGCGAGCACGGACGGGTGCCGATACGGCATCCCGCTCACCTGGCAGCCGAGGCGGATCCGAGACGTCGCGGTCGCCATCGCCGCGAGCATCGACCATCCCTCGAGGCACGGCCCACTGCGATCGGAGAAGATCGGTTCGAAGTGATCGAAGTTCCACGCGCTCTCGAAGATCTCCAACCGGTCGGCCGCTTGCCAGATGGCGAGCATCGAGTCCCAGTTGGTGTTCATCGGTGCTGTCTTGAGTCCGAAGCGCATGCGACGAAGTATCGCGCTGCCGGAGCGACGGCGACTTCGCCAACGACGTCAGCAGCGTCCGAACCGACCTGGAGACCCTCCGCTCCATCCTCGAGCCCTGACCGGCCGCCGCCCCGGCCAACCAGACGTCCGAGGTGCGTCATCGTCGGGTTTGCCGGTGGGCGCGACGGGGAAACCAATGGGTGCTCGCGCGGACCGGATGGTCCATCGAGGAAGGAGATCGCCATGATCTGGGCAATCGTCGGACTGATCGCAGTTGCCGCGTGCGTCGCGTACTTCATCTTCGGTCGCAGTGCCGACGTGGCTTCCTCCCACGGTGTCGTCGATCGTCAGGGCTCCTCGCTCCTCGACGGCGACGATCAGGCGCCGGCAGGCCCCGGCGCCGAAGACGAACGAGTCGTCGCCGATGGCGTGATCGGTCCCGGTCCCGGCGGCGAGCAGGACGCAGACGTCGGCGCTCGGCAGCTACGTGGCGACCAGGGTTCGACGCACACCTCGGACTGACGCAGCCGTCGCTGGCGCCGGGCGAGTGATGATGTCCGTTCGCCACGCGTCATCAGTGCGACCCACGGCCGGCCCGTCGACCTGGCATCCTTCCCGAGATGGGCTCGACGAGGACGCGGCGACCACTCGCTCTGCTCGCCGCCGCGCTGCTCACGTGCGCCGGGTGTTCGGCGATGGCAGCTGGCGTGCGTGTCGCACGCTCGGATCGATCGGCGGCCCCGATCGACACTGCCGCCGCATCGACGACCTCGACCCCCGACGACTCCGTGCCCGACTCGCAACCCGTCCACGTCGGCACCGTCGACTGGCGCGCCTGCAAGGACGAGGCAGCCCCGTGGCAGTGCGGCACGATCTCGGTGCCGATGGACTACACCAAGCCGACCGGGAGGGAGATCACCATCGCGCTCGATCGGCTGCCGGCGGCGAAGTCGTCGCAGCGCGTCGGTTCGCTGGTGCTGAACCCTGGCGGTCCTGGCGGTTCCGGCATCAACCTCGCGTACAACAGCGCGGCGAGCATGCCGCAGCAGATCCTCGACCGGTTCGACATCGTCGGCTTCGATCCGCGTGGCGTCGGCGCGTCGACCGGTGTGTCGTGCAACGGCGACGTGACGCCCGGGTCGAGCTCGTTGCGGCAGTGCATCGCCTCGACCGGGGACTACCTGTCGTATCTGGGCACACCGAACGTCGCCCGCGACCTCGACATGATCCGCGCGGCGATCGGCGACGCGAAGCTCAGCTACCTCGGGTACAGCTACGGGACCGCCCTGGGCGGTGTGTATGCCGACATGTTCCCGGGTCACATCCGCGCGCTCGTGCTCGACGGGTCCGTTGATCCGGCGGCGGGCAAGGTCAACACGACCAAGCACTACGGCGACGACTTCTACGCCGAGCAGGACTTCGACGGCACGGTCGCGATCTTCGTCAAGCTGTGCGACGCCACCACGGACTGCGCGCTCGGACCCGACGCGCAGGCCATGCTCGACAAGGTTCGCGGCGATGTGGCCAAGCTGCCGGTCGCCTACTTCTCGGGCACGAAGTCGGTGAGCGCCTCCGACCTCGACGACATCATCGTCGAGTCGATGTACACCGTCGACGACTGGCCGTTCCTGGCGATCGCACTGAACGATGCCGCGAAGGGCGACGCGTCCACGCTGGCCGCGTTCGCGAGCTACATGGAGTACGGCTACCCAGCGGTCATGGAGGCGGAGCCGAACTTCGACTATGCGAACCTGGCGATCCGCTGCGCCGACTTCGCCGGGCGCGGCAGCGCGTCATCGGACTGCAGCGACTTCCCGCCGACCGCCGAACCGATCCCGGCGATCACCACGGCGAATGGCGCGCCGCCGATCGTCGTGGTCGGCACCCGCGGCGACCCGGCCACGCCCTGGCACTACTCGCACGAGATGGCTGCCGCGCTCGGCAGTGGCGCGGTGTCGATCACCTGGGAAGGCGCCGGGCACACGGCCTTCGGCACGAGTCAGTGCATCACCGACCTCGTCACCAAGTACCTCGTCGACCTCACCGTTCCGGCCGACAAGGCCGACTGCCCGTTCGTCACCGGCGCCACCACCACCGCCGAGCAGGCGGACACCATCTTCTCCACCCTCGGCACCCATGCCCAGATGGGCCTGCTCGACGACACCCTGGAAGCCGCTGACGGCCTCACACCGTCGCAGGCCGAATGCGTCGGCCAGGCGATCCTCGCTCACCACGACGCCCGGCTCACTGTCCACGAGCTGCTCGGCGTGGAGTCCCCCGACCTCACCAGACCCCGCTCGCAAGCCGAACACGACTGCACGTGACCTTCCGCGATCCGTTCCCGATCTGCGTCGAGTGGCCTGATGAGCGCCCCCGAGATCAGCGAGGTGCTCTGCCTGTCCAAGCAATCGTCGTCGATTCGACGTTGGTCGGTGATGTCACGAGCCGTGCCGCGCACACGTGGCTGGACGCGACAGGGCACCCGTTGCCGCCGGCTGCGTCGCAACGGGTGCCCGTGGGTCGGCGTGGACGGCTACGAAGCGGTGGACGTGGTTGCCTCGATCGCGTCGGGTGAGTCGCTGTGGTGCTGGCCGATCTGGACCTTGCGGGGCTTGGCCTGCTCGGCGACCGGGATGCGGATCGTGAGGACGCCGTCGTGCAGGTCGGCCTCGAGGTTCTGGAGGTCGAGGCCGTCACCGAGTTGGATCTGGCGTCGGAACGAACCGCGGTAGCGCTCGCCGAAGTAGGGCTGGTCCGTCTCCTGGCGCTGCCAGTTGCGCTCGGCCGCGATGGTGAGCACGTTGCGCTCGACGGTGATGTCGAGGCTGTCGGCCTTCACGCCGGGCAGGTCGATGTGCACCCAGACGTCGCTGCCGCGTCGGAAGGCGTCCATCGGCATCACGCCGCCGGTGTTCTGCTGGCGACCCGACAGCCGGCCGAAGAGCGTGTCGAGGTCGCGGAACGGGTCGGTCTGGATCATCATGTCAACACTCCTTCTCTGTTGGTTCGAGCCGCTGAGCGACTCCGGATCACTCAACATAATAGCGAGGTTATGTTGAGTGTCAAGAGGCTCGGTGCGGGTTGCGACGCGGTGATTATGTTGACAGCAGCATCGCCCGTCGTCATGATGTCGGCATGCCAGCGAAGACGCCGCGTCCGTCCGCGATGGAACTCCAGCGTTCCGCCGTAGAGCGCTGGCTGGACACCCAGGCCTCGCCCAACACGCGCGTTGCGTACCGTTCGGACCTCGACGTCTTCGGTCGCTGGTGTTCACAGCACGGCGTCGTGCCGCTGAGCTCGGACGTGACCACGCTGGTCGCCTTCCAGGTGGCCCGCGAGGCCGCGGGGGACAGTGACTCGACCGTGAGACGGCGTTGGTCGGCGCTGTCATCGTTCTACGACTTCGCCGTCGAGCAACGGCTCGCGGGGAGCAACCCCACTCGCGGTGTCGATCGGCCGAGGGTTGCTTCCGGCGATCCGAGCCCGACGCTGCAGCTCTCCGCGGAGGCGGTGGCGGCGTACCGAGCGATGGCAGTTTCGCTGGATCCCCGCCTCGATGCCTTGGTGGCGCTGTTGGTGTCCGATGGTCTCAAGGTTGCCGAGGCGTTGGCGTTGGACGTGGAGGATGTCTCCGGCAGATCCCCACTGATGTCCATCACGGTGCGTCGCCGCGGTGAATCCAAACGCGTCGTCCTCGAGCGCGAGAGCGCGAAGGCGATCCGACGGTGCGTCGGGATCCGCCGAACCGGCCCGGTCTTCACGAGCGAGCGATCAGGGACTTCCGGTCACCCGGGGCGACTGACCCGCTTCGGTGTCGACCACCTCATCCGCCAACTCCGCACGACCGAAGCAGATCACGTCGTGACGGCGAACGCACTGAGGCGGTTCCACTTCACCAAGCGCGACGCCGACGGCGTCATGCTCGACGAGCTCAGGGACAGCGCCGGTCTCGCCGACACGCGTGGCGTGCGTCGGTACACGGATGCGTCATCACGCGATGGCGATGCGGCCCACGATCGCCCGGCCCCCGAACGCGGACGTGCTCCCCGATCGTCGACCCGACGGTGAGCACGATGTCCGAACCCACGACCCCTCGCAGCATCTCGCCGTTCGGATCCCTCGCCGATGACGTCGCCGCGCAACGCCGGGCGGCGCTGCGCGCCCTGCACGTGCTCGAGTACGCCCTCACGGCCCCAGCACCGCGCCGGCAGCGCACGTGGATGCATCGAGTGTCCGTCGCGATCGACGCTCTGGACGTCGTGCTGCGCGAACGGCTCCCTGCGACTCAGCACTCCCTCGATCTGTTCGACGAGATCGCCCTGTCGAACCCGACCTACGTCGACCGGGTCCAGAACCTCCGCCAAGAGCTCCTCGACCTCACGATCGCCGTCGCCTCGCTCCGTGAGCAGACCGAACCCGACCCAACGATCGAGGTCGACCCCGACGCCATCCGACACCGCCTCAGCGTGGTCACTCGCCAGTTCCGCGAACACCAAGCCCACGAGGCCGACCTCGTCGACGAAGCAACCGGCATCGACCTCGACGGAGATCGCTGAGCCCGCGAATCCCGAGCGCAGCACACGACTCCGGGGCTCGACCCGGGCGAATCGAACCGATGACGCGATTCGTCGACGAGCATCGTTGGCTCACACTCGGAGCGCGTGCTCGAGGCCGGCGCGGGTCGCATCTCGCTCACGTTCGTCTCGTGAGGCGATCGTGATCCGCAGATCCGTGACGCCAGCGGCGACGTAAGCGCGCAGACCGTCAACGATCTGGTCCATCGAACCGAGCAGGGCGAGGTCCGCACCGCTCGCCACACCTTCGCGGTCGAGGACCTCGCGGTAGCTGGGAAAGGCGTCGTACATCGCGTTGTCGGATCGCAAGACGGCGCGAAGGCCGTCAGGATCGTCCGTGACACACACCCCGACCAGAGCGACGATTCGCGGCGCCGATCGGCCGGCGCGCGCTGCAGCTGCGTTCAGCAACGGAGCGATGTGCGTTGCGATCGTCTGCGGTCCACACGACCCCAGCGTGGTGCATGCCGTGAGCCGCCCTGCCAACTCGAGCATCCGAGGCCCGAGCGCGGCGAGCAAGATCGGCACGGGAGCCGCGTCGATCGTCAGCCACCCCTTCGCGAACACCTGCTCACCGTCCACGTCGCTGGGTCGGCCGTTCAACAACGGCGTGAGCGCGGCGAGATGCTCTGCGACCCTGGCGGGAGCGCCGTCGTATCGTTCACCGAAGAAGCCTTCGGCAACGATCCGGTGCGACGTGCCGATGCCGAGCGTGAAGCGCCCATCCAGAGCGCTCTGCGCCGTGAGGCTCTGGGCAGCCAGGGCAAGGGGATGTCGGCCGACCATCGGGACGACCGACGTGCCGAGCTCGGCGAGCTGCGGCGCAGCATCTGCGACAGCGGCGAGCGCGACGATCGGATCAACACCGAACACCTGCGACAACCAGAAGCTGTCGAAGCCAGCAGCAGCTGCCCATTGCGCCTCGGAGCGCACTGCCGCCACCGACTTCACGCCGGTGCCGGCCCCGTAACCGATGCGCACATCGAGATCTCCGATCACCCCGAGAAGCTACGACACCACGGTGGCGACATCCGATCTCGCCACCATCGCACCACGACGCCTCGCCGCAGTCCTCGCTGGGCCAGTCGGTCTGTCGACGTTCGGACTGCCAACCCCCACCCTGATGTGGCGATCGAACAGCTCTGCACAGCTGCTGTCGCGACGACCCCAACCGCCGGTGGCTCCGCACCTGCGTCAACCGGACCAGACCCGAACCATGGTCTCACTCGTCGGGTTTCATCGTCGGATACGGTTCGAGGCATGGCCGCCGATCCTTCGCCCAGCTACAGCTACCGGGACCTCAGTCAACTGCAGGCGCTGCAAGTCGATCACCTCATGTCTCTCTACATGATCGAGCTCGGCGGTGAGGCTCTGTACTCGGCGATGGCAGACCGTGTCGGCAACGACGAAGTCGCGCAGCTCCTCCGACGCAACGGACGCGAGGAGGCCGGACATGCACGACGCGTCGGCCGTGCGATCGCGATCAAATGCGGCGAGTTCGTCCGACCCTCGCATGCCGACGAGCAACTTCCGGTCGGCCTTCCCGATCGCATCGATGGCAACTTCCTGAAGATCGTGATGCAGGTCGAGTTCGACGGCGATGCCGGCTACCAACGCTGGGCTGACAACGAGCCCGATGAAGCGGTGCAACGCCTGCTCCGACTCAATGGCCGCGAGGAGTCCATCCATGGTCGCCGGATCGAACGAGCTTTGGCGATTCTTGTCGAGAGCTGACCTTTGCGGCGGCACGCACCGCGCGCGAGGTCATTGATCTGGCAGTGGTGTCGGCGTGGCGAGCGTGTCGGGCGAGGACGTAGGCGAGAAAGCGGCGCCGGGTCAGGTCAGCCGGGAACTCGCTGTGCGGTGGTCGTGCTACCGATGGAGCCGTCGATCGAACGGCAGCGGCTGATGTCGCTGCGCGGGATGCGCCGATGGACGGACGCCGTTCGCCTCTGTGGACCGGTCGGAGTGCTCGATCCCTCAGCGCCGTTGCGGGCGGTGCGGATCGAGTTGATCGAAGGGACCGCGGCTGTGCCCGTTGTGCTGGTGGTGGCAGTCGATCTGTCGTTCACGTCGGCTCCGGTGAGATCCTCTCCTGGCCGAGCTGATGTCGGATCGTGCGTTGACCCCACCCCGGGTGCTCGCGATGGATCGTCACCACCCGCGCCTCGACCTCGGGTGTCATCTGATGCGGACACGACGACGGCCTCGCTGAACCACCTGCCAACCCGGCAAGTCCGTGGGTTGCGTACTTCCGCGACCACGCGTGCACCGTCTGACGGGTGACACCGTTGTGGCGGGCCACACCCGTCAGTTGCAGACAGGCGGTCCGCCCAGCTCGTGGTGGGAGTGGTCCAGCGCCACCCTGGACCTCGGGAGGCCCAGCCGCGGCAAGCCGTCTACCAGGGGAGATAGAGCCGGAACGGGAGGATTTGAAGGGAGCTCCGCGGAATTGGGGCGGACGACCCAGTGTTCGATGGGATCGATACATCCCGCATTCAGAGAAATCAAGAGCTATCGCGATGCTTTTGCGGTGGCGCTGCGATTGGCCTTGTCGATCGCGGCGACGAGATCGGCCTTCGACATCTCCCATCGGCCGCGGACATTGAGCCTGGTGGCCACCTCCAGCAGGTGGGTCTTGGTGGCCCTGGCGTCCACGCCGCCGGCGGTTTTGACCGGGTTGGTCCGGGCTTCCACTCCGGTCTTCGCGTCCTGATCGTCGCTTGGGCCGGGGTCGTCCTTCGGCTCCCAGTGATCGCCGACCTTTTCGAATGAGTGCTTCAGCGACGCGAGCGCGATCCGGTGGGCCGCCTCACCATCGCCGTGGTCCTGTTCGGCGGACTCGAGGGTGTGCATATAGGTCGCCTGGGCCTTGACGGGCGAGCGCTGCAACGTAGCCGGAAGCCGTTCCTTCTCTTTCTTGTTGAGCACCACGATGCTTCTCCTCCCGTGCTGGTCGAGCGTGGCTCGCTCGTTGTCAGCACTTGCGACCGGTGTAGGCCAGCAGTTTTTCTTGGGCCGAGACGGTTGCGGCGACAGTCAGTTCTGGTTTGAAGATGCCCTT
The DNA here is from genome assembly GCA_025463305.1 of Ilumatobacteraceae bacterium. The sequence goes on from JAOBWK010000101.1 coordinate 29,792, forward strand.
GCGCTGCTCGTCGGTGAACCGGCCGTGGATCATGTAATAAGCCGCCTCCGCCAGGCCGGCCGGCATCGTTTCATCCTGGCCTGTGGCTCTCGCGAGGTCCCAGCCGTGCAACAACTGGTCACTGAACGCGATCTCCAATGATGTGCCGTTGCTGTCGATGACTCCCGGTTCCCCGAAGGTCCGCAGCGTCTCCGCGCGAGCTTGTTCGAACATGCCCACCGGATCGTTTCCCAACGCCGTTGTGGGTGTCGGTGATGGCGGCAACGCGTCGTCATGCCCCTTCGCCGACTCTACGAAGTAGCGCTGCGTGTCGAGCATGTGGCTCATCAGGTCGCGCACCACCCATTGATCGCAGGGGGTGTTGGCATCCAATTGCCCGGTGGCGCCAGCTACCTTGCCGAGCGTCCACAGACTCGCACGCCCAAACAAGTCGAGCTGGTCAGTCGTCATCAGATACTCCTCGTCGATGTCGTCCGCTGGTCGGTTGTACCCCGCATCGACCGCATCCCAAACGGTTGTCGACGCGACGGTGGCCGATGCGTGGTCGAACAATGCGGTCAGCGGTCCCTTTTGCCGCCGGCCTTGCGGCAGCGGTCGAGGAGGTCCTTGGCCGGGGGAGGTGTTGGAGTAGCCATCGCCGATCCGGGCGGCGAGTTCGGTCGACGTGCGGCCGAAGCCACTGACGAGTCCTCGTTGGCCGTGCGGTCGGACGTCGTCGCACTCGGCGCGACGTCCCACAAGACGCCATCACGCCGGCGCGATGGTCGGTTTCTTGCGCTCGAGATGCGAGACCATCGTCGATGCGTCGGGATGGACCGGGGCCAGATCGTCATTTCGTCGCCCGGCTTGGCCGCTTCTGTACTGAGCGCTTTTTGACTGGTGGCACGCCGTCCTCTGCGACGGGCGGCGCGTCGAGGGCTGGAATCGCGGTCAGCCGGGATGAATCGTGGGTGAGGTCGAGGACGGAGTCGTCGCCACCGAAGTTGTTCGGTGCATACGAGTCGGCGTTCCAGTCGTTCTCCCACCTTCGTCGTCGACCAGGAAGCGATACTGGTAGGTGCGGCCAACGTCGACTTCGATCACGCAGTCGAAGGTTCAGTCGGGCGCTCTGTCCATTGGGTGAGCGGTGGCATCCCAGTCATTGAAGTCGCCGAGGACGGCAGCAGTCGTCGCGTCGACCGCCGCCGGCAGTCGAAAGGTGATCGCCGCGGTCTTCATATCGTTGTCGTCGAACATCGAGCCTCCCGGGTCATGCCGATCGACGTGTCGATCGCAGGTGGCAGCGCCGTTACCCGTGCGGCTGTGGTGCCAAACCCGCGCAGTGACGAATCGAGCACGAGGATCGCCAGCTGCTCTCGTGACTACGGTGCTGGGGGTGGGCAGCGATTCGTACGATCTCCAGCGGTTCGTCGATGCCCAAGCGGCCGTCTATCCGCGCGTCGTGTCCGAGCTGCGGTCTGGGGCGAAGCGATCACATTGGATGTGGTTCATCTTTCCGCAGATCGCGGGCCTCGGTTCCAGCTCGATGGCGCAGAAGTACGCGATCGCGGACATGGACGAGGCGGCGGCTTATCTGGCTCACGACGTTCTTCGCGCCCGCCTCGAAGAGTGCGCACGGCTGGTGACGGCGATCGACGGCGTGCGCCTGGATCGCGTCCTCGGATTTCCCGACGATCTCAAGTTCCACTCCTCGATGACCTTGTTCTCCCACGTCGATGGTCACGGCGAGGTTTTCGATCTCGCGCTGGCGAAGTACTTCAACGGGCTTCCTGACGACAACACGCTCGCGCTGATCTGAGCGTTCGCCGATCGGTTGGAACAGGCGTGTCGAAGCCCATCGGAGATGGTGTGGTTGGACATTGCACGCTCCGGGGTAGGCGCTGACGATGAGCGACCCAATGACGAGGCCACAGAGCCCGTACGTCGAGCCGCCGAACTCCACGGTCGATGACTGGCAGGTCAAGAGGTGCAACGAGATGTCGATGCCGCAGACGCTGGGCAGGGTTGGGGCTTTCCGTCACTGAACAACACTTCGAGATCTCAGCGGAAGCTCTGTTCGCTGCCCAGATCGAAACGAGCGCTCGCTGCAGCGTTTCGAGGCGTATCTGGACGCCGAGGTCGCTCCGGGTAGTTGATGGCGACGGCGGCGCCAGCGGGACATCCGGATTGGCCACGGTGGCGGGTCTGACCGGCTGCCGTCACGGGTACTTGCGACGCCGTCCACGACATCGGAAGGAGCATCACATGAATGACCCAATGACGATCCTCAAGGCTGATCACCGTGAGGTGAAGCGACTCCTCACGGCGCTCGCCGAATCTGAGGAAGGTGCACAGCGCGAGAAGATGTGCGCCGACGTCACCGCCGCTCTCACGCTGCACATGGACATCGAGGAGAAGATCCTCTATCCATTGATCGCGAGGGAGATCGGTGCCGAAGACGCAGAGGAAGCGGACATCGAGCACGGCCTTGCTCGGGAGGGCCTTCGTACGATGGGCAAGATGGTCGACAAGCCCGGATTCGGCGCAGCGGCCGAGATGCTCAAGGGCGGGATCACGCATCACGTCGAAGAGGAAGAGACCGAGCTGCTTCCTGAGCTCAAGGACAAGCTGGAGCGCGCCGATTGGCTCGCTCTCGGGGACGCCATCGCCGCAGCAAAGGCTGCTGCTGGTGCGCCGGTACACCCGCCGGCCCGGCGGCGATCCACGAAGCGCAAGGCCGCAGCCAAGAAGTAAGTCCACTCCCGGTGCCAGGTGCCTACCCTGTGGCCGGGCACCGGAGCGAACGTCGCCCATGCGAGGTTGCGGTGACCTGTTCGACGTGGACCCGCGTTTGTTACCGGTGCGATTCAGCTTGGTCGAGCTGATCGCGCGCAGCACGTGCGCAACGCGTTGGCTCGCTTTGATCAAGTCACCGGTGTCAGCGACTCCGAGCGTGACCTGTGCGGCGTCGATCGTTGCGTGAATTGACGGACGAGCGAAGGCGTCTGTGAGTTGAGGCAACCTTTTGGGGGTGTCGACGCGTGTGAGCAGTGTGATGTCAACCTCGGACCATGTGACGCCGACCGCGGACGGCGTCACTCCGGCGGCGGCTCCGAGGGGCCAGGCGCCGGTGGAGGTCTGGGTCGACGAGGGATTCGCTGCGTTCGTGCGCCATCGTTCCGCACGCCTGGCTCGCACCGCCTTGCTGTTGACCGCCGATCGTCACCTGGCCGAGGACCTTCTTCAGACGTCGCTCGCCAAGGTCGCCGAACGCTGGGGAGAGGTCGCTGGCCGCGGCGATCCCACGGCGTACGTCCGCACGGTGATGCTCCGCACAGCCATCGCGTGGCACCGGTGGCGCTGGCGCGGCGAGGTTCCCACAGCGCTCGTCCCCGAGCGAGCCGCCGACCAGCCGGCTGACCTCGCCGACGAGAGCCTTCGCCTTGCGCTCGTTCAGCTGCCACCTCGCCAGCGGGCAGTGCTCGTGCTGCGCTTCTACGAAGACCTCAGCGAGGCCGACACCGCCGCAGCGCTCGGCTGCAGCGTCGGAACCGTCAAGAGCCAGACCGCGAAAGGACTCGCCAAGCTGCGCGGGCTCCTCGAACGACCAACCAGTCCACGAGACGGAGATCAACCATGAACGACACCGACGCCGACTTCGCCCGCGACATCCTCGCCCGACTCGCCGCGACCATGCCGGACAACCCCGGTCGCGTCCGCCAGGTCCAACGGCTCACCCGTCGGCGCCGGAACCGGCGAGTGGCAACCCGAGCCACCGTCGGGCTCGGCCTGGCGGCCGGCGTCGGGTTCGTCGCCGTCGCCGGTGCGGCGAGGAGACCGCAACCGGTCGCGACGGCGGACGCGCCCGCTGACATGCGCTCGACGTCGGACACCGCATCTCTTCCGGCGTCCACGATGCCGATCGACGTCAGCGGCCCGTGCGCAGACATCGGATCGTCGCAGCCACCAGCCGCGGCGGATTCATCGGCGCGGATCAAGGTCGCCGGGACCATCACGGCGGCGGACGACGCGTCGGTGACGGTGTCAGGAGACCCGGGCCTCACCGGTCCCGCGTCCATCACGGCAGTGTTCGCGGCCACGACGACGTACCGCGACGGCGGACGCCCGACCACATCTCGCCCGACGCTCGCCGTTGGAGAACACGTGGCCTTGGCCGCAGTTCTGCAGCCCGATGGCTCGTACGTCCTCGACGAATTGGCCGTGAACCAGCCCGACTCCGACCGCGCCGACCCGTCTGACCCCGACGGTTCCGTCGCAGCCACCAAGCAGGCCGAGGCGCACGCCGCAGCCAACGCCGAGCCAGACCTCGCGAGCTCGGGCGTCAAGGTCAGCGGCACGGTCACCGCCGTCGACGGCTCGTCGATCACGGTCACCGTGGAAGAAGCGACGATCGAAGTCGCCTCCGTCACCGCGGCGTTCGATGCGAGCTCCGTCGTCGACGGTGCGCCATCGACCGGTCTTCCGACGCTCGCCGTGGGCGACCACGTCGCCTTCACCGCCGCGCCGGCAGCCGACGGCCACTACGTCATCGGCGAGCTGAGCACAGCCGCCGACGACACCTCGCTCGTCACCACGACCGAGACCATTGACAAGCTGCAGCAGGCCAAGATCGACTGCGCCACGTCGTCCACGCACTGACCGGCGGTAGGCCGTGACGCCCGATCTGCCCCCACGGGCTGAGCTCAGCGAGCGACGAACAACACGGTGAGGTACGAGGCGTCCACGAGTCCGATGCAGCTGATGTCGGGTCGGGGGATTGCCTGTGGTCGTGGACAGACCCGACCAAAGGTCGGTCTACGATCGCGCGACATGGACGCGGAAGCCGTGTCGATCGGGGGCCATCGATGAACCAGCAAGACCTCACGCATTCGAACGAGATGCTCCTCCCTGGGGCTCGGCGGCAGACGCGCGACGTCGGCGCGAACGACCACCGGGGCATCCGCACGCAGAGCATCCTCAGGCGGTCCATCGCGGTGCTCGGGGTTGTTTCGATCATCGGAACGGCGCTCGTCCCCGGGACGAGCGAAGCGCGTGGCGCGGTCTCGCGGGACGGCCATTCGGCAAGCTCTGTGGCGCCACCAGCGTCGGGTGGTCGGTCGCCCGCGCCACTGCAGAAGGTGCCCGGCACCGTCACGGCGCTCAACGAAGGTTTCGAGGGCGGCTTCGGCTCGTTCACTTCGTTCAGCATCGGCTGCGCGACCACTCACTGCCTGTGGGGGTCCGTCGTCGCTCCTGCTCACTCCGGAACGCACACGGCGTTTGCGGCCGATGTGGCTGAGGTCGGCGACGACTACCTCGTGCTGGTCCCCGGATTGGCGATACCCCCGGACGCCACCGCGGCGAGCCTCTCCTTCTTCCACAAGTACGGATTCGAATCGGCGGGGTCCAGCTTCTATGACGGCGGGGTGCTCGAGGCGTCTGTGGACAGCGGCAACACGTGGACCGACGCAGGCCCGAACATCACATCAGGCGGCTACGGAGGCACCGTCGCGAGCGGTTACCAGAATCCGCTCGCGGGCCGATCGGCGTGGGTTGGTGACCACTCTGCAGGGTTCACTCAGGTCCAAGTCAATTTGTTGCCGTACCGCGGTCCCAGTGTGATGTTTCGGATGCGCTTCGGCACTGACAACAGCAACAACAGCGCCGTCTCTGGCTGGTCGGTCGATGATGTCGCCGTCAGCTACACGGCCCCGCTGGACTCGTGCGGTCGAGCTGTGTCGACGGTCAGCAACTACCCGACGACGATACGCAACGAGGCGGTGGTGAGCCTCGGCGGCTCGATCTACAGCTTCGGTGGACGAATGGCGTCGAACTCTCCGACGGCCTCGTCGTACAGATATGACCCGACCAGCGACACCTGGTCGCCGATCGCGTCTCTTCCGTCCGCGGTGTACGGCGCGACCGCGGTCACTGATGGGACGAACATCTACATCCTCGGTGGCGCCGACAGCGGCAATCAACCAACGAGGGTCTTGTTGCGGTACAGCCCGTCGGCGAACACGTACATGACGCTCGCCCCATTCACGACGGCGACGGCGTTCCAGGGCGCGGCGTATGTGAACGGCGTGATCTATCGCATCGGCGGTGCCACAGATCCGACGAATGGCGTGTCGACGAACTCCGTGGAGGCCTACTCCATTGCCTCTCAGGGTTGGACCGCAGCGGCGAGCTACCCGAGTTCGCTGTACGGGCTGGCGGTGATGACGCTGAACGGCTTCATCTACACCGCAGGTGGTGCCTCGTTCCTCGGTGCCACGGCAAAGGCCTACCGGTTCGACCCCTCGACCAACACGTGGGACGACGGCCAGGTCGCCGATCTCCCCGGACCTGCTTCGTTCGCAGCGTCGGCCCTCTATCACAACCGCTGGCTGGTCGCTCCGGCGTCCCCCGCACCCGGCCAGGTCTCGGTTGCCTGGAATCCAGCGTCGAACACGTGGAGCAGCGCCGATCCCGTCCCGGTTGCTACCGGACAGACAGCGGGCACCACACTCAACGGTGCTTTCTACATCATTGGTGGCAGCACCTTCTCGGTGCCATCGATGAACACGGTGCAGAAATACGTCGAGACCGGGTGCACGCCACCTTCGTTCACTGGCACGCCGCCGGACATCTCGGTCGCCACGGCCCCGGGCGCGTCCTCGGCCGTGGTCTCGTATCCGCTCCCTGCTGCGACGGACGACTTCGACGTGCCAGTGGTGTCCTGCGCACCGGTGTCGGGAACGACGTTCTCGGTCGGGATCACGAAGGTCACATGTACGGCAACGGACTCCGAGGGCGGCGCGACGACCACGTCCTTCAACGTCAACGTGACGGCCGTGGTCGACTACACGCCCTTGGCGCCGGCGAGGTTGGCGGACACCCGTCCCGACGGAACCACGGTCGACGGGCTCTTCGCCAAGGGCGGCAAAGTGGGTTCGGGCACGACGCTCTCGCTCACGGTCGATGGGCGTGGCGGCGTCGCGGGCGACGCGGCAGCGGTGGCACTCAACGTGACTGTCACGGAGGCCGAGGGAGCCGGCTACGTGACGGTGTTTCCGTGTGGATCGCCGCAACCGACGGCGTCGAACCTGAACTACGCGGTCGGTGACACGATCCCGAACGCGGTCATCAGCAAGGTCGGCGTCAACGGCCAGGTGTGCCTCTTCTCCTCGCAGGCCGTGCACCTTGTCGTGGACGTCAACGGATCGTTCCCACCGGCGAGCACCTATCACGCCATCAACCCTGCGAGGCTCCTCGATTCACGAGTCGGGTTCGCGACCGTCGACGGGCAGCAGCAGCTCGGCGGGATCGTGCCCGGCGGGAGCATCACCGCGGTGCAGGTGAGCGGGCGGGCCGGCGTGCCCGCCGATGCAAGCGCCGTCGCACTCAATGTCACCGTGACGGGCCCGACGGCTGAAGGATTCGCGACCGTCTACCCGTGCGAGGGTACACCACCCACCGCGTCGAACCTGAACTACTCGGCTGCTCAAACGATTCCGAACCTCGCGATCTCCAAGGTCGGTGCGAGCGGAGCGGTCTGCGTCTACAACCAGCAGTCGACCAATCTCGTCGTCGACGTGCTCGGCTACTTCCCGGCTGCCTCGTCGTTCACGGCCCTGCTCCCTGCCCGCGTGCTCGACACACGCAACGGCTCGCCGACGGTGGACGGAGCCTTCCAGGGCGGCGGCCCGGCAGCCGGGAACACCGTCACGACCGTGCATGTGCTCGGACGCGGCGGCGTACCGAGCAACGCCACGTCAGCGGTCCTCAACGTCACCGTCACGAATCCCGCCGGCCCTGGATACGCGACTGTGTATCCGTGCGGGATCGACCCTCCGCTCGCGTCGAACCTCAACTACGTGAGCGGCCAGACCATCCCGAACGCCGTGCTGACCAAGATCGGCACCAACGGGGACGTGTGCATCACCGCCAACCAGGCTGCCGACCTGATCGTGGACGTCAGTGGCTACTTCCCCTGAGCCTGCGGTGCCCAAACCGACGCTTTGTCGAAGCGCGCCAGTGATCGCACCTCAGCGTTGACCAAACGGGCGCTGCTGATCCCACTCGAGGACGCGTTGACATCAATGACATGGGGCATTGTCACCATGGCAACTGCGCTGGTGGTCCTCTGCGCCGCCGGCTGACGGACACGGCGCGACCGTGAGAACGATGCGATCCGAACCGCGATCAACCAAGTGGTCACTCCCGCGTGAGCTCTTCATCCCGCGCTCCGCCGAGCCGTCGAGACAATACGGCTACAGCTTGGCAGGCTTGGTGCCGATATCCGGCATGATGCTTCGTGTTGGGCAAGCGCCCTGGTGACTTCGAAATTGGACCGTGCTCGGCTCAAAACGTGTCTGGGCGATCAGGGTCCCTCCGACATCGGTCGACAGTTCGCTGACTACGACGACGTGCTCGACGCAGTGGGCGATGGTGTCCTGGTACAGGACCGGGAAGGCACCGTGATGATCGTCAACGCTGCCGCGGCTGAGCTGTTCGGTGTGCCCTTGGGCAAGCTACGAGGGACCAATCTGGCCGGCGTCGCATGGCACGCCACCGACCTCGATGGCAAACCCCTGGACCTCACGAATCGTCCAGGGCGACGGTGCATCCGCACCGGGCTCCCGTCGTTCGGCCACGTGCTGGGCGTCACGATGTCCGACGGCAGCATCCAATGGATCGAGATGGACGTACGCCCGCTGATCCGCGATGGCTCGAACGAACCATATGCAGTGGTCTCCACTGTTCGGAACGTGACTGCGCGTGTCGCTGCAGAACGCCATCTGGCCGCGGCTGCGCGCCGACGTGACCTCGTCATGCTCAAATCGGCCGACGGCTACCGCATCTTGGACGCGGAGGGATCCGTGATCGAGGCCTACTCGCCGATTCAAGCAGCGATGGACCCGGGTTCAGATTTCATCCCTTTCAACGATCTGCCCGCAGCGGACCGGCGGGTGATGGTGGCGATGTTCGCCGACGTTCGGCGGACGGCGGGCGCGACCCGGTCCAGCGATCTGCTGATCGAAACGAGTGCGGGCGCGAGGTGGTTCGAGTTCAGCATGACGAACTACCTCGACACGCCCGAGGTGAACGGCATCGTCTTCAACTTCCGTGACGTCACCGGACGTAAGGCGGCCGAACGGGCCGTGACCTTTCAAGCGCGCCTGCTCGACGCTGCCGGACAGGCGATCATCGCCACCGACGCTCGAGGTCGTATCGTCTTCTGGAACCAAACGGCTGTACGCATGTACGGCTGGACCGAAGCGGAAGCAGTCGGACAGTTCATTGCCGACGTCGTGCAGCCAGTCGACAGCACAACCGCAGCCGACAACCTCAACGAGCGAGTCGCCTCTGGGCATTCGTGGACAGGCGATTTCGGTGTGCGGCGGCGCGACGGCACAGCGTTTCCCGTCATCGTCACGTCAACACCGGTGTTCGACGACGACGGAACATTCCTCGCCGTCGTGGGAGTGTCGACCGATATCACGGAACGGAAGATCGCCGAGGACGAGCTGGCGTTCCGCGCGACGCACGACGATCTGACCGGGCTGCCCAACAAGGTGTTTCTCATCGAGCGCCTCGAAGCGCTCCTTGTCGAGTCGCGTCGCACCCGCACCAACCTCGACGTGTTGTTCATCGACATCGACCGGTTCAAGGTGATCAACGACGGAATCGGCCATGTGGTCGGCGACCAGGTGCTGCACGCGGTGAGTCGACGCCTCGTCGTGCACTTCCCGGACGCGTTCATCGCCCGATTCGGCGGGGATGAGTTCGTGATCGCGCAACCCCGTTTCCGGCACGATCAGCCGAACGCAGCGGCTGACTGCGTCCTCGACGCATTTCAGGCACCTTTTGTCGTCAACGGCTACGACCTACACCTGTCGGCGAGCATCGGGATCGTTCATGCGAGCCAGAGCGACACCAGTGAAACGCTGTTGCGCGACGCGGACGCCGCGATGTACCAGGCAAAAGCGAACGGACGCGGGCAGAGCCACGTTTTCGACCGAGGCCTCGGGCAGCGCGCAAAATCCCGCCTGCACCTCGAAGGCGCACTCCGGCACGCCATCGATCGCGACGAGTTCGAGGTCTACTACCAACCGATCCTCGCCCTTCCCGATTTGACCGTTGCAGGGTTCGAAGCGCTCATCCGCTGGAATCACCCCGAACGCGGCGTTGTCGGTCCGGACGAGTTCATCCCGCTCGCCGAAGAAACAGGCCTGATCATCCCGATCGGCGAATGGGTGCTCGATCGAGCCGTGCACCAGCTCGGCACCTGGCAGCACGAATTCGTCCTCGACAATGCCGGCATGGCAGTGAACATTGCGACCGGCCAGATCCTCACGAAATCGTTGAATCGAGCAATCGAAGCTGCTCTTCGCGACGCGCACGTCTCCGCCACGAAACTGACCCTGGAAATCACCGAAACGTCCGTCATGGGCGACATCGAACGCTCGATCCGCCATCTGCGAACACTCAGGAACATCGGCGTTCACCTCGCGATCGACGACTTCGGCACCGGCTACTCATCGCTTGCCTATCTCAAGCGGCTGCCCGTCGATGTGCTCAAGATCGACCGGTCCTTCGTTGCCGATCTCGGCGCGGATGTGGAAGACCGCCCCCTCGTCGAGGCCATCACCGTGCTCGGCAAGACACTTGATCTTCGCATCGTCGCGGAGGGAGTCGAAACTGCCGCACAGCTCGACGCGCTCAACGAACTCCGTTGCCCGTTCGCGCAGGGATACCTGTGGAGCCGGCCCGTACCAGTTGCAGAAATGACTGAGTGGCTGGCGAAGCCGACTGCGATCACCACGCCAACGGCGATCGACACGGCGAAGAGGTGACAGAGGAGCTTCTTCACGTTGGGGTCGCTGTGTTTCGGCGCAGGATCCGTCGACCAACGGTGAGGATCAAGCGCCAGTTGAGGGCGACGTGCACTCCGGCGACCGCAACGGTGACGTCGACGGAGGTCGTGTGGAGCCCTGTCCAGAAAGCGCCTGCCGCTGGCGTGATCCCGAGAGCTGGCCGCGCTGACCGAGAGATCAAGACCCCGGACGCGACGCAGAGCGTCATCACGAAGAGCAATGCGAACTCGACGATCCAGCGGATTCGCTCTCGTCCGGCGAGGCGGCCGAACAACGCTTCGTCGTGCGCAACACCCAGTCCCAGTGCAGGGTGATGTGCGCCAAGAGTGCGATGCCGAAGTCGAGTCGAGTCCGGCCCCGGGATCCGCCGCCGTCGCGTCAGTGGCGGTGGCGGGCCGTCGGCGACCTGGTTGTTCGCTTAGCGGGCGGGCTCGGGCGCGGTCGGGGTGTCCGCGGTCAGTGTGTTGTTGGGTTCATGTGAGCGTGTCCGTCACCGATCGATGGAATGCAAAATGCTCGGGCGCCGTTCTTTGGCGCCCGTCTCGTGATGCGAGATTGGCGAGGTCGGCGCAGGGTGACGATCGGCGCAGCTGCGTCGGAGCAACTCTGAGACGCCTACCATCTGCCATCCGCTCGCGGCCAACGAGCTGGCCACGAGATCGACCGCACACACGGTCTCGATGCGGTCGACGCCTTGGCGCGCATTGCAGCCGTCGTGGAAGATGATGATTGATCCCGGTCTGATCTTGCGCAGCGTGCTCTTGGCCATTCGTGTCGGATTCGGCTGGAACACCTCGAGAACATGACCGAACTCCCCACCGATGGTGCGCAGGCCGGCAGTGCCGACCGTTTGCAGGATTCGCGGAGTGCGGAACAACCACGGCGGACGAAACAGCGTGGGGCGTACGCCGCTCGCGCGTTCGATGAGCTGTTGTGTCGTCTCGATGTCGGAACGCATCTCTTGCCGGCCAACGAAGCTGCGACGGATCTGATGTCGAAGAGAATGATTGCCGAGCTCGTGTCCGGCGTGGGCGATCTGTTTTACAACTTCTGGTGAGCGGTCGACGTTGTGGCCGACCACGAAGAAGGTGCCGACTGCGCCGTGTGCGTCGAGGATGTCGAGGATTTTGGTGGTGAACGGTTCGCTTGGACCGTCGTCGAAGGTCAGCGCGACCAACTTCTCCTCCGTCGACGCCCGCCAGATGAACGCTCCGAAGAATTGCGTCCACGGAGCCATCAGAGCTAGATACGACGCGGACAGGGTCGCTGCAACGGTCGCGGTGAATCGGACCGGTCTCATGAGGATGATCGGGATCTGACTGACCCTTGTCGCGAACGAATCGAACGACGCCCTTGCGCAGCGGCTTCGCCGACCAGCGGAAGGGCCCGAAGGCCGATGCAAACCAACAGCGCCAAGGTGATCACGCGGCGGACATTCCGTCCTCGGTCGATGTCTCCGCGGGTGCGGATGGTCGGACAACTGCCGAAGAAGGTCCGATCGGTGAATCGGCTGATCGCGTAGTCGAGCAGGTAGTAGGTGAAGAAGGTGATGAACAGGCTGTAGAGGAGGCCGCGCTGCAGACGACGAGATGATGTGAAGGTCGGATTGGTGTTGTCGAACTCGGCTCGACCCTCCGCCCGTATCCGCCGCAGCAGATCGAGTTCGTCCCCGGCCTGGGTCAGCTGGGTGTTGTAGCCCGACCACGCCGACTTCTTGAAGGCGACGTTGCAGGCGGAGATGTAGAACGGTCCGTTGAAATGCCGCGTTGCTGCGGCGTTCATCCCGAAGAGAAGGCGAGGGTAGGCCCGCGCCCAGAGAGGCGCATCGACGAACGCCACCGGGCCAGCGACGAGCACCGTTGCCGGATCCGCGTTGAAGACGTCGTCGATGCGTCGCAGCCAGTCGGTCGAAAATGTCGTATCGGCGTCGGTGCTGACGATGATCTCTCCGGACGCCGACTCGGTGCCTGTCTGTCGCGCCGAGCACACCCCGCGCGCAGGCTCAACGACGACGATGGCACCGTGCTGCCGGGCCACCTCGGCGGTGAGGTCCGTGCTGCCGTTGTCGACGACGATCACCTCGAACGTTCCGGTGAAGTCCTGCTGCGCCAGGGACCTCAGACAGGCGGGCAACAGCACCGACTCGTTGTACGCGGGTACGACCACTGAGAATCGGGGCCGCAAATCGTTACTGGAGGTCGTCGACACGGGCTGTACTCGTTTCGGTCAGCTCGTGTCCGCCGCCTCGAGGTTCCATTCACGTCATTCAACACATCGGAGATGAGAGCAAATTAAGGACGCCAGGTGGCCTGCTCTGAGGCTCGCTGACATGCCCCGGTAGGGTGCTGCTGTGCGGTTCGCCTCCCCGACGGTCGCGACGAGGTTCGCTCGATGCGCATTCTGATCGTCGAGGACGAAGCGTTGATGGCGGAGTCTCTGCAGATGGGGCTGGAAGCCGAAGGGTACGTCGTGGAAGTCGCGCGCGATGGGATCGACGGGCTGTGGCGGGCGTCCGAGTTCGCGTTCGACGCAATGGTGCTCGACATCATGCTGCCCGGTCTCAACGGGTTTGTCGTCGCCGAACGGTTACGACGTGCAGGTCGGCAGCTCCCGATCCTGATGCTGACTGCGAAGAACGGTGACTTCGATCAGGCCGAAGCGCTGGACACCGGGGCCGATGACTTCTTGTCGAAGCCATTCTCGTTCCCAGTGCTTCTCGCGCGTCTTCGCGCGCTGATTCGCCGCGGGTCGAATGGACGCACAGCGGTGGTCACCGTGGGAGATCTCCACATCGATACGTCGCAGCATCGATGCTGGCGCGGCGCCACGAACATCGAGCTCACCTCGAAGGAGTTCGCGCTGCTGATCTACTTGGTTCATCGTGAGAACGAAGTGGTGACGAGACCCGAGATCCTTCACCACGTCTGGGACGGCAAGGACGACTTCGACACCAACATCGTCGACGTGTACATCGGCTACCTGCGCCGCAAGATCGACACTCCGTTCGGCCGATCGTCGATCGAAACGCTGCGCGGCACGGGCTACCGCCTCGTTTCTCGGACGTCGTGACGTGCACCTCCTGGGGCGCCGGGCGTCGGTCAGGGTTCGCATCACGCTGCTCTCCGGTGGTGTGGTCGCTGTCGCGCTGATCGCGGCGTCGTTTGTCCTCCTGGGCATGCTCCACGACAGTGTCCTCCAAGCACAGACGGGAAGCGCACGACAGCAAGCTGCGGAGCTCGAGACGTTGGCGAGCGACGGTCCGCTTCCAACGCTGCTGCCAGCGCTGCAGACTCCACAGCTCACCGTCGTCCAAGTCGTCGACGCGGATGGTGGAATCATTGCAGCGAGTAGTCAACTGAAGGGTTCAACAGCTTTGTTGCCGGCGAATCTCGGCCGCCGCGTCCTCCATGATGTGAAAGGCCTGCCGGACGGTCCGTGGCTTGCCGAGGGCATCGCTGCCACGATCCGAGGCCGAGCGACGACGGTGATCGTCCTGACCTCCGTCGAGGAGAGCGAACACAGCGCCGGGGTCCTTGGTGACGCGTTGATGGTCATCGTGCCTGCCCTCGTCGCGCTCGTCTGCCTCCTGGTCTGGGTCGTGGTCGGGCGCGCGCTCCGACCGGTCGAGCTGATGCGTGCCGAGGTCGCCCAGATCACGGCCAGGCACCTCGACCGGCGAGTACCGACACCCGCAGCCAGCGACGAGATCGCCCGACTGTCCCACACCCTCAACGACATGCTCGACCGACTGCAGGTTGCCACCGACGCACACCGGCGATTCGTGGCCGACGCCTCACACGAACTGAGAACCCCCATCGCGAACATCCGTACGGCACTCGAAGTCGTACTGCAACACCCTGAGCCCGCGCCCTGGCGATCGGTCGCCGCTCGAGTCCTTCAGCAGGACGCACGAATGGAGCGTCTCACCGACGACCTGTTGCTCTCCGCCCGGGCCGACGCAGGAGTGCTCGACGTTCGCCTCGCCCCAGTCGACCTTGCGTCTCTCATCACGCACGAAATTGCCCGGCGCATTCCGAACGACGTGGTCCTCGAATCCGAACCCGACCTGCCAATCGTCACGATCTACGCCGACGCGGACCACATCACACGGATCCTGTCCAACCTCGTCGACAACGCCCTCCGACACGCGAAGAGCCGTGTCACGGTCGGCCTCACAGCCAGCCCGACTCAGATCGAGATCACCGTCGTGGACGACGGACCTGGAATCGCACCGATGAATCGCGCCGCCATCTTCGATCCATTCGTCCGACTCGACGGCCATCGAGGTCGCGACAGCGGTGGCACAGGACTCGGCCTGACCATCGTCCGTCAGCTGGTCCGCGCGCACCAGGGCACCATCTCCATCGCCGACACGAACAGCGGCAGCTCATTCATCATCCGACTGCCGCGCATCACCAAACAGCCTGGTCTTGCCGATTGGACGCCATCAGAACTGTGACTGACTTCAGTGGCGGAGTGTGCGGTCGATTCGCGCCCTCGGAGTGACATGGCAACCAAAGAACACGACGTGGGCGAAGTGGTACAACTGAACATTCGTGAATTAGGACGAACGCGGTATCACTTCCGACGTAAGGGCCGGGTTTGACTCAGTACCCTTGCCACTCAGCGCGTGGAACTCCACAGCTGTCAGCGTTCCGGACGTCGACGCAGCATCCGAACGTCAGCAGGACGTACTCGTTGACGAGGACGGACTAGAGGTGTCCGAGTGCTCTGGGGCCGCCGCTCCTCCCGCCCGACGGCAAAACGGGCACCACCGCAGATCTCGTCCCGTGGGAGATGCGATGCGTCGACGACGTCGATCACGGAGTGGTCACGGTTGACGCCTCCATCAAACCCGGGGCGACCAGGTTGGTTGCCAGACGTGAGCGCTGGCCTGGGCGAAGGCGCGGAATGCGGTCGGTGGTCGTCCGGTGAGGGTTCGTACGGCGTCGGTGGTGTTGTCTTCGCCGCCGCCGGCGTCAGCCTCCGCGAGATCACCGCGCCCGCCGGCGCAAACGTCGCCGCGGCGAACTACCACTTCGGATCCAAGGACGATGTCCTCGCAGAACTGTTCGAAGAACGCACCCGAGTGATCGTCGACAGTCGGCTCGAACTGCTCGCCCAAGTCCGTCACCACGACAACGGCGCGCCCTTCCTCGAGGACGTACTGCGAGCGTTCCTCCGCCCGTCCCTCGACACAGCGGCGTCCGCCGGCGGAGAGGCGTTCATGCGCCTCCGTGCCCGCCTCGCCTTGGAAGCAGCGGAGGTCCGCCGCGACGTGCTTGCCAACGCATTCGACGCGTCGAGCCGACAGTTCCTCGAGGCGCTGCATGCGGCGCTGCCGGACCTCTCGACCACCGAACTGCAGTGGCGCTTCCACTTCATCCTCGGTGCGATGAACTACACGATGGCCCGGCCGGGACGCATCGAGTCGATCACCAACGGTGCGCTCCAGACCGCCGACACGGACGCAGCCCTCGAGCAACTCGTCCAATTCGCGACGGCTGGCCTGCACGCACCCTGAACACTGCTCGCCCGGGAACGCGGCGCCGTGGAGCGACACAAGGACACGCGAACGCGTGAGGTCGCGAGACCTGGCACAGTTGACAGTGGCAGGACGACTTCGGCGCGATGACACGCCGCCGCTCGGTTTGGAAGGGAGTTCTATGACCGTGACCGCTGAGCAGCCGACTCGCGTCACCCGCGTCCTCGAGCCTGATGGCCTGACCCGAAGTGATGTTGTCGGCGCATGATGATGGATCCTTACCTCGCCTCACCCGCTCGGTACGACACGATGCAGTATCGCCGATGTGGTCGGAGTGGGTTGTTGCTGCCGGAGCTGTCGCTCGGGCTGTGGCACAACTTCGGACAGGACCGGCCGTACGACACGCAGCGGGCGATCGTTAGACGCGCGTTCGACCTCGGTGTCACCCACTTCGACCTGGCCAACAACTACGGCCCGCCGTATGGCGCTGCTGAGATCAACTTCGGGCGCATCGTCTCGGACGACCTCAGGCCGTACCGTGACGAGTTGGTGATCTCCACCAAGGCCGGCTACGACATGTGGCCGGGTCCGTACGGCAACTGGAGTTCGCGCAAGTACCTGCTCGCGTCGCTGGACCAGTCGTTGGCGAGGATGGGCCTCGACTACGTCGACATCTTCTACTCCCATCGCTTCGACCCGAACACGCCGCTGGAGGAGACGATGGGGGCGCTGGACACGGCCGTTCGCTCCGGGCGCGCTCTGTATGCGGGGATCTCGTCGTACAACTCGGAGCGAACGCGCGAGGCGGCCGCGATCCTCAGCGATCTCGGCACACCGCTGCTCATCTCGCAACCCTCCTACTCGATGTTCAACCGATGGCTCGAACACGACGGCCTGCTGGACGCCCTCGAATCGGTGGGCGCCGGATGCATCGCGTTCTCGCCCCTCGCCCAAGGTCTGCTGACCAACCGATACCTCGGCGGCGTGCCTGTCGACTCGCGTGTCGCCACCGGGGGCGCCATGAGCCGGGAGATGTTGACCGATGATCGCCTCGAGCGAGTGCGCGCGCTCAACGAGATCGCGAAGTCGCGCGGCCAGTCCTTGGCTGAGCTTGCGCTGATGTGGGCACTGCGCGATGAGCGGGTGACCTCGTTGGTGATCGGCGCGAGCAGTGTCACCCAGCTCGAGGACAATCTCGGCGCCCTTCAAGGACCGGCGCTGACGGCAGCGGAGCTCTCCGAGATCGACGGATACGCCATCGACGGCGGCCTCAACCTGTGGGCCGCATCGAGCACGGCCTGACCTCGGCACGAGCAGCCACGACGTCGATGGCGCGCGATCAGCGGCCGGGGAGCAGCGTCGCGACGAGACCGTCGGCGTGGCACTCGACCCACGCAGGGTCGGTGGGCTCCGCTCCGGTGAGGAGGCGGACCTCCGGGGCGTTGACGAATGGAAGTGAGGCTGCGCCCACTAAGACGTAGTGAACCGTCGCCTCGTCGATCGGCGCGGCGATCCCCGCGCGGCGGAGCTGGCTCCAGGCCTGCCGCACGGCCTCGTACCTCGGGCGGACATGCTGGGTGGTCATCCACGTGAGCCGTTCGCTGGCCGTCGTTGCCTCGTGGACCATGATCTGGTTGAGCTCGGGATGCGCGGCGGCGAAGCGGACCAGGCGCCGGATGATCTCTGCGAAGGCGTCAGCGAGTGCAGAGTCGTCCGATTCCGGGAGAGCGATCCCGGCCATCGCTTGCCCGAGCAGGTCGAAGAGGTGGTCGACCGCTGCGAACCACAGGGCCTCCTTCGATGCGAAGTGGTAGTTGATCTGTGGTTGGTGGGCGTCGATCCGCTGTGCGATCGCTCGGGTCGACGCACCGTCGAAGCCCTTGGCTCCGAACTCGACCAAGGCCGCATCGAGTATCCGCTCACGGATGTCCACCCTCGAACGGCGGGTGCGCGGCGGACTCTTTTCGGCTTGCGGCACCCGCTCACCCTAGTCTATTATCGATCGATAATAGAGTGAGAGAGGTTGAATCATGCAGATCCTTCCGTTGTCGACAGCACCGTTCATGGCGGCGACTGACCGGGACATGCTGCCGTCGGAACGTCGTTCGTTCGTGCGGACGCATCGCACGTGCGTGTTCGGGACGAGCCGACGGTCCGATGGGCCGGCGATGTCGATCGTGTACTACGTGCCGACCGACGGCGACGAGCTGCTCGTGTCGACGATGGGCGGACGGAGCAAGGCCAAGGTCGTCGCTCGAGACGGCAAGGTCAGTCTGTGCGTGCTCGATGAGAACTGGCCGTTCGCGTACCTACAGGTCTATTGCGACGCGGTCGTCGACGACGACATCGACCTCGTCGTCGATGTGATGATGGCGGTCGGTGCACGGATGTCAGGGACGCCGTTCGAGGACAGCGCGAGACCCTTCGTCCGGGCGATGGCCGAGCAAGAGGGCCGGGTCGTACTGCGCTGCAAGCCCTACTCCACCTTTGCGCAGCCACCTCGCCATCTGCACAGCAACGATCAAGAAGAACCGATCGATCACTGGGTCTCATCGGCGATGCCGTGGGACGCTGCGGATGTCCAGGAACTGACCACGGGATGAAGCTTGCCAACCTCGCGGGTCGGGCGACAGTGCTCCTTCCCGATACCTTGCTCGGGATCGATGTCGCCGAGGCATCAGGTCACCGCTTCGGACCCGACATCCACGGGCTGTACGACGATTGGGAGTCGTTCCGCGAGTTCGCGGCCGGCGTGAAGACCGACGTGGCGCCGCAGACAGCTCATGTGACCGTCGATCACGACCAGCTCCGTTCGCCGGCGCCGTTGCCTCGCCAGGTCTTCGGCATCGGACTCAACTATCGAGCGCACGCCGCAGAATCCGGGATGCCAACCCCGAGTGTCCCGGCCACGTTCACCAAGTTCCCCGCGTCTCTGACGGGGCCGTTCGACGACGTGACCCTCTCGAGCGGCACCGTCGACTGGGAGGTCGAGCTCGTCGCGGTCATTGGCGTGCGCGCCGACCGCGTCACAGAAGCCGACGGGTGGCGACACATCGCTGGCCTGACGGTTGGTCAGGACATCTCGGATCGCACGATGCAGTTCGCGGCCGGAGGCCAGTTCAGCCTGGGCAAGTCGTACCGCGGCTACGGTCCGATGGGCCCGTGGCTGGTGACCCCCGATGATCCTGACGTGGCCAACGCCGACGACCTCGCGCTCGGCTGCTCGATCGCTGGGGAGATCGTCCAGCAGAGCCGTACGAGCGACCTGATCTTCGGCGTTGCCCGTCTTGTGGCGGAACTCTCGGCCATCCTGCCGCTCATGCCTGGCGACGTCATCTTCACCGGAACGCCTGACGGAGTCGGTGTCGCCCGCAAGCCGCCGCGTTTTCTGCAACCCGGCGAGATCGTCGAGAGCTGGGTCGAGGGGATCGGCACCATTCGCAACCGCTTCGTCTCGGGAGTCGGATCGTGAGTTCCGCACCGCACGGCGTCGCTGAGCTCGCCTACATCGGGATCGAGGTGACCGATCCCGCGGCCGTCGGCGCGTTCTTCCGCGACTGCGTCGGGCTCGTTTCGGGCGAGTCGGGATGCGACGGGAGTGAAGCGTGGCGCAATGATGCTAAGGCCCGGCGCATCGTCGTCAGCGAAGGACCCGCGAACGACGTGTCCTTCATCGGCTTCGAGTTCGCCGACGAGGACGAGCTCGACCAGGCGATCGCCCGTCTGCACGCCGCCGGCTATCCAACCGTCGTCGCACCGCCAGATCACCGACGCTGCCGAGGCGTCGCCGATCTCGTCTCGGTCCAAGCACCGTTCGGGCCATCGATCGAGCTGGTCTTTGCATGCGCCGATGCGGCCGAACCCTTCGCGTCGGAACATGTCCCCGGTGGTTTCCTCACCCACGGCCTGGGCCTCGGGCATGTCGTCATGGCCACGACGAAGTTCGAGGAGTCGCACCACTTCCTCACCGAAGGCCTGGGCATGCGCCAGACCGACTGGGTCGAAACCGAGATCGCCGCAGGCATCCCGCTCGAACTCCGGTTCTACCACTGCAATGCTCGCCACCACAGCATCGCCTTGGCCCACGCACCGTTCGACCTTCCTCAGACCCTGCACCACGTCATGTTCGAAGCCAACGAACGCGACGACGTCGGTCTGGCCTTCGACCGCGCATGGAACCAACGACTCACCATCGCCAGTGGGTTCGGCCGCCACGGCAACGACGAGATGTTCAGCTTCTACGTCGACTCACCCGCCGGCTTCCAGGTCGAGATCGGACATGGAGGCCGACGGGTCACGCCGGAGTGGAGCGACAACCGCCGGTATGACCGGATCAGCGAGTGGGGTCACCAGCCACTGGGGAAGTCCGCCGGCACACGGTGACGCCGCCCCGGGCGATCGGGTCGACGGGTCAGTGGATCAAGGCGTCAGCGAATAGCGGATCGGGAGGGCCTTGTGTCCGCCGACGAAGGTCGTCTTCGCGGTCTGCGGCTCGCCCGAGAGCTCGAGCGATCCGAGTCGGGGCACGAGGTGCCCGAAGAGCGAGCGGAGCTCGTTGCGGGCGAGCTGGGCACCGAGGCAGAAGTGGATGCCGTACCCAAAGGCGATGTGTCGGTTCGCGTTGTGGCGAGTGATGTCGAAGCGCAGTGGGTCGTCGAAGACGGAGGGGTCGAGGTTTCCGGCGAGGTAGGAGAGGTAGAGCCAGTCGCCCTTGGCAACCTTGACGCCCGCGACCTCGGTGTCAACCTGAGCGGTGCGCATGAAGTGGCGAACCGGCGCCGTCCAGCGGAGCATCTCGTCGACGGCGTTGGTCAACAGGTCAGGGTTGGCCCGGAGCAGATCGAGTTGGCCCGGGTTCTCGGCCAGGGCGCGCAGGCCGCCGGCCATCGCCGCGGCGGTCGTGTCGTGGCCGGCGGTGGCGATGATGACGTAGTAGCCCATCTTCTCCAGGTCGGGCATCGGCGCGTCGTCGATGATGCCGTTGGCGATCAGGGTGGCGAGGTCATCGGTCGGTGCTGCCTGGCGATCGGCGGTGAGCTGGGAGAAGTACTGGTAGAAGTCCACGATCACCTCGAGCGCTTGCTCGGGCGACTGCACGTTGCGTTGCAGATCGGGGTCCTCGGCGCCGAACAGCTCCTGGGTGAGCTTGATCATCCTGGGGTAGTCGGCCTCGGGCAGGCCGAGGATCGACAGGATCACTTGCAGCGGGTAGGCGAGGGCGATGTCGCGATAGAAGTCGGCCTCCCCGCCGAGCGCCTCCAGCTTGGCAACGGCCTGGACGCTGAGCTCGTCGAGCCGATCGGTGAGGCGGCGCACGCTTGCCGGCTTGAACCAGTCGCTGGTGAGGCTGCGGTACTTGTTGTGGTCGGGCTCGTCCATGTGGATGAGCGTGCGGATCTCGGCTCCGTCGGCGGCGTGCAGCTCGAGCTGCTCATCACTGCCGAGGATCGGGATCGGCGCATTGGTGAAGTCGTTCGGTCGGCGCTCGATGTCGAGGACCGCGTCGTGGCCGATGACCGCCCAGAACGGTTGGTACCGCGGCTGCACGATCCGGTGGATCGGTCCGCCGGCATGCAGCTCGACGGCGTCGCGACGCCACGCGTCGAGATCGCCGAAGCGGTGTGGGTTGGTGAACAGATCGGTCACGGCGTGGCCCCCTCGGACGTGTGCGTCTTGCCATCCAATCTATCTGTACTAATGTACAGCTAATGGGGATGACCGTCGAACCCAGCTCTGATGGCCGGCGTGCCCGGGGAGCGGCGAGCCGCGAGTCGATCGTCGAAGCAGCCGGCAGGGTCGTTGTCGCCAGCGGGCTGGTCGCCGTCACCCATCGCGCGATCGCCGAGGAGGCAGGTGTATCGCTCGCTCGCACGACGTATCACTTCGCGAGCATCGAAGCACTGCTGCGCGCCGTTCAGCGCCACTTCACCGATGGGTTCGACGCCCGGCTGCTCGAGATGATCTCAGCCGCTCGAGGCCGTCACGCATCCATCCTCGACGTCTGCTGCGACTTCCTCCAGGAGCTGCTCGGGACGCGTCGCAACGAGCTGCTGGCCACCGTCGAACTGAGCATCGCCGCCGCACGGCGGCCAGACCTGCTCGCCTCGAGCGAGCGGTCGGGCGACGGTGTGATCCCGATCATCATGAGCTTCGGGGCCGATGAGGAACAGGCCCGGGCGATCTTCGCCGCGTTCTACGGGTACGCCGTCCTGGCCGCGACCCGACCCGGCCCGATGGACCCCATCGATATCCGTGACTTCGTCACGACGGTCATCCAGCCCTACCTCACGTGAGCACGACACCGTCGCCGTGACGACGACGGCAACAAGATCCAGGAGAGCCATCAATGACAACATCAACGGCACAACGAGCAGATCGCCCCGACGACTACATCCGGCTGGGCATCGAGCCGTCGCCGATCGTCGCTCGCGAGGACGGCATGCGCACCGACGGTGGCAAGGGGAGCTATGAGTGGTGGTACTTCGACGCCCACCTCGATGACGGCAGCACGCTCGTCGTCGTCTTCTACACGAAGTCCTTGATGGACGCAGGCCATCCGCTCGCCCCGTACGTGAGCATCGAGCTCGATCGGCCCGACGGTACGAGCCGCAAGTGGGAGACGCCTGCCGATCCCGACGGGTTCCACGCATCGACCGATCGTTGCGACGTGTCGATCGGCACGAGCACGTTTCGCAACACCTCGTGGGGCGACCCTCATGTCTTCCACATCCACGTCGCCCATGACGATCTCGTGCTCGATCTCGATCTCACCGGTCAGGTGCCGTCGTGGAGGCCGGCCACGGGGGTCATGTACTTCGGGGCGGAGGATGAGCACCTCTTCGCCTGGTTGCCGTCGGTGCCGCAGGGTGCTGTGGCCGCGTCGCTGACGATCGGTGACGTGACCGAGGAGCTCACGGGTGTCGGCTATCACGACCACAACTGGGGCGACGTCCCGATGCCCAAGCTCATCAACCACTGGTACTGGGGCCGCGCGAAGGCCGGGCCGTACTCGATTGTCGCGAGCTATATCACTGCGGAACGCGACTACGGCAACACGGAGATCCCGATCTTCATGCTCGCCCGTGACGGCCGGATCATCGCCGACGAGATCGACAAGGTTCGCTTCTCGCTCGAGGGTGTCACGATCGACGAGATGAGCGGCAAACCGTACGCCGAACGAGTCATCTATGAGTACGGCGATGCAACGGACCACTATGTGATCACCTATCGACGTGAATCGACCATCGTCGACGCCCGCTTCATCGATGACCTCGGGGGAATCAAGCACCTCCTCGCTCGACTGGCGCGCTTCGATGGTGCGTACCTGCGGTTCACCGGCCAGGTCGAGGTCGAGCACGTCGTCGACGGTGCATCGGTCGAGAAGGTCGCCGACCCTGGCATCTGGGAGCTGATGTACTTCGGCCGCGTCGACCAGAACCGCTGACCGCCCGGCATTCGGCCTCAGCGCCCGTGCGGGACGTCGACGCTGCGTTCGATGACGAGGCGGGTCAGATCGACGCGCGAGGTGATCGCGAGCTTGCGGAACGTCGCTCGCAGGTGGGAGTCGACGGTGTAGCGCGACACGAAGAGGCGCTCGGCCACTTGGACGTTCGTGAGACCCAGGGACACCAGTTCGGCCACGCTTCGCTCGGATTCGGTGAGGCTGCTCCAGCCGAACGGGCGTGACAAGCGAGCATGCGAACCGCGGCCCGACGACGGCTCGATCGGCCGAAGATGTACGAGCGCACCGAGAAGTTCGCCGCCCTCGGCGACTGGTTCGCATCGGATGCCGACGGTAGTGCCCCCGCTCAACACCAGCGGCGCGACGGTTCGGCCGCCGCCGTCGGCGAGCGCGCGAGCAGCAGACTCCCAGAGCATCGCTTCATCGGTCGGGGCCACGAGGCGAGCTGCGGCAGCATTGGTGATCATGTTCTGCGCGTTGATGAACACCATCGGCGCCTTGGCACCTCTCCGGGCACGCAAGAATCGCTGAAGAGCGACCCTGTCGGCGACACGAGACTGGTCGACGAGTCGCGATTCGATCTCTCGGGCGGTCCGCGTTGCCAGCGGCAGCATCAAGGGGCTGCCGTCGGCGAACCGGCACGAGAGGTCGACCGCACCCAGCACGCGGCCGCTTTGTGGATCGATGATCGGCGCAGCGGCGCAGACCATGGGAATCAGCGCCTCTGCGAAGTGCTCGGGTCCTCCGACGAACGCCGGGCGACGTTGTTCGAGCGCGGTGCCAATGGCGTTGGTGCCGACGGAGTGCTCAGCGTAGATGAACCCTGGCGCGAGCGAGATGCGGTCCAGTCGGATCCGAAGACGGTTGTCGCCGACGTGGCGGTCGAGCAGCTGCCCGCGATCGTCTGCCAGAACCACACTGACACCGGTCGTCGCGAGATCGGCAGCGAGTTGGTCCAGCACCGGACGGGCCGCGCGGAGCACAGGAAGCTCGCGGTTGAGTTCGGATGTGTACGGGACATCGAACCGATCGCGAGTCAGTCCCGCGCGGGAACTTCGCCGCCACGAGGCGTCGATCTCATCGCGTAGTGCGGGTCGACCACGTGCCATCCGACGATGCTCACCTCCCCTGATGCCTCGGCCTTCGTCGGCACCGGCCTTCGGCCTCCGGCGAGGGTTCGCTGAGGACGATACCGCGTGAGAAGCGGCCACGACGCGGTCATCGAGTGTGCCCGCAATCAGGCCGGACGATGCCGTTGGCCGGGTGCGGTCACGCGAGGCCGTGCGTATCCAGTCACTCGTCGTCATCGCGGTCAAGGAAGCGCTCGATGGCTTCGATGCGGTCCATCACCTCGAGCTTCCAATCGAGGCAGTCGCCATCGGGCAGCGCCGCCCAGCTGTCCGACGTCGGCCGCATCTGCAGCACCCGCCGTCTCATCTCAGCAAAGGCGTCGCTCACCGATTTCCAGCCGCAACGTCGTCCATCGCTGTGCTCCTTGCTCTCGCCGACGTTGGTAAGCATTGCTCCGTTGGGAAGTCTCGTACCTCCCGCGATCGCGTGATCCGCGGCGTCGCGAGGTGCAATGATGCAAGCGTCATGCGAAGGGACGGTCGTCACGAGCTGGGCGCGGTACAGCGCGTCACTCCGGGCTGACTGCGCCGGACGCTTCCATGATCGGCCCCTTGTTGGTGGGTACGCTGGCGCCGTCGCGCGGTGGCGTATTGCTCGCGACGTCGACTCTGGCGCGAGACCTTGGACGACCACGCGTAGCCGTCGCGCCACAACACTGCCAGCAGTTCGTCGATCGAGGTGCTGGCGTCGTGCAGGATCAACTGAAGCTCGTCAGTCATGTTGTCGTTCATGTCGTGTGCAAGCTTGTGCGGCTCGGCCGTCCGACGGGAGGGAAGGGGCCGCTCGGCGCCGGACAGGTGGTAGGCCTGCTGTCCGACTCGGAGCGTCGCGATCGACAGCACTGTCCACCGTGGCGACGGGGGGTGCACCCATCGGGTAATCGTCTGTGCAAGAGCCCACTCACTCATTGCCACTGACGTGAGTGTGCTCTCCGACGACGCATCAGAGCTCCGTCAAACCCAGGCCGATTCAGCAACTGCCGTCGGCATCCAGTTTGAGGGTGACCATTTTGCTGGTGGTCGGGTCGTGGTGTGGCGCCAGTGTCCACCCGGGAGGCTGTGCCATTGCAAGCCATCTACCAGGGGAGATGTGGTCGGAACGGAGAGATTTGAACTCTCGACCCCCTGCTCCCAAATCTGCGAAAAGTGCCCCTGACCTGGTGTCATTCGACACTGTACCGTGATGTATCGTGATGCGCAATCCGTCTGAGCTGCTATGACGCGGACGGGTCGACATCACGAAGATGGGCGCGGACAACCCGGTGTTCGACGGATTGATACATCCCGCATACATAGTTTCCGGCGCGCAGTGACCTCGCTTCGATAGTCACGAATTCGGGCGGCAGGCCGGTGGGCGAAGCAGGTTCAGGCCGTGCAAGAGTTGATCCACCTCGAACGGCCGTACGTCCCACTTCAAATCGGCAGGGACGCGCACATGCGTTCGAGGCGGGCCGATGGCACCGCTTGTCGGCGGCCCTCATTGGCGACGCGCTCATCGCTGAGTGGCCGACCCGCACCGCCGTCAGAGACCCCGTCGACCAACGTTCGATACGCTCCGCATACAGCCAAGCGTCGCGAAGGCGCCGATATGCGCTCATCAAGTTTTGGTCGGCCGACGTGGTTACGGGCGGGAGTTTCGGGTGCGCGGTCGGTCGTGGGTTGATTCGAGCATTGCTGTGGTCCCTGCGCGGATGAAGCGAACGCTTCGCTCGAACGCGTCGAGGTCGCCCGAAGCCCGGGCCAGGATGTGGGCGCCTTCGAGTGCGGTTATAAGCATGGCCGCGATGTCGCCAGCGACTGCTGGGTCGGTGCCGCGTTCGGTCAGCTTGTTGGAGAGTTCGTCGATCCATGATTTGAGCGCTGTGTTCGCAGTGGTCGTCAGGGGCGTGTTCGCGAGGGAAGACTCGACGATTACTGACGCGACGGCGCACCCTGCGCCGTGGGCCGATTCAACGACCACAGGTCGGATCGCGTTCAGGAACTGATCGACGAGGCCGATCGAGGTCGTCGCGTCCAAGGTTCGTAGCTGTTCGAGCACCGCGGTGCCGGTGCACTCGACAGCGTCGCTGGCAAGCTGTTCCTTGCCCGCCGGGAAGTGGTGGTAGATGACTCCGCGAGGGACCCCCGCTGTTTCGGTCACGTCGGTGAACGACATGCCGGTCAGGCCTTTGCGACGCATCAGGCCCGCCGCCGCGTGGATCATCTTCTGCTTGGTGTCGGTAGCCATCGATGATGTTTCCCCTTGACTAGTACGAGCATCCTATCTTACAGTCGAGATCTAGGACGACCGTCCTAGCGCAGTGCGGAAACGCACCGAGCGACGATGAGAGGAACGATTCGATGACCCGCACCTTCCTGTACACAGAGGCACAGTTGTCGCTCCCGTTCGAGCACTTCGACTGGGCAACGGCGAACCCACTGATCCGGCAGGCTCCGGGACTGATCAACAAGACCTGGCTCTCTGGTCTCGGCAACGGCTCGCTCGGAGGCCTCTACCTGTTCGACTCGACCGAGAACGCGCTTGCCTTCGCCCGCGGTCCATTCGCCGAAGAGGCACGCCAGGCCGGAGCTGCCGCGACGACGCGCGTCTTCGACGCTGACGTCGTTGCGGCGGCGAGCGCCGATCTCGACTCACCGTTCTTCCGATGACTCGCGCGGACCAACCGACTTCGCCGTCCGTTCGGCGGTACGAGCCTGGCGAGCCGTGTTGGATCGATCTCGGCACGGCGCGGCCCGATCGGGCGGCTGCGTTCTATCGCGCCGTGTTCGGCTGGCACACCGACTTCGACGAAGGCACTGGCTATGGCCTCTGTCGCCTCGACGGCGGGCTCGTCGCGGGACTCGGGCCAGCCGATCAGCCCGGCGAGCCGTATTGGATGATGAACATCTCGGTCGCGAACGCCGACCACACCGCCTCAGCGATCGAGACTCACGGAGGAACCATCGTCTCCGCTCCACATGACTTCGGTCGCGCCGGGCGCTCGGCGGTGGCGATCGACGCCGTCGGCGCAGAGATTTCGATCTGGCAACCGTACGACGAGCAAGGAGCCCAGACTCGGTTCGTCGACGGGTCGTGGACCGACAACGTGCTCGCTACCGCCAATGCCGCCGAAGCTGCACGGTTCTATGCGGCCGTGTTCGGTTGGCGTCACAGCGCATCCGGCCAAGCGGCTCACTCCCACGGCGGGCCACACCCGAAAACGTCGACGGTCGAACATCTGCCCGAGGAGTCGACGAAGCGATCGTCATGGATCGTCGTCTTCGCTGTCGATGATCATCGGAATGCGACACGGCGCATCAGCGCGGCCGGGGGCCGAGTCCTCGAATCGAGCACCGCCAGCGATGGCTACACGCTGGTCGAGGATGACCAACGCGCGAGATTCGGCATCCAACAACGATGACCGATGATCAACACTCCACCGACGAATCGTGCGATCCCGCGGGTCGACTGAAGGTGCAGGTGCCGCCGATGCGCCGTTATGGCGCTGAGCTTGCATTGAGGGTGCGACGTCTTTCTGCGACGCGGAATATGCGCGCTGTCACTATCAAGGTCGGTGCGCATCAATGCCCCGGGATGAAATCGACCGCGTCGTTCTTATCTGCGATCAACTCTCTGTCGATCATCTTGCCGATCGGCGGGTACTCTCCCTCAGCTGCAGGGCTGACCACTCTCCGCAACGTTCCACCACTTTCCGCTGACTGGGCCGCTGATCGCCTGGTAGTTTGCCGCCGTGGGCGGCAGGTGGATGGCGTGGGTGGCAACGACGGCCGTCGTTGCTGGCGGCCTGGCGATGACGCTCGCCCCTACCCCCGTGGCCGCGGCCGGTATCAGCGTCACGACGTCTGCCGACACGAGCACGACGGCGTGCACGCTGCGCGACGCGATCACCGCGGCGAACACCGACACGCCGACGGGCAAGTGCACCGCGGGTAGCGGCCCCGACACGATCTCGCTGAACGCGCCAGGTCCGTACGACCTCCTCACTCCGTTGCCGACCATCGTCCACTCCCTGACGATCGACGGGTCGGTCGCCGGAACGCCGATCATTCGTCCGTCGGCGTCGGTGTCGGCATCGACTGTTCCCGACTTCCGGGTATTCACGATTGATACCCGCGCCACACCCGGCAGCACCGTCGACCTCGCGAACCTGCAGGTCTACGGGGGCCGGACGACCCAGTCCGGCGGCGGCGTGCTCGCGTCGACCGGTCAGCTCGACCTGGATCACGTGGTCCTCGCCAACAACTCCGCCAACGTCGCCGGAGGCGCGCTGTACGCCAACGACGCCCAAGTCGTCGTCTCGGACAGCACGATCTCGGGCAACACGAACGCGTTGCCAGGAGTGACGCCGCCATCGAACGCCCTCGCCTCCGGCATCGCCGTGAATACTGGATCCCTGAGTGTCGTGACGAGCACGTTCACCGACAACAGCACACCCACCGGCGGCGCAGCGGTGTTCACCCAGGTCCCGACCACGATCGCCAACTCCACGTTCGCCGACAACACTGGCACGTCGACGATCTACGCTCAGGCGGCGGCCATCTCGGTTTCGATCACCAACTCGACGATCACGGCCAACACGTCGAGCGGCGTACTCGGGGCAGCGGTGTTTGCCAACGGACCGATCGCGTTGTACAACACCTTGGTCGCCAGGCAGGTCGTCGGTCGGGACTGCAGCAGCGGCGTTTCTGCTGACGGCGCCAACCTCGACGACGACGGGACGTGCGGCGCGTCGGCCACGACCAGCGACCCACGGCTGGGAGTGTTGGCCAACAACGGCGGCCCGACCCGGACGTTCGCGCTCTTGTCGAGCAGCCCGGCCATCGATGCCGGCGAAGCGGCCTATTGCCCGGCGACCGATCAGACCGGCGCATCACGTCCGCAGGGCCCGTCCTGCGACATCGGCGCGTTCGAGTTCATCAAGTTGCCGACGACGGTGACCGTGACGCCGCCGCCGAGCACGTTGTTCGACGGCCTGTCACGGACGGCGACCGCGGCCGTCACCGGATCCGGTGGGCTCAACCAGGCGCTGACCGTCACGTACACGGGCGCCAGCGGCACGATCTACGGGCCGACGGCGACTCCACCCGCACAGGTCGGAAGTTACTTGGCCAAGGCGTCGTACAGCGGCAGCATCAACAATGCGAGCTCGTCGGCCCAGTCGACGTTCTCGATCCTCGCTCCGACGCTGTCCGGGCATCCCACGACCCACGGCACGGTCGGGGTCCCGT
The DNA here is from genome assembly GCA_025463305.1 of Ilumatobacteraceae bacterium. The sequence continues at coordinate 59,939 of JAOBWK010000101.1, forward strand.
ACTCGTTCGCATACACCGTGGGCGGCAAGCCGTCCGTCACCATCGCTTCGGGCGCGCTGCCGCCTGGCCTCACCCTGTCGACGACCGGGGTGATCAGCGGCACACCGACGGCCGCTGGCACGTTTGCGTTTTCGGTCGGCGCTGACACTGCGAACTCGAGCATCCGCCAAGCCGAGTCGATCGTCGTCGACCAGCGCAGCGCGCTGTCCGGCACCCCACCCCCCGGAACCCTCGGCCTGCCCTACTCGTTCACGTTCGCCGTCGGCGGATCACCGACGCCGACGGTGGCCGTCTCCGCCGGCGCGTTGCCGCCGGGCCTCGACGTGTCCTCCGCAGGTGCGCTGACCGGCACGCCGACGGCGCCCGGCACCTTCGCTTTCATGGTGACAGCGACGAACACCGTCGACTCGACGTCGCTCGCCGCGTCGATCACGGTCACGCAGGTGGCGTCCTCGCCGCCGGTCGGCGACTTCGTGCCGCTCGCGCCAGCGCGGCTCGCCGACACCCGTGCACCGAAGGCGACGATCGACGGGCTGTTCTCGGGGACGGGCGTCGTCGCTGCCGGCACCACGTTCCAGCTCGGCGTCGCCGGCCGTGGCGGTGTCGCCACGGACGCTTCGGCGGTCGCCCTCAACGTCACGGTGACCAACCCGGCTGGGGCCGGGTTCGTGACGGTGTATCCGTGCGGCAGCGCGCAGCCGACGGCGTCGAACCTCAACTTCGATGTGGGCGCGACGATCCCCAACTCGGTGATCGCCAAGATCGGCACGACTGGCTCGGTGTGCCTGTTCACATCGCAGACGGTCGATCTCGTCGTCGACGTCAACGGCTACTTCCCCAGCACCTCGACCCACGTGGCGATCAACCCGGGCCGCCTGGTCGACACCCGCTCGAGCGGACCGACGGTCGATGGCTCGGCGTCAGGATTCGGACCACTGCAGATCGGCGCCACGACGCCCGTGCAGGTCACCGGTCGCGCCGGTGTCCCATCGACGGCCACAGCGGTCGTGCTCAACGTCACCGTGACCCAACCCGCGGCGGCTGGGTTCCTCACCGTCTTCCCGTGCGGCTCCACGCCGCCGACCGCTTCGAACCTCAACTACACCGCTGGCCTCTCGATCCCGAACCTCGTCGTCACCAAGATCGGCACGAACGGCCAGGTGTGCGTGTTCAACCAGCAGGCCACGCAACTCGTCGTCGACGTGGCCGGCTACTTCCCCGCCGCGACCACGTACGTCGCCGTGAACCCCGGCCGGATCCTCGACACCCGGCGCGGTTCGCCGACCATCGACGGTTCATCAGCGGGTGCCGGTCTCTCGCCGGCTGGCAACATCACCGTTGTGAGGGTCGGCGGGCGCGCCGGCGTTCCAACGAGCGCCTCGACGGCGGTGTTGAACGTGACGGTCGTCGATCCCGTGGGCGCCGGGTTCGTGACGGTCTACCCCTGCGGCATCAGCCCGCCGCTCGCGTCGAACCTCAACTTCACCGCCGGCCAGACGATCCCGAACGCCGTCATCAGCAAGATCGGCACCGACGGCGACATCTGCATCTTCAACAGCCAAGGCGCGCAGCTCGTCGCCGACGTCGCGGGCTACTTCCCCTGACTGGAATTGTCCGTGTCGGGTCATGTCCAACGTCGACCATCACTGCCTGGTCGACCATGTCGCCGAAGCGCCGTTATGGGCCGTTGGGAGTTCGTCAGAGGGTGGCGTTCTGCGCCGCGTGTTCTGTGGGTCCGATACTTGGAGGACCCCTCAGGGCAGGTCTAGATATCCGCGACGCCGACGCGTGCCTACGACCGATCACGCCTTGGAAGACTGCACCCTGATCCGCCGTTCCGTGCGGCCTCGGCGGGGCCAAGCCCGCGCAGCATTCGTGGTGGTGGCGCTCGTTGGCGTCTCGTCAGCGGGCCTCGGCTGGCCAGCGGGTCGTCAGCCAATCCAAAATCGTGTTGAGCGCCTGCGGGTCGAGCCTGGTGCCGTCCTGGTTGTAGCCGTTGCCGGGGGCTGCGGCTACCTCATCGGGGGTGCGGATGTCCTCTTTGAGGACGTGGTTTGCCGTCGGTGGGAACGCAAAGGTGACGTTGCTCATTCCGGCGGCGGCTGCTTGAAGCGGATCGCCGTCGG
>JAOBWK010000030.1 GCA_025463305.1 Ilumatobacteraceae bacterium
AGAACTCACTCGATTGCTCGAGCTTCGTTCGTTTCATTTGAGAGCTCCGACGCATCTGGGGGAATAACCCAGTGCCTAGCGTCGGGTCCTGCTCTTCATTTGTTTTAACCATTTGGTCGACGACAACAGAAGTGTTCGCCGACCGGAATTGACAAGCAGCTCCATCGCAAAGTTGCGATGTGCTGCCCGCACTATCGTTCAGTCTTCTCTTCCGTTTTCAAGGAGCCGTAGCTCTGCGACACTCGACTTCGAGGTTGCCTTGCGGCTCGCCTCAGTGGCGTTGGTGTCGCTTCCGGTGCGTTTCCGCCGTCCGGAGCGAGGTGAAACACTATCCATGCCGATGGAGTGCGACAACCCCTCGGTCAAGAAATTTCGACGAGGTGGTGGTTGGCCTTGCCGCGGCGCAGCAGCAGGTACCGGCCGTGGAGCAGCGTGATGCCGCTGAGCTGGACGTTCGCGTCGAGCTGGACACCGTTTGCACGGTACGCCTTTTGCTGCAGCATTCTGTTCGCGTCCCCCCTCGAGGTCGCCAACCCGCTGCCCACGAGGACACCGACCAGGTCGTCGAGCTGTGAGCTGCTCATCGTCGTGGACGGGACCTCGCGCGCGACGACGGCCAGTGCGGCGGCCGACGCCGTGGTGGGATCGCCGCCGAACAGCACCGTGGCCGCCTCTTCGGCAGCCGCGGCGGCCTCGGCGCCGTGCACCATCACGGTGATCTCGTGGGCGAGCTCGCGCTGGGCGAGCCGCCGCTCGGGCGCGGCGGCATGGGCCTCGATGGTGGCGCGGATCTCCTCCAGCGGGCGCAGGGAGAACATCTCCAGGTACCGCCCCACCATCACGTCGTCGACCTGCACCCAGAACTGGCGGAACTCGTACGGTGACGTCTTGTCGGGATCGAGCCAGACCGCTCCGTCGACCGACTTGCCGAACTTGGTGCCGTCGGCCTTGGTGACCAGCGGGTGCGTCACGGCATGGGCGGCCTTGCCGAGCCCACGGCGGATGAGATCCACGCCGGCGACGATGTTGCCCCATTGATCGGAGCCACCCGCCTGCAGCTCCACGCCCTCGTGCTCGTACAGGTGGCGGAAGTCGTTGGCCTGCAGGAGGGAGTAGCTGAACTCGGTGAACGACAGGCCGTTGTCCGAGTCCAGCCGGCTGCGCACGGAGTCCTTGGCCAGCATCTGGTTCACCGTCACGAACTTGCCGACGTCGCGCAGGAAGTCGAGCAGGCGCACCGGCTCGGTCCAGTCGGCGTTGTTGACCAGCTTGGCCTGGGTGATGCCGGGCGTGAAGTCGAGCAGGCGTTGCAGCTGCACCTCGATGCGCGACACGTTGTACCGGAGGGTCTCCAGATCGAGCAGGTTGCGCTCGTCGCTGCGGCCCGACGGATCCCCGACCATGCCGGTGGCGCCACCGGCGAGGGGGAACGGCCGGTGCCCGGCCAGCTGGAAGCGGCGCAGGAACAGCTGGCCGACCAGGTGGCCCACGTGGAGGGAGTCGGCGGTGGGATCGAAGCCCACGTACAACGACATCGGTCCCTGTGCCAGCCGAGCCGCGAGTGCGGTGCGGTCGGTCGAGTCGTGGATCAGGCCGCGTGCGGCGAGATCGGCGAGCAGGTCGGGTCGAGCGACGTCCATACGACCGACATGCTGCCAGCTGAGCTGCTCGATTCCGCCACCAATTGGCGCCGCCGACGCCCAGTAGGTTGAGCCGATGCACCACGCCCTGTCCCTGCCCCCGTTCGGGCCCCTGTCCGATCCCCACGTCATCGTCGACATCGCCGTCGCTGCCGAGGAGACCGGTTGGGAAGCGGTGTTCGTGTGGGACCACCTGCTCCGCCCCGTCGAGCAGGCGACGCTGATCGCCGATCCATGGATCACCCTCACGGCGATCGCGATGCAGACCAAGACGGTGAAGATCGGCCCGATGGTCACGCCGATCGCGCGCCGCCGGCCCCTCAAGCTGGCCCGTGAGATCGCCACCCTGGACCTCGCATCGCGCGGCCGGCTGATCCTCGGCCTCGGGCTCGGCGTGGACTCCGGAGGCGAGCTGACCCGCACGAACGAGGAGCTCGATCCCAAGGTCCGCGGCTCGATGCTGGAAGAGGGCGTCGACCTCCTCGACCACATGCTGCGCGGCGAGCACGTCGAGCACGTCGGCAAGCACTTCATGGTCGACGGCATCACGCTCGCCCCGACGGGCGCCCAGCAGCCACGCGTGCCCTTCTGGCTCGCCACCCGCGGCGACAACCTCGCCCCGGTTCGGCGTGCTGCCCGGTACGAGGGACTCTGCCCGACGGTGATCACGCCCGACCGCCTCGGCGAGCTCGTCGACTACGTCGCCCAGCAGCGCGGGTCGCTCGTCGGCTACGACTTCGCCGTGATGACCACGCCCGATCACGCCATCGAGGACTTCGAGCGCAAGGGCGCGACGTGGGCGATCCACGAGATGAAGCCGCACCACACCGTGGCCGAGATCATGGACGTCATCGCCCACGAGCTGGGCTGAGCACCACGATGGCGGAGCCGAAGCGCTTCACGGTCGAGCACTCGCTCGTGGCCCAGGCCGCCTCGTGCGCCGGGGCCGGCTCGCCGCTGTACGCGGCGCTGCTCGACGGTGTGCTCGCCGACTACCGCGCGGGCGGCGTGTCCTCGACATTGCTCGACGGGGTGACCGACCAGCCCGTCCACGACGCACTCCCCCTCCGCTACCTCGCGACCGCACATCGGCTCGCGCTGTCGGGACGTGCTCCGCACCTGGCAGAGCACTATCCATCGTGCGGTGGCCACTGGGAAGGCGATCCGTCGGTGGTGACGGCGTTCGTGGAGACCGCAGGTTCGAACCACGACGCGTTCGTCGCCGGGCTGCGCCGCAACGTGCAGACCAACGAGGTGGGCCGCGCCGCCGTGCTCGCCTCGGGGTTCGCCTGGATCGCGGGCCGGTTCGGGCTGCCACTCGACCAGCTCGAGGTCGGCACGTCGGCCGGCATCCTCTCGCGGTGGGACCGGTTCGGCTTCGACACCGGTCGCTCATCGTGCGGCGACCATGCCAGTGCGCTGCAGTTCGGTCCGTCGTGGTGGATCGAGGGAGACGCCCACCTGGGCACCGACCCGACGGTGGTCCGCCGCCGGGCCAGCGACATCTCGCCGATCGACGTGACGACGGACGACGGTCGCACGACGATGCTCTCGTTCGTCTGGCCGGACCAGATGGTGCGCGTCGAGCGGTTGCGCACCGCGATGCAGGTCGCCGCGGAGGTCGAGCTGCCGATCGACCGCGCCGACGCCGGGCAGTGGCTCGCCGAGCAGCTCGACCAGGGGTTGGCGGCCGACCGTGCGACGGTGGTGTTCCACTCGATCGTGTGGCAGTACCTGCCGTCGACGACCCGCGAGGCATTGCGGGCCGCGTTGTCGGCTGCGGGCGCGACGGCCACCGAGCGCAACCCGCTGTGCTGGCTGCGGATGGAGCCGGCCACCGCCGACCACGCCGATCTCCGCGTCACGATCTGGCCGGGTGGCGACACGACCCACCTCGCCGACGTCGGCTACCACGGTGCCGACATCCGCTGGCACACGTCAGCCTGAGCGCACTCGCCACCGCCACAGCGTGTCGGCCCCGTGGCGGATGCCGATCCGAGGGGTGATCTCAGGATCCCTCGGTGGCGGCACGCCGTCGTCGAACAGCGAGATCGGGCCGCCCAAGCAGAGATCCGCCCCGTTGTCCGCGAGATCGAGCGCGAACGCTTGGCAGAGCTTGCCGGGACCGTCGGCGAGGTTGTGGGTCCGGCCCCGGCGGGCGATCATCTCGTCCAGCCCGGCCAACGGCTCGACGGCGCGCAGGAGCACCGCCTGTCCGTCGCCAGGGCGTCCGGTGACGATGTTGGCGCAGTGGTGCATGCCGTAGGTGAAGTACACGTACAGGTGCCCTGGGGGGCCGTACATGACCGCGTTCCGGTTGGTCCGGCCGCGGAACGTGTGGCTCGCCGGGTCGTCGGACGTGTACGCCTCGACCTCGGTGATCCGCCCGACGCACGGACCGGCGACGAGCAGCTTGTTCAACAGCGTGGGAGCGACCACGTCTGCGTCGCGTTCGAGGACCCGCCGCGGCAGCCGACGCATCAGGCCGGGGACGCGGCAGCCGCCCACGCGGACCACACCACGAGTGCGTCGCGGAACCGCACGAGCTGTGCCGCGACGGCGTCGGGCCCGGCGCCACCGCGAGTCGTGCGCCTGGTGACCGACACCCCGGGTGCGACGAGCACCGCCGCATCGGGACCGAGCTGCGGATGAGCGGTCACCAGCTCGCGCAGCGAGCCGCCACCCGCCAGGGTGGTGCGCACCAGGGTGCCGACGATGGCGTGCGCTTCACGGAACGGCACGCCGCGGATCACCAACCACTCGGCCAGGTCGGTGGCCGAGCCGGTCTCGCTGTCGGCCGCCGACTGCATCCGCTGACGATCGAACGTGGCCGTCGCGATCATCCCGGTCAAGGCGCCGAGACCGAGGCGGACCTGGTCCATCGCGTCGAACAACGGCTCCTTGTCCTCCTGGTAATCGCGGTTGTAGCTGAGCGGCAGGCCCTTCATCGTCGCGAGGAAGCCGGTGAGGTCGCCGATGATCCGCCCGGCCTTGCCCCGCGCCAGCTCGGCGATGTCGGGGTTCTTCTTCTGCGGCAGCATCGACGATCCCGTCGCGTAACCGTCGTCGAGCCGGGCGAACCCGAACTCCTCGGTGGTCCACAGCACCCATTCCTCGCCGATGCGCGACAGGTTGATCGCCACCAGGGTCAGGTCGAACAGGGCCTCGGCGATGTGGTCGCGCGAGCCGACCGCGTCGAGCGAGTTCTCGAAGACGCCGGCGAAGCCGAGGTCGGCGCCCGTCGCCGTGGGATCGAGCGGCAGCGACGAGCCGGCCAGTGCGCCGGCACCGAGCACCGACACGTCGACGCGCACGAGCGTGTCTCGGATTCGATCCAGATCGCGGCCGAGCGCCCAACCGTGGGCGAGCAGGTGGTGCGCGAGCAGCACCGGCTGGGCGCGCTGCATGTGCGTGTAGCCGGGCAGGTAGGTGTCGCCGGCCTCGACGGCGCGGTCGAGCAGCACCTGCTGCATCGCGACGATGCGTCGAGCGATGACGCCGAGCTCGCGCTTCAGCCACAACCGCACGCCGGTGGCCGACTGGTCGTTGCGGCTGCGCCCGGTGTGCAGCTTGCCGCCCGCGGGCCCGGCGATCTCGGTGACGCGCCGTTCGATGGCGGTGTGGATGTCCTCGTCGCTCGGGACGAACGCGAAGGTGCCGGCCGCCATCTCGCGCTCCACGTCGTCGAGCGCGGCGAGCACGGCGTCGCGCTCGGCCGTCGAGATGATGTCGGCCGCGGCGAGCCCGCGCACGTGGGCGCGCGAGCCGGTGATGTCGTCGGGCCACAGCCGCCGGTCGAACGACAGACTCTCGGTGAACGCCATCAGCTCCTCGGCCGGCCCACCCTCGAAGCGGCCGTGCCAGAGCGTCTGCGCGCCCAACGTGTGGTCGTCGGGCGCGCTCACGGCCGCACCGGATCCACGCCGGCGAGGTCGCGCAGCTTCGCGGCGAGCTTGGCCCCGGTGGTGGTCTCGTCGGCGATGACGAGCAGCGTGTCGTCGCCGGCCACCGTGCCGAGCACACCCGTGATGCCCGAGCGGTCGAGCGCGGACGCGACGACGTGGGCGCAGCCGGGCGGCGTGCGGATGATCACGTTGTGGTGGGCGTGGCGAACCTCGGCCACCCACTCCCCCATGACCCGGCGCAGCTGGTCCTCCGGCGCGATTCGGTTCGGCTCGTACTCGGGGATCGCGTAGACGGTGTCACCGCCGGGTACGCGCACCTTGACGGCGCCGAGGTCCTCGAGATCGCGCGACACCGTGGCCTGGGTGGCACTGATGCCCTCCGCGGCGAGCAGGTCGAGGAGTTGCGGCTGGCTGGTCACGGGATGCTTTCCGATCAGGCGAGAGATGGACTGCTGGCGTTGGACCTTGGTGGTCATCGGTCGGACTCCGTTCTGGCTGCGGGGTGGCCGTCGCGGCAGCCGAGGAGGAAGGCGAGCAGGCCACGCGCGGCGTGCATCCGGTTGTGACCCTGGACGAACACCCGCGAGCGCGGTCCGTCGATGACGTCGGCGGCCACTTCGAGGCCCCGGTACGCGGGCAGGCAGTGCATGAAGATCGCGCCCGGCAGCGCTGCGGCCATCAGGCCGTCGTTGACCTGGTAGTGGCCGAATACCTCCATCCGCTGGGCCTTCTCCATCTCCTGGCCCATCGAGGTCCAGGTGTCGGTGTGCACCGCGTCGGCACCGGTGACGGCCACGAACGGATCGCTGCTCTGGGTCACCGTGCCAGGGCCGAGCAGGTCGATCCGGGCGAGATCGTCGTCGGTGGCGTCGTAGCCGGGCGGGCAGCCGATGCGCACGTGGGCGCCGAGCATCACGCACGCCTCGGCGAGCGAACGGGCGACGTTGTTGAAGTCGCCGACGTAGGCCACCGTGCGACCCTCGATGGTGCCGAGCTCGCCGAGCATCGTCAGGGTGTCGGCCAGCGCCTGCAACGGATGGCTGTGATCGCTGAGCATGTTGACGACGGGCACGTCGCTGACGGCCGCCATCCGCTGCACCACGGAGTGTTCGAAGACGCGTGCGGCGAGGACCGCGTGGTAGCCGGCCATGATGCGCGTGACGTCTTCCACGGTCTCGCGAGTGTCGAACCCGACCTCCTCGCCGCGGGTGTACACAGGGTGCCCGCCGAGCTGGACGACGGCCATCTCCATGCTCTGGCGGGTGCGGTTGGACGGCTTCTCGAAGATCAGCGCCGTGCCCTCACCGCGCATCGGGCAGCCGAGCGAGGCGATCGGCGCAGCGCTGAGCGCGAGCACCTCACCGAGCTCGGCGATCGAGAGATCGGGGATCTCGAGGAGGTGGCGGATCACGCGAGGACACCCCGGAGCGCAGCGACGGCCTCGTCGATCTCGTCGCGCGACACGGTGAGCGGCGGCGCGAACCGCAGCGCGCTGCCCGTCACGGCGTTGGTGACCACGCCGGCCTCGAGCAGCGCGAGGTACGCGGCCTTGGCGTCGGTGCCCGGCTCGAGCTCGGCGGCGAGCAGGAGGCCCTGGCCACGAACCAGCGCGACGCCGGGCACGGTCGCGAGCTGCTCGCGCAGGTACGCACCCTGGCTCGCGGCGAGCGCGGGGGCGTCGATGCGGCGCATCTCGGTGATGACCGCACGGACGACGGCGGCGGCGAGCGCGTTGGCGCTGTACGTGCTGCCGTGGTCGCCCGGCTGGAACGCCGTCGCGACATCGGTGCGCGCCCAGATCGCACCGACCGGGAACCCGTTGCCCATCGCCTTCGCCATCGTCACCACGTCGGGCACGACGTCGTCGTGCTGGAACCCGAACCAGCGCCCCGTGCGACCGAACCCGGTCTGCACCTCGTCGACGATCATCAGCATCCCGCGCTCGTCGCACAGGTCGCGGATCGCGCGCAGGTAGCCGGGCGGCGACGGCACGACGCCGCCCTCGCCCTGCACCGTCTCGATGATGACCGCAGACACTGTCGGGTCGATCGCGCCGTGGAGCGCCTCGACGTCGCCGAACGCGACATGACGGAAGCCGTCGGGCATCGGGAAGAACGGCTCGTGCTTGGCCGGCTGGCCGGTGGCCGCCAGCGCGGCAAGCGTGCGCCCGTGGAAGCTGCCGTACGCCGACACGACGGCATGGCGACCGCGCCCGCCGAACTTGCGGGCCAGCTTCAGCGCGGCCTCGTTCGCCTCGGCGCCGGAGTTGCAGAAGAACGTGAGCCCGTCGAGCCCGGTGGCTTCGTGCAGCAGGGCGTTCACCATCTGCGCGGCCTCGATGGCCATCGGGTTGGCGAACAGGTTGGACACGTGCATGAGCGTCGCGGCCTGCTCGGCGATCGCCTCGGTGACGGCCGGGTTGGCGTGGCCGAGTCCGATGACGGCGAGCCCGCCGAGGAAGTCGAGGTAGCGCTTGCCGTCGGTGTCGAACAGCTCGGTGCCGCTGCCGCGGGCGAACGTGACCGCCGGTGCGGCGAAGACCGGCATGAACGGGCTGGGGTTGTCGTCGGTGAACACGGGCGCGATCACATCGCACCTCCTGCATGGTCGGTGGGCGAAGGGATGGACGTCGGCGGGTTCTGCACCATCGTGCCGATGCCGGCGTCGGTGAACAGCTCGAGCAGCAGGACGTGCGGGATCCGCCCGTCGAGGATGTGCGACCGACGCACGCCGTTGCGGACCGCGTGCACGCAGCTCTCGACCTTGGGGATCATCCCCCCGGCGATGGTGCCGTCGGCCATCAGTGCATCGAGCTCGTCGGGCGTGGTCTGGCGGATCAGGCTGGCCGGATCGGCGACGACGCGGCGCAGCCCCTCGATGTCGGTGAGGTAGACCAGCTTCTCCGCGCCCAGCGCCTCGGCGATCGCGCCGGCGCCCGTGTCGGCGTTGATGTTGTACGCCTGGCCGGCGAGGTCGCTGCCGATGGTGGCGATCACGGGGATCAGGTCCTCGTTGAGCAGCCGGTTGATGATGGTGGGGTTGACGTCGGTGACATCGCCGACGAAGCCGAGCTCGGGATCGCGCGCCTCGGCGACGATCAACCCGGCGTCGGCGCCGGACACGCCCACCGCGAGCGGGCCGTGCACGTTGATCGAGGCGACCAGCTGTGGGTTGACCTGACCGAGCAGCACCATCCGGGCGATGTCGATGGTCTCGGCATCGGTGACCCGCAGCCCGTTGCGGAACTCGGTCTCCTTGCCGAGCCGGCGCATCAGATCGCTGATCTGCGGACCGCCGCCGTGCACCACCACCGGGCGCATCCCGACCGCGTGCATGAGCACGATGTCCTCGGCGAACAGCGCGAGCGCGTCGCCCTCGCTGGCGCCGGCGAGTGCGTTGCCGCCGTACTTGACGACCACGGTCTTGCCGGCGAAGCGGCGGATGTACGGCAGCGCTTCGACGAGGACGTCGGCCTTGAGCTGCGGGCTGGACTCGACCGCGATGTCGTGCAGGGCATGCTCGCTCACGGGTAGACACCGACCGACGTCAGCCCGGCCGTCTCGTCGATCCCGAGCGCGACGTTGGCGGCCTGGACCGCTCCGCCGCTGGCACCCTTGGTGAGGTTGTCGAGGGCGCAGATCACCATCACCCAGCCCGTGCGCGGGTCGTGGCGCGCTGTGAGGTGCACGGCGTTCGACCCGAGCGTGGCCTTGGTCGACGGCGACTCCTCGCGCACCACCACGAACGGCTCGTCCGCGTATGCGTGCTGCAGGGCGGCGAGCAGCGAACCAGTGCTGACGTCCGAGCCGGCAGCGGGCCGGGCGTAGCACGTCGACAGGATGCCCCGGTTCATCGGTGCGAGGTGCGGCGTGAACAGCACCTGCGCGCCGACGACCTGCTCGATCTCGGGGGTGTGACGGTGATCGAGCAGACCGTAGGCCTCGAAGTTCTCGTCGACCGTGCAGAACATGCTGCCCTGCTTCAGCGCCCGCCCGGCACCCGTGATGCCTGTGGCGTTGTCGACGATGATGCCGCTGGTCTCGATCAGGCCCTGTGCGACGAGCGGCTGCAGGGCGAGGCTCGCCGCGGTCACGTGGCAGCCGGGCGTGGCCACCAGGCGGGCGCCCTTCAGGTCGTTGCGATACAGCTCGGGCAACCCGTAGACCGCCTCGGCGAGCATCTCCGGCTGATCGTGGGAGAACCCGTACCAGCGGGGGTACAGCGACGCGTCCTTCAGCCGGTAGGCGGCGGACAGATCGACCACGCAACCGACGGTGCCGACGAGCTTCGGGGCCAGCTCCATCGACGCCTCGTGCGGCAGTCCGAGGAACACGAGGTCGAGGCCCTTCGCGACGTCCTCGTCGAACGCGCTGAACACGAGGTTCGGGTAGCGCACGGCCAGCGACGGGTACAGCGCGCTCGCCTTCGTGCCGGCCTGGGTGTCGCCCGTGGCGACCACCACCTCGTAGTCGGGATGCGATGCGGCGAGACGGAGCAGCTCGGCGCCCGTGTAGCCGCTGGCACCGAGGATGCCGACTCTGATCGTGCCTGTCGTGACCATAGACGCATGATCATACACATCTCTGCATGATCATCCAACGATCAGAGCGATGCGCATCCGACCTGGGCCGGCCCCGTCGATTGATGCAGAATGGCGGGGTGGTCGCACACGGATCGGGGTGGACGAAGGGGTCGCTGCTGGTCGCCGTGCCGCTGCTCGACGAGCCGACGTTCCACCGCACCGTGATCTACATGCTGCAGCACAGCGACGACGGCGCCCTCGGGCTCGTCATCAACCGGCCCACCGACGAGGACGACCTGCCCGGGCTCGGGCCGTGGCTGATGGAGATGTCCCAGCCCCAGGTCGTGTTCGAGGGCGGGCCGGTGCAGGCGAACACGCTGATCGGGATCGCCGCGGTCGATGCCGCCGGCGACGAGCCGGTCGAGGGGTTCGTCGAGCTCGACCGCGGCCTCGGCACCGTCGACCTCGGCCAGATGCCGACCGACATCACCGACGGCCTCCAGGACTTCCGCCTCTTCCGCGGCTACGCCGGATGGGGCCCGGGCCAGCTCGACGGCGAGCTCGACGAAGGATCGTGGCTCGTCGTTCGTGCCGATCCGGCCGACATCTTCTGCCCGCATCCGCAGGGCCTGTGGCGCAACGTGCTCCGCCGCAGCGGCGGCCGCACCGCCCTGCTGGCCGACGCCCCCGACGATCTCAGCTGGAACTAGCCGATCAGGCGCGGAGGGTGGCTCCGAGCTTCTTGGTCGCCTCGACGGCCTTGTCGCGGACCTGCGTGATCTCGGTGTCGGTGAGCGTGCGGTCGGCGGCCTGCAGTCGCAGGCGGTAGGCGAGGCTGCGCGAGCCCTCTGGAACCCCGACGCCGCGGTAGCTGTCGAACAGGGCGAGGTCGACGAGCAAGGCTCCCCCGGCTTGGCGGATGGCCTTGTCGATCCGCTCCGCCGGCGTCGTGTCGGGCACGACGAGGGCGAGATCGAAGTCGGTGGACGGGTAGCGGCTGGTGGCCTTCCACTGGGTGATCTTCGGATCGTTGGCGAGCAGCCGGGAGAGGTCCAGTTCGAGCCAGGCGACGCGCTCGGTGACGCCGAAGGCGTCGAGGACGTCGGGATGGATCTCGCCGACGGCCCCGACCACGTCGCGCCCGATCGACAGCGTCGCCGAACGGGTCGGGTGCAGGCCGGCGGGCACGAGCGACTGATCGACTCGCGCGCCGAACCCCATCGTCGCAGCCAGCTCGCGCCACAGCTCCATCGCCGCCCGGGCGTCCTGGCCGGCGAGTGCGACGGCGAGGCCCTCGTACTCGGGCGGCAGATCGCCGGAGCGATCACCGGGCGGGTAGACGTGGCCGACCTCGTACAACGCCACTCCCGTGCTGCGATGGGACTCGTTGAACGCTACGGCGCGCAGCATGCCGACGCGCATCGACGGCCGGAGCAGGTCCTCACCGACCACGAGCGGATTGGTGACGCGGATGGCATCGGCGGGAAGCCTGGCCGAGGCGAGGTCGGCCGGGCTGAGGAACGTATCGGTGATCGCCTCGTCCAGGCCGTGACCGAGCAGCACCTGGCGCAGGTTGCGCCGGCGCTGCTGGAGTGGGCTGAGCCGTCCGTGGCCGGTCGCGTCCGGATCGGTGGACTTGGGGACGGCCCTGCCGAGCCGGTCGTACCCGTGGTGCCGGGCGACCTCCTCGACGACGTCGATCTCGGCCGTGCTGTCGGGGCGCCACGACGGCAGCTCGACGGTGAGCACGTCGCCGTCGGTTGCCACCACCGAGTAGCCGATCGGGCCGAGCAGCCCGGCGATCGTGCCGGCGTCGAGCGTGGTGCCGAGGATCCGGTTGATCTGGCTGACCCGAGTGGGGACAGGGCGCCGCTGCAGCGGGAGCGAGTGATGGCGCGCGTCGGCGGCACCGGCGTGGACGACGAGGTCGGGACACGTCTCGCCGAGCAGGTCGATGAACAGCTGCTGGGCCATCGGCATGCCGTACGGATCGACACCCCGCTCGAAGCGCCCGGATGCCTCCGAGCGGAGTCCGAGGCGGTTCATGGTGCGGGTGATGGCGGTCTGCTCGAAGTGGGCGATCTCCAGCGCGACCACCGTGGTGCCGTCGGTGATCTCGCTGTCGAGGCCACCCATCACGCCGCCGATGCCGATCGGCACGTCGTTCGCGTCGCAGATCAGCAGGTCGTCGGCGGTCATCGTGCGCACCGTTCCGTCGAGCGTCGTGATCTGCTCGCCGTCGGCCGCGAGGCGGATGCGGAACCCGCCGCCGCCGAGGGTGTCGAGGTCGTAGGCGTGGTTGGGCTGGTTGAGCTCGAGCATCACGTAGTTGCTCACGTCGACGACGTTGTTGATCGGGCGCATGCCCGCCGCAGTGAGCCGGCGACGAATGCGGTCGGGCGACGTGCCGACACGGATCCCGGACAGGACGATGGTGGTGAACCGCGGGCAACGCTCGCCGTCGACGAGGTCGACGGTGGCCGTGCGCGCCGGGCCATCGGCCGTGACCGACTCGGTGGCCGCAGCGACGTGCACGCCGAGGTGGGCACCGAGGTCGCGAGCCACCCCGCGGTGTCCCCAGCAGTCGGGCCGGTTGCGGGTGAGATCGATGTCGAACACCGTCTCGACCTGCAGCCCGAGCGCATCGCCGTACGGGACGCCGACCGGCGTCCCCACTGGCAGGATCAGGATGCCGGTGTGGTCGTCGCCGAGGCCGAGCTCGCGCGCCGAGCAGAGCATGCCCTGGGAGTCGATGCCGAGGATCGGGCGTGGCTCGATGACGCGCCCGTCGGGCATCGCCGTACCGGGCGTGGCCAGCGGGATGATGTCGTCGGGCTGCATGTTGAACGCGCCGCACCACACGTGCCGCTCGACGCCGTCGCCGGCATCCACCCAGACCCGATGGACCTTGGCGGCGTCGGGATGGCGTTCGGTGCGCAGCACGCGTGCGGTGATGACGCCCACGACGGTGGAGCCGACGTGCAGGATCTCCTCGACCTGCATGCCGAGTTGGGTCATGTCGGCGGCGAGTGCCTCGGCGTCGTCACCGACGGGCGCGAGGTCGTTGAGCCAGGAGAGAACGATCTTCATGGGTTGTTCCTTCTCCCGCTCAGAACTGCTCGATGAAGCGGATGTCGTTGCTGTACATGTCGCGTAGATCGTCGACCCCATGGCGCTCGCGCGCCATGCGGTCGATGCCGAACCCGAACGCGAACCCGCTCCACACCTCGGGATCGAGGCCACCCGCGCGCAGCACGTTGGGATGCACCATCCCGCAGCCGCCCAGTTCGATCCAGGTGCCGTCGGGGCGACGGATGTCGAACTCAGCAGACGGCTCGGTGAAGGGGAAGTAGTTCGGGCGCAGCCGACTGCTGAAGCCGCTGCCGAAGAAGGCCTTCGTGAACGCGTCGATGGTGCCCGCGAGGTGGGCCATCGTGATGTTGCGATCGACGACGAGCCCCTCGATCTGGTGGAAGACCGGCATGTGCGTGGCGTCGGGCGTGTCGCGACGGAAGACCTTGCCGGGCATCACCATGTAGATGGGCGGGGCGATCTGCTGCATCACCCGGATCTGCACCGGCGACGTGTGCGTGCGCAGGAGCACGGTGCCATCGGGTTTGTAGTCGGTGAACAGCGTGTCGAAGCCGCTGCGCGCCGGATGGCTGCGCGGCATGTTCAGCGCCTCGAAGTTGTAGAAGTCGGTTTCGACCTCTGGCCCTTCGGCGATCTGGAAGCCGAGCCCGACGAAGACGTCCTCGAGCCGCTCCCATGCCTGGGTGGACAGGTGGGGATGGCCGCGACGCTGACGAGTGACGACCTCGGTGAGATCCATCCGCTCGGCCGCGATGCGGGCTTCGGTCTGCTCGGCACCGAGCGCCGCCGTCCGCCCGGACAGTGCCGACTGCACCGTCGACAGCGCCTCGTTGATGGCGGCGCCGATCGTCTTGCGATCCTCGATCGCGAGGCCGCCGAGACGGGTCTTCAACCCGGCGAGGGGACCCTTCTTGCCGAGCACCTCGGCGTCGACGGCGCGCAGCTCGTCGGAGGTCGTCGCAGCGACGACGCGGGCCAGGGCGGCATCGCGCGCCTGGTGGACTTCATCGATCATCGGGAATGCCTTTCGGACATCGGAAAACGCTAGCGCTGGGCGCGCTGCCTGGCGGCTTCGAAAACCACGACCGTGGTGGCCATCGCCACGTTCAGGCTCTCGGCGCGGCCGGCGTGCGGGATGGAGATCCACGAGTCGATCGGGATCTGCGGATCGACACCATGTGCTTCACTGCCCATCACCAGCGCGAACGGCGAGCCGAGATCGGCCTCCGTGTACGGCGTGCCGCGGTGCGACGACGTGCCGACGAGCGGGAGGCCGAGGTGCTGCAGCTCGGGCAGGGCGAGGTCGGCCACCACGGGGACGTGGAACACGGCGCCCGCGGATGCCCGGACCACCTTCGGGTTGAACGGATCGACGGAACCGGCGAGGAGGACCACGCCGCTCGCGCCGGCGGCCTCGGCCGAGCGCAGGATGGTGCCGAGGTTGCCCGGGTCGGACACCCGGTCACAGACCACGACCATGTCGGCACCGGCGAGGTCGGTGATCGTGCGCTCGGGGATGCGCACCACCGCGAGCACCGGCTGCGGGGACTCGGTGGAGGCGATCCGCTCCATCACGTGCGGGGCGAGCTCGAACACCTCACCGTCGGCATCGACCGGTCGGCCCTCCGGATCGACGTACTGGGCCTCGATCTCCCAGCCACCGGCGACGGCTTCGGTGATCAGGATCCGCCCCTCGACGACGAAGGCGCCCTCGTCCCAACGCGCACTGCGGCGCCCGATGAGGCGCCGCAGTCGCTGGATCTGAGGATGCTGGTAGCCGTACTGGTACCCAGGCCGGAACTCGCGCGGGTCGGTCAGGCGAGTGCTGCCTTCGCGGTGGCGACGAGCGCGCCGAACGCCTCGATGTCGTGCACGGCGATGTCGGCGAGGATCTTGCGATCGACCTCGATCTCGGCCGCGTTCAGACCGGCGATGAACCGGCTGTAGCTGAGGTCGTAGATCCGGCAGCCGGCGTTGATGCGCTGGATCCAGAGGCGGCGGAACTCGCCCTTCTTGGCCCGGCGGTCGCGGAACGCGTACTGGCCGGAGCGCATGTTCTGCTCGTTCGCGAAGCGCGCCGAGCGGCTGCGCATGCCGTAGTAACCACGGGCCTTCTTCAGTGTTGCCTTGCGGTGCTTGCGGGCACCAACTGCACGCTTGACTCTTGCCATCACGTGTCCCTTTCTTCTCTGACCACGCTGCGGTGGTCGTCAGTCCTGTGTTCGATCAGTTGCAGATTCGGTCGTCCGAGACGACCGCGGGGTCTCAGCGCTCGGCGAGGAGGCGCTTGATCTTGCGTGCGTCGCCGGGGTGCACGTCGACCTCGCCGGCGAGGCGCCGGGTGCGGGTCGACGACTTCTTCTCGAAGAGGTGCTGGCGGTTGGCCTGCAGGCGACGGAGCTTGCCCGAGCCGGTCTTCTTGAACCGCTTCGCGGCCGTCTTGCTGGTCTTCATCTTTGGCATTGGCTGGTCCTTGCAACGGGATTGATGGTGTGGAATCGGGACCGGTCGAGGCCGATCGCCGGTTCAGGCGTCGGTGCTCTCGGCGACCGGGGGTGCTTCAGGGGTGGGTGTCGCTGCGGCGGCGGCCGGCTCGGCGGCAACGGGTGCTGTCGCCTCGGGTGCCGGCGACTCGGTTGCCGGCGCTTCGGTTGCTGGTTCGCTGGAGGTGGTCTCGCTGTCGTGATCTGCCGTGGCGCCGTCGGGAGCGTCGCCGTGCGAGCGCTCCTTCTTGACCACGGCCTTCTTCTCGGGGGCGAGGACCATGGTCATGTTGCGACCTTCGAGCCGGGCCTGGGTCTCGATCTTGCCGAGGCCGTCGACCTGGGCGATGACGCTGTCGAGCAACCGCGATCCGAGCTCGGGGTGAGCCATCTCGCGACCACGGAACTGCAGCGTGACCTTGACCTTGTGACCCTCACCCAGGAACTCCTGCATGTGGCGGATCTTGGTGTCGAGGTCACCCTTGCCGATCTTCGGACGCAGCTTCACTTCCTTGATCGACACGTGGATCGTCTTCTTGCGCGATTCCTTGGCCTTCTGCGACTCTTCGTAACGGAACTTGCCGTAGTCCATGATCCGGCAAACGGGTGGATTGGCCAACGGTGCGACTTCGACGAGGTCGAGATCGAGTTGGCGAGCCATCTGGAGGGCTTCGGGCAAGGTCTTGATCCCGACCTGGCTCCCGTCGGCTCCGATCAGGCGTACCTCACGCGCACGGATGCGCTCGTTGTACCGGGGCTCGTTCTGCTGCGGCGTTGCTATGGCTGATCACTCCTGTGCAATGGGCTGTTCTCCCTGTTGGTTGTCGTCGAGGTCCGACGCAAAGCCAGGGTCGAGCAGCCACACCCTCGCACGGGAGCAGTTGGATCGGTGCCATGACCCGGACGCACTCTCGCGTGGCCGGGTGGGGGTTCGGTTGCACGATGCACCCCACTTCGCCTCAGTTGTCGGCCGGTAGGCTAGCGCACGTGGACGCAGAAACCTCGACAACTGCTGGCAGCGGCCCTGGCGACACCCAGGTCGACGAAGCGATGGACGCGATGATCGACGTCCGCCGCCAGCTGGCCGAGGTGCCGGTCGAGGTGGTCGTCACCAACCACGTGATGGGCCTCTACGAGCTGGCGGCGATCCACCTCAGCTCGGCCGAGCCCGACCTGTTCTCGGCGGCGCTGGCGATCGATGCCGTGGCGTGCCTCGTCGAGGGCCTCGGCGACCGGTTGGGCGACGACGCTGCCACGATGCGTGACGCGCTCGGCAACATCCGGATCGCATTCGTGCAGATCAAGAACCAGCTGACGGCCGAGTCCGAGGCGGACTGATCGCCGGCGCGGCCGGTCGGAACCGGCCGTAGCGGGCCGAGCGCACCCGGCCACCCGCACACGTCACGCCCTCGCGCTTCAGCAGCGCGATCTGCTCGCGCTCGTGGCCGGGCACCAGCCGACCGGTCGAGTTGACCACCCGCCACCACGGCAGGTCGTCGTCGACGGTGGCCAGCAGCCGGCCGACGAGGCGCGACATCTTCGGGAAGCCGGCATCATCGGCGATCTCGCCGTACGTCACCACCTCGCCCTCGCGCAGCGAGCGAATGACCGCGAGGATCCGCTCCTCGCGCGCCTCGGGTGTGGGACCGGCTGCCGGTGGCACGCGCTACGCGGGACGGATGTCGGCGGCCTCGCGCCGGCCGAGCTTCAGCAGCGGCAGGAAGGTGACCGCGGTGCCGACGGCGATGTTGCGCGTGCCGTCGGCGATGGACACGCAGTGGAACGGGAACACGGCGGGTGCCTCGTCGAGCAGGATCTCGCCGAGTCCCTTCGGCTCGTCGAAGTTCGTGACCACGCCTTGGAGCCGTTCGGAGTCCATCGGCATCAGGCGATGATCTTCGAGATCGGCAGCTCGAGGATGCCGGTGGCGCCGGCGTCCTTCAAGGCTGGGATGAGCGTGTTGATCTGGTTCTTGGCGACAACGGTTTCGATCGCAAAGCCTCCTTCATGGGCGAGCTCGCTCACGGTCGGCGCCTTCAGCGACGGCACGAGTGCAACGACCGCTTCGAAGTTCTCGCGCGACACATTGAGCTTGAGGAGGACCTTGCCGCGGGCGTCGAGCGTGCCCATCAGCAGGGTCATCAGTTGATCCATCGCGTGGCGCTTGGCGGGATCGCCGGACGCTTCGCGGTTCACGACGACCTCGGTGTAGCTCACGAGGATCGTGTCGATGATGCGCAGGCCGGCGGCGCGCAGCGCACGGCCGGTCTCGGTGATGTCGACGATGCAGTCGGCGATGTCGGGGATCTTGGCCTCGCTGGCGCCGTAGGACAGCCGGATGTCGGCGGCGATGCCGTGCTCGGCGAAGTAGCGCTTGGTCAGCTCGGGGTACTCGGTGCTGACCCTCACGCCGTCCGGAAGATCGCTCACCGACTGCGCCGGCGAGTCGCCCGCCACCGCAACGACCACCTGGATCGGCAGCGACGTGGCCTTCGAGTACTGCAGCTCGCCGAGGCTGACGACGTCGCTCGACGTCTCCTCGACCCAGTCGCGCCCGGTGATGCCGAAGTCGAAGAGGCCCTCGGCGACGTAGCTCGGGATCTCCTGCGGGCGCAGGATGCGGACCTCGCTGATCCGCGGATCGTCGATGGTGGCCTTGTAGTCGACCGACGAGTTGCGGCGCACGGGGAGATCGGCCGCCTCGAACAGCTCGAGCGTCGCCTTCTCCAGGGAACCCTTGGGGAGCACGAGGCGGAGCACACGCTCAGGATACGGAGCGGCCGCCGCGATCGCCGCAATGGTTGTCGGCCGATCCGGCTGGCGCGACCGTCAGTGCTGGGTCGGCGCGTCGGCGAGCAGGCGGATCGCGTGCGGCAGCACGTCGATGATGGCGGCGAGCTGCTCGACGCAGCCCTTCGGCGAGCCGGGCGTGTTGCAGATGATGGCCCCGCCGCGGATGCCCGCCACTCCCCTGCTCAACCGGCCGAGCGGGCTGATCAGGCGCATCGCCTCGGCCAGACCGGGCGCCTCGCGCTCGATGACCGCGCGGGTGCCCTCGGGGGTCTGGTCGCGGGGCGCGAAGCCGGTGCCACCCGTCGACACGATCACGCCGGCGAACCCGTCGCACATCTCGCGCAGGACCGTGGCGACGATCTCGGCGCCGTCGGCGGTGACGCGGTGGTCGACGACGGTGAAGCCGGCATCGGCGAGCTGGGCGACGAGGGCGCGGCCGCTGGCGTCGTCGCGGGTGCCGTGGACGACGCCGTCGCTGACGGTGAGGACCTTCGCATGCAGGACCTGGGCCTCGAGCCGTTGGGCGTGGACGTCAGTCATGACCGGGCACGGTACCGAACGATGGTCATGCCATCGGTGTCGGCATCCTGCGGGAGCAGGCGGAAGCCGTTGCCGAACGGATGCCACGGATCGTCGGGAGGATCCGTGACGACGTCGAAGCCGGCAGGGACCGCGTGGTCGATCGATTCCGCGGCCGTGATGGTGCACACGCTGTAGACGAGCGTGCCGCCCGGCTTGACGAGCGGCGCCGCCGCCTCCAGCAGGTGGGCCTGGAGCGCGACCAGCTCGACGATGTCGTCGGCCGTGATCCGCCAGCGAGCGTCGGGACGACGGCGCAGCGAGCCGAGGCCGCTGCACGGTGCGTCGAGCAGCACACGGTCGAAGCTGCGCGCTGCGAACGGCGGCGCCGTGCCGTCCGCGACGACGACGGGCAGGTGCTGGCCGAGTCGATGGGCGTTGGCGCGCACGAGGGTGGCCCGGTGCGGCTGCAGGTCCGCGGCCACCACGAAGGCGCCGTCGCCCACCATCGACGTCGCCTTGCCGCCGGGTGCCGCGCACACGTCGAGGACCTGCTCGCCGGGTCGAGCCCCGACGAGATCGGCCACCCACTGGGAACCGAGGTCCTGGATGTAGCCGTCGTCGCGCGTGGTGACCTGCGGTGCCTCGTTCATGCACTCGAGTGCGGCCAGGCCCTCGAACTCCCCGAGCTCGGCGACGAAGCGATCGAGGATCCAGTCCGGGTAGCTGAGCCGATCGGCGTCGTCGCTCCAGATCATCGGGGTGTTGGCGACCTTGCGCAGCACTGCGTTGACGAAGCCGCGGACCTTCGGATGGGCCAGCTCCACGGTCTCGCCGACGGCCGCGTGCGGAGCCACACCCGCGAAGGCCAGTTGGTACGCGCCGAGCCGGAGCAGCGTGCGCACCTCGGGATCCGGCTCGGTCATCACGAACCGCTCGACGAGCGCCTCGCACGCTCGGCGCATCCGCGTGGTGCCGTAGACGAGCTCGGTGACGAACCGCCGGTCCTGCTCGTGCAGCGAGCTGCGATCGAGCATCGACGGCAGCAAGATGTTGGCGTAGGCGCCGTCGTGGTCGATGCGCAGCAGCGCGTCGAGCGCCACCTGGCGTGCCGACTGGCGGGGAGCGGGCCGCGCGCCGTTCTGCGGTGCGGGCCGCGGACGTCCGGCGTTGCGTGCGTTCTGACGTTGGTTCACGGTGCGGCCGACGCTGCCGCTGGATCGACCCCGAACACATCGGACATGGTCGGACGGGCGCCGTTGGCCCACGCGCTCGCGGTCATCGCCGGCTTGCCCTCCGGCTGCACCTGTTCGAGCACGAGCGTGCTCTGCCAGCAACCCACACCGAGTGGCTCGACGAACGCGCCCGCGGCAGCCGTCTCGGTGGTGCCGATCGCGGCGGAGAGGACCTTCAGGCGCTTGCCGCGGAACCACGTCCACGCCACGCCGAGGCGGACGAGCCGATCGATCTCCGCGGCCGGCCGGCTCCAGTCGATCTGGAACTCGGCCGGATCCAGCTTGGCCGCGTAGGTCGGCTCACCCGTCTGCGGTGTGACCGGGCCGAGGCCCTGCTCCAGGTTCGACACCAGCTGCCGGGTGCCGATGTCGACGAGCGTGCGGCGCAGCGCATCGATGCCTTCGCGCGGTCCGATCGGCACCTCGATCCGGTCGATGACGCCGCCGGTGTCGAGCCCCACTTCGAGCTGCATCAGGCACACGCCCGTGGTGGTGTCGCCGGCGAGCAGGGCGCGCTCGACGGGTGCTGCGCCGCGCCAGCGGGGCAGCAGCGAGAAGTGCAGGTTCACCATCGGCAACCGCTCGAGCACCGGCGGGCGGATCAGCTGCCCGAATGCGACGACCACGCCGAGATCGGCGCCGACGTCGACGGCATCGGCCACGACATGGGTGACGGCGAGGCCGAGCCGGATCGCCGCAGCCTTCACCGGACTGGGGGTGAGCTCGGCACCGCGACCGCGCCGCTTGTCGGCGCGCGTCACGACGAGCGCCACCTCGAACCCTGCGGCGACGAGTGCTTCGAGCGGGGCGACCGCCATCTCGGGCGTGCCGAGGTACACGAGCCGCTGCGGACGTCCCCCGGGCAGCGGCGCGAGGTCCGTCACTTCAGCCGCAACCGACGGGGCTTGGCCTTGGCCTGCTCCTCGACGATCTTGCGGTACTCGATGAGCGACGCCTTGCGCTGGTCCGGTGTCATCCGGTCGAACATCAGCACGCCGTGCAGGTGATCGATCTCGTGCTGGAACAGCCGGCCCATCAGCTCGTTGGCCTCGATCTCGATCTCGTTGCCGTCGAGGGTGACGCCGCGCATCAGCACCTCGTTCGGGCGGAGCATCTCGACGTACAACCCGGGGATGCTCAGGCAACCCTCGTCGTACACCCACTCGCCGCTGCTCTCGACGATCTCCGGGTTGATGATGACCATCGGCTCGTCGTTGATCTCCCACACGAAGATCTGCTTCTGCACGCCGACCTGCGGTGCGGCGAGGCCGATGCCGCTGTCGCTGGTGAACAGGGTCTCGAACATGTCGTCGACGAGACGAG
This sequence comes from Ilumatobacteraceae bacterium, assembly GCA_025463305.1. Next base: position 21,514 of record JAOBWK010000030.1, read on the forward strand.
CGACCTTGCCGTCGATGTCGGTGATGGCCTGCGCCGGTGTTTTCAGGACGGGATCGCCATAGGTGCGGATTTCGTACGCCACACTGCAAGGCTACCGATCCGGTGCTGAACCGGGACCCGAACACGATCGACCGCATGAGCAACGAGCAGTACTTCACCGCAGAACCGGCGAGCGCGAGCCAGCCGTACACGATCAAGGTCGCGCTGCCCGACGGCACGATGCAGCTCACCACCGATCGCGGCGTGTTCAGCCACGGCGCCCTCGACACGGGCACCCGCGTGCTGCTGTTGAAGGCGCCGGCACCGTCGGCCACGGGGAACCTGCTCGACATCGGCTGCGGGACCGGCGCGATCGCGCTCACCCTCGGCCGCCGCTCCCCCGCCGCGACTGTGTGGGCGATCGACACCAACCAGCGCGCCCTCGCCCTCACCCGCGAGAACGCGAGGACCAACAAGGTCGACAACGTCAGCGCTTGCACGCCCGAGCAGATCGACGCGGATCTCCGCTTCGACACCATCTGGAGCAACCCGCCGATCCACATCGGCAAGCCGGCGATGCACGCGATGCTGCTCCAGTGGCTGCCCCGGCTCACGCCGCGCGGCCAGGCGGTGATGGTGGTGCAGAAGCACCTCGGGTCCGATTCGCTCGTGACCTGGCTGAACACCGAGGGGCTGCCCACCGAGCGGATCGGCTCGGCCAAGGGCTACCGGCTGCTCCGCACGACCCTGCCCTGAGGCGCGTCGCCTGCTCCGCCTCGCCTGACCGGGCCGCGGCTCAGAGCCGGGGCGGATCGACCTCGATCCGCAGGCGGCTGCCCTTCGGGCGCGGTGTCGCGGCGATCGCGTCGCCGAGCAGGTCCCACGTGGGCGCGCGCAGCAGCACCGAGCCGGTCAACGTCGCACCCGTCTGCACCCCCGCCAGGCGCAGCACGGCCGCGTAGTCCTCGGCGCCTGCCCCGGTGACCACGGCGAGCGCCGCGGCCGGCGGGAACCCGAGCAGCCGCCGCCGCTCCAGTTCCTTGGCGAGCAGCCGACCCGGATCCGCGTGGAGCACCGCGTCGAGCACCTCGTGCTTGGGCAGGAACGTCTGGACGAGGATCCGGCCGTTGCCGGCGCGGCCGCCCACCAGTCGAGCCGCGCGGGCGAGCAGGGTCATCGCCTGCTCGGTGGCGCGGTACCGCGGCGCGAGCAGCTCGGCGTCGAAGTCGAGGAACGCCACGGTGTCGGCGTGGCGGACCCGGTGCAGCACGGCCTCGGTGCCGATGTAGACACCGGCGTCGGGCACCGGCTCGGTGTCGCTGTCCTTGCCGGTCACCGCGATCACCGGGCGGGCGGCGGCGGCCTGCAGCTCGTCGCGCAGCCGGGTGACGCCGACCCGCAGCGCGGCGAAGGCGCTGGCCCCGCAGGCCTGGCAGACCGGTGGGCGAACGGTGCCGCACCGGGCGCACTCGAAGTGCTCGTCGTCGCGCTGGGCGACGGCTGCCTCGCAACGCTCGCAGCGCTGCAACGTCTTGCACCGCCGGCAGGCGAGCAGCCTGGCGCGCCCGGTGGTGTTGATCACGCAGACCACTCGGCGGTCCGCGTCGCGCAGCTGGCGGATGAGGGGTGAGGTGGCAAGGCTGCGCTGCCACGGCTCGTCGCGAGTGCGGTCCACGATCTCGACGATCGGCCAGCCGGAGCGCTCGTCGTTGATCGAGGGCTTGACGACCCGTTCGACGCCGACTGTTGCGACGGCGGTGGCGCTCGGACATGGCGACACGAGCAGCACCGGCACACCGGCGCGGGAACCTCGTTCGAGCGCGACGTCGCGGGCGTGCCACGTCGGCTGACGCTCCTCCTGCAGGCCTTCGTCGTGCTCGTCGACGACGATGATCGACGCGAGCCCCCGGCACGGTGCCCAGACCGCGGCACGCGCACCGATCACGACATCGACCCCGCCGGCAGCCGCCGCCCATTCGTTCGGCAGCAGCGCCACCGTCCGACCGGAGCGTCGGAGCCGAGAGGCGAGCAACCGCGCCTGGGCCACCGCCGGTGCGACCACGAGGGTCGGTCCGAGCCGGCACGCGGCCAGCACGGCGGGCAGCACGTCGGCCGCCGGCGGCAGGCGCAACACGCCGCCACCGCGCTCGAGCGCGAGGCGGGCGAGCGGGTCGGTGGGCTCCGGGACCGCGCCGCCGTGGTGCGGCGACGGCGGTTGCAGCACGGCACCGGCCGGCGAGCCGGCGACGAGGAACGAGCGCAGTCGCCCGGCCCAGCGGTGCACGGCCCAGGATGCGAGGTCGATCACGTCCTGGGCGGGCCCCATCCCCGTGACCTTGTTGATGCTCAGCAGCGACGCGGGATCTCGGCCCGGGTCAGCCGGACCGAGGGCGATCACCCAACCGCCGACCCGACGACCGTTGAGCGTGATGCGCACGAGCGTCCCGATGTGGACGCGGGTCTGCATCGACTCCGGGACGAGGTAGTCGAAGTGGCGGTCGAGGCCGGTGAGGTCGGGCACCACGCGCGCCACGAGGGGCGCGCGTGGCGCGGCATCGACGATCGCCGCTGGCGACGATCCGTCCGACATCGAAGGTGTGGGTGTGCTCGGTGATCGGCGCTCAGGCGCCGATGGCTGCCTTGAAGTCGGCGAGCCTGCTGAGCTGCTCCCACGTGAACTCCGGGAGGGCCCGACCGAAGTGACCGTAGGCCGCGGTCTTGCGGAAGATCGGCCGCTTCAGGTCGAGGTCGCGCACGATCGCCGCCGGACGGAGGTCGAACACGCTGCGCACGGCCGCCTCGATCACCGTCGGGTCGACGGTGTTCGTGCCGAACGTCTCGACCAGGATGCTGATCGGCTGCGCCATGCCGATCGCATACGCGACCTGCACCTCACAACGCGTCGCCGCACCCGAGGCCACCACGTGCTTGGCGACCCAACGGGCCGCGTACGCAGCCGAACGATCGACCTTGCTCGGATCCTTGCCCGAGAACGCGCCGCCACCGTGACGACCCATGCCGCCATAGGTGTCGACGATGATCTTGCGACCGGTGAGCCCGGTGTCGCCGTGCGGGCCACCGACGACGAACTGGCCCGTCGGGTTCACGTAGACGTTGTAGTCCTGGTCGGCGAACTCGGCCGGGATCGTCGGGCGGATGACCTGCTCGATCAGATCCGGACGGATCACCGTGTCACGATCGATCCCATCCGCGTGCTGCGTGGACACCAGCACCGAACGCAACGCAACCGGCTTGCCGTGCTCGTAGTCGAACGTGACCTGGGTCTTGCCGTCCGGGCGCAGGTACGGGACCGCCCCCGACTTGCGGACCTCGGACAAACGCTCGGCGAGACGGTGCGCCAGCCAGATCGGCAGCGGCATCAGATCCGGGGTCTCGTCACACGCGTAGCCGAACATCATCCCCTGGTCGCCGGCACCCTGCGCGTTGATCCGGTCCTCGCCGGCCTTGCCGCCACGCAGCTCCTCGCTCTTGTCCACGCCCTGGGCGATGTCGGCCGACTGCTCGTCGATCGACACGATCACACCACACGTGTTGCCATCGAACCCGTACAACGCGTTGTCGTAACCGATGTCCTTGATCACCTCACGGGCGATCTTCGGGATGTCCACGTACGCGCTCGTCGTGATCTCGCCGGCGACGACGCACAGACCGGTCGTCAGCAGCGTCTCACACGCCACGCGACCGTTCGGGTCGTCGGTGAGGATCGCATCGAGGACTGCGTCGCTGACCTGATCGGCCATCTTGTCCGGGTGACCCTCGGTCACGCTCTCGCTGGTAAAGGTCCACTTGCTCACTGGAAGGTGCTCCGTTGCTGTTCGATGTAGGAGATGGGTACGGGGTTCGTCGGTTGCGGCGCTTCAGCGACGCCCCGAACGGATCTCGACAACAGCGTCGAGCACAGCACGCGCGATCGCATGCTTGTCGGTGAGGCCGATGGTGACCATCGGGGCCTCGGGCCGGAGC
>JAOBWK010000031.1 GCA_025463305.1 Ilumatobacteraceae bacterium
CCACGTCGGCCACCGGTCGCCCGATCCCGCCGCCGCCCGGCAGCGGTGGTCGTCCCGTGTCCGCCACGGGTCGCCCGATCCCGCCCCCGCCCGGCAGTGCCCGTCCGGCCGCGCCCGGTGCGCGCCCCGGTGGTGGCAGCTTCTCGCCCCGCCCCGGTGGCGGCCCCGGCGCACGACCCGGTGGTCCCGGTGGCGCTCGTCCCGGTGGCGGCTTCGCACCGCGCACCGGTCCCGGTGGCGCTCGTCCCGGTGGTGGTGGCTTCCCGCCCCGTCCGGGCGGTGGTCCCGGCGGTGCCGGTGGCCCTGGCGGTCCCGGTGGCGCACGCCCCGGTGGTCCCGGTGGCAACAACGGTCCCCGCCCGAGCGGCCAGCGTCGTGCCCCGCGCAAGGGCAAGAGCCGTCGTCGTCGTCGTGACTTCAACGAGCTGCAGCCGCAGTCGATGGGCAATTACACCAACAGTGACGCGCCCGTCCCCGAAGGCACCATCATCATCGAGCGCGGCGTGTCGGCCCAGGAGTTCGCTCCGAAGCTGAACCGCACCGCGGCCGACGTCATCCGCTTCCTGCTCAACAACGGCGAGATGATCACCGCGACGATGACCCTCGCCGACGAGCAGATGGAGCTGTTCGCGCTCGAGGTCGGCGCCGACCTGTTGCTGGTGGAAGCCGGCCAGCAGGAGGAGATGGAGCTCCAGGCGATGTTCGACGACAGCGATGACGAGGACGAGGCGCTCCAGGCGCCGCGTGCCCCCGTCATCACCGTCATGGGCCACGTCGACCACGGCAAGACCACGCTGCTCGACAAGATCCGCCACGCCAACGTCGTGTCGGGTGAAGCCGGTGGCATCACCCAGCACATCGGTGCCTACAAGGTCACCACCGACAGCGGTGCCGAAGTCACCTTCATCGACACGCCCGGTCACGCGGCGTTCTCGAAGATGCGTGCCCGCGGCGCCCAGGTCACCGACATCGTGGTGCTGATGGTGGCCGCCGACGACGGCGTCATGCCGCAGACGATCGAGGCCATCAACCACGCCAAGGCGGCCGACGTGCCGATCGTGGTGGCGTTGAACAAGATCGACAAGGACAACGCCGACGTGCAGCGCGTCCTCGGCCAGCTGGCCGAGCACGAGCTCGTCCCCGAGTCCTGGGGCGGCGACACGATCGTCGTCGAGATGTCGGCCAGCCAGAACCTCGGCATCGACGACCTGCTCGAGCAGTTGGCCGCCGTGGCCGAGCTCGAGGAGCTCACCGCCAACCCCACCGGTCGGGCCAAGGGCATCGTGCTCGAGGCCAACCTCGACACCGGTCGTGGCCCCGTCGCCACGATCCTCGTCGACAAGGGCACGCTCAAGATCGGCGACCCCATCGTCGCCGGCGGTGCGTGGGGCAAGGTCCGCGCGATCATCAACGACCAGGGCAAGCAGATCAAGGAAGCCGGGCCGTCCACGCCCGTGCAGGTCCTCGGCCTGTCGCAGGTGCCCAATGCCGGTGACGAGTTCCGTGCCGCCTCGAACGAGAAGACCGCCCGCCTGGTCGGTGAGGCCCGCCAGCAGCGGGCCACGCTCACCAACCAGCGTGGCGACGCCCGCGTCCAGCGCGGTGTGAAGCTCGAGGACATCTTCAGCCAGATCCAGGCCGGCGAGGTCGCCACCTTGAACATCGTCCTCAAGGCCGATGTGCACGGTTCGCTCGAAGCCGTCACGGAGAGCCTGCGCCGCCTCGAGCGTGAGACCGTCAAGCTCGCGTTCGTCAACCGCGGTGTCGGTGGCATCACCGAGAACGACATCATGCTCGCGGCCACCACCAACGCAACGCTCATCGGCTTCAACGTCCGCCCGGACCGCAAGGCCCGGGAGATGGCGGCCAGCGAGCACGTCGAGATCCGCACCTACGAGATCATCTACAAGCTGCTCGAGGACATCGAGCGGGCGATGGTCGGCATGCTGGCACCGGAGTTCGAGGAAGTGGTCACCGGCGAAGCCGAGGTCCGCGAGGTCTTCCGCGTCCCACGCATCGGCGGCATCGCCGGTTGCTACGTGCGCTCGGGTGTCATCAGCCGTGGCACCAAGGTGCGCTTCCTCCGCGAGGGCGTCATCATCTGGAAGGGCAGCATCACGTCGCTGAAGCGCTTCAAGGAAGATGCCCGTGAGGTCCGCGAGGGCTTCGAGTGCGGCATCGGCCTCAGCGACTTCCAGGACCTGAAGCCCGGCGACATCATCGAGACCTTCGAAGAGCGCGAGATCCCGAGGGTGTGAGAATCGGGTGTCAGCCGTGCCGGTAGCCTTCCGGCATGGCTGACCTCGACTTCTTCTTCGATCCGGTGTGCCCGTTCGCGTGGGTCACCTCGCGATGGGTCGTCGAGGTCGCTGGGTTGCGCGAATACGACGTGCGGTGGCGGTTCATCGCCCTCGCCGTGCTCAACGAGCAGCAGACCGCCGAGTGGTACACGCCCGAGTACCGGGCCGGTCACATGGCCGGGATGAGCGCCCTGCGCGTCGCCGACCAGGTCCGCCTCACCGAGGGCAACGAGGCGGTCGGCCGCCTGTACACCGCACTCGGCGACGCGATCCACGTCGCCCGGGCGATCGGCCACGTGCGCGAGGACCCGACCGGACTGATCGGCGCGGCGCTGACGGCTGCCGGCCTCGATCCCGCGCTCGTCGAGCACGCCGGCGACGAATCCCACGATGCCTACATCCGCGCCGACACGGCCCTCGCTCTCGAGCGCACCGGCAAGGACGTCGGCACGCCGATCCTCACCTTCGCCCCCGACGGCGACGCGGCGCACAGCTTCTTCGGGCCGGTCATCTCCAAGGCCCCACGCGGCGACGACGCCCTGCGCCTCTGGGACGCCGTCGAGACGCTCGCGTCGTTCCCGGCGATGAGCGAACTGAAGCGCTCCAACCGCGCCAGGCTCGACTTCACCTGAGCGCGTCGCTCGATCACATCCGCTCGAACCCATTCGCTCGATACACGGGAGGCTCATCGTGGCCAAGAACATGAAACGCCGGGCCGCTGCGCCGTCGCAGCACCGCTACCCGCGCGAGGCGCGGCTGAACCAGTCGCTCCGCCAGGTCATCGCCGAGGAGCTGGTGGCCATCGACGACGAGCACCTCGACCTCGTCACGATCACCTCGATCGACGTCGACCCGGAGATGAACCGGGCGATCGTCTTCTTCGACTCGCTCAACGGTGAGGACGCCGACGCAGGCATCCTCGAGGCGCTGACCCGCTACCGCGTGCGGCTGCAGAGCTCGGTGGCCCGCCAGATCCGCTCGAAGAAGACGCCGATCCTCGAGTTCCGCCCCGATGAGGTGATCCGCTCGGCCGAGCGCATCGAGCGGATTCTCCGCGAGAACCCGAGCCCCGCCGTCATCGTTCCGGAGCCCGATGACGAGATCGAGCCGCATCTCGAGAGCATCGACGGCGATGACGACGACGAGAACGAGATCGCCGTGCTCGACATCGCCGATGGCCCGGCGTAGGCCACCGACCGTCCATGGGATGACGGTTATCGACAAGCCCGCCGGGATGACCAGCCACGACGTGGTGAACCAGCTGCGCCGGCACTTCGGCGAGAAGCGGATCGGCCACGCCGGCACGCTCGACCCTGGTGCCACCGGCGTGCTGGTGGTGGCAGTCGGCAACGCGACGCGTCTGATGCGGTTCCTCTCCGGCGCCGACAAGTCCTACATCGGCGAGGTCGTGCTCGGCACGTCCACCACCACGCTCGACAACGAGGGCGAGGTCGTCGACACGGCCGACATGGGTGGGGTGACGGTCGACGACGCCCGGCGCATCGTGGCCGACCACCTGGTCGGCGACATCGAGCAGGTGCCGCCGATGGTGTCAGCGCTCAAGGTCGACGGCCGGCGGCTGCACGAGCTCGCTCGCGAGGGCATCGAGGTCGAGCGTCAGGCCCGTCCCGTGCACATCGCCCGGTTCGACGTCGCCGCGACCGCCGACCCCGGCGTGCTCGCGATCGAGGTCGACTGCTCGACGGGGACGTACATCCGCACCCTGGCCGACGACCTCGGCCGGCTGCTCGGTGGCGCGGCGCACCTGCGCCGCCTGCGCCGGACGCGAGTCGGGCGGTTCACCCTGGACCAGGCCCAGGCGATCGACGATGCGACGCTGCTCCCGATCGAGACGGCCGTCGCTCACCTCGACGCCGTGACGGTCGATGCCGAGATGGCCGACCACATCACCCACGGACGATTGCTCCCGGTCTGGCCGGGGACGGGCCCATGGGCGGTGTTCGATCAGGATCGCCAGTTGCTGGCGGTCTACGAGCGCTTCCGCGGCGACCAGGCCAAGCCGGTCGTGGTGATGACGGGCGCCTGAGCGCCGTCACTCAGTCGAACGGATGGGGCCTCGAACGGGTGGGATCAGGCGGGGGTGCGGGCGGGCTTGCGCCGGCGGGCGCCACCGACGGCCACGAGGCCGGTGCCGGCAGCCACGGCGATGACCGCGATCTGCAGCGACGAGGTGGTGTTCGAGCCGGTGACCGGGAGGGCGGTGATGGTGCACAGCGGCGCACCCGAGCCCGAACCACTGCCCGAGCCCGAACCACTGCCGGAACCGCTGCCCGAGCCGGAGCCCGTGGTGGTGTTCACGCACGTCGTGGTGGACGTCGGCGGAACCGGCGGCGACTGCTTGACGGTCGTGGTGGTGGCGGGCGAGGTGGGCGGGTACGCGTCGTCGGCGAACGAGGTACCGGCACAAGCAAACAGGCTCAGGCCAACGGTGGAGAGCAGAACAGCGGTCCGACGCATTGTGGTACTTCCTTCTTGACTGCGGATCCAGTGATCCTCGAACGAGGTCAAACCATAACGATCTGCCCTCTCGAGCGCCACAGAAAGTCGAATTCAAGACGATATCTTGCCACTTCCCGTGAGGCTCGCCAGGGCGTCACGAGGGGCCTCACCAGGGGGCGGTCGATGCCAGCTGCCGAGTGAAAAGGTCCAGGTCAGCGGCAGTGGCCCCGACCTTGGCGCGACCGAGGCCGTAGGGGTCGGAGACGTCGTCGTCGGACTCATCGCCCATCAGGTCGCTGGCTTTGCGACCCTGCGCGGTCCGTTCCAGCCACTCATCCCACGTGGCGTCCGGGTGCGACCAGTTGCTCGAGCGGCGCAACAACTCGCGCAGCGTGAAGGTGCGTGGGAACGTGCGCGGGTGCGACGCGACGACGGATCGGAGGTGCTCGCGGGTCATCGTCACGATGAGGTCGGCGCCGTCGGTGTCGAGCAGCTGCTTGTCGATCTGGCGGGGCACGTGCGACGAGATGTCGACGCCCAGATCGCGCACCGCGTGGACCGCGACATCGTCGACGGGCAGGTCGAAGGCCCGGGTGCCGGCGGAGGTGACGGTGGCGGCACGACCCATCCGCTCCAGGTGGTGCGCGAGCAGTCCGGCGGCCATCGGCGACCGGCAGACGTTGGCCGTGCAGACCACCAGTACGCGCCTCGACATGGCCCACAAAGTATCATCGACCCCAATGTCTCGTCGGCGGATCAGGGTCAGCGGGATCGATGCCGTCGCCACCATCCTCATCGCCGTCCTGGCCGGCCTGTGGATCGCCGAGGCGGGTCCGTCGCCCACCGGCTCGACCGTGATCGACGCCATCCTGGTCTTCGTCTTCTCCGTCGCGGTCGTGTTCGCGGCCGCCAGCGCGCCGTGGTGGGCGGGTGTCGTGGTGGCCGCGGTGGGCGCCGCCTTCGTGCCCTCGTGGCCCGCGCTGGTGCTCGCCGTGCTGGCGATGGCGGGCGGTCTCGCCGTCGGCCTGGCCAAGCGCAGCCTGCCCTGGTCGCGCGCGCTGGTCGCCGGCGCAGCGCTGCAGGCGCTCACCCGCCTCGGCAACGTCGGCTTCTTCGGCCTCAGCTCCATCGTCGGTGTCGGCATGTCCGTGATGCTGCTCATCGTCGGCATCCGCCGCCGACCCAGCACCGAGCGCAAGTGGATGTGGGCCACACTCGGCGGGATGGCGGTGGTGGTGTTCCTGTCGCTGGTCGGCCTGGCCGTGGCCACGGGCTCGGCGCGGCCAGAGCTGGAGAACGGCAACCGGGTCGCCCGCCAGGGCATCTCCGAGCTGGCGTCGGGCGACCTGGCGGGCGCGAAGAAGTCGTTCGCCAACGCCTCGATCATCTTCGGCCACGCCGACGACTCGTTCAGCGCCGCGTGGGCCCAGCCCTCGCGCCTGCTGCCGATGGTTGCCCAGAACCGCGCCGCGGTGTCAGCGCTGCTCTCCGGCGCGTCGAAGTCGATGCACGACATCACGGCCGCGCTCGACGAGATCGACCTCGACGCCCTCCGACCGCACAACGGGCAGCTGAACATCGACGTCGTCCGCAAGCTCGTGGTGCCCATCGGCGGGCTCAACACCGCGCTCGACGAGCTCGACCACGCCGTCCGTGGCGTCAGCGGCAGCGGCTGGGTCATCGGGCCGATCACGTCGCGCGTGTCGGCACTTCGCGCCGACATCGCCAAGCAGCAGGTGCGCGGCGCGAACGCGCTCGCGGTGGTGAAGGCCGCTCCGGCGATGCTCGGCGGCGACGGCAAGCGGGTCTACTTCGTGTCGTTCCTCACCCCGGCCGAAGCCCGCGGCGGCGGCGGGCTGATGGGCAACTACGCCGAGCTCACCATCGACAACGGCAAGTTCTCGCTCACCAAGTTCGGCCGCCACACCGATCTCAACCAGGCCGGCGACCTCGCCACCCGGTCGATCCCGGCGCCGGCGAACTGGCTGAACCACTGGGGCCCGTACGGCCTCATCCGCGACGACGGGTTCGCGACGTACTCCGTCTGGTCGAACGTCACCATGTCGCCGAACTTCCCCGACACGGCCGAGGTGATGAGCGAGCTGTACCCGCAGAGTGGCGGCACCAAGGTCGACGGCGTGTTCAGCCTCGACGTCTTCGCCCTGGCCAAGCTGCTCGACATCGTCGGACCCGTCCAGGTCGACGGGCTGAGCGAGCCGCTCACCTCCGCGAACGTGGTGCAGTACCTGCTCAAGGACCAGTACCTCGGCGCCGACAGCGACAACGCGAACCGCATCGACACCCTGTCCGAGGTGGCCAAGGCGTCGGTCGACAAGCTGTTCAACAGCGATCTGCCGTCACCCCCGCAGCTCGCCGCGCTGTTCGCGCCGCTCGCCAGCGAGGGCCACCTCAAGGCCTGGGCGGTGCGTCCCGACGAGGAGCAGGTCTTCGAGCGGGCGAACATGTCGGGTGCGCTGCCGGCGCTCAACGGCGGTGACGGGTTCACGTTCGCGCTCACCAACGGCGCCGGCAACAAGATCGACGCCTACCTCGAGGGCGATTCCTCCTACGTCGTCGCCACGAACAAGAACACCGGCCAGGTGAACACGACGGCGACGTTGATCCTGCGCAACACCGCTCCGGCCTCGGGCCTGTCCGACTACGTGATCGGCAACTTCGTGCACCTGCCGAAGGGCTACAGCAACACCTTCGTGTCGATCTACTCCGCGCTCACGCCGGTCGCGATGACGGTGGATGACGCCCCGGGCAACATGTCGGTGAACACCGACGACGCCTACAACGTTGCCGGCACGTACGTGAAGATCCCACCGGGTGGCAGCGTGAAGGTCACCGTCACGTTCCAGGGGAACCTCGACCTGTCCCACGGCTACCACGTCGATGTGCGCTCACCAACGCTGGCGATCCCGATCCCGATCCGGGTGAACATCGACGGCAAGGACGTGTCCACGATCACGGACAGCGGCACCACGGTGGTCAGCGCAGCTCGATGACGAGTGCGTAGTCTCATCGATTGAAATCCGGTTCGAGGATACTTTCCATTGAGCCGGGGACGATCCGTGCCGAAAACAGTTGCATGGCTGGTGCGCGGACCACAGGAGGTGACGGCATGCTTCGAGTCGGCGTGGATCTCGTGCACGTTCCCGACATCGCCGCGTCCGTCGAGCAGTTCGGCGATCGCTACCTCCGCCGGGTCTACTCCGCGCAGGAGCTGCTCACCTGCACCGATGCCGACGGCACCGTTGCCAGCCACCGCCTGGCCGCCAGGTTCGCGGCCAAGGAGGCCGTGATCAAGGCCCTCCGCCCTCGGTTCGGGGTCGACTACTGCACGATCGAGGTCGTCGCCGGCGCCGACGGCGCGCCCGCCATCGTCCCGACCGGTGCAGCCGCGCGCCGGATGCTCGCCGCTGCCGGCGTCGTGTCCGACTCGGTCAGCCTCACCCACGACGGCGACTACGCCGCAGCGTTCTACATCGCAACGACATCCGGAGGGCCGCCATGAGCGAGCGCACTGACACGATCCGACTCATCCTCGCCAAGCACGGCAAGCTCAACGGCTCGGCCGACACCATCGAGGACGACAAGAGCCTCTACAGCGCCGGCCTCACCTCGCACGCCAGCGTCAACGTGATGCTCGCGCTCGAGGACGAGTTCGACATCGAGTTCCCCGAGCGGCTGCTCACCCGGAGCACGTTCGAGACCGTGGGCAACCTCCGCGATGCCGTCGACAGCCTCCTCGGCGAGGAGTCCTAGGACCGATGGCGCTGCTCCCCGAGATCTCGCCGGCCGGTCGGCCGCTCCTCGCTGCTGCCGTGCGCATCGGTGAGGACGTCGCCGGCCCAGCGGCCGACGCCGTCGACGCCGATGGTCGCTTCCCGCACGAAGCCGTCGACGCGATGCGCTCCGCCGGTCTGCTCGGCGCGTTCGTGCCCGCGAGCTACGGCGGCGGCGGCTGCACCATCACCGATCTCTCGCTGATCTGCACCGAGCTCGGCAAGCACTGCGGCTCGGCGGCGATGGTCTTCGCGATGCACCAGATCCAGGTGGCATGCGTGGTCGACCACGGGCAGGGCATCCCGTACTTCGACGACCTCCTCACCGAGATCGCCACCTCCGGGCGGCTGATCGCCTCGGCCACCACCGAGCTCGGGGTCGGCGGCAACGTGCGCTCCAGCCTGTGCGCCGTGGAGCGCGACGGCGAGAAGTTCAGCCTACGCAAGCAGGCGTCGGTCATCTCCTACGGCGCCTACGTCGACGACATCCTCGTCACCGCTCGTCGCGACCCGGATGCTGCCAACAGCGATCAGGTCATCGTCCACGTCCAGCGGCCGAACCTCACGCTCGACAACCAGATCGACGAGTGGGACACGCTCGGCATGCGCGGCACGTGCTCGGTCGGCTTCGAGCTCTACGCCACCGGCACGGTCGATCAGATCCTGCCGCTGTCGTACGCCGAGATCTCGGCCCAGACGATGCTCCCCGTCACCCACATCACGTGGGCGTCGATGTGGCTCGGCATCGCCGAGGGTGCCGTGCACAAGGCCCGTGCGCTGGTGCGCTCAGCGGCGCGCAAGCAGCCCGGCACGCTGCCCCCGTCGGCCCGGCACCTCGCCGTGGTGGTCGGCCAGCTCGATCGCCTGCGCGGCCTCGTGGAGAGCAGCGTGCGTGAGTACGAGCGGGTCCGCCACGACCTCGCCGGGGCATCGACGATGGCCTTCGCGATCCAGATGAACAACCTCAAGCTGTGCGCCTCGGTCGACGTGTTCGCCATCGTCCAGGCGTCGCTCGAGATCTGCGGACTCGCCGGCTACCGCAACGGCACCGAGTACTCGCTCGGTCGCCAGCTCCGCGACGCCAAGAGCGCCTCGTTGATGATCCACAACGATCGCATCCTCGACCACAACGCAGGCCTGCTCTGCATCCTCAAGGACTGACCGCCATGTCTCCAGAAGATCTCGTCCTCGCCCATCGCGACCTCCGCGACCGGCTCATCGCCGCAGGCCACTTCATCGCCACCGGCGTCGACGGCGTGTACGGGCGCAGCGCGGCGTTCGAGAGCGTGCTCGCGGGCGTCGACGCGGCGGCGTACTCACTCGGTGTCGGCGACGACCCGATCACGATGTACTTCCCGCCGATGATCCCGCGCTCCACGTTCGAGGCGGTCGACTACCTGCGCAACTTCCCGCAGCTGTGCGGCCCGGTCTTCACCTTCGAGGGCTCGGTCAAGGAGCACAGCGAGATGGTGCGGCGGATGGACGAGGGCGAGGACTACTCGTCGTGCCTGGTGCAGTCCGAAGTCGCGCTCACCCCGGCGTGCTGCTACCCGGTCTACCCGTCGATCGCCGGCCAGCTCGGCCCCACCGACGGCGTCTACTCGACGATGGGCTACTGCTTCCGTCACGAGCCGTCGGTCGACCCGATGCGGCTGCAGGCGTTCCGTCAGCGCGAACACATCCGCGTCGGCACCCCGGACCAGGCGCTCGAGTGGCGCGAGACGTGGGTCGAGCGGATCCCGAAGCTGCTGGAGTCGATCGGCCTCGAGTTCACGTCCGACTTCGCCAACGATCCGTTCTTCGGGCGCACCGGGAAGCTGATGTCGGTCAACCAGCGCGCCCAGGAGCTCAAGATCGAGTGGCTCGTGCCGGTGTTCGGTGAAGAGCACCCCACCGCATGCGTGTCGGCCAACTACCACCAGAACCACTTCGGCGAGCTGTTCGGCATCACCACCGAGGACGGCGCCGAGGCACACTCCGGCTGCGTCGGCTTCGGCCTGGAGCGCTGCGTGGTCGCGATGTTCGCCGCGCACGGCACCGACATCGACGCCTGGCCGGAGTCGATCAAGCAGCGCGTCTGGCCGTCATGAGCCTCGACACCGTGCAGATGCCGACCGCCGCGTCGCACGTGCCCCACGCGCTGCATGCCCAGGACCGGATGTGGCCGGAGACCAACTGCTACGTCGATCTGTGGATCGAGCTGCTGCACGCCATCGGGCTCGATCCCATGGCCGCTCTTGCGTTCATGGTCAGCAGCGGCTTCGACGGCGAGCAGTGGGAGTTCTTCAAGTACCCCCCGGAGGACCTCCGCTTCGCCTATGGCATCGAGGTCAGCGAGCTGAACATCTGGCGCTCGGTCGAGCACCACATCGTCACCCACCTCGACCTCGGCCACCTGCTCACCATCGAGTCCGACGCGATGTACCTGCCCGACACCGCCGGTGACGCGTACGGGCTCGAGCACCAGAAGACCACCATCGCACCGGTGCGCATCGATCCCGTCGCGCGGCGACTGACCTACTTCCACAGCCGCGGCTGCTTCGAGCTCGAGGGCGACGACTACGACCGCACCGTGCTGAGCGATTCGCCGTGGCCGCCATACGCCGAACGGGTCGATCTCGATCGCCTCGTGCGTCACGACGAGGTCTCGATCCGCACGGTGTCGGAGGAACTGCTCGCCCAACACCTCGAGCGCCGGCCCACCGAGAACCCGGTGCTGCAGATGGCCGACCGCATCGCGCTCGACACCCCGTGGCTGCAGGCCAGCCCGTCCGAGGCGTTCCACCGCTACGCGTTCGGCACGTTGCGGCAGTGCGGGGCGTGGGCCGAGGTGCTCGCCGACTTCGTCGCCTGGCTGCGGCCGAGCGAGTTCGCCGGCTGTGCGAACTCGCTGCGCGAGCTGTCGTCGACCGCGAAGACGTGCCAGTTCAAGCTCGCCCGCGTGGCGAACGGTCGCGACGCCGACCTCTCCGGGTTGTTCCAGACGATGGCCGGGCACTGGGACGATGCCTACGGGGTCCTCGTCGGTGGTGTCTGACCACCACACCGTCCTGCTCGATGCGTGGGAGGTCCTCCGGTCCGCACCCGGGTCGGTGACCTCGCCCGACGAGCTCGATCCGTCCGCGGACTGGGTGCACGCGCCGTGCCCCGGCACGGTGGCGAGCGCCTGGCGCGATGCCGGCAGATGGTCGGACAGCGCCGCGGTGGAGATCGACTTCGACGGGTTCGACTGGTGGTTCCGCACCACGATCGACACCGATCCGACCCGGCCGTCGCTGCTTCGCTTCGGCGGCATCGCCACCATCGCCCGGGTCTGGGTCGACGGGACGCTGGCGTTGGAGAGCGAGAGCATGTTCGCCGTCCACGACCTCGTGCTGCAGCAGGCGCCGCGCCACGAGGTGGTGGTGGTGTGCCGTTCGCTGGAGGCGTGGCTGGGCAAGCGCCGCCCACGCGGCCGCTGGAAGACGCGCCTGATCGCCCAGCAGCAGCTGCGCTGGGTGCGCACGTCGTTGCTCGGCCGGATGCCGTCGTGGCCACCACGCGCCGCGCCCGTGGGCCTGTGGCGCCCGGTCGAACTGGTCACGTTCGGTACCGTCGCCCACCGCGACCTGCGCGTCACGACTCGCCTCGACGGCGACGACGGTGTGGTCGCGATCAGCGGCTCGCTCGATCTCGCGACGCAACCGACGGCCGCGCGGCTGGTGATCGGCGGCGCGACGACCGAGGTCGCGCTGACGTGGTCGTCGGGCAGCGCGCGCGTGCACAGCGAGGCTGCCGTACCGGAGCCGGAGCGATGGTGGCCGGGCACGCACGGGCGACCGGCGCTGCACGCGGCGACGCTCGAGGTCGATCTGCCCGACGGCTCGACGTGCTCGATCCCGCTCGGCGACGTCGGGTTCCGGTCCGTGGTGGCCGATCGATCCGACGAGGGGTTCGGGTTGCGCGTCAACGACGAGCCCATCTTCTGCCGCGGGGTGTGCTGGGTGCCGATCGATCCGGTGGCGGTCGGTACCGGTCGCGAGCACCTCCGTGAGGCGCTGCAGCAGATCGCCGACGCAGGGATGAACATGGTGCGCATCACCGGGACGATGGCGTACGAGCAGCCGGAGTTCTACGAGCTCTGCGACGAGCTGGGGATCATGGTCTGGCACGACCTGATGTTCGCCAACATGGACTACCCGATCGACGACGACGGCTTCGCGGCCCAGGTGATGGCGGAGATCGAGCAGTTCGTGGCCCGCGCAGCAGCGCATCCGTGCGTCGTCGTCGTGTGCGGCGGCAGCGAGGTCGAGCAGCAGGCGGCGATGATGGGCATCGACCCGGCCGAGCTGGATCACCGCCTCGGTCGCGAGGTCGTGGCGGCGATCGTGCGCGACAGCGCGCTCGACGTCGCGTACGTCGTCGACAGCCCGAGCGCTGGCGTGTTCCCGTTCTCGGTGTCCACCGGCGTCAGCCACTACTACGGCGTCGGTGCCTACCGGCGGCCGATGGACGACGCCCGCCGCGCCGGCGTGCGCTTCACCAGTGAGTGCCTCGCGTTCTCCAACGTGCCGTGCCGGGAGGCGCTCGAACCCTTCCTCGACGCCGGCGATCAGCCCGGGCACTCCCCGGTGTGGAAGCGCGGCGTGCCGCGCGACCGTTCGGCCGGTTGGGACTTCGAGGACGTTCGCGACCACTACGTGCGCGAGGTCTTCGGTGTCGATCCGTTCGAGGTGCGCGCCGTCGATCCCGACCGGTACCTCGACCTCGGCCGAGCGGCCGTCGCTGTCGTGATGGAGGCGACGATGGGCGAGTGGCGTCGCGACGCGTCGCCGTGCAACGGCGGGCTGGTGTTCACGGCGCGCGACCTCACCGCAGGCGCCGGCTGGGGCGTCGTCGATTCCGCGGGCCGGCCGAAGTCGGCCCACCACGCGCTCGCCCGGGCGTGCGCGCCGCTGGCCGTGTGGACCACCGACGAAGGCCTGAACGGGCTCGTCGCGCACCTCGCCAACGACGGTCCAGCGCCGTTCGTCGGATCCCTCGCGGTGCGGCTGTTCGACGCGGACGGCGCGCAGACCGCCACCGCTTCGACGCCGATCGCGCTGGCCCCGCACGGCGCCACGTCCATCTCGGTCGACGCGCTGTTCGGCGGGTTCCGCGATCTCACCCACGCCTACCGTTTCGGCCCGCTCGCCGTCGACGCGGTCGCGTTGCAGCTGCTCGACGACGCAGGCGCCGCCCGCAGCGACGCGACGTTCCTGCCCGGCGGTCACGCCAGGCCGCGGCTCGGCGACATCGGCCTGGAGGGCGATGCCACGCCGGCCGACGACGGCACGATCCAGGTCCGGGTCCGTTCGCGCGGCTTGGCCCACTTCGTGTCGCTCGACATGGCGGGCCATGCGGCGGACGCCAACTGGTTCCACCTCGCGCCCGGTGACGAGCGCACCGTGCGGTTGCGTCCACTGCTGAGCCGGACGTCGACCCGGCTCGGCCCGGTGGTGGTCCGGGCCCTGAACAGCCGTCAGGTGATCAGCGTCGCATTGCCGCGTTGATCGCGTGCAGGCTCTCGTCGGCGAAGCGGTCGACGTCCCAGTCGGCGATCAGCGTGTGACCGGCCGCCGCCAGCCGGCGGCGCTCGTCGGCATCGAGGGCGAGCCGCTCGAGCGCGGCGGCCAACGCTGACCGATCGCCGCTCGGGAACTGGAGCCCGGTCTCGCCGTCGATGCACAGATCGGGGGCGGAGCCGACGACGTCGGACACGACGACACACGTGCCGCTGGCCATCGCCTCGTTGACGACGAGGCCCCACTCCTCGGACGTGCTGGCGAGCACGAAGAGATCGGCGAGCGCCATGTACTCGGCAGTCTGGTCGTAGTCGGCGTACGGATGGAAGTGGACGGTGCCCGGGGCAGTTGCGACCGCCTCGTCGACGACGGCGGCACCGACGTGGCGGTTCACGACGGGGAGGCCGCGCGCCGCGCAGCGCGCGACGAGCCCTTCGAGCTCGTCGCCCTCACCGACGATCACCAGCGACGGCGGCGCGTCGACGCGCTCGCGCATGTCGGCGAACGCGTCGATGACGAGACCGATGTTCTTCTTGGCCACGAGGCGGCCGAGGCTGAGGATGAACCCGTCGGGCAGCTGGTGCGCGGCAAGGTGCTCGGCTCGCGTCGCCCGGGCCGTGGCGGCGATCGTGGTGAAGTGCTGGTTGTCGACCACGTCGTAGCCGGGGAAGATGGCGGAGCCATCGAGGCCGAGCGACTCGTAGAAGGCCTGGTGCGGTGTGCCCGCCACGAGTGCGGCGCTGAAGTGGCGGACGATGAACGACTTCACCGCCTGGCGGGACTGGCCGGTCTGGGTGGTGAGCGCGTGGGTGTCGCTCATCATGATCACCCGCGCGCCGACGCAGCGGGCGACGACGTTGGTCAGCAGCGACCAGTGCCAGTACGAGGGAACGAAGACGACGGTCGGCCGGCGACGGATCAGCAGCGGGATCACCCGGCGCACGGTGGGGGACGGGCGGAACGTCATCTCCGGCGGCTCGAGCCCGATGTCGTGCACGCCGTCGAACGCCTTCGCGTCCCAGGCGTAGATGCCGCTGCTCGAGTACATCTGCACGCCCTCGAGCTGCCAACCGGCCTGGGCGAGACGGGCGCGCGCCGCCACGAAGCGGGCGTGGTGGTACGGCCCCCAGTTGCCCCAGACCAGCAGGGCGCGCTGACGCCGTCGGGTGCGCGCTCTCATGCCCGGACCCTCATGTCAGGGGTCTTCATGTCAGGGACGAGTGGGCACGGCCGGCCACCTTGCGGACGAGGTCGCGTGCGGTCTTGACCGGCGAGGATCCGCGGATGCCGATGCGGCCGCCGAGGTAGGTGGGCATGTCATCGCGGTGCTGCGCGCCCCAGGCCACGAAGCCGGCGCCGGAGAGGTCGGCGAACACCCGGCGCAAGCCGAACCGCTTCTCCGACGGCACATGCCAGATCGCGAGCGGACCTTCGGAACCGTCGATGTTGAGGTACGTGGTGGCCTGGGTCCAGCAGCGCTTCATGAACGGGTTCGCGGAGCCCACCGCGAGGCCGAGCGCGGTGTAGACGAGCGAGAGCAGGTGGGCCTCCTCGCCGATCGTGGCCTGGCCGTCGGCGAAGCGCTGCTGGCACTGCTGCCACATCCGATCGGCGAGATCGCCGACCTGCTGGCCGACATCGCCGCGGAACGCCTGCAGCTCGCCCCCGATGTACGAGATCGGCGGCGTCGGATCGCCGGTGAGGTCGGTGTAGACGCGGGCGAGATCGGGGGAGGCGAGGCCGTTCTCGACGTGCTCCGGGCCGAACTGCAGGTCGTAGGTGAGCGAGCCGGTCGACTGCAAAGCCGCCCAGAAGTCGTCGTTGCTCGGGTTGCCGTTCCACACGACGTCGCTGTCGAGCACGACGAACGCGTCGTCGTCAGCGGAGCGGGCGTTCAGCGAGCGGAGCACGTCGAGCACGAAGAACTGGTTGCGCCACTGGCCGGGCCAGCCGGTGGGCGGCGCGCTGTCGTAGTCGATGACCACCGTCTCGACGCCGATCTGGGCGAGCAGCCCCGCGGCCTGGCGGGCGGTGGGCGTGGAGTTCGTCCACGGCCGGTTGAGGTAGAGCAGCAGCGTGGCATCGGGGTTGGCGAGCCGCGCCGTCGCGAAGAACACCGGGATGCACCGCCGGTAGACATCGCGGAACGACTCGTCCCACGACTTGCCGGGCACCTGCGCGTACGTGCCGCCCTCTTCGCGCGGCTGCTCGTAGTACCACGTCGAGATGATCCTGGTCATCGCGTGCACCGTCCCTCGTCGATGGTCCGGCCCGTCATGTCATCGCCGTCTCGGCCAGCAGCACCTCGTCGATGCGTTCCTCGAACGTCTCGTCCCGGGGAACGAGCGCCTTGTTGCGCAGCCACATCCGCCGGGCGCCGATGCCGAACACCGTGAGCGAGATCGCGTTCGAGAAGCCCTCGACGAGCGGCACCGCGGTGTTGCCGATGTGTGGGGCGAGGAGCGCGATGGCGGCGAGGCCGGCGATCGAGAGGCTCATCATCGTCCACGCGACCGTGCGGTCGAGGCCGCGCGCCTGCAGCAGCACCGACATCGGCTGCATGATCAGCTCTGGCAGCGAGACGATGATCAGCAGGCGGAGCACGTGGACCGAGCCGACGTACTCCGAGCCGAGCAGCAGCCGCACCATCTCCGGCGCGATCGCGATGATCACGGCACTCGCGACGACGCCGACGCCGAAGATCGCGACGACGGTGCGCAGCAGGCGGATCGCGACCCGGTCGGAGATGGCCGCCGCCAGCGACGGGAACAGGTAGCCGGAGTAGGCGAGGGCGATCAGGCTGATCGGCTGCGTCCACTTCTGCACCGCGCCGAGCTGGCCGGCCTGGGCGGTGCTGGAGGTGTGCTCGACCACCACCAGGATGAAGCCCTGGAGCACGACGGCGATGCCGGCGAAGCCGAAGCTGGCGGCACCCCGCCACGGGTTGCCGGGGATCCAGGTGCGCTTCCAGGGCAGGATCTTGTCGCGGATCAGGTACACGGCGATGCCGGCGCACACGGCCCAGCTGGCGGCCGAGGCGATGGCCATGCCGGTCAGCAGGTACGCCGATGGTGCGACGATGACCGTCACGAGCGTCACCATGTTGCCGGCGAACACGATCCACTCGGCGAGCACCGGGGAACGCAGCACGCGCACCGCGCCGAGGGTGCCGTGGCCGACGGCGATCGTGACCGACTGGATGCTCAGCGCGAGCACGCACACGACGGGCAACCGGCTGTCGGCGTAGGCCAGGCCCACGAGTGCGAGCACGACCATCATCGGCAGCTGCCAGACGGTGCGCTTGGTGAGCCATGGCAGGAAGCCGAGCCGGTCGGCGCCCTGGGCGAGGTCGATGGTCGCGCGTGAGCTGGAGCCGAAGTCGATCAGGCCACCGATCGCGGTGGACACGCCGTAGACGGCGACGAACGCGCCGAACACGCTCGGCGTCGTGCGCCGGGCGAGGATCAGCAGGGCGAGCCCGGTGGCCGCCTGGCCGGCGATGAGCGCGGTGCCGGTGCCGAGGGTGCCGAACGCCGATCGACGCCAGCCGCCGCGCCGCTTGGCGGGTGACGCATCGGTGCCGGCCGCGACGTCGGGTTCATCCGACGGAGCGTCGTCGGCGTCGGGGCCTGCAATGGGCTGGACGAGCTCGACCGCGGGCTCGATCGTGATCGTCGGCCGCGTGGCCGGCCGGCGGGGTGCCGTCGCGACTCGCGCGACGGCGGGCGCGACCGGAACGGGTGCCGGTGCCGCGGTCGCTGGCGGTGTCGCCACCGGCGGCGGAGGAGCCGTTGGCGCGACCGGTGGCGGCGCGACGAGCAACGTGGCGGGGGCGACGGGCGGCGGCGGGACGACCGGCGCGACGGGCGTCTGGACGGGGGGCGCGGCGGGCGTCTTGACGGGCGGCGGGATCGGGGTCGGTGCGGGGGGTGCGAGGACGGCCGGCGGGATCGGCGGCGAGATGGCAGGCTTGCCGAGTGCGGATGGCCGCAACCCGCGCGTGCGGTTGATGACGAGGGGCGCGAACGATTGGAACGTCGTCAGCACCGGGGGCTCGAAGACGCCGCGATGTGGTTCCGCGTCCGTACCCATCAGGTGAAATCTACCGGACGAAGGCGCAGGGCGCTCGGAGCCTCACGCTCCGTCGCATTCCGACCGATGGTATCGGCATGAGCGGGACGCACACGGTGAACGCGCGGGACCACGTGCTGGTCGTCGAGGACGATCCGAGTGGGCATCATCTCGTGTACGTCCGGCTGCTGCTCGCCGCCGCGGTCGAGGCCGGGGCGCGCACGACGCTGCTGGCGTCGACGAGGGTGGCCACATCGGAGGAGCACGCGATCCATCTCGCCGGGGTTCTCGATCGCGTCGACCAGCGCGTCGACGACACGGCGTGGACGCCGACACGGCTCGGCGAGATCGCGACGGCCGTCGGCGCGACGATCACGGTGGTGCCCGACGGCGACCTGTTCGCGATCCGGCTGGGCCTGCGGCGGCGCTGGAGTGGCCCGGGTCGGCTCGCCGTGCTGCTGATGCGCGACCCCTCGCTGCGGCCCACGGTCGGCCACGGCGCCGCACGTCGACGGGTGAAGGAGGTGATGGTCCGACGGGCACGGCAGACGACGGCGGTGTCCCTCGTGCTCCTGACGTCGCCGTTGCGTCCGGCCATGCCCGGGACCGTCCCCGATCCCGTCGAGATCGCCCGCGACCCCGTCGTGAGCGACCGCATGCGCGACGAGCTCGGGCTGCGACCCGACACGTTCTGGTTCGGTGTGTTGGGCGCGATCAGCCTGCGCAAGAACGTCGGTCTCGTGGCCGACTCGCTGCGCGGCGTGCACGCGCACACGACCGCGCCGATCGGCCTGCTCGTGGCCGGCCCGTTCGACCCAGGCGTGCACGACGAGGTGGACGCCGCGCTCGGCCGCCTGCGCGACGCGGGCGTGCACGTCGTCGTCGTCGATCGCCTGCTCGCCAACGCGGAGCTCGACGCGGCGCTCGGGCTCGTCGACTGCGTGGTGGCCGCCCATTCCAACGAGGGGCCGAGCGGTATCGTGGGCAAGAGCGTGATGAGTGGAACCAGGATCGCCTGCGCCGGGGCCGAGGCGCTGCGCCGCGACGTCGAGGTCCTCGAGTCCGCGCTGTGGAGCCCGCTCGATCGCGCGGCGCTCACGTCGATGTTGATCCGGTGCCTCGACCTGCCCGCGCCGGCGCCGCGCGCCGACCTCGGGGCCGCCGACTTCGCCGCGGTGCTCGTCGGCCGGGCCTTGCCACCATCTTGACGAGCGCCCGCTCAAGTGGTGCTCCTCGCCCGCCGATGAGCTACTCGTGCGGACTGGACGCGGCTCGAACCTGGTTGTCGGGGGCCATGGCTGAGCTGACCCGAACCGCTCGGTCGAAGACCGTGCGTCGCTGCCTCATTGTCCTGGCGCTGGTGACGGGTGGCTGCGCCGCGACCATCCAGCACAGCGACGGCTTCGCCCAGCCGGCGTCGCCGCTGCCCATCGATCTGCCCGTGCCGGTGACGGCGCACACGACGGCGAAGAAGGTGTTTGCCCACTACTTCACGCCGTTCCTGATCTCGCTCGACAACAAGCCGGCGGCGAGCGACTACTACACCCAGGGCTACCTCGATCCGGCCGGCGAGAACGGTGCCCATGCGGCCAGCGGGGGCTTCCTGCGCGAGCGGCCCCTGCCCCGCGCCGTGAGCAGCTCGCACACCTGGGACCTCGACGACATGAAGACCGACGTGCGCCGCGCGTCCGCAGCCGGCATCGACGGCTTCACCGTCGACCTGCTCAGCCTGAGCGGCTACAACTGGGACCGCGTCAAGATGCTCATCACCGCCGCCCATCAGGTGGACCCGAGCTTCACGATCATGCTGATGCCGGACGCCACCACCGATGTCGTCGACGATCCGCACGCGCTCGCGGTGGCGATCGCCGGATTGGCAGCGGACACGTCGACCTATCACCTCTCTGATGGTCGGCTCGTCGTCTCACCGTTCTATGCCGAGGGCCGCAGCGCGGCGTGGTGGGCTGCCTGGCTGTCCACGATGCGCACCGAGTTCGGGATCAACGTCGCGTTCGTCCCCACCTTCCTCGACTACGGCAACGCGGCGGCGTTCAGCTCGATCTCCTACGGCTTCTCGACGTGGGGCGACCGCAGCCCCAACTCGATCGGCGGATCGGTCGGCGAGGCCCAGGACGCGCATGCCAAGGGGAAGCTCTGGATGCAGCCGGTGGCGGTGCAGGACGCGCGTCCGTACGCCGGCGTGTACACCGAGGCCGACAACACCGAGACCCTGCGCGGCCTGTGGAACATCGCGATCCAGCAGAACGCCGAGTGGGTGCAGCTGGTCACCTGGAACGACTACTCCGAGGGCACCGAGATCTCCCCGTCGAGCCACATCGGCTGGAGCCCGCTCGATCTCGTCTCGTACTACGCGACGTGGTTCAAGACCGGCAGCGAACCCACGATCGTGCGCGACGTCCTCTACCTCTCCCACCGCATCCAACCGGCGGCCGCCCGGCCGACCGGACCCGAGACCCAGCTGATGCAGCTCCGCGACGGCAGCAGCCCGGCACGCGACCAGGTCGAGCTGCTCGCGTTCCTCACTGGGCCGGCGCGGATCATGATCAACGTCGGCTCCGCCACGTACACCTACGACGCGCCGGCCGGGCGATCGTCCACCGATGTGCCGCTCGGCATCGGCACCGTCTCGGCCAACGTCACCTACGCCAACGGCGCCTCGCTGTCGGTCACCTCGCCGAACCCCGTCGTCGCCCGACCGGTGGTGCAGGACCTGCAGTACTACTTCGCCAGCTCGTCGCGCGACGGCGTCATCAACGGCACGCCCCCGGCCACCACGACACCACCGCCCACGACCGCCCCGCCCGCGACCACGACAACGACCACGACCCCGGCGCCGACGACGACACCGGTGACGACACCGGTGACGCTGCCGATCCCCACGATCCCGCCGGTCACGCTGCCGCCGATCAACGTGCCGTCAGGGATCGTGGGTGTGCCGCTCACGACGCCGACCGCCTCACCGACCATCACGCCGGCCGGTGCGAGCGCCGTCGTCGGTGGCGTCTCGGTCGGCCTGCCGCCCGTGCCCCCGTGGGCACGCTGACGGCTCCGGCTGCTCGTCAGGTCAGCGCTGGGGGCGGATCGCCGCCCCGGCCGGCGACGATGCCGGACGGTCGAGCTCGGCCAGCTCGCTGACGAGGTCGGCCAGCGCACGGTCGCGGTCGCGCGGCCCTTCGAGCGCATGGCCGAGCATGGCGTAGGTGCGGATCCGCATCTGCCCCGTCGACAGCCGAGCGTGCCACGACGTGGGCATCCGCCGATCGAGGTACTCGATCTCGTGGCCGACGTCGTACAGGAAGATGATGCGCGTGCCCCGGCGGAGGAGCTCGGTGACCCAGCGGATCGGCGTCGAGGGGAGCAGGCGTGAGCGCCGGTAGACCGCGTGGTAGAGCCGGGTGCGGCGGTTGCGGTCGAGCCGGCGGTCGACGATCTGCTCGAGCCAGGTGAGGTCGTCGTTGTTGAAGATCGAGGCGCGGCGGTCGCGCACGTGCAGGTGCAGGTTCAGCGCGGCGATGCCGACGATCTCCGGTCGTGGCCCGGCCTGGATCGCCGACCACGCCGTCGCGCAGAACCCCAGCAGCACGACCTCGGGGTCGTGGCGGGCCAGCACGAAGTCGATGGCCGTGTTGTAGTCGACGCTGCCGTCGTGGCTGTAGTAGCCGCTCCAGGTCTCGCGTCCGGGCCGGCGGGGGCTGGTGCCGAAGCCGGACAGGTCGAGGCGCAGGCTGCAGTAGCCGAGGGTCGCCTGGGTGCGCATGAACTCGACGAAGCAGCGACCCGGGCCGACCGCGGGTGCGACGATGCGCGCCGGACCGGAACGCCGGGCAGCGCCGGGAAGCGGCTCACACCACACGCCCGACAGCGCGGCGTCGCCGATGGTGACGAGCGTCTCGCGGATGAGCGTGCCGCGATGATCGACGGTGCGCACGGCCGGGAAGTGCTTCGGGTCGAACTCGGGTGCGTCCACCGTGCGCGCACTGATCGAGCGGCGGACCCAGCGGACGACCTCGAGGATGTCGTTGCGGGGGATCGACGAGCCGTCGGTGGTGCGGTTCAGCCAGGCATCGGTCTCCGGGCCGACGTGCTGATCGACGCGGGCTCCGATGGCGCGCAGGTGTGCGACCGTGTCGTCGTGATCCTTCTCCGGGGCGTCGATCACCAGCACGGCCGGCGCCGGTGGGCGCTCGGTGCGGCCGATGTCGAACGATCGCAGGCCACGGACGACATCGTCGGGGATCGCGAACCCGCCGATCTCGATGGCGGTCGGTGCGTCGCCCGCGTCCCTGGCCGAGCCAACCGACGTTTCGCCCAGGGCTACGTTCGAGACGTTCTGCATCAGCCGCAGCTCGCGGCCGTAGCGACGACCCGACGCGACCGGGCTCCACAGCACGGCGGCATCGACGGCGTCGATCGTGTCGTCGGCGAACGCGGCCGACGTGATGAGCGCACCGATGCGCACGCCGATCAGCACGATCTGGTCGAACCCCTGATCGCGAGCGTGACGCACCGCGGTGCGGACATCGTCGGGCCAGCGCGCGGCCACGCCGGGCGTGTCGAGATCGGCGGTGCTCTGCGCCGTGCCCTGGAGATCGAACAGCAGGGTCGGCATCCCGGCATCGGCGAACTGCTCGGCGATCGCGGCGAGGCCTGTCGACATCGTCCGCTCCTCGTGGGCGATCCCGCCGACGACCACGATGGCGGCGCGGCAGGACTGATCGGGCCTCGAGCGGAACCAGGTCGCGGCAAGCGCGCCGTGCGAGGTCTCCAACCAGAACCTGATCCGACGATGTGGCGAGGTGGTCATGCTGATGCCTTCTGGGTGCGCGGCCGCGCCCGTTCGTCCGTCTTGATCCGGAAGTTCTCGACGACGCGCGGTTTGGTGAACTGCACGGACAGCAAGAAGCCGGCCACCAGCGCCATCGCCTGCAGCAGCGACCCGCGCAGCAGGATCATCAGGTAGAAGGGCATGAAGGCGCCCACGACGGTGAGCTGACGTTGGTCCAGGAAGCGACGCACCAGAGCGTTGTCGGCACGACGGAGCACTTTTCCAACGAGCACGAACCCGAGCAGCACCGGCAGGATCCCACCGATGAGGTAGAACTCGGCCCACAGCGGCGCGGACAGGTTGGTGAACTTGTAGCCGCGGTGCTGGCCGATGTAGACGCCGGTGTCGATCGGCTTGCCGGCCCACACGCCGCGGGGCACCCAGAACAGAGCGACGCCCAACGGCTGCTGGAGGTACGTGTAGCCCTCGGTGTCGGCGATCTGGATCGCGTTGTGGATCTGCGCGAACGAGTCGTAGTCGTCGCTGCCCTGGTACTCGTTGGTGAGCGAGTAGTGGACGTCCTCGGACTGCTCGCGGCGGAACGAGTTGGCCACGGGGAAACCGACGAACAGCGCGAGCAGCAGGCCCACCATCGTCCAGCGCGTGCGCTTCTGGCTGCGGAACCCACCGAACAGCACGGCGAGGCTCAAGGCCATCGCCCCGAACACGTAGCGGGCGCTGCTGAGCGGGTTGTTGATGATCAGGATGATGACCGCCGACACGGCGAGCGCGCCCTTCTCGCTCCACGACAGGCGGGCGCGCGTGCCGTCGGAGCGTCGCGAGCCGTTGATGATCCGGTGCACGACGACCAACGCGGGGATCCAGGTGAACATGCCGATCACGGTGGCGACCGTGGGATCGGGGATCGCCACCGAGAACAGCCGGTCGCGCTCGTCGCGGCTGCCGAAGAACGGCCCGAGCCCGATGCTCTTGACGAGGTAGGCGGAGGCGAGCACGGACACGACGAGCATCGGCAGGACGCGGGTGAACATGGGCGTCCGCTCGGTGGTGGGCGGGCCCGCAGGTGTGTCCAGAGCATCGTCGTCGTCGAAGTCGCGCCGGGCAAGCGCCGCCTCCGAGCGCTTGGACCGCTCGCTCAGCGCACCGAACTCGAACCCGACGATGCCGAGCACGACCACGATGCCGGTCTTCAGGTCGAGGTTTGGCAGCACGTTCGGGGTGGTGCCGGGCATGAGGTCGGTGCGCAGCTGCGAGGCCGGGGCGAGGCCCATGAAGATGTAGCAGAACAGCCAGAACATGAACTCGTACAGGCGCGGCAGGGCTGCCGTCAGGAGCCCGGCCAGCCGCCAGCCGGAGTACATCGCGATGCCGGTGCAGAGGATCCAGACCGAGCCGCGGGTGCCCTCGTCGCCCGTGGAGATGACCACCCAGGGGATGATGACGATGAGCGCGATCGAGGCGCCCGCGCGCAGCAGGCCCTTCGACGTCATCGATGCGCTCTGTCTGCTCGGGCGGTGATCGCCGCTGCGTAGTGCGTCTCCAGCTGTGCGCCGACGGCACCCATGCCGAGGTGCTGCTCGACCGCGTGGCGACCGGCCTCGCCCATCGCCAGCCGGCGCTCGGGGTCGGTGATCAGGCTGCGCACGGCGGTGATCAGCGCGGCGAGGTCGTCGCCCGGCACGACGAGGCCGCAGCCGTTGTCGGTGACGAACGGCGCGAGGCCGCAGCTGTCGCTGATGACGACGGGTTGACCGGCGGCGAGCGTCTCGAGCACCACCATCGGGAACGGCTCGTCGACCGACGGGAGCACGAGCAGGTCGCAGGCGGCGAGCCGTTCGGCGACCTTGCCCGGCTCGACCGCGTCGTCGATGGTGACGTCGGCCGCGCGGTGCGCGGCCTGGAGCACGGCGCGCACCGGCGCGAGCTCGCCCTCATCGGCGCCGATCATGTCGAAGCGCGCGGTGACGTCGGGATCGCCGAGGAGCGTGACGGCCATCTCGGCGAACAGCACCGGGCGCTTGCGGAGGTGCAGGCGCGAACAGAACAGGACTTCGGGCACCGCAGCCGGTCGTGCCGTGGCGGCGTGCGCGGTGGGCACGCCGTTCGGCACGGTCTCGAAGTGCATCGGCAGGTCGGGGAACGCGGCCTCGACATCGGCGCGCTCGCGGTCGGTGAGGACCACGACCGAAGCGGCGTCGCGCAGGACGCGGGCGGTGAGGAGCCGGTCGAGCAGCCGTGCCGAACGTCGTGCCGATGGATCGATCATGCCGTGGCCCTGGACGACGTACGGCACGCCCCGGCGCCCGACGACGGCTGCGGCCGGGAGGCTGACGAGATCGCGCGCGAGGTGCACGTGGACCACGTCGAACGAGCGCGCCCGCCGGCGCACGAAGCGGAGCAGGCCGACGGACAGCACGCCGCTGAACCCCGCGCCCGGCAGCAGCCGCCACGAGTCGAAGCCGTGGATGCCCTGGTCCGTCGCCCGCCACTCGCCTCGGGCCGCACGACGCGGCTGGGCGGCGATGACCTCGACGTGGTGGCCGCGCCGGCGCAGCTCGTCGGCGTCGTTGCACGCGACGCGCAGGGGTCCGCCGAACGGGTTGCCGGGCGCGACCCACGTGACGACGTGGAGGATCCGCATCAGCGCGCTGCCTGCGCGCCGTTGGTCGCATCATGTGTGGTGGCGCGCGTCGTGGCCGGCGCTGCCAGCACGGTGGCCCGGGCCGGCACGTCGTGGTGCACCAGGGCGCCGGCACCGACGAGTGCCTCGTCGCCGACGGTGACGCCGCGCAGCACCGTGGCCCGGGCGGCGACCCAGACACCGTCGCCGATGGCGATGGGCGCGTTGTCGAACTCGAACGTGGGGGAGTGGCGATCGTGGCTACCGGTGCACAGCAGCGCCTGCTGGGAGATGCAGCAGTCGTGGCCGATCGTGACGGGCTCGAGGTTCAGGATCCAGGCACCGACGCCGATCCAGGTGTGCGCGCCGATGTCGAGCTTCCACGGCCAGTGGACGCTGACGTCGTTGCGGATGCTCACGCCCTCGCCGATGCGCGCCCCGAACGCGCGCAGGATCGCGACCCGGCCGGCCGACGGCATCCAGACCCGCTTGAAAACGAGGTGCTGGGTCACGGTCCAGGCGGCCTGCCAGGCGCGGTTGCGCCCGCGGTCGTACCCGCGACCGGTGAATCCCTGCAGTGAACGCATTGGCCTCGGCTCTCCTCGCGCGATGTGATCATTCAATGTTCGGTCTGCGACGGCCGCGACTTGACCGGTACTTGAGCCGGATCTCGGTCGGATCGTCGTCGGGTGAGGTCCATGATCACCGCCCGTGGCGAGCCGGAAAGCACGCCGTGGCGGGCGAAACAGCGTCCGGCGCACCGTCTGCTGGACTCGCGGGGCCGTGCCGTCGGAGCGTGGGAACAAGAACGCGGACAGTGCTGAAATTCGGCAGAATCGTCAAGATGCCGTCAAGCTCTCTGGAGGGTGTCCCCGGCTGGGCCGACATGCACGTGATGCCGGTGTCGCTGGGACGCCCGCCGTGAGGATTTTTCATCTGATGTCTCGCTCTTGGCCCTATCTCGCGGCGGTGGCAGCGGTCGGCGTGCTCGCCGGCGTGGCCATCGGTGGGAAACCGGAGTCCCGCGACGGGTTCGTGCTCGCCCCGGATCAGATCCCGACCACCACCATCGCGACGGACGACACCGCGGGTTCGAGCGGTCCCGTCGTGGCCGTCACCACGACCACCGTCGACCTCGGCGTGCCCAGCACGGCCGCCAGCACGGGCAGCTCGACGTCGGACACCACGCCCGGCAGTCCCGCCGACACCACCGCGCCCGCCGAGGTGACGACCACCACCGTCGCAGGCGGGGGCTCGCGCATCGTCCTCGTCGACGGCTCGGGCACCAGCGACGCACTCACGACCGCACGCGACGAGCTCGCCGGTGCCGGATACGCCCAGGTCGTGCCGACGACGCCGAAGGGCACGGTCGCCACGACCACCGTCTACTACCGGGCCGGTTTCGCCACCCAGGCCGCACAGGTGGCGAGCATCCTCGGCTTCGACCGGGCGCCGCTCGTCCTGCTCACCACCCAGGTGATCTCGGCAGCCGACCAACAGGGAGATGTCGTGATCGCACTGGGACCGGACGCCGTCGGATGAGCACGTACGACACCAAGGAGATGAACCTGCGCGACTTCTGGCGCACCATCACCCGGCGCTCGTGGGTGGTCGCCGTCGCGCTGGTGGCCACGGTGGCCCCCGCCGTTGCGCTGTCGCTGCTCCAGGCGCCGATCTACGAGGCGAGCGCCAGGATGCTGCTGCAGACATCCAGCAACGACAGCCTGTTCAGCACGTCCACCCAGAGCAACACCAACGCCAACCTGGTCAACAACGAGATCCAGGTCGTCGAGGGCGAGGTCGTCTACCAGCGGGTCAAGAAGGACCTCGGCATCACCGAGGATCCGCCCCGCGCCTCGGCCGCGTCGTTCGGCGACACCGACGTGGTCATCGTCACCGTGAGCAGTGGCGACCCGGTGACGGCGGCTGCGCTCGCCAACGCCTACGTCGACGCCTACATCAACACCAAGCGCTCGCAGGCCGTTGCCTCGCTCGTGGCTGCGAGCGACGAGCTGCAGACCAAGATCTCCGAGCTGCAGACCCAGATCGACGGCCTCGATCAGCAGATCAACGCCTCCTCGACCGACGACGACACCACCCTCGAGGCCCAGCGCCGGGTGCTCGTCGATCAGCAGGCCCAGTTCAACCAACGCATCGATCAGTCCCAGGTCGACGCCGCCCTCAGCAGTGGCGGTGCGCAGCTGGTGCGTCCGGCCGAGGAGCCCACCGACCCGTCCGAGCCCGATCCGATCAAGACCGCGCTGCTGGCCATCGCTGTCGGCCTGATCATCGGCGTCGGCGCCGCCTTCGTGCTGGACTACGTCGACGACTCCGTCCGCGACGCCGGCGAGCTGACCCGCATCGGCAACGGTCTGCCGATCCTGGCGCTCGTGCCCGCCACCAACGCACCGGACAAGCGTCCGATCGCGCTGTCACGGCCCAACGACGTCACCGTCGAGGGCTACCGCACGCTGCGCACGAACCTGCAGTTCATGGGCGTCGAGAAGTTGATGCAGGTGTTCGAGGTGACGAGCAGCCTGCCGGGTGAGGGCAAGACCACCACCGCCGCCAACCTCGCCGTCGTGCTGTCCCAGGCCGGTTCATCGGTGGTGCTCGTCGACGCCGACCTGCGCAAGCCCCGCGTCCACCAGATGTTCAACATCGAAGAGCGCGAAGGCCTCACCGACGCGCTCATCGGCTCGGACTTCGGGCTCATCGTCCGCAAGATCGACGACAACCTGTGCGTGATCACCGCCGGCGCGATGCAGCCCAACCCCAGCGAGATGCTCGGGGCGCAGCGGATGCGCGGTGTGATCGAGGAGCTCAAGCTGCGCTTCGACTACGTCATCATCGACTCCGCCCCGGTGGTCGCGGTGAACGACTCCGTCGCGCTGGCCCGCCACGTCGACGCGGTCATCCTCGTCACTCAGCTCGGTCGCACCAAGTCGCCGCAGGTGGCCGAGGCGGTGCGGTTGCTCGAGCAGGTGTCGGCCCCGCTGATCGGCTTCGTCGTCAACCGCGCCCGGGCGAGCGACGTCGCTGGCGGCACCGGCTACGGCTACGGGTACGAGTACACGACCTCTCGCTGACATCTCGCTGACCGATCTGGCCATCTCCGCGGCCGATCCAGGTCGGCGGCGCGGTCGCCCGGACCGATGGGTCGCGCGACCTATTCAACTTCTGGACGCCCCCTCCTACCCTGAGGGACGGCGAAAGGTGGGCGACGGATGGCGATGGAGGAGCAAGCGGCACTTGCGGATCCCATTGCCGCGCCCCGCTCGTTCCTCGAGCGGAACCGCCTCAAGATCTCGCTGATCGGCGGCGACGCGGCCTCTCTCCTGCTCGGGTCGACGGTCGCGCTCGTGGTCACGGGGTACACGGCGGACCACAACGTGCTCCGCGCGCTCGGCCTGGTCGGCGCCGTGCTGGTGGCCGGGCTGTGGTCGATCCGCTCGCAGGGCCTCCTGCTCTCCCGGGTCAGCACCGTGCGCATCGTCGAGACCACCCGGATCGCCCGCTCGGTCGCACTGCTCGCGGCCTTGACGTTGCTGATCGACCGGATCGCCCATTTCGACGTGCAGCTCCGCCAGCTCGTCGTCGTCACCGCCCTCACGTTCGTGGCGCTGATGTCGTCGCGCGCGCTGTACCGCTCGTGGCTGAGCACGGCCCGCAAGCAGGGCCGGTTCTGCCGACGCATCGTGCTCGTCGGCACCGACGACGAGTCGGCCCGGATGCTGGACCTGCTCAACACCCACACCGAGCTCGGCTACGTCATCGCCGGCGTCATCGGTGTCCGCCAGGAGGCCGTGCAGCGCGGGCTGGGCAGCCTCTGGCTCGGTGACCTCGCCCATGCCGAGGCGCTGATCTCCTTCGTCGGCATCTCCGGTGCCGTCGTGTCGGCCAGCGGCATCCCGCCGGCGCGGCTCAACGACCTGATCCGCAACCTGCACGCCACCGGTGTGCACCTGCACGTCGCCACGGGCGTGGCCGGCATCGACTCGCGCCGACTGCTGTCGATGCCGCTCGCCTACGAGTCCCTGCTCTACGTCGAGGGGCCGTCGCTGTCGAAGCTGCAGCTGACGATGAAGCGGATCCTCGACGTCGCGGTCGCGGCGCTGGCGCTCCTGCTGCTCAGCCCGCTCCTCGCGCTGGTGGCGTTGGCGATCAAGCTCGGCGACCGCGGTCCGGTGTTCTTCAAGCAGCGCCGCGTGGGCCGCGACGGTCGTGAGTTCGAGGTCGTCAAGTTCCGCAGCATGGCGGTCGACGCCGAGCAGCAGCTGGCCAAGCTCAAGTCGGCCAACCAGCGGATCGGTCCGCTGTTCAAGATGGATCACGATCCCCGGGTCACCCGGATCGGTCGGATCATCCGCGAGACCGGCATCGACGAGCTGCCGCAGCTGCTCAACGTGTTGCGCGGCGAGATGAGCCTCGTCGGCCCGCGCCCTGCGCTGCCGGCCGAGGTGGCCACGTTCCCGCCATCGCTGCGAGCCCGCGAGCAGGTCCTCCCCGGCATCACCGGGCTGTGGCAGGTCGAGGCGCGCGACAAGCCGTCGTTCGAGGCCTATCGCCGGCTCGACCTCTTCTACGTCGAGAACTGGTCCTCCACGCTCGACATGATGATCATCCTCAACACCATCGAGCAGTTCTGCGGGAAGCTGTTCGGCGCACTGCGCCGTCAGCGGCCGGGCGAGGTGCCGGCACCGGTGTCGTCGGTCGACTTCCCGACCGGCCGTCAACTGTCGGTCGTGCCCCCACTGAACGATGGCGAGTCCGTCTACCCGAACCTCGTCGGCTGAGCCGTGGAGCGACGTCGCGCCGCGCAGTCGAGCGCCACGGTGCATCGTGCCTGCGGCCGCAGCGGCCTGTAACGTCGACCGGCGTGCAGGTGATCACCGATCTCTCCGAGTCGCCCTGGCCGGGTGAGCGCTCCGTCATCACGATCGGCGCCTACGACGGTGTGCATCGCGGCCACCGCGCGGTCATCGACGACGTCAAGCAGATCGCGGCCGAGCTCGGCTGCCGGTCCGTCGTCGTCACGTTCGACCGCCATCCTGCGAGCGTCGTCCGTCCGGAATCCGCACCCAACCTGTTGACCGATCTCGATCAGAAGCTCGAGCTGCTGGCCGAGACCGGCGTCGACGCCACCGTGCTGGTCCGCTTCGACGAGCAGCAGTCGTTCGAGAGCGCCACCGACTTCGTCGAGCGGGTGCTCGTGCAGTGCCTCGCGACACGCACCATCGTCGTCGGCGAGGACTTCCACTTCGGCCGGCAGCGCTCGGGCAACGTCTCGCTGCTGCGCGAGCTGGGCGCCCAGCACGACTTCGAGGTGTCGCCGCGCGATCTCGTGCCGCGCTCGGACGGGGTCGACGAGCCGATCAGCTCCACGGCCATCCGCCGCGCCCTCGCCGGTGGCCAGGTCGAGCTGGCTGCGCAGATGCTCGGTCGTCCGTTCGAGGCCCGCGGCCCGGTGGTGCACGGCGACGAGCGTGGCCGCCTGCTCGGGTTCCCCACGGCCAACGTCGAGGTGCCGAACAAGGTCTGCATCCCGGCCGACGGCGTGTACGCGGGCATCTACGTCCGGCCTGACGGGCTCTCCCATCCGTGCGCGATCAACCTCGGTCGCCGCCCCACGTTCTACGAGCACGCCGACCACTCGCTGCTCGAAGCGCACCTGCTCGACTTCGAGGGCGACCTGTACGGCGAGTCCGCCCACGTGCGCTTCACCCACTTCCTGCGCAGCGAGCGCAAGTTCGACGGCATCGACGCGCTGATCGCGCAGTTGAAGCAGGACATCGACAACGCCCGCGCCGTCACCGGCTGAGCCGGTCTACCGGCCCAGTGTCACCAGGGTGATCAGGCCGGCGAGCACGACGCCGGTCGCGGCGAGCCGCCGTCGGGCGTTGCCCTCGCCCAGGAACCGCCATCCGATCAGCGCGGCGAGCACGACGCTCGACTCGCGCAACGCGGTGACGTAGCCCACGGACGCGTACCGCACCGCGATCAGCACGAGCGTGTAGGTGATCAGCGAGGCGATGCCCGCAAGCGTGAACTTCGGCCAATCGATGCGGATCGCGCGCCGAACAGCGGGGAGGCGGCCGGTCGAGATGCCGAACGCCGTCAGCGACACCATCGTCGTGATCGACGTGGCCAGGCCGTACCCGACGTCGTGGACGATGTCGGATCCGGGGATCTGCGTGACGCGGGACCCCTTGCTGTCGAACAGCGTGTAGGCGCAGATGGTGCAGCCGACCCCGACGGCGGCCAGCACTGCCGGACCGCGTGCCCGTCCGGCCAGGATCAACAGGCCCACCGCGATGGTGGCGATCGCGGTGATCGTCCACGGCCGGGCGTGGTCGCCGAGCAGGACGATGCCGCCGATGGCAGCCAGGAACGCACCGCTGCCGCGGGCGATCGGGTACACCTGGGAGAAGTCGCCGCTGCCGTACGCGCGGCTCAGGAACAGGCAGTAGGGCAGGTGCACGCAACCGGACATCGCTGCCCACTTCCAGCCCTGCGACGGCATCCCGCCGGTGACGATCAGGGCGACGAGCGCGATCGCGCCGCCGATGCCGAACTGCGCCCAGAGCGCGATGAACCGATCGTGCTGGGTCTGCTTGACCGCCAGGTTCCACCCCGCGTGCAGCACCGCCGCGCCGAGCGCGAGCAGAGTGGCAGTGAGCACGGCGCCCGAGAGTAGTCGTGATGACCCGGGCGCGATGCGTGTGACATTCACGGTGCGAGCGCGCGGCGTAAGGTGCAGTGCACTATGGATCGTCCGATCGGCATGTTCGACTCCGGT
The DNA here is from genome assembly GCA_025463305.1 of Ilumatobacteraceae bacterium. The sequence continues at coordinate 32,392 of JAOBWK010000031.1, forward strand.
TTCGGCGGCCTCACCGTGGCGAGAGCACTGATCGATCTGCTGCCCGACGAGGACGTCGTCTACATCGGTGACACGGGTCGCTACCCCTATGGGTCCAAGCCGCAGAGCGAGGTGCGCGACTACGCGTTCCAGCTGGCCTGGAGCCTGGTCAAGGACTTCGACGCGAAGGCGATCATCGTCGCGTGCAACACCGCTGCGGCGGCTGCGCTCGAGGATCTCGTCGACGAACTGCCCGTGCCCGTGATCGGCGTGATCGAGCCCGGCGCGCGTGCGCTCGTCAAGGCCACCCGCAGCGGGCGGGTCGGCGTCATCGGCACCGTCGGCACGGTGATGTCCGGCGCCTACGACCGAGCGGTCACGGCCACCAAGGTGCCCGTCGTGCTCACCACCGCTGCCTGCCCCGGGTTCGTCGAGTTCGTCGAGCGCGGCCAGACGAGCGGCGACGAGATCGCGATCCTCGCCGACCGGATGCTCGCACCCGTCAAGGCGGCCAGCGTCGACACGCTGCTGCTCGGCTGCACGCACTACCCGTACCTCGCCCGGGTCATCGGCCAGGCGATGGGCCCGTCGGTCACGCTCGTCAGCAGCGCCGACGAGACCGCGTTCGCGGCGCGCGACCAGCTGCGCGACCTCGGCCTGCTGCGTGCGGCGTCGGGTCGTCCGGTCGAGCACCAGTTCCTGTCGAGCGGCGACATCGGCTGGTTCGCCGACCTCGGCCGCCGGCTGTTCGGGCCGGAGCTGTCCGAGGCCGAGGCCTGGATCCCGCCCCAGCATCTCCAGCACGTCGCCGACCGGTAGCTTGCTACCGGCCCGATCCCGGGCCGGCAGGAGGAGATGTCATGGCACGCCCCGATGGCCGCGCAGCGAACGAGCTGCGGCCGATGTCGTTCGAGCGAGACTTCACCGAGATGGCCGCCGGCAGCGTGCTCGTCACGTTCGGGCGCACCCGGGTGCTGTGCACCGCGAGCATCGACGAAGACGTCCCGCGCTGGATGAAGGGCAAGGGCAAGGGGTGGGTCACGGCCGAGTACTCGATGCTGCCCGGCTCGTCGCCGGAGCGCGTCGACCGTGAGGCCGCGAAGGGCAAGCAGAGCGGGCGCACCGTCGAGATCCAGCGGCTGATCGGCCGCTCGCTGCGCGCCGCCTGCGACATGCGCCTGCTCGGCGAGCGCCAGGTCGTCGTCGACTGCGACGTGCTCCAGGCCGATGGCGGCACGCGCACGGCCAGCATCTGCGGCGGCTACCTCGCCCTGCACGACGCGCTCACCCGGCTCGTGCAGAACAAGTCGATCAGCGCGTTGCCGCTGCACTCGTACTGCGCCGCGATCAGCGTCGGCGTGGTCGACGGCACGCCCGTGCTCGACCTGCCGTACGTCGAGGACAGCCGCGCCGAGGTCGACATGAACGTGGTCATGCTGAAGCGCCTGGCCGGGCCGGCCGAGGCGCAGTTCGTCGAGGTGCAGGGCACGGCCGAGGGCGCGCCGTTCAGCCGCTCCGAGCTCGATCAGCTGCTGGCGCTCGCCGAGGGCGGGCTCGACGAGATCATGGACCTCCAGGCACAGCTCATCGCGACGCCGCCGGAGTTCCGCAAGCTCGGTCGCTGAGCGATGGGCGCGCCGCCGTTGCAGCCGCTCGAGCGTTACGTCTGCGCGTCGGCGAACCCGGACAAGGTCGCCGAGATCGCGTCCCTGCTCGACGGGTTGGTCGAGCTGCTGCCGCGGCCGGCGGAGGTGCCCGACGTGGTGGAGGACGCCGACACGTTGCTCGGCAACGCGCGGCTCAAGGCCGCCGCGATCTGTGCGGCGACAGGTCTGCCGGCGATCAGCGACGACACCGGCCTGGCCGTCGATGCGCTGGGCGGTGAGCCCGGCGTGTACACCGCGCGCTTCGCCGGCGAGGGCTGCTCGTATGCGGACAACCGGGCGAAGATGCTGCGGGTCCTCGACGGCGCGCCACCGGCCGAGCGGACCGCGCGGTTCAGCACCGTCGCGATGGTGGTCTGGCCCGACGGCCATGAGCTGGCCGTGGAGGGCGTGTGCGAGGGATCGATCGCCGAGGCCGAGCACGGCACGCGCGGCTTCGGCTACGACCCGCTTTTCATCCCCGCCGAGGGTGGTGGGCGCACGTTCTCGGAGATGAGCGAGGCCGAGAAGAACGAGATCTCCCACCGCGGGCGAGCGTTCCGCGCCCTCGTCGCGGCGCTGCGCGACGCCCGCTGATCGTCAGTTGGTGCGGCGGCCGTAGACGGAAGCGGGCACGGGGATGCCCGCGCGCAGGTCGCCGGCCGGCACGGCAGCGCCGAAGTGCACGTGCATCGGCACGAGGCCCGCCCAGGTGTCGCCGGCCATGTCCTCGTCGTCGTCGCTCGGGTCACCGGTGCGCACCTTCGCCGAGGCCTCGTCGATGGACAGCGCGAGCACCGACGTGGCGCGGACCTCCTTGTCGGTGTGGGGCCGCACCTCGCCGCTGCGCCCGGGCAGCACGTGGTCCACCACCGCGTCGAGCGCGGCCAGCTTCTCGTCGCCGTCGGTGACCTTGCGCGGCACACCGAGCACGACGACCGAGCGGTAGTTCATCGAGTGGTGGAACGCCGAGCGCGCCACGACCAAACCGTCGACCAACGTCGCGGTGTAGCAGACGGTCTGATCGGTCGCGCTGCGCAGCATCCGGCTCGCCGCCGAGCCGTGCACGTAGAGGGTGGAGCCGACGCGGGCGTGGATCGTGGGGATCGCGAACGGCGTGCCGTCGTGCACGAACGCGAGGTGCCCGGTCACCGCCTCGTCGAGCACTGCGTCGATCGTGGCCCGGTCGTGGTGACCGCGCTCGGGAAGGCGATGGAGCGTCGTCCAATCTGTTACAGTACAGTCTGATGGTTGCATCAGCACAGAATACACGATCGGTGATCCGGTCCGCGCACGAGTTGGTGCACTCGATCGAGCGCGACGTGCGATCGGGTCGGCTGCAGCCGGGGGAGAAGCTGCCGTCCGTTCGATCGCTGGCGACGTCGACCGGGCTGTCGCCGTCGACCGTGGCTGCCGCGCTGGCCGAACTGCGCCGTCGCGGGGTCGTGGTCAGCCGTGAGCGCAGCGGCACGGTGGTGGCCCCGCCGATCGGCCCGGGGCCGCTGCCTCCGTACGTGTCCGCCGGCGCGATGGACCTCCTGCACGGCGGTCCCGATCCGGCGCTGCTGCCGGACCTCGCCGCTGCGGTGCGCGCCGTCGCCGACGCGACGTCGGATGCACCTCGACGCGACCCCTACCTCGCCGATGCGATGGAGCCGGGACTCGAGCGGTGGTGGCGCGCCCACCTGCCCGCACCGGGTGCGGTCGCGGTGACGAGTGGCGCGTTCGACGCGGTCGAGCGCACGCTGGCGGCGAACTTGCGCCACGGCGACCGCGTCGGTGTCGAGGATCCCGGCTACCCACCGATCCATCATGTCCTGCGCGCGCTCGGCCTGGTGGCCGTTCCGATGCCGGTCGACGACGAGGGGCCGACGCCGGCGGCGTTGCGCGCGGTGCTCGCGGCCGGGGTGAGTGCCGTCATCATCACGCCCAAGGCGCAGAACCCGACGGGCGCGATGCTGACCGATCTGCGCGCCGATGCGCTCCGCCGGATCCTGCGCACCCACCGCGACACGTTGTTGATCGAGGATGATCACCTCGGGCTCCTCGGACCATCCGCGCCGTCGCTCGGTGGCTCCACCGATCGATGGATCGTGGCCCGCTCGGTGTCGAAGGCGCTGGGGCCGGATCTGCGCATCGCGCTGGTGGTCGGCGACGACGACACGGTCCGGGCCATCTCGAGCCGGCTTCGTGCCGGGCCCGGGTGGGTCAGCCACCTGTTGCAGGCGACGGCGAGCGCGCTGTTGCACGCGCCGGGGACCGTACGAGTGCTGGCCGAGGCGGAGCGCACCTACGACCGGCGCCGGCTCGAGCTGCTCGCCGCGCTCGCCGCTCGCGGCGTCGAGGCTCACGGCGCATCCGGGCTGTGCGTGTGGGTCCCCGTGCGCGATGAGACGTCGGTGTGCCTCGCGCTGGCCGACGCCGGCTACGCCGTCGCGCCCGGTGCACCGTTCCGGCTCGGCAGCGGACCGGCAGTGCGCATCACCACATCGCGGCTCGACGGTGCCGACGTGGACGCGCTCGCCGACGCGGTGGCCATCGCCGTCGGCTGAGCCGTCATGGGCTGAACCGGCCGTGCACTGAGGCGCCCAGTCACCAGCCGCGCAGGTCGATCGGCCAACGGTCGACGACCTCGCCATTGCGCACCAGCCACGCGACCTCGTGCATCGCCATCGTCGGATCGATGTGCGCAGGCACCACCAGGATGCGATCGTCGACGGCCAGATCCGCCGCTGCGCTCACCGTCACGTGCTCGTCGCTGCAGAACCAGACGGACAACGGCTCGTGGTCGAGGGTGGTCGCGGACGGGTTGCCGTGGTCCATGCCGAGCGCCTTCAGGCCGACGTCGGCCACCACGTGCTGGGCGTTGGCCGACACGACCGTGCCGACCACGAAGCAGGCCTGCTCGAACGGCAGCCCGAGGGAGCCGTACTGCGTGTCCATCAGCGCGTAGCTGCCGGCCTGGACCTCGTTGACCCGGTCGTGGAGGTCGTAGGTGCCGGTGCCGCCCGCCGAGATGATGTCGCCGCCGACGTCGGCGTGGGCGGCGAGCAGGAGGTCCATCGCTGCGGCGACCTCGGCGCGCTGCTGCTCGCGGTCGGCGACCATCATCAGGTGGCCCTCGTAGCCCATCACGCCGCGCACCTGGAGGCCGGCTGCACGCGCGAGGTCGGCGAGCCGGCCGGCGTCGGCGGGCGCACAGCCACACCGCGGCAGGCCCACGTTCACGTCGATCAGCGCGTGGCGCATCCCCGCGCGCGCGGCGAGGTCGATGGTGACCTCGGAGTCGACGGCCACGGTGATGCCGACGCCGTCCCGGTCCTGGGCCGCTGCGAGCGCTGCCAGCCGGTTGCGATCGACGACCTCGTTGGCGAGGAGCAGGTCGTGGCCGAGCCCGGCCGCCGCCATGCCGAGCACCTCGCGTGGCGTGGCGCACGTGAACGAGCGATGGCCGGCGGCGGCCTGGACCGCCGCGAGCGCTGTGCACTTGTGCGCCTTCACGTGCGGGCGCAGGCGCGAGCCGGGGTGCGCCGCGCTCATCGTCGCGATGTTCCGCTCGAACGGAGCGACGTCGATGACGAGCGCCGGTGTCGGGAGATCGTGGATCCTCATCGGTGCAGGTTAGGCACAGTGGGGAGGGCCCTGGGAGGCCCGTTCGCTGAGGAAAACAGGCCTTTTGCCCTTACCCTTGGACCACTGCGAGAGACGATCGGTGAGGTACCGCGTGAAGTTCAAGAAGGGCGACACAGTCATCTACCCCCAGCATGGAGCGTGTCTCGTGCAGGGGACCAAGAAGGTCGTCGCCTTCGGTGAAACGCAGGAGTACCTGATCCTCCGCACGATCATCAACGAGATGACGTTGTCGGTTCCGGTCGCTCGCGCGGCCGACGTGGGCGTGCGTCCGCCGGTGTCGCCGGACGAGCTGGAAGACCTCGTGTCGGTGCTCTCCAAGGCCGATCCCCGCGTGCCCTCGAACTGGAGCCGGCGGTTCAAGAACCACCAGGAGAAGCTGAAGAGCGGCGACGTGTACCAGGTGGCCGAAGTCGTCCGGAACCTCGCCGCGCGCAACCGCGACGCCTCGCTGTCCGCCGCCGAGCGCACCATGTACGAGCGGGCCCGGATCAACCTGATCAGCGAGATCGCCCCGGCCCTCAAGGTCAGCGCCGAAGAGGCCGAGCACTACCTCGACGAGGCGCTCGCCAAGGGCGTGCTCAAGCCCGCCAAGGAAGTCAAGAAGAAGGCCTGACCGCATCGCCTGCGGCGGCGCTCCAGCGAGCTGATCTACAGTGCTCGCCATGTCAGCACGAGTCACGGTCACCCGGCAGGAGTTGGAAGACAAGATCCGGTCGGGTGAGATCGACACGGTGCTGATGGCGTTCCCGGATCTGCAGGGCCGCCTCGTCGGCAAGCGGACCACCGGGCGCTTCTTCCTCGAGAGCGTGGCCGAGGCCGGCACCGAGAACTGCGACTACCTGATCGCCTGCGACATGGACAACAACCCGGTCGCCGGCTACCGGTTCACCAGCTACGAGAGCGGCTACGGCGACATGCTCGCAGCCGCCGACTGGGACACGATCCGGATCATCCCGTGGGTGCCGAAGACGGCGATGATCATGTGCGACCTGTTCGACACCACCAGCGGCGAGCTGATCGACGTCGCGCCGCGCACGATCCTGCGCCGCCAGGTCGAGGCCGCGGCCGAGCAGGGCTTCCTGCCGATGGTGGCCAGCGAGATCGAGTTCTTCCTGTTCAAGGACACCTACGACGAGGCCCACGCCAAGGGCTACCGCAACCTGGAGACGCACAGCCCGTGGCTCGAGGACTACCACGTGCTGCAGACCACCAAGGACGAGTACATCATCGGGCAGCTGCGCCGGAACCTCGAGCTGGCCGGGGTGCCGGTGGAGTTCAGCAAGGGCGAGGCCGGCCGCGGCCAGCACGAGATCAACCTCGACTACACGACCGCCGTGGAGATGGCCGATCGCAACAGCGTGTACAAGACGGGCGCGAAGGAGATGGCCGCGCTGAGCGGCCGCAGCATCAGCTTCATGGCGAAGTGGGACATGGCCGACGCCGGCTCGTCGTGCCACATCCACTCCAGCCTCTGGACGATGGACGGCGCGACCGCGGTGTTCGACGGCCACCACGAGGAGGGTCACGAGAACGATCCCCACGAGAACTGGCACGGGATGTCGAAGGTGTTCCGCCACTACGTCGCCGGGCTGATCGCGACGTCGCAGGAGTTCGCGCTGCTGTGGGCGCCGACGATCAACAGCTACAAGCGCTTCCAGACCGCGTCATGGGCGCCCACCGGCATCGGCTGGGGCGTCGACAACCGCACGCTCGGCTACCGCCTCGTCGGCCACGGCAAGGGCACGCGGGTCGAGTGCCGCATCCCCGGCAGCGACGCGAACAGCTACCTCGCCTTCGCCGGCATCCTCGCCGGCGGCCTGTACGGCATCCGCAACGAGCTCGAGCTCGGCGCGCCGTTCGAGGGGAACGGCTACGAGGCCACCGACATCCCGCGCATCCCCTGGAACATGTGCGACGCGATCGATCTGTGGGAGCACAGCAGCATCGCCAAGGAGTGCTTCGGCGACGACGTGCACCACCACATCCTCACGGCGGCCAAGGGCGAGTGGATGGCGTTCAACCAGGCCGTCACCGACTGGGAGCTCCGGCGGTACTGGGAGCGGGTGTAGCCCGTCTGGCAACATGAGCATTCGTCGATCGTTCGTACCAGGATTTCGGAGGCAGTTGTGGCTGGCAGGTTGAGTGGCAAGGTGGCGTTGATCACGGGCGCGGCCTCGGGTCTCGGTCGGGTCGGCGCCGAGCGCTTCGCAGCCGAAGGCGCGCAAGTCGTGATCGCCGACGTCAACGACGGCGACGAAGCGGTCGAGGCCATCGCCGCAGCCGGTGGCGAGGCGACGTTCGTGCGCTGCGACGTGACCGACGAGGCGTCGATCGAGTCAGCGGTGAGCCACGCCGTCGAGACCTTCGGCGGCCTGCACGTGCTGTACAACAACGCCGGCGTGATGATCGGCGACGACGACGGCCCGACGAACACGTCGATGGAGACCTACCAGCTGACGATGGACATCAACGTCAAGGGCGTCCTCCTCGGCTGCAAGTACGCGATCCCGGCGATGCTCGCGAGCGGCGGCGGCAGCATCGTCAACGTCGCCTCGTTCGTGGCTCACATGGGTGCGGCGACGCCGCAGATCGCATACACGGCGTCGAAGGGCGCGGTCCTCGCGATGACCCGCGAGATCGCCGTGATCTACGCCCGTCAGGGCATCCGCGCCAACGCGCTCTGCCCGGGCCCGATCATGACGCCGATGCTCGCCAAGTTCCTGAGCGACGACGAGAAGCGCAACCGCCGGCTGATCCACATCCCGATGGGTCGCTTCGGCGAGCCGATCGAGATCGCCAACGGCGCGCTCTTCCTCGCCAGCGACGAGAGCAGCTGGATGACCGGTCAGTCGCTGATCATCGACGGCGGCATCACCAGCGCGTACGTCACGCCGCAGTGACTTGCCCCGTGACGCAGCCGACCCCGCGCCGATAGGGGCCGACGGGTTGGCCGCGCTGCACGGGTCGTCGGCAGACGTCGGTGATCTCGCCGTGCGCACCGCGGCGTTCCTCGCCGATCGACTCCGGTATTCGCCCCTCGGGCGCACCGCGACGGTGGACGAGATGCGCGCTGCGCTCGACGGCGCGATCACGGCCGACGGCCTCGGTGTCGACCGGTCGTGGGACCTGCTGATCGACCGGGTGCTCGCGAACACCGTCGGCATCGACAGCGAGCGCTTCCTCGCGTTCATCCCCGTGTCGCCGGCGGCCGCGGCGACGTGGATGGACGCCATCGTCGGCACCACATCGGTCCCCGCCGAATCATGGCTGGAGGCAGCGGGCGCGGTGGCCGCCGAGAACCAGGTGCTCGAGCTGCTCGCATCGCTGGCCGGCATGCCGTCCGGCGCTGGCGGCTGCTTCATGAGCGGCGGCTCGATCGGCAACCTCTCCGCGCTGGCGGTGGCGCGCGATCAGCAGCCGGCCAAGCGCGTGGTCGCGGTGGCGGACACGGCCCACGCATCCGTGCACAACACGCTCCACCTGCTCGGCATGGACGCGCTGACGGTGCCGACGGGCAGCGACGGGCGGTTCACCGCCACCGCCCTGCGCGTGGCCGTCGCCGGGCGCGACGATGTCGGCACGATCGTCGCCGCAGCGGGCTCGACCAACGCCGGGCTCATCGACGACCTCGACGGCCTCGCCGACGTCGCCGCCGAGATCGGCGCATGGTTCCACGTCGACGGTGCTTACGGCGCGGCGACGCTGCTGCTGCCGGAGTTCGCCGACCGACTGCGCGGCATCGGCCGCGCGGATTCGTTCATCGTCGATCCGCACAAGTGGCTGTTCGCTCCCGCCGGCTCCTGCGCGTTGATCTACCGCGATCCGTCGCTCGCCGCAGCGGTGCACGCTCAGCACGGCCCGTACATCGACGTGTTCCGCCAGCACGGCGACGAGTGGAACCCGGCCGACTTCGGCTATCAGCTGACCCGACGTGCGGCCGGGCTGCCGCTGTGGTTCGCGCTCGTGCTCCACGGCACCGACGCGTTCGCCACGGCGATCCGCCGCGGCGTCGAGCTCGCGGCGTACGCCGCCGACGCGGTCCGGTCGGCCGGTGATCACGTCGAGCTGGTGATGGAGCCCGAGCTGTCGGTGGTGCTGTTCCGCCGCCGTGGCTGGACGGCCGGCGAATGGAGCGCATGGGCGCGCGACCTGCTCGCCCGCGGTGTCGCCTTCGTGGCGCCGACGACATGGCGGGGCGAGCCGGTGGGGCGGCTGGTGTTCATGCATCCGCTGACGCCGACCACGCTGATCGACGAGATCGTCGGGACGCTCGCGTGACGGGGACAGGGATCGCATGGGCCACACCACGGACGGCCGGCAACGGGCGGCTCGACGACGGCGCCTGGTGCACCGGCACCGGTGACGCCTCCACCGACGTGATCTCGGTGAGCGCGCTCCTCACCGACGCCGCGAGTGGGTTGCCGATCGAACCAGCGCCCGCCGGGCGTGCCCGTGACGCGTGACTCCCTCGGCTGACGGAGCGGGAGTGGAAGAATCGGCGCTCATGGGACAGGTCGCGTACATCGGGTTGGGAGTGATGGGTGCGCCGATGGCTCGCCATCTCGGATCGAAGGGTCACGAGGTGACCGTCTACAACCGCACACGCGCCAAGGCCGACGCGTGGGTGGAAGCGAACGGCGGCTGGTCCGCAGCCACACCGCGCGAGGCCGCCGAGGATGCCGATGTCGTGTTCGTCTGCGTCGGCAACGACGACGACCTCCGCTCCGTGGTGCTCGGCCCCGACGGCGCGTTCGCCGGCATGCGCCCGGGTGCGGTGCTCGTCGACCACACCACGGCGTCGGCCGACGTCGCCCGCGAGCTCGCTGCCGTCGGGGCAGCCGCAGGCATCGGCTTCGTCGATGCACCGGTGAGTGGCGGCCAGGCCGGAGCCGAGAACGGCGCACTCACCGTGATGTGCGGCTGTGACGATCTGCTCGTGTTCCGCAAGGCGGCATCGGTGATCGCCGCGTACGCGAAGGCGTGCGAGCTGATGGGAGGCGCGGGCGCCGGGCAGCTGACGAAGATGGTGAACCAGATCTGCATCGCCGGCGTCGTACAGGGCCTCGCCGAGGGCATCAACTTCGCGATGCGCGCCGGACTCGACATCGACAAGCTGGTGGCCACCATCGGCAAGGGTGCCGCCCAGAGCTGGCAGATGGACAACCGTGCGATCACGATGTCGCAGGGCACGTTCGACTTCGGCTTCGCCGTGGAGTGGATGCGCAAGGACCTCGGGATCTGCTTCGACGAGGCGGCCCGCAACGGTGCCCGGCTGCCGATGGCCCGAGCCGTCGACGGCTACTACGCCGAGGTCGTCGCCAAGGGCGGCAAACGCTGGGACACCAGCAGCTTGATGTACCTCCTCGCCGAGGACTGACGCCCTTCGGTCGGGTCGGTGTCAGCCGGTGATGCGCGGGGCTGGGCTGCGGTAGGTGCCGGCGATGGCAGAGACCCAGGCCGCGTCGTGGAACGGATCGTCGGGTGCGGCGACGTCGACACCGCGACCACGCAGATCGGCGAGGAGCATGTCGACGACGCGGCGGGTGGTGAGGTCGTCGACGTGATCGTCGGCGCGCTGCATCTCGTCGGCATCGGCGAAGACATCGGCCTTCCACGACACGGTGGCGCGCATCGATGTTCGTGCGTAGCGGCACTGCTCGACGCCGCCGTCGATCACCGTCCACCCGTCGTCGTTGCGGACCAGCTGGGCGTGGATGGTGAGCGCCGTCGGGAGCTCGTCGTCGCCAACCACCGGCGCGACGCCGTGGTAGGTCATCTCGTTGTCGGCGACGATGGCGACGTTGTCGAACGGCGGTGATTCGACCTCGTGGGGGCCGTCGGCGCCGGCCGGCCAGTAGTGGAAGTCGCCACCGGGACCGGGCCAGAACCACGACACCGCAGTCGCGATCCGCACCCGCCACGGCTCGAAGATGCCGGCCGCGCGCATCTGCTGCAGCAGCCAGATGGGGTGGTCGACGCGGGTGACGCCGCGGAACGCCGGCACGTCGAGGTGCGGCACGAACGGGAACGGCGTCGCGCCCATCAGGTTGACGTAGACAGTGGTGGGTCGGACGGCGGCGTCGGTGCCGTACACACCGTGCGCGGCGGCGACGAAGTGCGGGTTGTGCAGGATGGTCTCCGCAGCGGGGACGATCGCCTCACCGAGGAGCGCGAAGTCCTGGCGGAACCACGGCGGCACGAAGTTCGACGGCTTGGTCGAGCCCATCGCCTCCAGCTCGGCCGTCGAAGCGGCGTAACGGGCGAGTGGCCAGAACGGGCCGGCGCCGTTGATGAGATCGTGCACGGCCTGGGGATCGTCGTAGGCGGGCTGCAGGCGCACCACGCCGGGCATCGTCAGGATGGTCACAGTCCGGGCTTCTCCGTCTCGAGGCCGAGGAGCACCTGGGCCGCATCGATGTAGGTCTTCTCGCTGATGAACGCGTGCTGCGTGCCGGTGTAGATGTCGCGGAAGGCCCGCTCCAGCCGGCTGCCGTTGCGGATGGCCGTGGTGCCGGCCGCGAGGTGGGCGAACTGGGCGATCTCGCGCGAGGCCTCGGTGGCGTAGGTGGCGGCGATGCGCATGTCGGCGCGCAGCTGCACCGTCAACTCCTCGCCGAGCAGCACGGCCTCCTCCGCCGCGGTGAACGCCTCGACCACGCCGGCGCGTGCGGCCCGCCACATGCCCGTGTGGTGGGCGAAGTTGCGCTGGAAGATCGGGCGTCGGGCCAGGGTCTCCATGTCGGACATGCGCGACTTGGTGAGCGACAGCTCGGCGACGTCGTCGAGCATGCTCTTCGCCACACCGAGCGCCCAGGCCGCGTGTCCGGCCGCCGTGATGGCCATCAGGCCGAGCTTGAACAGCGGGCCCTCGCCTCGGTACGGGTCGCGGCGGAACAGGCCGAAGCACCGGTGCGCCGGCACGAACGCGTCGGTGACGGCGTAGTCGTAGCTGCCCGTGCCGCGCAGGCCCTGGACGTTCCAGTTGTCGAGGAACGCGACGTCGTCGCGATGCACGAACGCGGCCTGCAGATCGAACACCATCTCGCCGTTCACCTTGGGCATGAACCCGCAGGCGACGTACTCGGAGTGCCCGGTCCCGGAGCCGAAGTTCCAGCTGCCCGTGATCCGGTAGCCGCCGTCGACCTGTTCGCCGACACCGTTCGGGAAGAACTGCCCGCCGGCCGTGACCCGCCGGCTCGGATCGCCGAACATCTCGTCGAACCCGGCGTCGGGCAGGTATGCCGACGCCGCGAACGTGGACGGGAAGTTGGCGATGCCGATCCAGCCGAGCGAGCCGTCCTGCCAGGCCAGCTCGATCCAGGTGTCGATGACCTCGAGGAACGACGGCTGCGTGCCGCCGGCCTCGGGGGCGTTCATGAACGTCATCAAGCCCGAGTCCCAGAGCGCATCGACCATCCGGTCGGACATCGTGCGCCCCGACTCGCTGGCGGATGCCTCCGCTGCCGTGACGTCGCGGAGACCCTTCGCGGCGCTCACACCATCCAACACCGTCTGCATGTCGTGCCACCTTCGAGGTCGTTCCGGCCGGTTCCCGCACCGTACCGAAGATCGCTCCGATGGTCACTGGCGGAAGTAGTGGCCCTCGTCGAGATCGTCGAGGAGGCCGGCGTGCGTCGGCTTCCAGCCCAGCAGTTCCTGCGTCTTCACGCTCGACGCCGGGCTGTCCATCCCGATGAAGCCGGCGAGCCAAGTGAAGTGGCCGGCGTCTTCGGGGGCGATCGAGACGAGCGGGACATCGAGGTGCTTCGCGAACACCGCGGCGACGTCGCGGATCGCGACGCCTTCGTCGGCGGCACCGTGCAGGGTCGAGCCGGCCGGTGCGTGCTCGACGGCGAGGCGGAACAGGCGGGCCGCGTCGAGGCGATGTGCTGCCGGCCAACGGTTCGAGCCGTCGCCGATGTATCCGGCCTTGCCCGTCGTGCGGGCGATCTCGACGAGGGTCGACATGAAGCCGTTGTCCCCGTCGCCGTGGATGGTGGGGGCGAGGCGCACGATCGAGGACCGCACCCCGCGGTCGGCGAGCGAGAGCACGAGCTCGGCGGTGGCGTGGCGGGTCGCCGGGCCGGCGGCGTGCCCAGCGAGGACCGGACCGGCGTCGTGGCCGTCGTCCTCGGTCGACACGTGACCGGGCTTCAGACCGAGCAGGCCCGAGGCGATCACCAGCGGTCGGTCGGAGCCGGCGAGGGCGTCACCGAAGACCTCGACCGCACGCCGGTCGGCGTCGGCGGCGCCGAGGAAGTCGCCGGTGAACGCCAGGTCGTGCTTGAACGCGAGGTGCATCACGCCGTCGGATGCCTCGGCGGCCGTGCGCAGCGTGTCGAGGTCGTCGAGCGAACCGGCGAGCGCCTCGGCCCCGGCGGCAGTGAGGGCGGCGGCGGAGTCGTCGGAGCGGGCCAGGCCGACGACCTGATGGCCGGCGGCCAGGAGCTCGGGAACGACGGCGGAGCCGATCCATCCGGATGCACCGGTGAGGAAGAGACGCATGGTGATGACCTCCAAGGGTCGATCGACGGCTGACCATCGATGTCAGTTGCTGACATCACTGTAGCACTCGATGTCAGCAACTGACATCACAAGCGCGCATCATCGCGAGGTCGGATCCCGAAGTGGTTCAGGTCCCCGTCGTCGGCACGTAGCTGTGGACGCGGATGATCAGGTGCGCGACGAGTGCCGTCCAGCCGGTCTGGTGATCAGCGCCGAGGCCGGCACCGGTGTCGCCGTGGAAGTACTCGTGGAACAGCGCCGCGCCATCGGCGTTCGGCGTGATCAGCGAGATCAGCCGCCGGGACAGGTCGAGCGACACCTCGGCGAGCGTGACGTGGTTCCCCGAGCCGGTCGGCAGCTCGACGGTGTAGTCGTCGCCGAGGAAGTGGTGGTAGCGGATCAGCGCCTCGATGACGAGCACGTTGATCGGGAACCACACCGGCCCACGCCAGTTCGAGTTGCCGCCGAACAGCCCGGTGCGGGATTCGCCGGGTTCGTAGTCGACCCGGTACTGGGTGCCGCCGAGGGCGAGCAGGTACGGATGATCGAGGTGCTCGCGCGACATGCTGCGGATGCCGTGCGGCGAGAGGAACTTGTCCTCGGCGAGCATGCTCTCGAGCAATCGGCCGAGCCGCTGCGGGCCGACGACGGAGAGCAGCCGCTGTCCGACGCGTCCCGGCGTGAACGTGTGCGACACGACCTGCATGTAGGCGGGGCGGTGCTCCTCGAACCAGCGCATGTGCAACGCGAAGTTGGCGAGCCGGTGGCGGAGGTCGTCGGACAGCACCGTGACCGCGGTCAGCGGGATCAGCCCCACCATCGAGCGGTAGCGCAGGGCGAGGCCCGAGCCGTCGGCGAAGTGGAGCATGTCGTGGAAGAAGCCGTCGTCCTCCTGCCACAGGGTCTCGGCCGCCGTCGCGATGTAGGTGAAGTGCTCGAAGAACTTGGTGGCGACGTCCTCGTACGCGGGATCGTGGTCGGCGAGGGTGAGCGCGATCGCGAGCATGTCGAGGCAGTACTTGGCCATCCATGCCGTGCCGTCGGCCTGCTCGAGCACGCCTCCACCCGGCACCGGCGAGCTGCGGTCGAACAGCCCGATGTTGTCGAGGCCGAGGAACCCGCCCTCGAAGACGTTGTTGCCCTCGGTGTCCATCCGGTTGACGCACCTGGTGAAGTTGAGCAGGAGCTTGTGGAACACGCGGGCGAGGAAGACGTGGTCGGTGCTGCCGTCGATCTCGAACACCTGCAGCGCGGCCCACGCGTGGACCGGTGGGTTGGCGTCGCTGAAGTTCCACTCGTACGCGGGCAGGTTGCCGTTGGGGTGCTGGTACCACTCGCGGCACAGCAGGATCAGCTGGGTCTTGGCGAAGTCGGGATCGAGGTGGGCGAGCGCCACCGCATGGAACGCGATGTCCCACGATGCGAACCACGGGTACTCCCACGTGTCGGGCATCGACATGATGTCGGCCGCGTCGAAGTGGCGCCACGTCGCGTTGCGCCCGCCGAGGCGCTCCTTGGGTGGTGGCCACTGATCGCCGGCCAGCCAGCGCTCGACGTTGAAGTGGTAGAGCTGCTTGCACCACAGCAGGCCGGCGAACGCCTGACGCATGACCGTCACCTCGGTTGGCGAGGCGGTGGCGGGCGTGAGCGATGCGTAGAACTCGTCGGCCTCGGCACGTCGTTCGGCCACCACGGCAGCGGCGTCGACGGTGGCGGCCTCGGCGGCGCTGAGCACGACGGTGAAGGTCTGCGACGCGCCGGGCTCGAGCTTCACCTCGTGGTGGAACGCGGCCTTCGTGCCGCTGAGCGCGGGGTTGACCGTGCCGGCGCCCGACACGACGTGGTCGTTGATCCCGTCCTTCGGGTACTGCGGGCCTGGATCGCCGTAGAGCAGGCGGGTGTTGGTGTCGTTGTCGCAGAACAGCGCCGGCGCGGCGGGCTCGCTGCGCACGACGAAGCGCCCGAAGTCGGTGTGCACGCCGTGGATGGTGTCCTGGTCGGCGGTTGGATCGACGCCTTCGTCGAGGAGCGGGTCGCGGCAGAACAGCTGCGGGCGGCTGGCGTCGTTGCCCCACGACCACGTGTTGCGGAACCACACTGTCGGCAGCACGTGCAGCGTCGCAGGCGCCGGACCGTCGTTGCGGACGGTGATCTGCATGACGACCGAATCGGCGTCGGGCTTGGCGTGCTCGACCTCGACGTTCCACGAGCCGGCGTCGAACGCCGTGGTGTCGGCGATCTCGTACTCGTCGTCGAGCCGGCCACGGTTGTGGTTGGTGGCGCGCAGGTCGTCGTACGGGAACGCCGACTGCGGATAGCGGTAGCGCCAGCGGGTGGCGCTGTGCGTCGGTGTGTTGTCGAGGAACCACCACTGCTCCTTGACGTCCTCGCCGTGGTTGCCCTCGGTGGAGCTGAGGCCGAACAGGCGCTCCTTCAGCATGGGGTCGTTGCCGTTCCACAGCGCGAGCGCGAGGCACACGATCTGGTGCTCGTCGCTCCAGCCGGCCAGGCCGTCCTCGCTCCAGCGGTAGGCGCGTGACCGGGCGTGCTCGTACGGGAAGTACGTCCACGCATCACCGTCTTGGCTGTAGTCCTCGCGGACGGTTCCCCACGCGCGCTCGGCGAGGTACGTGCCCCAGCGCTTCCATCCGGCGGACTGCGGCGCGGCGAGACGATCGGCCTCCGCGCCGGTGGTCACGTCGGTTCGCTCACGCGCCGAGCGACAGCGCCGCGCCGACGATGCCCGCCTCGTTCTCGAACTTGGCGGCCACGAGCTCGGCCCGGGTGTCGAGGTACGGGAAGAACTTGTCGGCCTTCTTCGACACGCCGCCGCCGATGATGATCAGGTCGGGCCACAGCAGCGCGTCGACGTGGTCGAGGTAGTCGTCGACCTTGCCGGCCCACTTCTTCCACGACTCCTCCTTCTGGTCCCGCACGCGCGCGCTCGCCTGATCTTCGGCATCCTTTCCGTTCATCTCGAGGTGTCCGAGCTCGGTGTTCGGGAGCAGCACGCCGTCGTTGAACAGCGCGAAGCCGATGCCGGTGCCGAGCGTGACCATCACCACGACGCCCTTGCGGCCCTTGCCCGCACCGAACGTCATCTCGGCGATGCCCGCCGCATCGGCGTCGTTGAGCACCGACACCGGGTTGCCCGTCGCCTTGGTGAACAGCGCGGACGCGTCGGTGTTGATCCAGCTCTTGTCGATGTTGGCCGCGGTGAGGATCACGCCGCTCTTGACGACGCCCGGCATGGTGGCGCCGATGGGGCCCTTCCAGTCGAAGTGCTTGGCGACCTGGCCGACGACGTCGGCGACGGCCTCCGGCGTGGCCGGCTGGGGCGTGTCGATGCGGAAGCGCTCGGCGAGCAGCGTCCCCTTCTTCACGTCGACCGGCGCACCCTTGATCCCGGTGCCGCCGATGTCGATCCCCAACCGGTGCGCAGGCAATGTGTTCGTCATGCGCGTCACATTAGATGGGCAGGTCACCGGTGGCGTATCGGGTCGTGCCGTTGTCCGTGAACGCCTTGATCGTGTTCTCGGCGATGCGCATCTGGTGGATCTCGTCGGCGCCGTCGGCGAAGCGCGCCCAGCGAGCGTGCTGCATCATGTTCGCCAGCGGCGTGTCCGTGGAGTAGCCGAGCGCGCCGTGCACCTGGATCGCGCGGTCGATGATCCGGTTGAGGCTGTTGGCGACGAAGTGCTTGGCCATCGAGACCTCGGTGCGGAAGTCGTCGCCGCGGTCGATCTTGTAGGCGGCGTGCAGCACCATCAGCTTGCACTGGTACAGCTCCATCGCGCTGTCGGCGATGAGCCACTGCACGCCCTGCTTCTCGGCGAGGTAGCTGCCATGGCTGTACCGCTTGAGCGAGCGGTCGACCATCATGTCCAGCGCGGTCTCGGCCTGCGCGATCCATCGCATACAGTGCGCCAGCCTGGCCGGCCCGAGCCGGTACTGGCCGAGCCTGTGGCCGTTGCCGCGACCACCCAGGATCTGGCTGTCGTGCACGCGCAGGTCCTCGATGACGATCTCGCTGTGGCCGCCG
>JAOBWK010000052.1 GCA_025463305.1 Ilumatobacteraceae bacterium
GACCAACGCTGACCGCACCGCCGCCCTTGCACCCTGGCTCGAGACCTACAACACTCGACGACGCCACAGCGCACTCGAAGGTCTCCCACCGATCAGCCGACTGTCACCAACCTGACGGCCGAGTACATCTAGACAGTCGGACCCACCTCGTTCACTGCTCTGACCGGGTCGCACACTTTCGGCCCGTGACACAGGCGACCGGGCGTCGTGACGCATGTTCAAGGTGTGGCGCATCGGTGCCGATGTTCAAGGAGTGACTTCGAGATCGTGAATGCATCTGGCTGGACCTTGGTTCATTCGTGAGCGCTGCACCGCTCGGGTTCGTGGCAATGCGCGTGACTCTCGATGGGACGGTCGTCGAGTACCACGCGTCGGTCAACATGCGCGCCGGGCGAGTGGAGTTGAACGTTGTCGGCAGGAACCTGTTCGATGTGCTGCCGGGCGAGCTCGCCGCAACATTGATCGAGACGATCGGTGAGTGTCTGGCGACGCAGTCGGTGGTCAAACACACGTACTCGCTGGACGTCGTCGACGGCACCTGTTTCCGGGAAGCGTGCTTCTCGCCTGGAGGCGATGGCGAGGTCATCGCGATCATCAGTGATGTCACCCAGGACCGCATCGTCGATGCCCGTCGCGTTCACCTCGCCGAGATCCTCGAGGCGAGCACCGACTATGTCGCGACGACGGATCTGAACGGCCGGATCCTGTATGCCAACAGTGCGTTCCGCGAGCGCTTCGGAATCGAGACGGTGGCGGAGGTCATCGAGGCGTCGTACAGCCTGTTCAGCTTCATGAGCCCGGCGAGCCGGTCGACGTTCATGAGCGACGGCGTACCGGAGTTGTGGCGCACCGGCCACTGGAGCGGAGAGATCGAGGCAGTCGCGATCGACGGTTCGCTCGTCCCCCTGTGGCAGGCAGCGATCGTGCACCGCGACGAAGCCGGGAACCCGGAGTACTTCTCAGGGATCTCGCGCGACATCACCGCGATGAAGTCTGCCCAGGCCGAGCTCAGCCGCTCCGACGAGCGTTTCCGGGCCCTTGTCGCGGAAGGCTCGGACGTGATCCTGGTCCTCACCGCGCAGGGCACGATCACCTATGCCAGTCCGGCGATCGAGCGGCTGCTCGGGTATCGAGTCGAAGACCTGATCGGCACGACTGCGTTCGACCTGATCCATCCCGACGATCACGCCGTGGTGATGTCAGCGTTCGTCGCTGCCTTCACTGGGGACAACTCGCCGGACGGGTTGCAGTATCGCGTTCGTCACTGCGACGGGTCGTGGATCTGGACCGAATCCCACACGACCAACCACTTGGAGACCGCTGGTGTCGATGGCTTCATCGTCAACGCACGCGACATCACCGCGCGGCACGTCGCCAACGAACGGATCGAGCAGGCCTCAGCGTTGTTGGCGAGCGTCATGGGCGCGGCGGCGAACGAGGCGATCTTCGTGACCGACAGCACGGCTGCGATCGTTGCGTTCAGCCGAGGCGCGGAGGTGTTGCTCGGATATCCGGCCGACCAGGTCATCGGAATTCTCCATCCGAGTGCGTTCCACGAGTCCGCCGAGGTCGATGCCGTCGCAGCGGAGTTGGGCATGACGAGCGACGCGTTGTTCTTGCATCCCCCGCCCGATGGGCAGTCGATCGTGCGCGAATGGGTCTTCGTCAGACGCGATCGAACGACCTTCGACGGCGCGCTCACGGTGTCGGCGCGTTTCGACTCCGAGGGCACGCTCTGCGGGTTCCTCTACGTCGCGGGCGACGTCAGCGAACGCCGACGGCGCGACGCGGAGCTCACCCAGCAGGCCCGTCACGATCCACTCACCGGGCTCGCCAACCGATCAGCCCTGCACGAGGCGCTCTCGGCCGCCATCGCCACCGACGACTGGAGCGACGACGGCCGCGTCCTGCTGTTCATCGACCTCGATCACTTCAAGGCCGTCAACGACAGCCTCGGACACGCCGCCGGCGACGCCGTCCTCGTCGGCGTCAGCAAGCGTCTCGTCGCCAACCTCCGTCCCGCCGATCTCGCCGTCCGACTCGGCGGCGATGAGTTCGTCATCCTGCTCGATGCCCACGTCTCGGTGGCGATGGCCGGCGACATCGCCAACCGGATCGTCGACGCGCTCGCCCTCCCATTCGAGTTCGACGGCCACCTCGTGTCGATCGGCGCGAGCGTCGGCCTCGCCACAAGCCGCCTCGGAGTCACCGCCGAGGCCCTGCTCCTCGCCGCGGACAGTGCCGCCTACACAGCCAAGAACACCGGTCGCGGCCGAGTCGTCGAAGCCCACTGAATCGCGCACCCGCTCCGCGTGGAAGGGCGCGAAGATCCTTGAGCCTCGGTAGCGGTCAATGATTGCTCGGCCCAGCCGGAATGCGACCGTGCCCATTGTCGGCAACTCGTCAAATGGCGAAACCGATGGACAACATGAACACCGAAGGGATCGGCAGAGCGTGCGGTCGATGGTCGCTCCGGCCGTCATGGAAGGTTGTAGGCGGTGGCGTCGAAGAGGGGGTGCCTGGCGCGCCGCAGAACTCGAGCACGTAGCCGTGGTTCTGACGATCCACGAGCGGGAAGCTGGTGGGTGCTGCGCTGGTGGTGACGAGATACGGGGCGGCCGTCGCCGAGGTCGAGGCCGTCGCAAGGGTGTTGTAGTCGACAGATCTGTTGGCTTGGCAGCGGTCGAGATCGACGTCGGTGCCGAAGGTGGTCGACGTGTCATCCACGACTGCGATGAGCTGAGTGATCGTGGCCCCGTCGGGCGGGCCGATGCTGGCGTAGTAACATCTGCTGTAGTTCGTACCCGGGCCGAGGCTCTCCATCGAGATGTCGTAGGGGAGGCCACCTTGAGACCGCACGAAGTCGGTCGGCGAGATCGCGAGGTTGCGTCGGGTGTCGGGCGACGCTGTTCGGATCAGCCACGATCACGCCTGGTTGGGGCGCAACGCTAGTCGGGAACCGCTACCGCTCGCAAGATGACGTAGAGACGAGCGGGAGACGCACACAGACATATGGGGGCGATCCAGTTCGGCGCAGAAGCGACGGAACGGAAGCAGCGAAGTTGGGAGGTCCGCGAGTAGAAGTGCCATCGGACGGTCCCATATCAGCCCGCGACTGACGTACCAGCCTGAGTAGGCAATCCGAGCGAGGTCAACGGCCCATTCGTCGCCTGCCCACTCAGGGGCTGACCGGCGAGATCGCTACCGAGCATGACGAGAACCGTCGCCCCCTTCAGGTCCCCGCCTGCAATCGGTGGTGACGTCGGCATCGGGGCCGGCGCGATTCCCGGCCCCATGCTCGTCGCCACGGACGCGGCAACAGCGGCCGCCTGACCGCCCGGGACGAAATAGACCTTGCTTGTTGTCAATCGCTTCTCGGGCGCTGCGGCGTTGGTCGCAGTTCCGACGGTGAAGCCGGCTTGCTGCAAGAGCTGCGCATATGCAGCGGCGGCATGATTCGTCGTCGATGCGTTGGCGACGACGACAGTGGCACCGTCGACCACCAGTGCTGCGCCGCTCGCTGGGAACGTTGTCGAAGTCGCCGGCGCTTGCGTCAACGAAGTCACTGCTGACGTGTTTGGAGGCGTGTTCGTGACGGCGGCTGGGAGAGCGGTGGCGCCGCTCGCAGCGAAGTCGCCGGGGTTCATCTGGCGCAGAGTCACAAAGCCGATGACGACTGCGACGATCGCGCAGGCGATGCCTCTTGACGAATTCGCCGAGCCTGTCGGGGAGCGGCCAGTCCTCGACGGCGGTCGTCGCTGCGGCCGTTCGCTGTTCATCGGGACATCACGATTCTCAACGTACGTACCGGGTGTGAGTCGATTCAGCGCACGTCGGTAAACTGTGCACCAATCGAACGCTCGCCCCTCTGAGCCCTGGCCGACTGGGGGGAAGCTGATTGCGTCCGAATGCGTGGTGTTCAAGACCGTACATTCCCGTTGCTGTTGCCAGGTTCGGAATGTTGAACGTAAAGCGTGTCCCGGTCATCGTCAGTTCGGTGGTCACGGCGCCGCAACCGGTCGCTGCGCTCTCGATCACGAGTACGACGCCGGCGACGATTTACTCTGCAGTTACCCGTTGCGAACCATCGCTCGCGTGTGGGTGCTGCACGATTCGCAGGAGTGGAGCAGCGATCGTCACCGAGGGTCGGCAGGGTCACCGCTGCGCAGCGGATCGATCCGCTGCTGCGCGCCTCGACGATGGCGGCCGCCGAGCGACCGGAGGCTCCCGGCGAGCACGGACGTGTCCCCGAGGACCGGTCGAGGTTGCCGGAGACCCTGGCGCGGGTCGCTGCATCGTTGCGGACGGGATGGCAGCGATGGTGCCGGTCAGCCCGGCGTTGGCGTCGCGCGCGACGTCGCGTCCTGGCGATCGCCCTTGTGCTGATGATCCCGGTGATGTGGTCGTATGCGCGCGCCCTGACCGGGCCGGGCAACGACAGCCTGCAGGCCCGAACCGTCGAGTGGGCGCGCGACAACCACTTCGGTTGGGCGGTCGACCGCCTCGAGAAGTGGTGGTACGCGAATCATCAGGCCAAGATCGGCGGTGCGCCGAACCTCGCCGCCGCAGCCGTCGACGTTGCATCGTCCGGCACGGCGACGTCGGTCCCGGAGCCGCTCGGAGTCGGCATCCCGGCGCTGCCACGTGTTGCCGGGCACCTCGAGCCCCCGACGGCGCTGGTGTCGCCAGCGTCGCCGACCGTGCCGGGTGAGGGGACATGGACCGCCTTCGGTCCCCAGGTGAACGGTGCGCAGGGCGCGTACGTCACCACCATCCGGCCGGATGCGATCCACACGTCCGTGCTCGATGCGGTGATCTGGTTCGACCCGACGATCCTGAAGTTCCGGCAGTACCCGGGTCTGAAGATCCCCGGAGCACCGTGGGATCGGCCGCCGTACGTGGAGGCGGACCGACAGGCGCAGCTCGTCGCCGCGTTCGCCGGCGGGTTCCGGATCCGCGACTCGAACGGCGGGATCGTCCTCGGCAGCCGCACGCTCGTCCCGATGCGCGTGGGTGGCGCCACGTTCGCGATCGACGACAACGGCGTCCCGAACATCGGCGCGTGGGGCACGGACATCAGCAGCTCGGCGACGCTGGACTCCGCACGCCAGAGCCTGGATCCAATCGTGATCAACGGAGCGCCCGCCCCCGATCTCACGACCGACCCGAACAAGAAGTGGGGCTTCACAGGACCGGCCAACAAGAGCGCCGTGTGGCGATCCGGTGCGGGCATCCGCGCTGACGGCTCCGTGATCTGGGTCGGTGGAGACGGCCTGACGGTGAAGTCACTGGCGGACACGCTCGTGCGCGCCGGGGCCATCCGTGGGATGCAACTCGAGATCAACCAGGAGTGGGTCCAGCTCAACACCTACGCCGTCGGCGCCGACGGCACCGTGCACGGCAAGCGGCTGCTGCACGGCATGCAGCACACGGGCGATCGCTGGCTGACCGAGGACACACGCGACTTCGTGGCCGTGTTCAGCCGATGAGTGGCCGGGCTCCATCCAGGTGGATCGCTGCACTGGCGGCCACGGTGCTCGCCATGTCCTTGGCGACCACGACGCGCACGGCCATCCTCGCGTCTGCCGCGGCGACCACCGGATACCACTCGTCGACGCCGCAGCGGCTCGTCGACACCCGCACCGGCCTCGGGGTCGCCAGCGCCGGACCGACGGTGCCCGGCATCCCCGTGTCCATCGCGATGACGGGCGATCTGGCATCGGCGGCCGGCGTCGTGTTGAACCTCACCGTCACCGATCCCACTGCGGCGGGCTTCGCGACGGTCTACCCGTGCGGCGCTGCGCCGCCACTGGCGTCGAACGTGAACTTCGACGTCGGACAGACGGTGCCGAACGCGGTGATCGCGTCGCCGGGCGACCACGCGTCGGTCTGCATCATCACAAGCGTGGCGTCACACCTCGTCGTCGACCTCGAGGGATGGTTCCCCGTCGGATCGTACGTCGCGCTGCCGGTGCCGCTCCGCGTGCTCGACACCCGGAGCGATCCGACGCTCGGGCTCCGCGCCGGCGTGGAGAGCCGACTGATGCACGCGCCGGACGGCGCAGCCGCCGTCGCGAACGTGACCGTGACGAACCCGCAGGGGAATGGCTACCTCGTCGTCTACCCCTGCGGAACGAAACCGCCGATCGCGTCGAACCTCAACTTCGCGCCAGGCGAGACCGTCGCCAACTTGACCGTCGCTCGCCCCGGCACGACCGGCGATGTCTGTGCAGTGTCGAGCGTGGCGACCGACGTCGTCGTCGACCTGCAGGGCGAGATGGCCGATGCGGCGGGCTACACCGCCATCTCCCCGGTGCGGATGGTCGACACGCGCTCACCCATCGGTGTGCCGGTCGTGGGACGCACGACACCGGGACAGATCGTCGAGCTGTCGTTCCCGGAGCAGAGCGGCATCCCGGCGGCGGTCGACTCCGTGGTCGTCAACGTGACCGCGACCGATGCCGTCTCGAGCGGCTACATCACCGTGTTCCCGTGCGACCGGCCGACGCCAGTGGCATCGAACGTCAACATCGAGCCCGGCGAGACCCGGCCCAACCTGGTGGTCAGCGCGGTCGGGAGCGCCGGCACCATCTGTGTCACGACCAACACGGCGACGCACATCGTCGTCGACCTCCAGGGCTGGTTCGCAGCCGGGACGTCACTCCCGCCGACGTCCCCGGCGTCGCGCCAACACGTCGACGTCGGCCCCGGCCTCGCTGCCGGCTACCTCGCCTATCTCCCGCCTGGCTACGCCTCGTCGCCCGGGCGGACCTGGCCGACGATCGTCTTCCTGCACGGATCCGGCCAGACCGGACCGGGGTCGGGCGCGGCGCTCGACGGACTCGCGGTCAACGGGCTTCCACGACTGTACGAATCGGGGACCGAGCCGGCCGTCGCCGCCGGGTTCATCGTGCTCGCACCGCAGATGCCCGACGGGTCGAACTCGCCGACCCGGCTGCGCACGTGGCTGAGCCAGGTGCTCGCGCGGTACGGCGTCGACCGCGACCGCGTCTACCTGACGGGCCTGTCCGCCGGCGGCTTCTACGCGTTCGACTACGTGGGCGCGGTCGGCGACTCGAACGAGTTCGCCGCCGTCGTGCCGATCTCGGGCGGCTTCCCGCACCCGATCCAGTGCACGAGCTGGCAGCACACGCCGATCTGGGCGTTCCACGGCGAGGCGGACACCACCGTGAACCCCGCCGGCACGATCGCGACGATCGGCACCATCGATGCGAAGTGTTCGCCAACGGAGCCGCTGCGCCTCACGACGTACCCCGGCGTCGGCCACGACGCCTGGGACCCGACCTACGACCTGTCCGGCATGGCCGCCGGTCGGACCAACCCGCAGCACGATCCGTACGACGTCGACATCTACACCTGGATGCTCGCCCACATCCGCAGCGAGTACCGCTGATGAACCGTTACCGCCCCGGAGTGCACGGCATCGACGGAGAAGCTCGGCCACGACGATCCGGAAGCGGCAGTCGATCTTGGGTCGCGCGCACGGGGAGACGACGACATCCGCTTTCGAACGGCTGCGGGTGCGACCGAGCTGACCGCGCTCGCCGCGACCCGAGCCGTGGTGCGGATCGGTTCCGCGGACCGGGTCGAGCGCGCCAGCAACGGCGGTTGGCACCTTGCGGCAATTCACACCCGGTTGAGTCTCAGTGTGGTGTGGGCAACGATTCCTCAGAGTCCTCTCAGGAGTGGTTCCGTATGGTCGGCGGCATGACCCCGAGTGCTCCAGTTCACGCCTGCCCGATCCGACTTGTGACCCTTGGCGGTGGCTGGTGATCCGCGCCGAAGGGCTCACGAAGCGCTACGGGTCGACGGTGGCGGTCGATCACCTCGACTTCACGGTGCAGCCGGGTGTGGTCACCGGGTTTCTCGGGCCGAACGGTGCGGGCAAGACAACGACGATGCGGATGATCCTCGGCTTGGATGCGCCGTCGGAGGGGCAGGTCACGGTCAACGGCAAGGCATATTGCGATGTGCCGTACCCGTTGCACGAGGTGGGAGCGTTGCTCGACGCGAAGGCGCTCCATCCGAGTCGGAGTGCGTACAACCATCTGCTGGCGTTGGCGAAGAGCAGCCGGATCAGTCCGAAGCGGGTCGATGTCGTGCTGGACATGGTCGGGCTCACCGAGGTCGCCTCGAAGCCGGCTGGAAAGTTCTCGTTGGGGATGGGCCAGCGGCTCGGGATCGCAGCGGCTCTGCTCGGCGATCCGCCGATCTTGATGTTCGACGAGCCGGTGAACGGTCTCGATCCGGAGGGGATCTTGTGGATCCGGAACCTTCTCCGATCGTTGGCGATGGAGGGCCGCACAATCTTCCTGTCCAGTCACTTGATGTCGGAGATGGCTCAAACGGCGGATCAGCTGATCGTGATCGGTCGGGGTCGCTTGATCGCGGCGGACAGCGTCGCGAACGTCGTTGGTGGCGGGGGTGGGACCGTGCGTGTGGAGACGCCGTACATGGAGTCGCTGACCCGGGTCCTGACCGCGGAGGGAGCAACGGTCCGCACGCTCGATGACTCGCTCGAGGTCAGCGGCCTCGAATCCAGCCGGATCGGCGAGATCGCACTCGAGCATCGCATCGTGATCCATGAGCTGGTTCGCCAACGCGAGTCGTTGGAAGACGCCTACTTCAGGCTCACCGAGGCGAGCGTCGACTTCCACGGCACGAGTGACGCACTCGTGGGAGCGGCACGATGACCGCCGTTGTCGAGTTCGAGCGCAGCACGTTGCCTCACCCCGAAACGGCGCGGGGTACCTACAGCGCAGCGATCGGGGCGGAATGGACGAAGCTCCGAAGTGTGAAGTCGACCGTGTGGTCGTTGATGATCACGATCGTGATCGTCGTCGGACTCGGAGCGTTGCTGTGCGCAGCGATCGTCGCGCGATGGGACCAGCTCGACCCGATCGACCGGTTGACGTTCGATCCGACGGCGCACAGCCTGAGCGGCATCTTCCTCGCACAGCTCGCGATCGGCGTGCTGGGCGTTCTCGTGATCGGTTCGGAGTACACGACGGGAGCGATCCGGACGACGTTCGCTGCGACGCCACGCCGGCGCACCGTCATCGCCGCGAAGGCGACTGTCTTGGCAGCGGTCGCGTTCGCGGTGAGCGTGGTCGCGTGCTTCACGGCGTTCGGTCTCGGTCAGGTCATCCTGCAGGGCAAGCACATCGGAACATCACTCGGCCGGCCCGAGGTGCTCCGCGCCGTGCTCGGCGGTGCGGTCTACCTGACCGCTGTTGCGATCATCGGCTTCTCGATGGCGACCGTGGTGCGTCGCACGCCCGGTGCGCTGGCCGCGCTGTTCGCCGTGGTGCTGGTGCTGCCCATCCTGTCCAATGCGCTGCCCAGCCCATGGGACAACAACGTGTCCAAGCTTCTGCCGGCGACCGCCGGGGAGACGCTGTTCAGCACTCGGGCGTCCGGTGAGTTGCTGACCACCGGGCACGCTGTGCTCGTGCTGGCCATCTGGGTTGCGGTCACGTTCGCCGGCGCGATGATCACGGTCAGTCGACGCGACGTCTGAGTCGCTCTCAGCATCGTCTCAGGATCCCGGTGCGAGACTGCGCCTCATGCGGGTGCTGATCGTCGAGGACGAAATCGCGATGGCGCTCGCGCTGTTGGAAGGACTCGAGGCAGAGGGCTACGTGGTCGAGGTTGCTCACGACGGCGTCGACGCTCTGTGGAGGGTGACCGAATTCGAGTTCGACGCCGTGCTTCTCGACATCATGTTGCCGGGGATGGACGGGTTCGAGATCGTGCGCCAGCTGCGCGAGAAGGAGCATCCGGTGCCGGTGATGATGTTGACGGCCCGCGATGGTGACCGAGATCATGCTGAAGCGCTCGATCTCGGTGCTGATGACTTCTTGTCGAAGCCGTTCTCCTACGAGGTTCTGCTGGCGCGGCTACGCGCGCTGATCCGACGCGGATCGAGCGTGCGCTCTTCGCTGTTGGTCGTCGGGGATCTGCGGGTGGACATCGTCGGCCACCACTGTTGGCGGGGCGCCGAGGAGATCGAGTTGACCGCCAAGGAGTTCGAGCTCGTCGCGTTCTTGGCCCACCATCCGGGCGAGGTGGTCAGCAAGGAAGAACTGCTCCGCCACGTCTGGAACGACGACCGGTTCGACACGAACGTGGTGGAGGTGTACATCGGCTACGTCCGCCGCAAGATCGACGCTCCGTTCGATCTCACCACGATCGAGACCGTGCGCGGGCGCGGCTATCGCCTCGTCGCTCGGGTCGCGTGAGGTGAACCGTCGATACCGGCTCGGTTCGGTTCGGGCTCGCATCACACTGCTCTCCTCGCTGGCGCTCGCGATCGGCCTGCTGCTTGGGGGTCGGCTCCTGTTCGACTCGTTGCGCGACGGGTTGATCGATGCGAAGGCCGGCTCAGGCCCGGCTCGGGCGGCGGAGCTCGCGGCGTTAGCCGGTCGGGCGCCGCTTCCGGCGATCCTTCCGGCCCTCGAGCCGGCAGATCTGACGGTGCTCCAGATCGTGGACAGTACGGGACACGTGACGGCGGCCAGCCAACAACTCTCCGGGACACCGGCGCTGGTCGGAGCGAACGACGTCCATCGATCGATCCGCGAGTCCGTTCCCGGCACGGGTGAAGGGCCATGGCTGATCGAACCCACGCGAGCAACGCTGGGTGGGAGATCCGAGGTCGTGGTCGTGATCACGTCGCTTCACGATCAGGACGCGAACGTCGAGGTGCTCCGTAACCGTCTCGTGGTCGCTTGGCTGCTGTTGGTCGCCGCCGTCGCAGCACTGATCTGGCTGGTCGTCGGCCGGACGCTGCGCAGCGTGGACAGGATGCGGCTCAATGTGCAGGAGATCACGGCCTCCCGACTCGATCAGCGCGTCGCCGTGCCGACGGGCGACGACGAGATCGCCCGGCTCGCGCTCACCCTCAACGACATGTTGGATCGCCTGCAGATCGGCGGCGATGCTCAGCAACGTTTCGTCGCCGACGCATCGCACGAGCTGCGCACCCCGATCGCGATCTCGCGGACCACCATCGAGGTGGCTGCAGCCCGGCCGGAGGCGGCCGACTGGCCTGCGGTGAGCGCCAAGTTGTTGGCCCAGAACGAGCGGATGGAACACCTGACGGACGATCTGCTGCTGCTCGCCCGCAGCGGGGGTGGACGGGAGGCTCGGGCAGCCGCGCTCGTCGATGTCGGCGAGCTCGTGTTGCGCGCGATGGATCGTGTGGTCCCCGGCGATCGCCGCCTCGTGCTGCGCGGTTCGCCGCCTCTGGTCTCCGTCAGCGGTGACCGCGATCAGCTCGACCGGATGCTTTTGAACGTGATCGAGAACGCTCTCCGCCACGCCCGGCACACCGTGACGGTCGAAGCGGCGGCCGGGTCGACGTCGATCGAGCTGCGCGTGTCGGACGACGGCGACGGGATCGACCCGGCCGATCGCGACAGCGTGTTCCGCCCCTTCGTGCGCCTCGACGACCACCGCACTCGCTCGTCCGGTGGCACCGGGTTGGGACTCGCCATCGTCAAGCAGATCGTTGAAGGCCACCGCGGCACGATCAGGATCGTCGACAACCAACCCGGTGCGACGTTCGTGATTCGCCTGCCGATCTCAGAGTCCTCTCAGGAAGACCCGCGTAAGGTGGCCCCATGAAGTCGTTCTCGCACGTCAACCCGCGCTGGGCCGCTCCGCTGATCGCGCTCGGACTCGTTGCTGCGACCGCAGTGGTCCCCAACTTGCTCGGATCCGCCAACGCCTCCCCACCAGCATTGCCACCGTTGACGCCCGCCGAGTTGCTGGTCAAGGTGCGCACTGCGCAGGTCTCCGCGCTCGCCGGAACGATCAAGCTGACCAGCAACCTCGGGTTGCCGTCACTGGATTCGCTCGGCGCCCTCGGCGGTGGCGGATCAGCGACATCGATCACGAGCCTGCTGGCCGGGGAACACTCGGCGCAGGTGTGGATCGACGGTCCGGATCGCGTTCGCATTGCGACCCAGGCTCCGCTGTCAGAGACGAACTGGATCCGCAACGGCTCCGATGTTTGGAGCTACGACAGCTCGACGCTCACGACGACACACGTCTCGCTCGGCGGCGCAGCATCGAGCGATCCAGCCGACGTCCCGGAGACCGATGATTCGGTGCTCGACCCCGTGCACGACACGCCGATCGAATTCGCCAAGTCGCTGCTCGACAGGGTCACCCCGAGCACGTCAGTGACGATGATCGACAACCGCATGGTCGCCGGCCGGGCGGTCTATCAGTTGGTGCTGACACCCAATGATGCCTCTTCCACGATCCACGACGTGACCTTCGCCGTCGATGCCGCGACGGGCTTGCCGCTCGATGTCAAGGTCGCCGCGAAGTCGTCAGGGTCAACCGCGATCGAGGTCGGTTTCACGTCCATCGACTTCAGCACGCCGAGTGCTTCCACCTTCGAGTTCACGCCGCCCCCGGACTCCAATGTCGTCGAAGCGAAGAGTCCCGCGGATCTGTTGTCGGCCGGCGCTGACCGTCACGGTCGCGACGGCAGCTCCGACCGTTCCGGCGTCGATCGGCTCGGCACGTTGACGACGCTCGGCTCGAACTGGACGACGGTCGCGCTGGTCGACAAGTCGTCCATCGCATCGCAGCTGCAGTCGTTCCTGTCGAGCGCGCCTCAGGTCACTGTCGGTGGAGCGTCGGCCCACCTCGTGACCACAACGCTGTTCAACGTGCTCGTCTTTGATGACGGCCGGATCGCCGTCGGTGCGGTTGAACCCGACGCACTCGAAACCCTGGTCGCCAACGCATGACATCGGTCATGGAGCAACGGCCGTCAGATCTGACGGCCGCCATGAACGACGCTGCCTTCGCGATCAAGACGACCGCGCTCACGAAGCGCTTCGGATCGGTCGCAGTGGTCGATCACCTGGACCTCCAGGTGCCAGCCGGATCCGTCTTCGGGTTCCTCGGACCGAACGGATCCGGGAAGACCACCACCATCCGGATGCTCCTCGGGCTCATCTCCCCGAACGAAGGCACCGTTGAGCTCTTTGGGCAGCCGATCCCATCCGCCTCGCGCGACGTACTGCCATCGATCGGGGCGCTCGTCGAAGGCCCGGCGTGCTACCCGTGGCTCACCGGGCGCCAGAACCTGGAGCGGATGGACGCCGCCGGCCCCCATCCGGAGACCAAGACACGTGCTGCCCGGATCGAGTTGGCGTTGGAGCGCGTTGGCTTGACGGCAGCGCAGAACAAGAAGTTCCGTGCGTACAGCTTGGGGATGCGTCAACGGCTCGGGCTGGCTCAGGCGTTGCTCCGACCGAGGCGGATGCTGATCCTCGACGAACCCACCAACGGCATGGACCCGCAGGGCACGCGTGAGATCAGGAACCTGATCCGCGAACTGGCCGCTGACGGAACCACGGTCTTCTTGTCGAGCCACCTCCTCGCCGAGATCGAACAGGTCTGCACCCACGTCGCGATGATGCGTCTCGGCAAGCTCGTCACACAGGGTTCGCTCGCCACGTTGCAGGATCAGAACGCGCCCGAGGTCCACATCCACACATCCGACCTCGACCTCGCGGCTTCGGTCCTGCATGCGCTTGGCCATGAGACCAAGGTTGTCGACGCTGCGCTCCTCGCGAACCTCGCCGGGTCGAAGCCGGAAGATCTGTGCAAGGCGCTCGTCGACGCAGGCGTCGGCGTTCGCGAGTTCTCGATACGCCGCCCGTCGTTGGAGGACACGTTCGTCGCGCTCACCGGTGAGGGCTTCGATGTTGCGCGCTGAACTGCTGCACCTGTTCCGCCGCCGACGGATCCACGCTCTCCTGGTCGTGCTCGCGCTCGTACCGATCGCGATCGTGATCGCGCTGCGTCTGTCGGGTGGACCTGATCGGGGCGAGGGCCCCACGTTCGTCAATCAAGTGACCCACAACGGTGTCTTCGCTGCGCTGGCTGGGCTGGTCATCACGCTGCCCGTCTTCCTTCCGCTCGCTGTCGCGATCGTCGCAGGTGACGCGATTGCCGGAGAGGCGGGCCTCGGCACCCTGCGATACCTCCTCATCCGCCCCACTGGCCGGTCGCGGTTGCTGGTCGCGAAGGCGTTCACGATCCTCGTGTTCTGCTTCGTCGCGACGCTCGTCGTCTCCGTCGCAGGGCTTGTGATGGGCTCGATCTTGTTTCCGATCGGACGGGTGACGACGCTCTCGGGCGACACACTCTCGCTCGGGTCCGGCATCTGGCGGATGTGCGTGGCCGCAGGCCTCGTCTCGTTGTCGTTGCTGGGACTCGCTGCGATCAGCCTGTTTGCGTCGACGATGACCGATGTGTCCATCGGCGCGATGGCGGCGACTTTGGGAATCCTGATCCTCTCTGGAATCCTCGACGCGATCCCACAGCTGTCGGCGATCCATCCCTGGCTGTTCACCCACAACTGGCTTTCGTTCGCCGACGTCATGCGCACGCACATCTCATGGACTTCGATCAACAAGAACCTTGGTCTGCAGGCCGCGTACGTTGCGGTGTTCGCCAGCGCCGCATGGGCGCGTTTCACCCCGAAAGACGTCCTGGCATAACGGATCAGCTTCCCGTGCGGAAGCGTGATGACCATCAATGCAGCGTGAGCGTGTAAGCGCGCCATGGCTGGGCTGGTGTGAGTCCGTCACCGGGCAGAACGGATGAGTTCTGGCGTGCACCTTGCCGTCGTCTGGCCGTCAGCGTCCACGCAACCCGTCAACCTCGGTGCACACGTGATTGGCCCGCGATCGCGAATTCCCGATGGTCGTCGGAGGGCATTGATGCCCGGCCTGGCCACCAATGCCTCTGGCCATTGGGGATCCGTGCTCAACACGCTTCCGGCGTGGCGTTCGGGTCTTGGCGTGACAGCTGGCGGCGACCTCGTCTACGTCGCCGCCGATCATCTCACCCTCGCGGTGCTCGCTGAGACACTGGTGCGCGCCGGCGCAGTGATGGCGATGGAGCTCGACATCCATCGCGGCAACGTGACCTTCAACCTGTTCACCCATCAAATTCGGTTGGTCGGCCACAAATCGCTATGTGAGCACCGCCTGGCGGGACCTCGTCAGCCCGCGATGACGCTGGTCAACTGTCAGTAAAGCCTCGTCGCTCTGGTCCGTCTCGGCACGTCGACGCATACGTTGCTCATATGCAACCATCACGATCTGCAGGGGTTATGCATGCTGCTTCCCGAACGAGTGGCAGCCTCAGCCCGCGCGGTCTGGCTGTGCACGATCCAGGACGAGAGGCGTGACCCAGCGCGAGAAGCACGTGTTGACCATCGAGGATGATGCCAGCATCGGTGCTTCCATCCAGGTGGCCCTCGAGTCCAACGGCTTGCGTTGCGTGCTGTGCACGACGGGCGAGGCAGCTGTGGCGTCTGTCGCGGCCGATTTCCCCGATCTCGTCCTGCTCGACGCGGGCCTTCCGGACATCGACGGTTTCGCGCTGTGCCGTCAGCTGAGATCGCAGCACCCGGAGCTCCCGATCGTGATCGTGACGGCACGCGACGCTGACATTGACGTCGTGGTCGGTCTGGACGCGGGAGCGAACGACTACGTCACGAAGCCCTTCTCGATGAGCGTGCTGATCGCCCGGGTACGCGCTCAGCTGCGGGCGACGGACGGGGTCGATCCCGACGCGACGATCGTGCTCGGCGATCTACGAATTGAACCAGCGGGGTACACGGCCACGGTGGCCGGTGAGCCGATGGACCTGCGGCCGAAGGAGTTCCAACTGCTGCTCTACCTCGTACGCGAGGCTTCTTGTGTGGTCACCCGGGACCGATTGCTGGCCGACATCTGGGATCTGCACTGGGACAGTTCGACCAAGACCCTCGACATGCACCTCGTCGCCCTGCGGCGCAAGCTCGGGCAGGCTTTGCAGATCGTGACGGTGAGGGGCATCGGTTACAGGCTCGTCGCTCCGTGAGGCGTCGGATCACGACGGCCATCGTGGGTGTGACGGCCCTGGTGTTGGTGATGTTGGGTGTGCCGCTCGCGATCGTTGTGCAGCGCCTCACGATCAACTCGCAGGTGGTCGAGTTGCAGTCGACGGTCGCTCATCTGCTGACTGAGATCAACGTGCCGATCAACGCAGCCGAATTGACACATCTCGCCACAGAGCCGGATGCTCCGCCGCCGTACGGGGTGTACGACACGTCCGGCCATCTCGTGTACGGCGTCGGCCCGACCAGCGCCGATCGAGCGGTCGGCGGCGCCGAGCGAGGCTCGACCTCGTCGACGACCGACGGAGCGATCGTCGTTGCGGCTCCGTTGACGGACCGGGACGAGAACGTGCTCGCCGTGGTGCGGATCAGCCAGTCGCTGGCTCACGTGCACACGCGTGCCGGGCGGGCATGGGTGATCATGGCGATCGCGGGTGTCCTCGCTCTGATGGTCGCGTGGCTGTTGGGGAGCCGAGTCGCAGGCCGGCTCAGCCGTCCGGTCACGGACCTCGCGGAGAGCGCGTCGAGCTTGGGTGCCGGAGGGATCATTCCCATGCATCGACCGTCCGGCGTGGGGGAGATCGACGCCCTGGGGGACGCGCTTGCGCTGAGCTCTCAGCGCATCAACGAATCAATCGGCCGCGAGCGGCGGTTCAGTGCGGACGTGTCGCACCAGTTGCGGACGCCGCTGGCAGGGCTGAGGTTGCGCCTGGAGCGCGTGACCGGCAACGACAGTGGACTCTCGGTGGCGGGGGCGGCCCTGGTCGATCTCGATCGGCTCGAGGACACGGTGAGCCACCTGCTCGCCTTCGCCAGGGATGCCACTCCGACCTCGACCTCATGCCAGCTCGACGTCGTCGCTCGTGAGGCCGCACGACGCTGGACAGACCGATGCTCGGCGGAGGGCCGAGAGATCGTCGTCTCCGCGGACTCATCGGCTGTCGTGCGCGCCTCGACGACGGCCATCGAGCAGATCCTGGACGTGTTGATCGACAACGCCGTCAAATATGGCAAGGGAACGATCCGCGTGACATGCCGGCGCACTGCTGGCGGAGCGGCAATCGATGTCGTCGACGACGGATCGACCATCGCCGCGGGAACCGACGACGACCTGTTCCGCCGTGGTCACGGATCGAACAACGGCATCGGACTGGCGCTCGCGCGTTCGATCGCTGACGCGGAGGGAGGTCGGCTGATCATCACCAGTCGTCAGCCGACGACGTTCTCACTGATCTTGCTCACTGACGACTTCGGGTGACGCCGACGCGGTCGTCTGATCGTTTCCTCGGTGGCGCCAGTACTCGACGGCTACCGGGGCGATCGAGATCGCGACGATCACGACGGCCGCGAACTCGATGTTGTGCTTGATGAAGCTGACCTTGCCGAGGAAGTAGCCGAGGGTCGTCACGCCAGCGGCCCAGAGCAGTCCGCCGATCACGTTGAACGACACGAAGGTCCGGTACCGCATCTTGCCGACACCCGCGAGCACGGGCGTGAATGTGCGCACGACGGGAACGAACCGCGCCAGGACGATGGTCTTCGATCCGTGTCGGTCGAAGAACCCCTGGGCCTTGACGACGTTGGCCGGGTCGAACAGTCGACTCTTCGGTCGGGTGAAGATCGAAGGTCCGAGCCTGTCACCGATGAGGTAGCCGACCTGATCGCCAGCGACGGCGGCCGCGAAGGCGACGGCCGCCGCGGCGAGGAGCCCACCGGGGAGCTTGTGGCCGCCTGCGTCGGAGGCGAGGAACCCGGCGAAGAACAACAGGGAGTCGCCCGGGAGGAAGAATCCGAGCAACAGTCCGCTTTCCGCGAACACGATCAACGCCAGGATCGGAAGGCCGCCGTGCTTGATCCAGTTGTTGGCGAAATCGAGCAGAGCGATCATGAGGTGACGCTATGAGCGACCGCGATCCGAACCGATCGGATGACGACGATTTACGTCGAGTTGACCGGCGTGGCCGTGGGTGGGACCGCAACGTGCGTCACCGTGGCCTCGATGAAGGTCCGTGACCGCCTGTCGTCGTTGGGAATGCCCGGCATGCTCCGCGTTCCCGAGATCACGGCATGGTTCTGGATCGCGAAGGGCCTGTCCACGGCGATGGGAGAAGCCACGTCGGACTACCTGCTGCGCGTGCTCGGCCCAATCCCGCCCTGCTGCTCGGATTCGTCACCCGCTGGCCGCTGTGTCGGTCAACGGAGGTGCCGCCACCGTCGATGACGCACTCGTGGGCGGCTGATCAGCGAGTCTGAACCATCGCAGCCGACCCAGAACCACTGTCGAGACGGCCTCGTCACTCGCGCGAAGGGTGCCACGTCGTTCGAAGGTAGTTCTCGGCGATGGTGGGCATCACGGCCACGTCACCGATAGCAAGGCCGACTGATCGAACGGACGGCGGCTCGATCCCGGCGTCGTGAAGGCTCTGGACATCCATCGCGGTAACACGCCGATCGTCGAACGTGCTTCTGCACGCTGCCGGGCGGACAAGGCGCGATACCAAGCGGCGACCTTCGTGGACGGCT
The DNA here is from genome assembly GCA_025463305.1 of Ilumatobacteraceae bacterium. The sequence goes on from JAOBWK010000052.1 coordinate 18,464, forward strand.
CGACCGGTGCGTCCACCTCCCGTTTCGTCGCCCGCGTTGAAGGGATCGTCGGTGAGAACGCCGACGATCCTTTCCGTTCACGCCGGGTCGGGGAACCACCACCCACGCCAGCGAGCGATACCAGCTGAAAGCCATCCGCAATCGCGTGCGTTGATCACGACGCCGTCGCGGCCTCGGTGATGACGGCCGGCTTGCGGCGTTGTTGCTGGGTCATGATGATGACCACCACGAGGATCAGGGCGAGGAACACCACGCTGGTGCCGGTGGTGCCGAGCCCGAAGCCCTTGCCGGTGCCGGGATCGGCATCGGCGGCGATCTGGCGGGGTTGCGACATCAGGTCGCCGATCGATGCGCCGAGCGGGCGGGTCAGCACGTACGCCGACCAGAAGGCGAGGATCGGGTTGAGGCCGAACTTGAAGTGAGCGAGGGTGATCAGCGCGATCAACCCGGCGAACAGGGCGACGGACTTGCCGTAGCCCAAGTTGTACTTCTCGGCGATCAGGTCGCCGGCTGCAG
>JAOBWK010000058.1 GCA_025463305.1 Ilumatobacteraceae bacterium
CTCAACACCGACGTCCCCTCCGTGCTGGCCACCCCGGTCGCCATCTACAAGGACAACGTGAAAGACGTCATCGCCGACGGCTACCAGACCGCCGCCGACGTCTGCAAGGACCTCACCGCCGAATGCACCGCAGCCGGCATCACCGGCTGATTGCAAACCACGTGACAGAGCGCCCCGGCCGGCCCGGCCGGGGCGCTCTGCTGTTTCCGCCCCGGTACGGGGCGACCTGCGAAGATGACACGACCATGAGGACTGCACGTGCCTGAGACCGACAACACCGCGACGGCGAACACCACGACGGCGAACACCACGACGGCGAACAACACGACGCCGAACCAACCCGGCTCCAGGATCCCGCTCCTCGAGGTCCGCGGGATCAACAAGACGTTCGGCGCGGTGCAGGTGCTGCACGGTGTCGACCTCACCGTGTACCCGGGCGAAGTCGTCGCCCTCGTCGGCGACAACGGCGCCGGCAAGACCACGCTCGTGAAGAGCATCACGGGCATCTACACCGCCGACTCCGGCGAGTTCTTCTTCAACGGCGAGCCGACCCACATCAAGAGCCCGAAGGACGCCTCGGCACTCGGCATCGAGGTCGTGTACCAGGACCTCGCGCTGTGCGACAACCTCGACGTCGTCGAGAACATGTTCCTCGGCCGCGAGCGAATCCGCCACGGCCTGCTCGACGAGGCCAGCATGGAGCAGCTCGCCCGCCAGACCCTCGCCGGGCTCAACGTCCGCACCGTCAAGACGGTCCGCCAACAGGTGTCCGGCCTCTCCGGCGGCCAACGCCAGACCGTGGCCATCGCCAAGGCCGTGCTGTGGAACTCCAAGCTCGTCATCCTCGACGAGCCCACCGCCGCCCTCGGCGTCGCCCAGACCAGCCAGGTGCTGCGCCTCGTGCGCGAGCTGGCCGATCAAGGCCTCGGCGTCGTGCTGATCTCGCACAACATGAACGACGTGCTCGAGGTCGCCGATCGCGTCGCCTGCCTGTACCTCGGCCGGATGGCCGCCATCGTCGACGCCAAGACCTCCAGCCGTGAGCAGATCGTCGAGCTGATCACGTCCGGCCGCTCCGCCGGGATCGGCCTCTCCCACGCCGAATCCGTCCAGATCTGAGAACGAGATGACCGCACCGACACCCCAGGACCCGACCAACACGTCCGCGGCGCAGCGCGCCGAGCCGGCGCTCGCGAGCGCCGAGCCGTCGCTCGCCGGCTCCGACTTCTCCGTCGACACCGAGACCCTCACGGGCACCGATGTCGTTCGCAACTACCTGCTGCGCTTCCGTCGTGGCGGCGATCTCGGCCTGTTCCCGGCCCTGCTCGCACTGACCCTGCTGACAGCGCTCTTCGGCATCGTCCGTCCGGAGAGCTTCCTGTCGAAGTTCAACTTCGGCAACTACTTCACCCAGGCTGCGCCGATCTGCGTGCTCGCGATGGGCGTCACGTTCGTGCTCCTGCTCGGTGAGATCGACCTCGGCGCCGGCTACTCCGCCGGCGTGTGCGCAGCGCTCATGGCGTCGCGACTGAAGAGCGACATGCCGTTGCCGTTTGCCCTGCTCGTCGCGTTCGCAGCGGCGGCCGTCATGGGCTTCCTCGTCGGCTTCATGGTGGCCAAGGTCGGCGTGCCGTCGTTCATCGTGACGCTGTCCACGTTCTTGGTGTGGCAGGGCGTGCTCCTGCGGATCACCAAGGAGGGTGGCACCATCCGCATCGAGAACAAGTCCATCGTCGCGATCGAGAACAAGAACCTGTCGGTCGGACTGGGTTGGGTGCTCTTCGCCGTGTTCGCCGTCGGCTACGGGGGGTTCTCGTTGTTCCGCGTGTTGTCGCGACGACGCCAGAACGTGGCGGCGAGCCCAATCAGCATCGTGCTGCTCAAGACGGCGGCCATCGTCGTGATCGGCGGCATCTCCGTCGATCAGCTCAACGCCCGGCGCGGCAACAACCTGCGCGGCGTGCCCGTGGTCGTGCCGCTGGTCATCCTGCTCGTGGTCATCCTCTCGTTCATCCTCGGCCGCACCGCGTGGGGCCGCCACCTCTACGCCGTCGGCGGCAACACCGAGGCGGCCCGCCGGGCCGGCATCAACGTCGCCCGGATGAAGATGTCGGCGTTCATGGTCTGCACCCTCCTGTCCTGCGCGGCCGGCATCGTGCTCGCCTCCCGCCTGAACTCCGTCGACCCGCAGACGGGCGGCAACGACACGCTGCTGATCGCGATCGGTGCTGCCGTCATCGGCGGCACGAGCCTGTTCGGTGGACGTGGGCGCATCATCAACGCCGTCCTCGGCGGCCTGGTCTTCGCCCTCATCAACAACGGCCTGCCGCTGCTCAAGAAGATCGGCGGCATCGACTTCTCCGAGGCCGGCCCGAAGTTCATCGTCAACGGCCTCATCCTGTTGCTGTTCGCCTCGATCGACGCCACCTCCCGCCGTCGAGCCGCCGCCAACTAGCGCCCACACCCACCGTTCCGCGCGAGGGTTCGCCCCCCAGAGCGCCACTTCTCCTGCAAACAACTGCAAGCACTGCCACCCCCCGGGAGTGCTTGCAGTTGTTTGCAGTGGAATGGACCGTCTGGAGGTCAGCGCCTCGCGCGAAAGCGTGGGTGGGGACGTCAGGCGCGGGCGGCGCGGATCGCGTTCCAGACCCGGTTCGGGGTGCAAGGCATGTCGATGTGGCGCACGCCGAGGTGGGCGACCGCATCGATGACGGCGCTCTGCACCGCCGGGGTGGCGCCGATCGTGCCGCTCTCGCCAATGCCCTTCGCGCCGAGCTCGTTGAGCGGGGTGGGGGTCTCGGCGTGCACGGTCTGGAAGCTGGGCAGCTCGGCGGCGGACACGATGCCGTAGTCGGCGAAGTTCGACGTGAGCGGGTTGCCATCGTCGTCGTAGACGACCTCCTCGAACAGCGCCTGGGCGATGCCCTGGGCGAGCCCGCCGTGCACCTGGCCCTCGGCCAGGAGCGGGTTGACGATCGTGCCCGCGTCGTCGACCGCGACGAGCTGGCGGAGGCGGGCCTGGCCGGTCTCGATGTCGAGCTCGACGACCGCGAGGTGCGCGCCGGACGGGAACGTGCCGCTCGACTGGGTGAAGTCGCCGATGCCGTACAGCGGGGTGCCGGCGGCCGCGGCGGTGGCGACCTCGAGCCACGTGCGGCTGATCGACGGCGTGCCGGCGACGTGGAAGCGACCGTCCTCGAGCACCACGTCGGCGACGTCGGCTTCCAACAGCCGTGCCGCGATGTCACGCGCCTGATCGGCCACCGACGCCGCCGCGCGCACGACGTTGGTGCCGCCGATCTGCACCGAGCGCGAGCCGCCGGTGATGTTGCTCGAGCTGACCAGATCGGTGTCGCCGTGCACGACGGTGATCCGCTCGAACGGCACGCCGAGCCGGTCGGCGACGAGCATCGCCCATGTCGTGCGATGGCCTTGACCGTACGGCGTGGTGCCGGTGACGACGCGCACGTCGACCTGGTCGCTGCCGTCGATGGCCGGCGTGACGTGGACCTCGCCGAGCTCCGTGCCGCCCTGGCCGCCCGTGATCTCGACGTACACCGAGACCCCGATGCCGAGCTGGATCGTGTCGCCGCGCTCGCGGCGCTCGGTCTGCTCGCGCCGCAGCGCCGCGTAGTCGACGGCGGCGAGGAGCTTGTCGAGGCCGCCCTCGTAGTCGCCACTGTCGTAGGTCGTGCCCGTCGCGGTCTTGAACGGGAAGCGATCGGCGGCGATCAGGTTGCGGCGGCGCACCTCGACGGGATCCATCCCGATCTCGCGGGCGAACAGGTCCATCGCCCGCTCGATGGCGGCAGCGGCCTCGGGCCGGCCGGCACCCCGGTAGGCGATCGTGGGCACGGTGTTGGTGAGCACCGACTGGCAGTCGGCAGCGGCGTTGGCGATGTCGTAGGTGCCCGTGAGCATCGTGCGCGTCATGAACGGCAGGAACGATCCCATCCGCGGGTAGGCGCCCGCATCCTGGCGCATCGTCAACTGGTACGCCGTGACGCGGCCGTCGCGGTCGCCGCCGATCTCGATGTGCTGCAATTGGGCGCGTCCGTGGCCGAGGCCGTTCATGCCCTCGCTGCGGGTCTCGGTGTAGCGCACCGGCCGGCCGACTGCACGGGCCAACCACGGCAGCAGCTGGTCCTCCGGGTACGTGAACGCCTTGGCACCGAAGCCGCCGCCGACGTCGGGCGTGATGACGCGCACCTGGGCCGGCTCCAGCCCGTACCACTCGCACAGCTTGGCCTGCACCGGATGCGAGCCCTGGCACGACTGCCAGTGGGTGAGCCGGCCATCGGGCTCCCACCGGCTGGCGGCGACGCGGCCCTCCATCGGCGACGGCGCGACGCGCTGGTTGTTGATGTCGGCACGCACCACGACCTCGCACGCGCCGAAGTCGATCGGTCCGCCCGGCATGCGCACGCACACGTTCGTGCCCGACTCGGGGAACAGCAGCACCTCGTCGGCGAAGCCCTGCTCCATCGTCACCGCGCGCGGCAGCACGTCGGCGTCGATGATCACCATCTGCGCGGCGTCGGTGGCCTGGGCCCGCGTCTCGGCGACGACGGCCACCACGGGCTCGCCGACGTAGCGCATGACGTCGGAGGCGAGCGCGGTGCGTGGGTAGTGGGCCGGCAGGAACGGGATGTCGATCGGGAACGGGCCGAGATCCAGATCGGCCGCCGTGAACACACCGAGCACCCCGGGCGCCTCGAGAGCGTCGGCGATGTCGATGCCGGTGATCCGCGCGTGCGCCATCTGGGCCCGGGCGTAGACCACGTGCACCGCGCCGGGGATGTCGAGGTTGTCGACGAAGGTCCCGTTCCCGGTCAGCAGCGCCGGGTCCTCGGTCCGTACGATCCGCTCGCCGATCATCCCCATGTGGCTCTCCTCTTCGCGTTCGACGACACGGCTTGCTGCGAGCCCGACGGCGTAGATTCGGGGAATGACCATCACGGAGACGGCACCACCTGGATCAGGTTCGGCGAAGGCTGAGCGTTGGACGGCGCAGTGGAAAGAACTCTACGCCGAAGTCGTCACCACGGGCCTGTGCACCGGGTGCGCGGGGTGCGTGGTGACCTGCCCGCACGACGTGATCGGCTACGAGCACGAGGAGGGCAAGTACCTCCCCTTCCACCTCGAAGCAGAGCTCGGTCTCGACAACTGCACGCACGGCGAGAAGGGCTGCACCACCTGCACCCGTGCCTGCCCACGCTTCCGCGCCTGGGAGCCGGCCGCCGACAACCACCTGTTCGGCCGGGTGCGCGAGCCCGACGAGATGGCCGGCATCTGGCGGGCCCTCTACCTCACCCGGGCCAGCGACAAGACGGTGCACGAGATGGGCCAGGACGGCGGCTTCGTCTCGGCGATGCTCATCTGGCTGATGGAGCACGACTACATCGAGGCCGCGATGGTGAGCGGCGTCGAAGACGACGATGCCTGGAAGGCCAAGCCCTCGCTCGTGCACAACAAGGAAGAGGTCCTCGCCACCGCCGGCAGCCGGTACACCTACTGCGCCAACCCGCTCGCCCTGCGCACCGCGAAGGAAGAGGGGCTGTCCAAGCTCGCCCTCGTCGGGATGGGCTGCCAGACGTCGTCGCCGCCGACGATGTGGGACCGCAAGGCCGGCAAGGTCAGCAAGCCGTTCCAGTTCAACATCGGCCTCCTCTGCAGCAAGACCTTCGACGACGCCATCTTCCCCGAGCTGTTCGAGGCCAAGTACGGCCTGGCCAAGCAGGACATGGTCAAGATGAACATCAAGGGCGTGTTCCAGATCTGGATGAAGGACGGCTCGTACCACGAGATCGACCTCAAGGAGTGCCACAAGTGGACGCGCGAGGGTTGCAAGAACTGTCCCGACTTCGCAGCCGAGCACAGCGACATCGCGACCGGCGGCATCGGCGAGGACAACGACTGGACGCTCACGATCGTGCGCACCGAACTCGGTGAAGAGGTCATCAACCGGATGATCGCCGACGGCAGCATCATCGCCCGCCCTGCCCAGGAGGACAAGGAGGCGATGCGCCTGCTGCGCCTGCTCTCCATCGTCAGCCGCCGCCGTTGGCCCGAGTTCGCCGACAGGGCTCCGTCGATCGGCGTCCCGCCCCCGAAGAAGAAGGCCGCCGCGCCCGCTGCTCCGGCCGCCGATGCAACTGCGGCTCCAGCCGCCGACGCGGTCGCCGCTGCTCCGGCCGCTGACTCTGCTCCTGCCGCCGCCGCTCCAGCCGCCGACGACGCCCCCGCCCAAGCTCCGGCGCC
>JAOBWK010000061.1 GCA_025463305.1 Ilumatobacteraceae bacterium
CTCACCCTCGACCCCACCCGCGACTACCAACCAACCGGCGCACCCAAAGGCCCCACCAGACCCCGAAAATGAAACCAACCCGGACCTTCGCAGGTCCGGGTCGTTTCCGATCTCCTGAGAGATCACAATGGTGGAGACGATGGGAATCGAACCCACGACATCTACCTTGCAAAGGTAGCGCTCTGCCAACTGAGCTACGTCCCCGAACTCGGGGCCCTGACGGGCACGCACACGCTAGCGGTCCCACTGCGTTCGCGGAAACCCCGGTTCTCGTAGGCTGCGGCGATGGCACGCCTCCAGTTCGGCACGTTCCTCGCCCCACACCATCCGCTCGGTGAGAGCCCGACGACGCAGTTCCAGCGAGACCTCGACTTCGCCGAGTTCCTCGATCGTTGGGGCTTCGACGAGTTCTGGTGCGGCGAGCACCACAGCAGCGGTTGGGAGATGATCGCCTCGCCGGAGATGTTCCTCGCCGCGGCCGGCCAGCGCACGCACACCATCCGTCTCGGCACGGGTGTGATCTCGCTGCCGTACCACCATCCCTTCAACGTCGCCCAGCGCATCGTCCAACTCGATCACATGACGCGCGGTCGGGCGATGTTCGGCAGCGGGCCGGGTGCCCTGCCGTCGGACGCGCGCACGCTGAACATCGATGCGCTGGTGCAGCGCGATCGTCAGGACGAGGCGCAGGGCGTGATCATGCGCCTGCTGCGCGGCGAGGACCGCTTCGACTACGACAGCGAGTGGTTCACGCTGCGCGACGCGGCGCTGCAGATCCTGCCGCTGCAGGACGAGATCCCGATGGTGACGGCGTCGTCGATCTCGCCGAGCGGCATGCAGATCGCCGGCAAGCACGGCATCGGCGCGCTGTCGATCGCGTCGACCTCGACGGAGGGCATCGTCGCGCTGCCGACCCAGTGGCGCTTCGCCGAGGAGGCTGCAGCGGCGAACGGGCAGACCGTCGATCGCAAGAACTGGCGCGTGTTGATGAGCTGGCACCTCGCCGAGACGCGCGCGCAAGCCCGCAACGAATCCGTGCTCGGCCTGCAGCGCTGGCACAACGAGTACAACGCGAAGATCCTCGGCCGCCCGGGCGCGAACCACGTCGACGACGAGTGGGCGCTGCTCGACGAGGTCACCGGCAACGGCGCGGTCGGCGCAGGTGCGGCGGTGATCGGCACGCCCGACGACCTGATCGCGGCGATCCGGCACATGCAGGAGATCACCGGCGGTTTCGGCGTCGTGCTCGGCTTCGCCCACGACTGGGCCAACCGTGAGGCGACGATGCGCTCGTGGGAGATGGTGGCCCGCTACGTCGTGCCGGCGCTCAACGGCACGTTCCGGCCGATGCAGGCCTCGGCCGACTACGTCGAGGCCAACAAGACCGCGCTGATCGCCAGCGCGAGCGCGGCCGTGATGCAGAAGATCATGGCCCACGAAGGCGCGCAGGCGGCGATGGTGACGACGATGCAGCAGATGGCCGACCGCAACAAGCCGCGCGAGTCCGCCTTCCGACCCGGCGCGGGTGTGCCGATGGACGACGCCACCGGCGAGGGCGCGAGCGCGTGAGCGACACGACGGCCAGCACGGCGACCAGCTCGGCCACGGGAGTGATCCCGCGCCTGCCCGCGTCGACCGAGGCGGTCGAGGTCAGTGCGGCGTTGCTCACCCACGGCGTCGTGATCGTCGAGCAACTCATCGACGAAGCGCAGTGCGACACGCTGTTGGCCGAACTGCAGCCGTGGTTCGACCAGACGCCCGTCGGCGGCGACGACTTCAGCGGCCGCAACACCCGCCGCACGGGTGCGTTGCTGAGCCGCTGTCCGTCGAGTGCCGCACTCGTCGCGCACCCGATGATCCTCGAGGTCGTCGACACCGTCCTGTGGCCGAAGAAGACCACGTTCCAGCTGCACCTCACCCAGTCGATCGCGATCGGCCCGGACTCGCCGGCGCAGTTCCTGCACCGCGACCAGTGGTGCTTCGACTCGTTCCCGTTCCCGCGCGATGTCGACGTCGAGGTGGCGACGATCTGGGCGCTCACCGACTTCACGGAGGAGATCGGCGCCACGCGCGTCGTGCCCGACAGCCACCGCACGCCCGACACCCAGGGTTACACGCCGGCCGACACGTTGCCCGCGACGATGGTGCGCGGGTCGGTGGTGCTGTACCTCGGCTCGACGGTGCACGGCGGCGGCGCGAACACCACCGATCAGGTGCGCTTCGCGGTCAACATCGACTACGTCCTCGGCTGGCTGCGCCAGGAGGAGAACCAGTACCTGTCGTACACGCTCGACGAGGTGCGCTCGTTTCCGGAGCGGATCCAGCAGCTGCTCGGCTACGAGATCGGCGCCTACGCGCTCGGCTACATCGACGGCGGTCGTAGCCCGATGGAGCTCGTTCGTCCGCCCGGCGACGCGCCGTCCACGCACAGCTTCGGCAACGTCTGAAGAACTCTGTCACACCCCCTTTCTAGAGTTGCCCGTATGGTGACCCTGGCGGAGCATCCGGATGTGGTGGCGGTGATCGGGCTCGGCGGCGCGACGCGTGACGCTGCGGCGCGGCGCCAGGAGCTGCTGCGTCGCCGGGCCGATGCGGTGTGGCTGGGCATCGTGGGCGAGGTGGACCGGTCGGGTTCGTACGTCGATGACGGGCATCGCACGCCGGCGTGTTGGGTGGCAGCGGTGACGAACTGCTCGAAGGCCCACGCCAAGCGCGAGGTGCGTTCGGCACGGATGGTGCACGATCTCCCCGAGGTCGGCGATGCCTTGCTGGCCGGGCATCTCGGTGCATCGCAGATCGTCCAGCTGACCGGTCTGTGGTCGAACCCGCGGGTGCGGCCATCGCTGCCGGCGCTCGCTGCGGAGCTGGTCGAGCGCGCGTGCCTGCTGCCGCCGGACGACTTCCAGCAGGTGTGCGACATGATCCGGCTGTTCGCCGATCCGGATGGTGGGCATCGTGATCACGAGACCTCGCGGGCGAACCGCCGGGTGTCGCTCGTGCCCGATGGTGCGGGCTTCCGCGTCCACGTCGAAGGCGACGCCATCTCGGGGGCGATCCTCGCCGACGTCCTCGCCAAGTACGCGCAGGTCGAGTTCGACCTCGACTGGGCCGCGGGTGTCGCCGAGCACGGCGACCGGATGTGCCCAGCGCTGCTCCGCCGCACCAACACCCAACGACAGTTCGATGGCTTGATGGCCATGGTCCGCGCCGCTCAGGAAGCCAACGCCGGACATGCGCTCGTTCCTCTGGTCAACATCCACTGCGATGCGCAGACCGCGGAGGATGTGCTCCGCGAGCACTTCGACTCCGCTGGCCAGTGGCGCGAGCCCAGCGGGACGGACCCATCCTCGGATCCGGACGACGACCCGACGAACCTGCTCCGCCGGCGGTGCAACACCGACTCCGGTGCGCCGGTCGATCGGAACGACCTGCTGATCGCGCTGTTGATCGGCCGGTTGCGCAAGGTGGTCCATGGCTCCGACGGTCGGGTCATCTCGCTCGGCCACCGCAGCCGGTTGTTCCGGGGCGGCGGGCGTGAAGCGGCGCTCCTGGCCGATCACCATTGCTCGGTGACCGGCTGCCACATCTCCCACGGCCGGTTGGAGATCGACCACACCATCGCCTGGGCCACACGGCGGGGGCCGAGCGATCAGACGAACGCCGACCCGCTGTGCAACCACCACAACAAGGTCAAGGAACGCCTCGGGCTGGCGCTGCAGCGCGATCCGCACATGCCCGGCGGATGGATCACCTACCGCTGCGACGGTTCGCGCATCGGCGTGCGCACGTCACCGGCGACGAGCCCGCCGGGCGACTCGTCATCCTGATCAACGCACTCGGCTCAGCTCAGCTCAACGCAGCCGGGCGGCCGTCGCGCGCAGCGCTGCCTCCACCTGGGCGAGTGCGGTGTCGGGGCGTGGGAGGTGACGCGTCACGAAGTCGATGTGGCGGACGCGGGCGACGTCGACGCGCGCGCTCGCAGCCAAGCCGCGTGGCAGGTCGACGACGGCGAGGGCCGGCAGCAGGGTGACGGCGTTGGTGGCGGTGATCACATCGAACGTCACCCGGTGGTCGTCGCTCTCGACGATCACGTCGGGCTCGAAGCCGGCAGCGGCACAGATCGCCCGGGTCGCACGCCCGAGGCGGCTGTCGACACCACCGAGCACCCACGGCACCGTCGCGCACGATGCCACCGACGACGGGCGACGGCGGGTGGTGTGCACCAGACGGATCGGCTCGACCAGCAGCGTGGCGTGATCCAGCCGACCGCTCGTCGGTGCCGGAGCGTCGTCGAACCGATCGACCACGGCGGCGTCGATGTCTCGGGCCGTCAGCGCGGCCAGGGCGTGCTCGGGTTCGAGGTCCACCACGTGCAGCCGTACGGTGGACGCGAGCCGGATCATCGCCGGCACGACGATCGAGGTGATGGCGGTGGGGAACGCACCGATCCGAACGGTGGCCGGCGCACCGCTCGCCACCTGGGCGACGTCGTCGACGGCACTGCGGAGGAGATCGAGGATGACCGCGGTGCGCTCGCTCAGCAGCCGACCGGCCGGGGTCAGCATCACGCCGCGGTTCGAACGCTCGACGAGCGCGACGCCCACCTCGCGCTCGAGCGTCGAGATCTGCTGCGACACCGCCGACGGCGTGTAGTCGTTCGCCCGCGCCGCTCCGGCGATCGTGCCATGGGTGGCCACGGCGTGGAGCAGGCGCAACCGTTCGATGTTCGGCGCGGTCCCGACTGCCATCAGCTGAACTGACGATGATCGTGAGCATTCATTGCTTTTCATGATGGCATACTCGTGCGACGATCGCTCGATGACGACGCTGCTGCCCAACGACACCACGACGCTCGCGCCTACGACCATCGACCGGCCGTGGCTGGCCTCCGAGTCGCAGGCCCGTGAGGCCGCGATCCTCGGTGCCCTCGCCGATGCCGACGCCGATGCGTTGGCCGAACGGATCGATCTGCTGATCGAGCGCAACCGGGTGATCCACGAGGTCGAGAGCCTCAACCTCAACCCGGCTTCGAACGTGATGAACCCACGTGCCGAAGCCGCGCTCGCTGCCGGGCTCGGGACGCGGGCGTCGCTCGGCCACGCCGGCGGCAAGTACGAGATGGGGCTCGAGGCGATCGAGGAGATCGAGGTGATCGCCGCCGATCTCGCCGCCCGGGTGTTCGGCGCGCGCTTCGCCGAGATCCGCGTCGGATCGGGTGCGCTCGCCAACCTCTACGCGTTCATGGCGACGTGTCGCCCCGGCGACTCGATCATCGTCCCGCCGGCCAGCATCGGCGGGCACATCACCCATCGCCCCGGCGGCGCGGCCGGGCTGTACGGCCTCGACATCCACGAGTGCCCGATCAACGCCGCCGACTTCACCGTCGATCTCGTCGCGCTCGCCGAGCTGGCCGACCGGGTTCGGCCGAAGCTCATCACGATCGGGGCGAGCCTCAACCTCGTCGCCCATCCGGTGGGTGCCATCCGCGAGATCGCCGACCGCGTCGGGGCCTTCGTGCTGTTCGACGCGGCCCACGCGTGCGGGATGTTCGCCGGCGGGATCTGGCCGAGCCCGCTGGCCGACGGTGCGGACCTGATGACGATGAGCACCTACAAGAGCCTCGGTGGTCCGGCCGGCGGGCTGGTGCTGACGAACCGCGCCGATCTGGCCGAGCGGATCGACGCCATCGCGTACCCCGGGCTCACCGCCAACTTCGACGCCGGCAAGACCGCGGCGCTGGCGATCACCATGCTCGACTGGCTCGAGCACGGCCACGACTACGCGGTGGCGATGACGACCACGGCATCGGCGCTCGCCGAAGCGCTCGCCGAGCAGGGCCTTCCCGTTCACCGCACGGGCCACGGTTACACGACCTCGCACCAGCTCGCCGTCGACGCCACCGAGTGGGGCGGCGGCCACGAGGCGGCGCTGATCCTGCGGCGCGCCAACCTGCTGGCCTGCGCGATCGGGCTGCCCGCCGTCGCCGGTCGGGGCGGCGACATGGGTGGCCTGCGGATCGGCACGCCGGAGATCGTGCGCTGGGGCATGACCGCAGCGGACATGCCCGAGCTCGCCACGCTGATCGCCGACGGGCTCGCCGGTGACCCCGAGTCGGTGGCGCCGCGAACCAGCGCCTTCCGCCAGCGGTTCACCGACCTGCACTTCATCCGCAGCTGAGCGGCCGGGAGACGACTACTCCTTCAGCGCGACCGCGTTCGGGGTGACGTTCATCTTCGGCACGTACTCCGCGGCCACCACATCGCGCGCCTCGGTGCCCATCGTCGCCCGCAGCGTGGCCCGGCACGTGTCGCACGGGCCGTAGAAGCGCGCCGATGCCGACTCGTGGCAGCGCGGGCATTCGAACGACACGGGATCGGCGACCAGTTCCATGACCAGCCACCGTAGTTCGGGCCTGCCGGCAGAGGGCTACGTTCTCGTCATGCCCACCGCACACAACGGCACCTGCACGATCCACTACGAGACGTTCGGCAGCCTCGGCGATCCGGCGCTGCTGATGGTCAACGGGCTCGGCAGCCAGTGCATCAACTACCACGAGGACTGGTGTGCGATGTTCGCCGCTCGTGGGCTGCTGGTGATCCGCTTCGACAACCGCGACATGGGGCTGTCGACCCACTTCACCGGCGCACCCGTCGGCGCGCAGGGCGAGTGCTACACACTCTCCGACATGGCCGCCGATGCCGTCGCTGTGCTCGACGACCTCGACATCGAGGCCGCGCACATCATGGGCCTGTCGATGGGCGGGATGATCGTGCAGACGATGGCCATCGAGCACCCCGAGCGGGTGCTCACGCTCACGTCGGTGATGTCGAACACGGGTGAGCCCGAGTACGGCAAGCCCACCGACAAGGCGCTGTCGCTCCTGCTCGGCCCACCGGCGACGGACCGCGAGTCCGCCGTCGCCAACGCCCTCGCGGGGCTCGACGAGTGGGGCAGCCCCGCCCACGCCGACATCCGCCAGCGGCGAGCGGCTGCCGAGCGGGCGTTCGACCGCTGCTTCGATCCAGCCGGCACCGGCCGGCAGTTCATGGCCGTCCGTGCGTCGGGGTCACGCGCCGATGCGCTGCGCGCACTCGACGTGCCGACGCTCGTCATCCACGGCGATGTCGACAACCTGATCAGCTTCGACGGCGGGTTGCGCACCGCCGAGCTGATCCCGGGCGCGCGGTTCGAGCTGATCGAGGGCATGGGCCACGACTACCCGCCGCCGCTGTGGCCGATGTGGGTCGATCTCGTCGCCGCGCACATCGCCGCGAACAGCTGACCCGTTCGATCGCTCGTGATCGCGAGCACCGCGCTCGCGTTTGTTTGCAGGAAAACGTGCGGCAGAGGGGGCAAACGTCTTCGCGGAACCTGGGGGGCGGGTGTGCCAGGTCGGGTGTGCCAGGTCGGGTGTGCCAGGTCAGGCGTGCTGGCCGTGGTGGGCGGCCCACATCTCGGCGTAGCGGCCGCCGTTGCGGACGAGGGTGTCGTGATCGCCGATCTCGACGATGAGGCCGTCGGACAACACCACGATGCGGTCGGCGGTGCGCGCGGTCGGGAGGCGGTGGGCGACGAGCACGGTGGTGCGCTGCTCGGCCACCGTGGCCATCGCGTCGCGCACCTTCGCCTCGGCGTTGAGGTCGAGGTTCGCGGTGGCCTCGTCGAGCAACAGGATGGCGGGGTCGACGAGCTGGGCCCGGGCGAGCGCGATCAGCTGGCGCTGGCCGGCTGACAGCGAGCGACCGCGCTCGGAGATCGCGGTGCGGTAGCCGTCGGGGAGGTCGGCGATGAAGTGGTGTGCGCCGACGGCGCGGGCCGCGGCCTCGACGGCGGCGTCCGGCGAGTCGGGGCGGCCATAGGCGATGTTGTCGCGCACCGTGCCGGTGAACAGGAACGGCTCCTGCGGTACGACGCCCAGCTGCTGGCGGTAGGCGGTGAGGTCGATCTGGGTGAGGTCGATGCCGTCGACGTAGACGTGGCCGCTGGTGGGGTCGTGGAACCGGGCGAGCAGCTTGACGATGGTGGACTTGCCGGCACCGGTCTCGCCGACGAGCGCAACGGTCTCGCCCGGGGCGATGGTGAGGCTGACGCCGGCGAGCGCCTCGGCGCCACCGTTGCCGTAGGCGAGGTGCACGTCGCGCAGCTCGATCGAGCCGCGCACCCGACCCGGCACGATGGGGTGATCGGGTGGTGGCGTGCGCGACGGCGTGGTGAGCAGCTCGGTGATCTTCGCCGTCGACGCGCTGGCCTGCTGCCACGTGTCGAACACCTGCGACAGCTGCTGGATCGGTGAGAAGAACAGGTTCAGGTAGAGCACGAACGCGATCACGACCGCTGGTGTGGTGCGCCCGTCGGACACGAGCGAGACGCCGGCCGCGAGCACCGCGACGCCGCCGATGTCGGACAGCAGGCCGACGCCGGGGAAGTAGATCGCGAGCAGCCGCTGGGCCTTGAGCCGGGCCTCGAGGTAGGTGCCGCTCGATGCGCGGAACTTGGTGGTGTTGCGGCCCTGACGGCCGTAGGCCTGGGTGACGCGCACGCCCGACAGGTTCTCCTGCAGGTTGGCGTTGACCGTGGCGATCGCCTCGCGGGCCATGCGGTACGCCTTCGAGGAGCGGTGCTGGTACCACCACGTCGCGGCGATGAGCACGGGCAGCACCGACGCCGCAGCGAGCGCGAGCGGTGGCGAGAGGATGACGAGGAACACGGCGACGCCGATGCAGGTCGCCAGCCCGACGACGGCGTTGACCAGGCCGCTCTGCACCAGCGACGACAGCGCATCGACGTCGGTGGTCATGCGGGTCATCACCCGGCCGTCGAGCTCGCTGTCGTAGTAGTCGAGCGACAGCCGCTGCAGGTGGCTGAAGATGCGCACGCGCAGGGCGAGCAGCATCCGTTCGGCGGTGCGCCCGGTGACGTAGCTGCCGGCCCACGTCGCGAACCAGTCGACGGCGGTGACGAAGCCGAACGCGATCGACGTGACCCACAGGACGTGCGTGGAGCTCTTGGAGACGCCGTCGTCGATGCCGTGCCGGATGAGGACCGGGCCGAGCACCGTGAGGAACGCGTCGAGGGCGACGAAGAACAGGCCGATGCCGAGCCACTTCCGCCACGGGCGCACGAAGCGGAGCACGCGGAACGGCTCCGGTGGCTCCTCGGCCGCAGCGGCGAGGTCGACATCGGGCTCGTCGTCGGCCGGCGGCAGTTTGGCCAGCGCGGCGAGCAGCTGCGGCGTGGCGGCGAGGTTGGCGCCGAAGTTGCCGCCGCCCGGCGCACCGGTGTTGGCCTTGGTGGTCACGATCTTGGCGACGATCGCGCCCTCGTCGTCGACCGCCGGCCACGCCGACGGGGTGATGCCGCCGATGGGTGTCGGATCGTCGTCGACGGTGAGCTCGCCGGTCTCGTCGCCGAGCAGGGCACGGTAGGTGGCGTTGCGGGCGAGCAGCTCGTCGTGGGTGCCCTCGTCGACGATGCGGCCGCCGTCGAGCACGACGACGCGATCGGCGAGGCGCACGGTGGAGGCGCGGTGGGCGACGAGCAGCGTGGTGCGACCCTCCATCACGTCGTTCAGCGCGGCGTGGATGGCCTCCTCGGTGGTGGTGTCGACGGCCGAGGTGGCGTCGTCGAGCACGAGGATGCGCGGGTTGCTGACGACGGCCCGGGCGAGGGCGATGCGCTGGCGCTGCCCGCCGCTGAGCGTCAGCCCGCGCTCGCCGACCACGGTCTCGAAGCCCTGCGGCAGCGCGTCGATGAACCCCTCGGCGCCGGCCACCCGCGCCGCGGCGCGGACCTGCTCGGCGGTGGCATTGGGCCGGCCGTAGGCGATGTTCTCGTGGACGGTGTCGGAGAAGAGGAACGCTTCCTCGAACACCACACCCACCTGGTGGCGCAGGGACTCGAGCGTGACGTCGCGCACGTCGACACCGTCGATGCGGATCGCCCCGGACTGCACGTCGTAGAAGCGCGGCAGCAACGCGGTCACCGTCGACTTGCCGGAGCCGCTGCCGCCGACGAGCGCCACCACTTCGCCGGCGCGCACGGTGAGGTCGAAGCCGTCGAGCGCGTGCTCGGTCGTGGTGTAGCCGAACGTGACGTGATCGAAGGTCAGCTCGCCCGGACCGTCGATGAGCTCGGTGGCACCGGGGCGATCGACGACCTCGGCGTTGACGTCGAGGATCTCGAGCACCCGCTCGCTGCCGGCGCGGGCCTGCTGGGCAGCGGCGACGACGAGCGCCATCATCCGGATCGGGGCGACGAGCTGCACGAGGTACGACGAGAACGCCAGGAACGTGCCGAGGCTGAGGTGGCCGCGCATCGCCAGCCAGCCGCCGAGGGCGAGCACGCCGACCTGCGCGAACGCCGGGATCGCGGCGAGTGCCGAGGTGGCCCGGGCCTGCAGCCGCACCAGCCGGACGCGGGAACGGTAGAGCGACGTCGACGTGACGCCGAGGCGGTCGATCTCGCGGGCTTCGGCGCCGAACCCCTTGACGATGCGCACGCCGGTGACGGCTTCGTCGACCACGCCGGCCACCTCGCCGGCGCGTTGCTGGGCCTCCCACGTCGCCGGGAAGACCGTGGTGCGCAGCTTGATCGCCGTGAACCCCATCATCGGCAGGGTGACGAGCATGATCAGCGTCAGCATCGGCGACAGGATCACCATCGCGATGATGGCGATCAGCACGAGGATGATGTTGCCGAGCATGATCGGCAGGAAGGCCAGCAGCTGCTGGATCAGCCCGAGGTCGCTCGATGCGCGGGACACGAGCTGCCCGGTGCGCAGCCGATCGTGACCGGCGAAGTCGAGCCGCATCAGCCGATCGAAGATGGCGGTGCGGAGATCGTGCTGCACGCCGAGGCTGACGCGACCTCCGACCCAGCGGCGGACGAACGCGAGGCCGAACGTGATGAGCGACAGCACGCCGAGCAGGATCAGCCACGGCGCGACGGACCGGGTGTGGTGGACGATGCCGTCGTCGACGATCACCTTCTGCACCACGGGGCCGATGCCGTTCGCGGCCTGGCCGACGATGGAGGCCGCGAGCGCGAGGTAGACGTCGCGCTTGTGCTCGGCCAGGAAGGGCCACAGCCGCCGGATCCAGCCGCCCTCCGCCGCCGGCTCGACCCGCTTGCCCGTCTCGTGCAGACGGGAGCTCAGCGGACGCGACACATTGTTAGGTTATCGAACTACCGACCCGCTCACACAGGCGCGACGAGCGTCAGGCGCGGCGCTCGAACGGGCGGTTGGCTGTCCCAGAGGTCGGCGACGAGATCGCTGCGCATCGCCGCCGCCGCGGGATCGTCCCAGCGGTTGACCTGCTGCAGCGGATCGTCGACCAGGTCGTACAGCTCGCCCTCCGTGCCGTCGTGCACGTAGCCGGGTCGGTACGCGCTGCAGACCCAGCCGTCGCGGGTGATCGTGCGCACGTGCACGGCCACGCCGAACAGCTCGCTGTCCCACTCGGTGAGCACCTTGTCGAAGCCACGCGCGTCGGCATCGACGTCGTCGACCGGCAGCGGCTTGCCCTGCATCCACTCGTTGGGCACCAGCCCGGCGATGGTGCAGAACGTGGGCGCGAGGTCGACCAGGCCGACCGGCTTCGACACGACGCCGGGTGCGACGCCGGCGTTGGGGGCCGGACGCCAGACGAGGGGCAACCGCATCAACCCGTCGACGTGGTACGGGCCCTTGAACATCAGCCCGAAGTCGCCCTGCAGCTCGCCGTGGTCGGTGGTGAAGATGACGTCGACGTCGTCGGTCCAGCCCTTTGCGGCGATGGCGGCCATCACCCGGCCGAGCGCCTCGTCGATCAGCTCGCACTCGATGGCGTTGACGGCGTGGATCTCACGGATCTGATCGGGCGTCAGCGTCTTCGGCACCCAGTGCTTCGGCGCCTCGTAGTTGGAGACGAGCGAGCCGTCGTACCACATCGTCCAATGGCGCGGCTTGGCGGCGAGGATGCGCTCGCGCTCGGCCTCGCTCGTCGGGTACCCGGCCGGCAGCTCGACATCGCGCCAGTCGATGCGACCCAGCTCCGCCGCCGGCGGGTCCCACGGATGGTGCGGATCGGGGAAGCTCATCCAGCAGAACCAGTCGTCGTCGGCGGCCAGCGAATCGAGCCACGAGATCGTCCGATCGGCCACCCAGTCGGTGTGGTACCACTCCTTCGGGACCTGGTTGACGTGGACCTGCGGCGCGCCGGTGTCGCCACCGCCGGCGGCATTGACCTCGAACGTGGGGTCGAGCACCGGGTAGAACCCACCGATGACCTCGGGATGGTTCACTGCGAGCCAGCGCGAGTAGTGCAGCTGGCCCGACGGGCTGTGCGTCGCGAACTCGAGGTGGTCGAAGCCGCGGTGCGGACCGGTCGTGCCGTCGGACCACGGTTGATCGAGCTGGGTCTCGGTGCCGAGCCGGGCGAGGCGGTTCTCGGTGAACTTCGCGAACGGATCGAGGAACGGCTCGAAGTGTGGCTTGCCGACGAGCGCCGTGCGGTAGCCGGCGCGGTGCAGTTCGGCCGCCACCGATGGGGCATCGACGGGCAGCGGAACGCCGTTCATCCACACGCCGTGGGTGCTGGGGTGCTGTCCGGTGAGCATGGTGGAGCGTGAGGGCATGCACACCACGCTCTGCGGCACGGCCCGCTCGTAGCGCACGCCACTGGCTGCAAGCGCGTCGATGACGGGAGTGCGCGCCAGCGTGCCGCCATTGCAGCCGAGCG
This sequence comes from Ilumatobacteraceae bacterium, assembly GCA_025463305.1. The sequence continues at coordinate 12,720 of JAOBWK010000061.1, forward strand.
TGTCGTAGCGCTGCTGGTCGGTGGTGACGAAGAGGATCTTGCGGCCCATCAGTGCACCGCCACCTTCGTGGCCGACTGATCCATCGCAAGGGCGGCGGCGGCGTCAAGTGCCGGGCCGGCGCCGGCGTTGAACTGCCGCTGCAGCTCCTCCAGCGCACCGGACGTCGCGCCACCGATGACGAGCGCCATCACATCGGGGACGGCGTCGGTGGAATAGATGCAGATGCAACGACCGTCGTCGAGGTCGATCGCGTCGAACGTGGCGAGGTGGCTGCGGAACAACGGCGTGTCGATGCGGTACTGCAGGCGGTGCAGCAGCCGGTCATTGGTGATGATCTCCTCCGGCATCGGGATGCCCGTGCCCGTGGTGACCATCCGCACCGTGCCGTCGAACGTGCAGTCGACGATGCCCGGGAACCAGTGGTGGATCAGGCCCGGCGAGCCGACGACGCGCCAGATCTCGTCGGCCGTGGCATCGATGACGATCTCGCGGCGGAGGCTGCCCATCAGTGCGTGCTCGCGATGAAGTCGTTGACGATCGCGGCGAGCTCCGGGCCCTTGTCCTCCTGGAGGAAGTGGCTCGCGCCTTCGATCGTGACGTGCGGCTGGCCGTTCGTGCCGGGCACGCGGCGAAGGAACACCCGCTCGCCGCCCTTGGTGATCGGGTCGCCGTCGCTGAACGTGAGCAGGAACGGCTTCTCGAACGCGTCGAGCACCCGCCATGCCGCCTGGTTGACGGCAGCGGCCGGATCGTCGGGCCCAGTGGGGACGAGCGACGGCATGATCCGCGAGCCGACCTTGTAGGTCTCGTCCGGGAACGGCGCGTCGTAGGCGGCGAGCACGCCCGGCGGCAGATCGGTGGCGCAACCACCGTTGATGATCTGGCTGATGACGAAGCCGGGCGACTCCTTCGAGAACTTCTGCCATGCCATGAAGGCCTCGCTCAGCGGACGTTCGCCGTCGGGCATCCCACCGTTGCCGATGACGACGCGGGCGAACCGCTCGGGCTGGGCCGCGACGAGGCGGAGCCCGACGAGGCTCCCCCAGTCCTGGCCGAAGAACGTGATGTCGTGCAGATCGAGCGCGTCGAACAGCGCGGCGCTCATCCAGTCGACGTGGCGCTGGTAGGAGTAGTCGGTGGTGGCGGCCGGCTTGTCGCTGCGCCCGAAGCCGACGAGGTCGGGCACGATGCAACGATGCCCGGCGGCCACGAGCGTGGGGATCATGTGCCGGTAGAGGTACGACCACGTCGGCTCGCCGTGCATCAGCAGCACGGGCGCCGCATCGGCCGTGCCGACGTCGAGGTAGTGCACGCGCAGCGTCGACGGACCGTCGGGGTCGCCGCTGGGGATCTCGACGTAGTGCGGCTCGTACGGGAAGTCGGGGAGATCGGTGAACCGGTCGTCGGGCGTGCGCAGGACCTGCATGCCCGTATCGAATCAGATTTGCGAGCATCTCACGCATTACCCGACAGGTAATCGCCTGCCCGACCGGCGGAGCGCACAGTGGATCGCATGAACGACACCGCAACCACCGACCCGACCACGATCACCACCCCGGGCATCACCGAGACCATCGACACCTACCTCGCGGCCTACAACGAGCGCGACGCCGCCCGCCGGGTTGCCCTCATCGAGCAGGCCTTTGCTCCCGACGCCGAGCTGTTCGATCCCCCGATCGAGGGCGCCGGGTACACGGGCATCGACGAGATGTTCGCCACCGTGCAGGGCATGTTCGCCGAGCACAAGTTCCGCCGCTCGACCGGCGTCGACACCCACCACGGCATCGCCCGCTACGGCTGGGAGCTCGTCGCCGCCGACGGCACCGTCGCCCTCGCGGGCATGGACGTCGCGGTCGCCGGCAGTGACGGCAAGCTGACCCGCGTGGCCGGCTTCTTCGGGGACCTGCCGGCCCTGGATGCCTGATGCTCGGACCCGTCCCCGAACGGATGGCTACCGTGGGCACGTGACCACCGCCCGGACCGGCCATGACCGCACCGGCCACGGCGGTGCCGGCCCCCTGCTCAAGGAGTGGCGGGGCCGGCGACGGCGCAGCCAGCTCGACCTCGCGGTCGAGGCGGGCGTGTCGACCAAGCACCTCAGCTTCGTCGAGACCGGCCGGGCCAGGCCGAGCCGCGAGCTGCTGCTGACACTCGCCCGCCACCTCGACGTGCCCTTGCGCGATCGCAACTCGCTGCTGCTCGCCGCCGGCTACGCACCCAGGTACCACGAGACGCAGATGGACGATCCGATCTCCGAGCACGTGCGCTCGTCGCTCCAGCGCCTGCTGGCGACGCACGATCCGTATCCCGGGCTCGTGCTCGACCGGCAGTGGAACATCGTGATGGTCAACGAGGGCGCGAACCGACTCGTCGCCGGCATTCCTGCGCACGTGGAGCTGCCCCGACCGAACGTGTTCCGGATCAGCCTCCATCCCGACGGCGCAGCCGCGAACACCCTCAACTTCGCCGAGTGGGGCGGCTACATGCTCGATCAGCTGCACCGCCTCGTGTCGGCGACGCACGATCCGACGTTGATCGAGCTCGAGCGCGAGGTGCTCGCCTACCCGAACGTGATGGCGCTCGACCGCGGCGCGATCGGTGCCGCCGACGAGCCGCAGCTGCTCGTGCCCTGCCGGCTGCGGGTGGGCGGCGTCGAGCTCTCCCTGTTCACGATGCTGACCACGTTCGGCACCCCGAGCGACATCACGCTCGACGAGCTCGCGGTCGAGCTCTTCTTCCCCGCCGACGCGGCCACCGAGGCCGCCCTGCGTCGCGTCCCGTAGCGGTCGCCCGACACCTCCCATGACGGGTCGACAGCCAGTCGGTAAAGTCGCACGAATGAACCAGGAATCGCTCACGCTCGCTGATTGGGAAGCACGTTCGGCAGCGCTCGTGCCGCGGTCCCAGCTGTTCATCGACGGGCGTTTCGTCGACGCCGCGTCCGGGCGCACCTTCGCCGACACCTCGCCGCGCGACGGCCACCTGATCGCGAACATCGCCGAGGGCGACGCCGAGGACATCGACCGTGCCGTCCGTGCGTCCCGCATCGCCTTCGAGGACGGCCGGTGGAGCCGGATGGCGCCGGTCGAGCGCAAGAAGGTGATGCTGCGCTTCGCCGACAGGGTGCGCGAGCGCGTGCTCGACCTCGCCCTGCTGGAGACGCTCGACGTCGGCAAGCCGATCAGCGACTCGATCAACGTCGACATCCGGCTGTGCGCCGACAACCTGCAGTGGTTCGCCGAGTGCATCGACAAGTCGTACGGCGAGCTCGCCCCGGTCGGCGACGATGCCATCGCGATGATCACCCGTGAGCCGATGGGCGTCGTCGGCGCCGTGGTGCCGTGGAACTACCCGGCCATCATCACCAGCTGGAAGCTCGGCGCCGCGCTGGCGTCGGGCAACAGCGTCGTGCTCAAGCCGGCCGAGCAATCGCCGCTGTCGGCGCTGCTGCTCGCCGAGCTGGCGAGCGAGGCGGGCCTGCCCGACGGCGTGCTCAACGTCGTCCCCGGCTTCGGCCCGACGGCCGGCGCGGCGCTCGGCCGGCACATGGACGTCGACAAGATCGCGTTCACCGGGTCCGGCGAGGTCGGCAGGTACTTCATGCACTACGCCGCCGACAGCAACGCCAAGTCGGTGTCGCTCGAGCTCGGGGGCAAGTCACCGCAGGTCGTGCTCGCCGACGTCGCCGACCTCGCCGCCGCGGCGTCGGCCGTGGCGTGGGGCGTGTTCTACAACTCGGGCCAGACGTGCCACGCCGGCACGCGGCTGATCGTCGATCGCGCAGTCGAGCGCGATCTGCTCGACGCCGTGTGTGAGATCGGCAAGACCCTGTGGCCGAAGGACCCGTTCGATCCGTCCGCGTCGATGGGCACGATGGTCGACGAGGGCCAGACCACCCGCGTGCTCGACTACATCACCGCCGGTCGCAACGAGGGTGCCGAGGTGCTGCTCGGTGGCGAGCGCCTCGACGTCACCAACGGCGGCTGCTACATCCCGCCGACGGTGTTCACGGGCGTGCGCAACGACATGACCATCGCCCAGGAGGAGATCTTCGGGCCCGTGCTCGCGTCGATCCCGGTCGACGGTGTCGAGGAAGCCGTCCGCGTCGCCAACGACTCGCCGTACGGCCTGGCCGCATCAGTGTGGAGCCGCGACATCTCCACCGCGCACAAGGCGGCCAAGGCGATCCGCGCCGGCACGGTGTGGATCAACACGTTCGACGTCGGCTCGATCACCACGCCGTTCGGTGGCTTCAAGCAGAGCGGCACCGGCCGGGACCGCTCCGTCCACGCGCTCGACGGCTACACCCACTTGAAGACGACGTATCTCCAGCTGTAGGCCTCCAGCTGTAGGCCTCCAGCTGTAGGCGCCTACAGGCGGGCGCCGCTGGCCGGGTCGTACAGCACCGGGCCGGCCCCGCAATCGACGGCGACGTACGACGTGACGCCGAAGACCGGGACATCGGTGCGGTTGGCAGCTGGATCGCGATCGACGTCACCACCGGAGAAGTGGACGGCCGGCATCGTGGCCGAGAAGTTGCAGCCGTGCGACCAGACCGCGCCGAACGTCGCGAGCGATCGGCCGACGACGTCGACGCCGCCCGTCGCCGCATCGTGCTCGAGCATCACGACCACGTCGCCGTAGATCTGCCCCGGCACCACGGCGGACTGGGTGTGCAGCATCGGGTCCTGCACGATGCTCACCGACGTCGGTGAGCCGGCGAGCGTGGCGGAGGCCGCGGTCGCGCCGGCCCACTCGACCGTGGCGTTCACGCACGGATTGCCGTTGACGACCAGCACGTGGGCATGGTCGGCGCCGTAGGTCCAGGACACGCACGGCACGGCCGGCGGCGAGCTCTCGACCTGCGGGTGCGAGGTCGACGTGGTGGTGGCGAGCGGCTGGCCGATGACGGCGACCGGCGCAGACGTGGCCGTCGAGGGGGCGCCATTGCGGACCTCGGCGAGGACGGCACCGAGACCCACGAGCAGCACGGCGGCGACGCCCGTCCCGATCCAACGCAGGAGCGGCGGACGTGGCGTCGGTGGCTCGTCCGTCTCCAGCACCGGTGGCGTGTCCATCAAGTCCGTCATGCCAACTGCCCCTTCTGTCGCGGCGCGGCGGTTCGCGCACCAGGGGTATCGGGCACCCCCGAAGATTCTCAAGGTCTCGGCAAGGCCGTTGATCTAGAGCTGGTCGCCGGTGAGCGGGTCGTAGAGCACGGGGCCGCCGCCGCAGTCGATCGCGACGTAGGAGGTGACGCCGAAGATGGTGACGTCGGTGCGGTTGGCGGCCGGGTCGGCGGCCACGTCGCCACCGGAGAAGTGGACGCCGGGCACGGTGGCGGAGAAGACGCACGCGTGGGACCAGACGGTGTCGAAGGTGACGGTGGAGCGTGCCGTCACCACGAGTGCGCCGGTGGTGACGTCGTCCTCGAGCATCACCACGACGTCGCCGTAGATCTGGCCGATCACGTCGGAGGAGCGGGTGTGCAGCACCGGATCGTCGATCGCGGTCACGGCGGCCGGTGAACCGTTGAGCGTCGACGACGTCATCGTCACGCCCGACCCGACGACGGCAATCTGCACGCACGGGTTGCCCGTCACGATCAGCAGGCGCGGCGCGGCCTGGCCGAACGGCCACGACACGCACGGGACGGTGGGCGGTGAGCTGGCGACGCGAGGCGCGACGGCGGGTGCCGACGAGGCGGCCTGCACGACGGACACCTGGGTGACGACGCCGGGAAGCGCACCCTTCGGCGGCACGGTGAGCGGCTTGCCCCACACCGCGAGGCTGGCGATGAACGCCGCGGTGGCGAGGGTCAGGATGACGACCGTTCCGGGACGCACCCGTGGTCGCGCTCGCCGGGGCCGGACGCGGCGCGCCGGTTCGATCGGCGCGTTCGGCGTGTCGTTCAAGTTCGTCATCCGCAGGCCTCTCCGGTCGACGGCGCTGGCTGCGCCACGGCAGACCTATCGGTCCGTTCGGTGTCGACTCAAGAGGTCGTCAAGATGCGCCCACTCGCGGGCCGGCGAACTCTCCCGGTCAGGTCACGGCCGGCGGAGCAGGGCGAGGATGGCCCGCGTGGCAACCCGCTTGATGTGCGCCATGTCCAGCTGGATGTCGTTGGCGAACAGGTCGCCGGCCTCGAACGAGCAGAGCACGTCGATCGCGTACAGCGTGTCGAGCGCGTCGTCGTGGGACATCGTGTCGAACTCGGGCGAGAACAGCCAGCGGAGCTGGGCACGGGCGAGGGCGCGGTTGCGCGTCAGCAGCTCCTGGGCCACCGGGCTGGTGACGGCCAGGCGACGCTGCAGACGGGCGACGCCGTCGATCGCCGGGAACAGGTCGAGGCGCGCGGTGACCATCCGGTCGACGCGCTGCTCCAGCGATTCGGTCTCGTCGAAGTGGACCCACAGCAGCGGCCGGATCCGCGCGAGGTGCCGATCGATCGAGATGCGCGCGAGCTCGTCCTTGTCGGAGAAGTAGCGGAACACCGAGCGGTGTGAGACGCCGCTGCGCGCCGCGACCTCGGCGACCGACGGTTGATCACCGCTCTCGCTGACGAGGTCGAGGTAGGCGTCGAGCACCGCCGTCTTGTTCCGGTCACGTCGCTGGTGTCGCCCATCGCCGTCGCTGAAGTTGGTTGGGCCGCCGCCCGAGGATTCCGCCGAATCTGTCATCGGCGCAGATCGTACGTGCCGAACGCCCTCGAATCGTCGAAGTCGGCGGCCGGTGTGACACGGTTGCAACGATCTTCAAGCTACGCACGCGCACGGGTGCGGCGGAGCAAGGGGTCCGCCACGCGGAGCACCCGATCCGCCACGTCGAGGACGCGCCCGGCGATCCCGGGAGTGGCGCTGTCGACCAGGTTGCCCATCACCGAGAGCGTCACGTTCGCCGCTGCCTGGGTGCCGACGGCGACCCGCAGACCGGGGCGCAGCAGCAGCGGGTGGCCGATGATGAAGCTGAACCGACGACCGGTGCGCAGGAACGAATCGAAGCGCTCGCCAACCAGTTGGTCGTAGACGTCGGGTGCCGTCGCCGGGTTGGCGACGAGCAGGTCGGCGGCGAGCGTGCCGCTCTCCAGGCCGTAGTCGATGCCCTCGCCGTTCATCGGGTTGACGAAGCCGGCGGCGTCGCCGACGGCGAGCCAGCCGGGACCGTGACGGCGCACGCTGCTCATCGGCAGTCGCCAGGCGCGCGGCTTCTCGAGGTACTCGCCGAGCGACCAACTGTCGCGGACGATGGCCGCGTACTGGTCGAGCAGGGTGTTCAGGTTCAACTGCTTGAACCCGCGCATCGTGCTCAGCGCGCCGACGCCGATGTTGACCGTGCCGTCGCCGGCGGGGAACATCCAGCCGTAGCCCGGCACCGGCACGCCGTGCTCGTCGCGCAGTGAGAGGCACGCCTCGAGATGACGCTCGGCGTGGCGTGGCGTCTGCGCATAGGTGCGGATCGCCAACCCGAACGGCTCGTCGGGATCGCGCTCGGCACCCAGCAGCTTCGCCGCGGCACCCTGCGCGCCGGCCGCGAGCACGGTCAACGGCGCGATGAACGTCTCGCCACCGGCCGCCACACCGGTGACGCGGCCGTCGACGACCACCGGCAGCGCCTCGCAGTCGAAGCGCACCTCGGCGCCGGCTTCGATCGCGAGGTCGATCAGGAACGTGTCGAACGTGCGGCGCGGCCAGACCGCGCCATGGTTGGGGAACCGGTCGGTGGTGGGCCAGGCGAGCTCGCGCGTCGTCTTCCCGGCGATCATCCGCAGCCCGTCGATGCGGTGGGCGGACGAGTGGTCGATGTCGAGCTCGTCGAGCGCGGCGATCGCCCGCGGCGTCAAACCGTCGCCGCACACCTTGTCGCGCCCGTGCGGGCCCTTCTCGAACACGGTGACCCGCACACCGGCACGCGCCGCGCGGATGGCCGCGGCAGCGCCGGCCGGCCCGCCGCCGATGACGAGCATGTCGCGCTGGTTCACGACGCCAGCCTGCCAGCGTCGGACGCGAACCACATCGCCAACCGACGCAGTCCCTCGTCGATCGAGACGGTGGGCGACCAGGCGAGGTCGTCGCGCGCCGGACGCGGATCGAACCAGTGTGCGGTGCCGAGCTGCTCGGCGAGGAAGCGCGTCAACGGCGGCTCCTCCCGCCGGCGGCTCCAACGCCACGCCGTCTCGACGATCGACCCGACGGTGGTTGCCACGCCTCGGGGCACGTCTCGCGGCTCGATCTCCACCCCGGCCGCGGCGCAGATCCCGAGGACGAGCTCGCGGATCGGTCGCGGCTCACCGTTGGCCACCACGTAGGCCCGGCCGTTGCAGGCCGCGTCGGGTCCGACGGCGTCGAGCGCGGCCACGAGCGCGCCGGCCGCGCCGTCGATGTAGGTGGTGTCGATCAGCGCCGTGCCGCCGCCGACCAGCGCGAGCCGGCCGGCCCGGGCGCGCTCGACGATGCGGCCGACGAGCTGGGTGTCGCCTGGCCCCCACACGAGGTGCGGGCGCACGGCCACGACCGCGAGCGACGGCGAGGCCGCGGCGAGCGCGTGCTGCTCGGCCACGGCCTTGGACTCCGGGTACCAGGCCCGGCGATGCCCCGTGGCGGCCGGCTCGGCCAGACCGCCGACGATCGAGTGACCGACGTGCGCGACCGACGGAGTGGACACGTGCACGAGACGGCCGATGCCGTTGCTCCGGGCGGCATCGAGCACCGCATCGGTGCCGTCGACGTTGATGCTGCGGTAGTCCTCCCAGGTGCCGACGACACCGACCTTGGCCGCGGCGTGGACGACCGCATCGCAGCCGGCCGCCGCCGACCGCACCCGTGCGGCGTCGCGCACGTCGGCGAGCACCTGTTCGGCGTCGATCTCGGCACGATGGCGCTGCAGGCAGACCACCTCGTCGCCACGCGCGAGCAGGGCCTCGGCCGTGCGCAGGGCGAGCAGGCTCGTCGCGCCGGTGACGAGCACCTTCATGCGCACACCGTCAACATCTGGGGTTCACCAGGTCACGCGCGCCCGGTCGCCGGCCAGGACGGCGGTGGCCCACGCGGCGACCGCGGTGCGATCGATCTTGGTGTTGTGGCGGATGTCGACCGGCAGGTTCGGCACGGTCAGCACCGCGGCGACGGCGTGTGGCACGACCTCGCGCACGGCCGACGTGCGCGCCCGTGACGCGATGCCCGCGTCGGCGGACGCGTCTTCGACGACGACGGCGAGCTGCTGGCAGCCGACCGGGCCGACCCCCACCGCAGCCGCGCGCTCGATGCCGTCGAGCCGCTCGACTGCGACCTCGACCGGCACGGGTGTGATCGGACCGCCGTCGGCGTGGATCACGTGCACGCTGCGGCCCTCGATCCACAGCACGCCGTCATCGCCGACGTGGCCGACATCGCCGGTGCGGTGCCACGTCTCGCCGACTCCGTCGACCGGACGGGCCGCGTGCTGCGTTCGCCAGAGCTGGTCGTAGCCGTCGGACAGCCACGGGGCGCGCACGAGCACCTCACCCATCGCACCAGTGCCCATCGCACTCGGATCGACGGGCGTCACGGGTGATGACGCATCGAAGCCCAACGGCGCGATCAACACGTCGACGCCGGGCACCGGCGTCCCGACGCACACGCCGTCGCCGCCCGACGCGACGCCGAGCTCGATCTGGGGCAGCGCGGCGTCGGCCACCGGCAAGCACTCGGTCATCCCGTACGGCGTGCGCAGCGCGGCGTTGCGGCACAGCAGCGCCATCGCGCGCAGCGTCGCGATCGGCACCGGTGCGCCGGCGGACAGCACCAGCCGGATCGACGCGAGCCGCCCTGCAGTGGCGGCACCGGCGGTGCGCACCACGTTGGCGAGTGCGGCGGGTGACGCGAACACCACCGTCGCATCGATCGACTCGACGGCTGCAGCGAGTCCGTCGGCGGTGAGGGTGCCCGGCCGGGTGACGTCGACGTCGGGGATCGTCGAGGCGATGCCGAGCGCGGGCCCGTAGAGCGCGAACGGGGCGAAGGCCGCGACCAATCGATCCTCGCCGGTGATGCCGTACAGCGCGGCGAGCGCGTCGCGCTGCGCGGCGATCTGGCCGTGGCGGTAGCGCACGCCCTTGGCCGGTCCCGTCGCGCCGGACGTGTAGAGCACGGCCGCAGGATCGTCGCTGGCCGGTTCGGGTGGCAGCGCGGCGCCCGGTGCACCGAGTGCATCGAGCGACCCGACGGGGATCATCCGGGCACGAGGCGCCCAGCGCAGCACGCGCGCGGCGGCGAGCGCCAACGGCTGACCGATCACCCACTGCACGTGCGCCGCACGAACCGCGGCGCCGAGCCCGCGCAGGCCGAGCCCGCGATCGGCGATGACGGTGACGGCTCCCGCACGCCAGCAGGCGTAGACCGTGGCCAGCAGATCGACGCCCGGCATCACCAGCAGCGCCACCCGGTCGCCGGGCTCGACACCCGACGCGGCGAGGCCGGCAGCGATGTGCATCACCCGGTCGTGGAGGTCGGCGAAGCTCGTCGCCACCCCGGTCGCCCCGTCGACGAAGCCGGGTGACGGGTCGCCGGCGCGCCGGACGAGACCGGCCCAGATCGGCTCGATGGCCGCAGGTGCGAGTGCGGGCGCCGCGTCCGGCGCCACGTCGGCAGCGACGGGCTGCGTCACGTCGACGCGATCCGTCAGCCAGTCGTCGACGACGGCGGCGACATCCACCTCCTCGACCACGAGGTGGCCGGCGCGGGCGAACCGTTGCAGGTCGGCGTGTGGCATCCGCTCGGCGAGGTCGTGGGCGAAGTCGTCGTTGAACACCGGGTCGTTCGCGCCCCAGGCCAACAGCACGGGCATCGTCAACCCGCAGATGCCCTCGGCGACGAGCGCGATCGACGCGGCCGACGGGTGTGAGTCGTCGAACGGAACGTCGGCGACGAAGTCGGCGATCGACTGCCGATCGCGGCCGTGGCGGTAGGGGGCGCGGTAGCCCGAGCGGGCCACCTTCGACACCCGTCGCCCGGACAGCGCGAGCGTGCCGTCGACGAAGATGCGGGTGTGGTGGCAGACGGCCTCGGTCACCGGGCCGGCCGCGGCGAGGCGGATCAGCGACGGGGCATGACGCCCGGCCGGCACGGCGACGCCGGTGTTGCAGAGCACCACGCCGATCACCCGGTCGGTGTTGCGCAGCACCCAGCCGAGCGAGATCGGGCCGCCCCAATCGTGTGCCGCGGTGATGACGGGGCCGCGTACGTCGAGGGCATCGATGACGTCGGCCAGATCGTCGACGCGCTGGACGAAGCGTCGACCCGGCGCGCCGTCGGGGAGACGGTCGGAGAAGCCCATGCCCAACTGATCGACGGCGATCACCCGGTAGCGATCACCGAAGCGGGCGACGAAGCTGCGCCAGTACAGCGACCACGTCGGGTTGCCGTGCACGCACACGATCGTGGCGAGCGGATCGGCGGGACCGTGATCGAGCACGTGCCAGGTGCGGGTGATGCCGTCGTTGCCGGCGACGTGGACGAGTCGCGACCACGCAGGATCGATCCCCCACCGATCGAACGCGTCGGCGGGCGGCAGCGGCGGCCGGCTCACCAGGTGAGTTCGGTGAAGCTCATGTTCAGGCCGGAGCCGACGCCCATGCAGAGCACCCGCTCGCCGGTGGTGAGCGACGGCGCCTCGTGGGCGAGCGTGATCGGGATGGCCGCGGGGCCGACGTTGCCGAACTCGGGGTACGTCAGCGGCACCTTCTCGCGATCGATGCCGAGCCGCTCGCACAGCAGCCGGGTGTGCACGGAGCTGACCTGGTGGATGATGTAGCGATCCATGCCTTCGAACCAGTCGTACTCCGACTTGGCGTCGTTCCAGCACTCGAGGCCGAGCTCGAGGCCCGCGTCGAGCAGCGCCCGGGTGTCGGTGGTCATCTGCTCGAGATCGCCCACACAGAGCTTGTTGTGCTGCGTCGCGGCGCGGACGACGCCGCCGACGATGCGGTGCGCGTCGGGGTGCTGTTCCATGTTGCCGATCACCATCGCGGCTGCGCCCGAGCCGAGGGTGAGCGAGGCGAACTCGTCGAACACGTCGATGGCCGACGCGGTCTCGGACTGCAGTCGCTTGATGGTGGCGAGCTGGGTCTGGCGGCTGCCCTCACCGTCGACGATGAGCGCGTACTTGACGAAGCCGGCGTCGATCGCGGTGGACGCGACGTGCATCGCGTTGACGAACCCGAGGCACGCGTTGGCGAGGTCGAAGTTGTTGCAGGCCGTGGACAGGCCGAGGGCGTGGTGCACCGCGCAGGCCACCGACGGCTCGAGGTGGTGCTTGCACACGGAGGTGGAGATCAACAGGCCGATCTCGGCCGGATCGACGCCCGAGGCATCGATCGCCTTGCGCCCGGCCATCGCCGCGGCGGCGTCGAAGGTGACGTCCTCGGGCCACCAGCGGCGGGCCTTGATGCCGGCCAGCTCGGCCAGCAGGCCCGGGCGGAGGCCACAGCGGTCGTACGTACCGGTGAGCTGCTCGTCGATCCAGTCCGACGTGATCACCTCGGGAGCCTCGACCGCCTCGACCGAGATGACACCGGCTTGGCGGTGGTTGAAACTCGCGTTCCCAGACATGGGAGTGCTCCGATCTACAGGGATTGGACTTCAGCATGGTCCCAAATCGGTCAAATTGCACGGTCGAGGGACCGCTGGCACGTCGGCCTAGTGTCGGCACCATGCCATCGACGAAGGCCCTGGTCCGGCGGCCGAGCCCGCGCCTCGCCGAGGGCATCGTGACCCACATCGACCGGGTGCCTGTCGACACCGACCTGGCCCTGCGGCAGTGGCAGGCCTACGTCGACGCTCTCCGGGCGGCCGGGTGGGACACCGTCGAGGTGCCGCCGGCTGCCGACTGCCCCGACTCCGCGTTCGTCGAGGACACGATGGTCGTGTGCCGCGACGTCGCCGTCATCGCCCGCCCGGGCGCCGACGAACGCAAGCCGGAGACCATCGACGCCGAGCGCGCCGTGGCTGCGCTGGGCTACACCATCCACCGCATCCAGGCGCCGGGCACGCTCGACGGTGGCGACGTGCTCAAGATCCCGAACCCCGACGGCCGCGACACCATCTACGTCGGTCGCGGTGGACGGACCAACGACGAGGGCATCCGCCAGCTGCGCGACATCCTCACGCCGCTCGGCGCCGATGTCGTCGCGGTGCCGCTGACCAAGGTGCTGCACCTCAAGTCGGCGGTCACCGCGCTGCCCGACGGCACCGTCATCGGCTACCTGCCCAGCGTCGACGACGTGTCCGTCTTCCCGCGCTTCCTCGCGGTCCCGGAGGAGTCCGGATCGCATGTGGTGCTGCTCGGCGAGGGTCGCCTGCTGGTGTCCGACGACTGCCCGCAGACCGCGGCGATGTTGACCGGGATGGGTTACACCCCGGTGCTGGTCGGCATCAGCGAGTTCATCAAGCTCGAGGGCTGCGTCACGTGTCTGTCGGTCCGCCTGCGCGGCTGACGCGTGACGCCATGCGATCCCCAGACCCGGTCAGGCCACGCGGTGGAGGGTGTTGCGGTCGGTGTGCGCGAAGGGCTCGGGGAACTCGGCCATCTTGAGCATGGTCGTCTCCTCGTAGCTCCACGTGTCGTCGGCGTTGATGGTGATCGCGACGCGGTAGCTGACGGAGCTGGCCTTCGCGGCCAGGTACATGTTCTCGCCGATCGCGTAGTTGGTGCCGCCGAGATCGGCCGCCATCGAGAACGACGTGCTGTCCGCGGTGGCGATGCCGCCGGCGAGCACGGTGATGCCGCGCGGCACCACGAAGCCACGGAGCACCTCGCCCGTCGCCCCGTCCCAGAGCCAGTAGCCGACTTCAGTGTGGAACGGGTTCTCCTCGTCGTCGCGCCACATCGCGGTCTTGTAGTCGAGGCCGTAGAGGTGCTGGCTGCCGTTGTCGACCGGGCCGAACGGCTTCATCGTCACCTTCTCCAGGTACGGCGTGCCGAGCACTGCGTTCTTCGAGTGCGAGAACGCGGTGTCGAGGCCGCCCTCGCCGTGCCAATCGCCAGCGAGCGCTGCCAGGGGTCCCCATTCGTTCGCCATCTCGGATCAGCCTTTCGTCACCTCCAACGGCTCGGGGGAGCCGGGAGTTCGGCAACGATAGGCCAGCGCACGCACGACGTGCCCCGGATGTTGCCGGGCGGCTCAGCCGGCGACGAGGCCGAACGGCTCTGGTCGCTCCATCGTCCGCCGACCGTGCGGACGGTGCACCCACTGCAGGCGGCCGGTGGCGATGAGGTCGGCGACGACCGCGTCGATCTCCGCGGCCGGCAGTCGACAGGCCGCGACCTCGGCGAGCGTCGCGATGCCGAGCATCGACACGATCGTCTCGATGACAGCGTGCGCACGGGGCACCTGACGCTCGAGCTCGTCGAGCCGACGCTCGATGGCCTCGATGCGCGCCGCGCACAGGTTGGCGCCGTCGATCGACGCACGTGTCGCGAAGTCGATGAACGCTGCTGCCGACATGTTCGCCGGGTCGTAGCTGTCGACCTGTTGGCCGGCCTGCAGCGCGGCGACGTACTCGCCACGCCACGCCGACCACTGCTCCAGCGACCCCCAGTCGATGCCGAGCGGCAGCGACGGCGCGACCATCGCCATGTACAGCGCACGCGACGTGCGACCGTTGCCGTCGACGAACGGATGGATCGACAGCATCGTGAACGTGAGCCACGCCGCCCGCGCACACGCCGGCGCATCGGCGAAGTTGGCCACGTGGATCGCCTCGTCGACGAGCTCGGTCACCATGTGCGCCGGCGGGTGCGCGTAGTCGTTGGCCTCCGGCATCCAGTTGGTGAGCGTGGTTCGCAACATGCCCGGGTTGGTCTCGCCGTCCGTCGACGGCACCGCGGATTCCAACAGCGCGTGGAGCACCATCGGCGTGGACGGCACGACGACGCTCGGCACGTCGCCCGACCGGTACATCGTGACTCGACTGTCCATGTGCCGGAACGCCACCGACGCGCCGAGCATCCGCCGCTGTGCCGACCGTGTCAGGAACGCGCGCGGTGGAACCACGACCTGAGCGTGTTCCGGCCGGGAGACCACGGGCTGCACGTACGCCAGCGATTCGACCACCAGCCGCCGCTGCTGCACCGTGAACAGCGTGACGGCATGGGGCGCGCGATCCGCGACCTGGCGGTGCAGCCGCTCGTGCGCGATGCGATGGTCGTCAACGAGCCCCGGATCGGTCGGCGGCAGCGGAGGAACGGTCACGGCTCGGGGACGGAGACGGTGACGATCGCGACCGGTTGGCCCAACGCACCGGCCGCCGACTCGGGGGTCACGTGGAAGCGACCGTCCTGCAGGTTGCTGACGGCGAGCCCGGCGGCCACCGCGCGATCGAACGTCCCGAGCGTCCGCTCCGGCTCGGATGATCCGAAGATCAACTGGCTGAGGCGCGGGGTGCGCTCGGCGAGCACCGTTCCCGGACCGGAGGGGGCGGGTGCGAGCAGGCTGATGACGATCGAACCGGCGTCGATGATCGCGACCTCGCCCACGACCATGCCAGACGGTTCACGGGAGAGCAGCGAGCCACCCATCACGTCGACGAACAGCTCCACCGCGCGATCGAGGTCGTCGACGATCAACTCGATGCCGATGGCGTTCAGGCCATTTTCCATGGAAGTATCCTCGCTCATGCTCACGCGGAGGGCGTGACGCGTCACCGGCCAGGGGGTCACGATGTCACAAGACGTGCAAGAGATCGAGAACGCAGACGAAGGTTCGTCACGGCGCTCGCTGTTGGCCAAAGGGGCGATGGCAGCAGCCGTCGCAACCGTTGCCGGCCTGGCGATGAGCCGGGAGACCGATGCGGCGAACAACGGGCCTCTCCTCATGGGTGTCGCGACGAACTCGGCGACGCTGACGACGACGTTGACGGGCGGGTCGACCCTCAAGGTCGTCGATGGCACGACGGACGGAAATGGAGCGGTCAAGGCCTCGATCTACGGTCGTTCGACCATCAGCGGCAACGCCGGTGTGCTCGGCGAGAGCGTCACCACCGAGGGTGGTCGCGGCGTGTGGGGCCGAAACGCGAGCGACGTCGGCGTGGGTGTCTACGGGTCGAACAACAGCAGCGGTGGCATCGGTGTGTACGGCGAGAGCACCGACACCGGCAACAGCGACGGTGTCGTCGGCAAGTCGTCCGGCGGCAACGGCGTGGTCGGTCGGGGCACCCTGGCCGACTTCTTCGCGGACGGCAACGGCCGCATCGTCCTCAACAAGGCGGGCATCGCCACGCCGGCGGCGGGCGCCACACCGATCGGCACGATCGGGCGCGACGCCGCGAGCAACCTCTGGTACACGCCTGCTTCGGGCCAGTACCGCAAGCTCGCTGGACCGGGCACGGCCGGTGCGTTCCATGCAATCGCGCCGGTGCGCGTGTACGACTCGCGCTCGGCGCTGCCGACCCCCGGCAAGCTCGTGACTGGGGACAGTCGCGTCGTGAGCGTCAAGGACGGTCGCAACCAGGACACCGGAGTGGTCACCGCGGCCGATGCCATCCCGGCCGGCGCCACCGCTGTGGCCTACAACATCACGGTCACGCAGACCGAGACCGGGGGCTACCTGTCGGTGGTGCCCGGTGATGCCACGGCGCAGAGCGGTTCGGTCATCAACTGGTTCGGCACGAACCAGGACCTGGCCAACGGCCTCATCGGCAAGCTCGACGGCAGCCGTCAGTTCAAGGTGTTCACGGGTGGCGCTGGGGCCACGCACTTCGTCATCGACGTCAGCGGCTACTTCCTCTGAGACCGGTCGCGGCGACGCGTCGGGTCCGGGGTGCCGGACCCGACGCCCGCTGTGGCAAGCTCGCGTCCTTCGACGGCGCCAGGAAGGGACGGTCATGAGCCTCGACGATCCGTACGAGAAGCACAAGCCAGGCCCCGTGCCGCAGGGATCGCCCGCACAGGGCTTCGCTCGCGGTGCATCGGCCGACGCCAAGGTCGCCGACCCTGTTCCCCAGGGCGCGCCCGACTTCGATCCGATCGCCGCCAACGGGAAGGCCTGAGCACCATGACCAACGAACACACGCCCGACACCGCGAGCTCGACGAGCGCCCTGGAAGCCCGCCTCGCCCAGCTCGAGGCCACCGTGGAGCGCCTCGCCGACGAGAACGCCGTGTTGCGGCGCCAGTCCGTGCTGCCCGCACCCCAGGCCGCGCCTTCGACAGGGCCAGTCGCCGGCGAACCGGCACCGGAGCGCGAGCTCAGCCGGCGCGCTGCGTTCACCCGCATCGGCGGTGCCGCGCTCGGCGTGGCCACCGTGTATGGGCTCACCCAGGCGACCCCGGCGGCCGCGGCGGCGACGCCACTGCTGACCGAGACCGACACGACCGCATCGGCGACGACGACGCTCGAGGCGCTCGCGCCGTTCGATGGCGACGTCCTCT
Source organism: Ilumatobacteraceae bacterium (assembly GCA_025463305.1). The sequence continues at coordinate 30,123 of JAOBWK010000061.1, forward strand.
TTGTCAAGGCCCGCAACAACGGCGACGCCGTGTCGGGCTTCGGTGACGGCTCCGGCTCCGCCGGCGTGTGGGGCCAGTCCCCCGCCGGCTGGGGTGTCTACGGCGCGTCCACCACCGGCTACGGCGTGTACGTCGCCAGCCGCCTCGGCATCGGTGCGTTCACCGTGGCCGGCGCACCGACCGCCGGTACGTACGCGCTGCGCGACATCGTCGGCGACCAGGCCGGCAACCTCTACTCCTGCGTCGAGGCCGGCTCGCCCGGCAAGTGGCGTCAGATCAACGCGGTCATCGCCCCGCAGTTCCACGCCGTCACGCCGTTCCGGGCGTGCGACACCCGCGCCGGCACGCCGAGCCCGGGCGTCGTCAGCGCCGCCGACGTCCGGCAGATCTCGATCGCCGATGCGCGCGACCTCAACACCGGTGCGGTCACGACCGCCAACTCGGTGCCGGCCGGCGCGACCGCGATCACGTTCAACCTCACCATCACCGACACCGGGGGCGCCGGGTTCCTGGCCGTCACCGGTGGCGACGCGACGGCGTACACCGCGAGCACCATCAACTGGACCGCGGCCAAGCAGCAGATCGCCAACGGCGGCGTCACGCCGGTCAACGCAGCCCGTCAGATCAAGGTCTGGCACGGCGGTGGCGGCGCCACCCACTTCATCGTCGACGTGACGGGCTACTACCTCTAGGATGTTCTGAGCCGTTCCGCTACACCGCTTCGCCGCGGGTGAAGGTGTCGGGCACGCCGGGTGGCAGTCGGCCGATGCCGCCGCGCTCGACGAGGAAGTCGGTGAGCGTGCGGTCGAGGTGGTTCGCCCGCCAGGTGAGCATCGCCTGCGCTCGAGGCAGCACCATTGCCGGATCGGTCACCAGCGTGCGCGCCGTCGGGTCGGCGATGAGGTCGAAGCAGAGCGAGGTGCCGTCGCCGAACTGCACGTACTGCACCTCGGCGTCGCGCAGCACGCTGAGGTTGCGACGCTCGAGGCGACGGTCCCAGGGCCAGGCGTGCTCGCCGCGGCCGATCTCAGCGAAGCGCCAGTCCCACTCCCAGTGGGCTGCGGTGCGCCACCACGGCGGGGACTCGCCGCGAAGGAACGGGGTGAGCGGCAGCCCGTCGCACTGCACCGGGACGTCGATGCCCATCGCGTCGCACAGCGTGGGGAAGATGTCGATGTTCTCGGTGAACTCGCCGACGACGGTGCCGTGCGCGGCGGCATGGCGCGGATCGCGGACGATGCCGAGGATGGCGTAGCTCTCCTCGAACCAGCCGAGCTTCTGCAGCAGTCCGTGATCGCCGAGCTGCTCGCCGTGATCGGCGGTGACGACGATGATCGTGTCGTCCCACAAGCCGCGCGCCTGCAGCTCGGCCCAGACCCGGCCGAGCTGGGCATCGACCTCGCTGATCATCCCGAAGTACTGGGCGGCGAGCTCGCGCATCGCCCGCTCGTCAGTGGGCGCGGCGATGCCGGGCACACCCAGGACCTGGGCGTGGAGCGGATGGATGTCGTCCATCGGGGCGACGGGCAGCGGCACGTCGGCCGGGTCGTACATCGTCGCGAACTCGCCTGCCGCGGCGTACGGCGGATGCGGCCGGAGGTAGCTGAGGTGGATGAACCACGGCGAGTCGTCGGCGCGATGATCGAGCCACTCGAGCGCGGTGTCGGTGACGAAGGTCGACACCCCGACGTCGACCGGCCGCTCGGGCTCGCTGGTGAGCGCGAGGTGGCTGCTGCCTGGATCCGCGTACCCCTTGGACTCCAGCCACTGCCGCCACGGCACCTGGTCGTCGTCGAGCGCGAGCACCGGATCGAAGCCGGGCAGCACCCCGGTGTAGGCCTGCATCCGCGGATCGTCCGGACCGGTGGCCTCACGCGGGTCGACGGATTGGTCGGTGTAGCCGAACAGCGCCGGCTCGTAACCCGCACGCCGAGCCGCGAGGGCGATGTTGTCGAACCGAGCGTCGAGCGGCGTGCCGTTCGCGACCACGCGGCTGTTCATCTGGTACATGCCGGTGTACAGGCATGCCCGGCCGGGCCCGCACGGCGCGGCCTGGCTGTAGTGGCGGCTGAGCCGCACACCCGCAGCCGCGAGCGCGTCGAGGTTCGGGGTCTGCACGAGCGGATGGCCGGCCACCGACAGGCAGTCGCCGCGGAACTGGTCGAGCGTGATCAGCAGCACGTTGGGCATCACGGCCAACCTAACCGTGCCCGCACCGTCGCTGGGTGCCTGCGGTGATGGGCGTCGCGAGACACCCGGGTACTGTCCGCGAGATGCGTGTCGACGTGATGACGTTCCCTCGACCACTGCGCGAGATGGGCGAGGTGGCGCGCGACATCGCCACCGCCGGCTTCGACGGCGTGGTGTTCACCGAAGGCGGTCGCACGGCATACCTGTCGGCCGCGGTCACGGCCACCGCCGCACCGTCGCTGGACATCGCGACGGGCGTGGCGGTCGCGTTCCCGCGCAGTCCGATGGTGACCGCGCAGATCGCGTGGGAGCTGCAGGAGGCGACGGCCGGCCGGTTCCGGCTCGGTCTCGGCACCCAGGTCAAGACCCACATCGTGCGCCGCTACGGATCGGAGTTCGAGCACCCGGGTCCGCGCATGCGCGACTACATCCTCGCGGTGAAGGCGTCGATGGCGGCGTTCGCTGGCGCTCCGCTCGATCACCACGGCGAGTTCTACGACCTCTCGTTCCTCACCCCGCAGTGGTCACCGGGATCCATCGCCTTCGCGGCCCCGCCGGTCGATGTCGCGGCGGTCAACCCGTGGATGCTGCGGATGGCGGGCGAGGTGGCCGACGGCGTGCACGTCCATCCGATCGGCGAGCCGGGCTACCTCCGCCGCACCGCGCTGCCGGCCATCGCCGAGGGCGCCGCGGCCGCCGGTCGCGATCCATCCGAGATCAGCCTCACCGTCCCGGTCATGTGCGTGGTCGGCGACACCGACGAGGAGCGCGCCCGAGATCGCGAGCACATGCGCAGCATGATCGCCTTCTACGGCACCACCCCGAACTACGCGTTCATCTTCGATGACGCCGGGTTCGAGGGCACGACGTCGCGGCTGCGCGAGAAGCAGAAGGCCGGCGACATGGCCGGCATGGCCGCGCAGATCACCGACGATCACATGGCGGTGTTCACGACCGAGTCGACATGGGACGGTTTCGCCGATGCGCTGCGCGAGCGCTACAGCGGGTTGGCGACGCGCCTGCTGTTCTACAACGCGATCCAGCAGCGCGAGAGCTCGCCCGAGCGGTTCCGCCGCTACGGCGACGTGGCGCGCCAGCTGTCGGCAGACTGAGGCACAGCTGTCGGCAGACTGAGGTACCGCTTCAGCAGACTGATCCGCGCAGCACGAGGCACGGTGTCGAGGCGGGCAGGCGGAGCAACCCGTCGACGGTGTGCACGTCGACCGTGCCACCATCGGGGTCACGGCCGCCGTCGAGGCGGCCGACCAGCTCGACGCGGAGCCAGCCGTCGATGAGGTCGCCGGGGCGGACCTCGGCGGCCGGCACCACGAGGCACGGCGCCAGCCCGTCGAACGTGGCGCGCGTGGCCGGATGCGATCCGGATCGCCGACCGCAACGGCGGTTCGCCTGACAGCCACCGCGTCGAGGCGCGACGCCGAAGTGCTCGCCGGGGGCGAGGAGGGTGACGACCCGGTTGGCAGCGAAGAAGTCGTTGAACATGCCCGTCCAGAGTCATCGATCCGGCGTTGATGACGGCGACGACCGGAAAACGCGGCAAACCGGATGCCACCAGGGGCAACGGGTAGCCTGCGGACGTGGCAGGCGATCTCGTGTACGCGTTCCGGGTGATGCGCCTGCCCCTGCTGGATGCCGGTGGCGCGACGATCGGCCGCATCGAGGACATCGTCATCGTCCCCTCCCGCTCGGGCACCCCGCCACGCGTGGTCGGCTACGTCGCCACCAGCCAGCGGCGACGGATCTTCGTCAACGGCACTCGTTTCAGCCACATCGACGGCGACGGCGCGCGCCTGCGCAGCTGGGACGTCGACCTGCATCCGTTCAAGGCCAAGCCGGGCGAGCTGCTCGTCGGCAAGGACGTGCTCGACAAGAAGATCGGCGACGAGATCGTCAGCGATGTCGCCCTGCGCAGCACCACCGATGGCCGAGCCACGTACTGGGAGCTCGCCAAGCTCCGCCTCTCGCGCCGCAACGCGCTCCGCCGTCGGCCGAGCTACCGCCTGGTCGACTGGGACGAGGTGCCGACGCTGTTCAACAGCGGCGCGCCGATGGCGGCCGAGGCCGCGAGCATGCGCGACATGCATCCCAGCGACGTCGCCACGGTCGTGCGCACCCTGCCACTCGCGCAGCGCAAGCAGCTCGCCGCGGCGATGGACGACGAGCGCCTCGCCGACCTGCTCGAGGAGCTGCCCGAGGCCGAGCAGCTGCGCATCATCGAGGGCCTCGATCTCGACCGGTTGATGAGCGTGCTCGACGAGATGGAGTACGACGACCTCGCCGACCTCCTCGCCGAGATGCCGGGCGAGCAGCGCACCCGCATCCTCGACGCGATGGACGACGACGACGCGGCCGTCATGCGTCAGCTGCTCTCGTACGAGGAGGGCACCGCGGGCGGCCAGATGACGCCCGACATCATCATCCTCGGCCCCACGGCGACGGTGGCCGAGGCGCTCGCCCAGATCCGCGACCCCGACTGGCTGGTGAGCATCGCCGCCCAGGTGTTCGTCTGCCGTCCCCCGTACCGTCCGCCCACCGGCACCTACCTCGGTGTCGTCCACTTCCAACGCCTGCTGCGCGAGCCGCCGGGCATGGAGCTCGGTCGCTGCCTCGAGCAGGAGCCGACCATCACCCCGAACATCCCCGACCGCGAAGTGGCCGAGAAGCTGGCCAGCTACAACATGCTCGCGGTGGGCGTCACCGACGATGCCGGGCACCTGCTCGGTGCGATCACGGTCGACGACGTGCTCGACCGCACGCTGCCCACCGGCTGGCGTCAGCGGCGACGCAGCAACTCGCCGAACATCCACACCGCGCACGTCACCACCGCGCCCGTGCACACGGACGACGCGTCTGCCACCGCGGGCGACCCACGATGACCCGGCACAGCGATCTCAGCTCACCGCGCCAGGTGCGCCGGGTCGGCCTGCACTACGACCAAGAGGCGTTCGGCCAGTTCAGCGAGAGCATCGCGCGCACCCTCGGCACCGCCCGGTTCCTCGTCTGGCAGACCTGCATCGTGGTGGTGTGGATCATCCTCAACGTCGCGTTCGCCGTGCTGCGCTGGGACAAGTACCCGTTCATCCTGCTCAACCTGGCGTTCTCCACCCAGGCCGCGTACGCAGCGCCGTTGATCCTGCTCGCCCAGAACCGCCAGGAGCAGCGCGACCGCGTCCAGACCGACAACGACCGCCGCGTCGCCGAGCGCACCCAGGCCGACACCGAGTTCCTCGCCCGCGAGATCTCGAGCGTGCGCGTCGCCCTGGCCGACATGGTCACCACCGAGGACATGCGCGATCACCTCGACCGGCTCACCGTGGCCGTCGAGCGGATGGCGAACCGGCTCGACGACATCGAGATGCAGAGCGAGAAGTCGACGGACCTGCGCTCGCTCGATCAGCCGCGCGACGAGGCCGAGTAGCCCGTCCGGCCGCTTCCCTCGGCGGTGCGCGCGGCCACGTGGTGGACCAGCTGCACGGTCTTGGCGGCGTACTCCTCGGCGTTCATCCACGTCGACAGGTGGTCGCCGGCGAGCTCGATGACGAACGCGTCCAGCGCCTTCGCCAGCGCACGCTGCTTGACCGGGCGCACGAGGTGGTCCTTGGTGGTGATCAGCATCGCCGCCGGCACCCCGAGCTCGCCCGCCCAGCGAACGGCGTCGTAGCGGCTCAACGCCTGTCCGGCATGCACGAGGTGCACTGCGCTGTTGCGGCTCAGCTCCCCGGCCAGCCATTCGATGTACGGATCGAGGTTCGCGTACTGCTTGGCCATCCGCCGCAGCCCCGCGCGCAGCCACGACGGATACGCCCACGAGCGCAGGATCGGGCTCAGCATCCGCACCGTCTTCCACCGCGCTCGCTCGTTCAGCGTCGCGTTCCATTCGAGCGCCGTCGCCTGCACCACGATGCCGGCGACGAGTGCCGGATGACGCTGGGTCAGCAGCAGGCTGAGCGGCCCGCCCATCGAGTAGCCGACGAGGATCACCGGCCCGACGCCGAGCTGGGTGATCAGCGCGGCGGCATCGTCGGCCGCGTCCTCGAGCTCGAACCGTTGCGCCGGCCGCATCCCCCGCCCGTGACCGCGGTGGTCGATCGCGACGAACGAGTGGTCGGCGGCGAGCGCCTCGTACGCGGTGAAGAACTGCAGATCGGCCGATGCCGTCCAGCCGTGCAGGAGCAGCAGCGTGGGCGCGTCCGGATCGGCGTGCTCGTGATGCCGGTAGAACACCTCACCGCGACCGTCGAGCACTGCGGTGTGGCCCGGCGGCAGCCACGGCACCTTCACGAGGGCACCTTCATGAGCGGCAGTCCGTGCACACGCCGACGAGGTCGAGGCGGTGATGGCGCAGCTCGAAGCCGTTCATCGCAGCGAGGTTGCCGAGCGATTCGTCGAGCGTGGCCTCCACGGCGTCGGGCACGACGACGTCGAGCACCGCACCGCACTCCTCGCAGATCAGGTGGTGGTGATGGCCGCCGATGTCCTCGGCCAGCTCGAACCGCGCCCACTCGTCGTGGGTGACCACCCGGGTGATCACGCCGGCCTGCTCGAGCACCGCGAGGTTGCGGTACACCGAGCTCTGGGCGAGAGCGGGATCGAGGCGGAGGATGTCGGGGATGGTGATCGGGTGCTCGGCGTCGCTGAGCATCTCGACGAGGTGCCGGCGCATCGACGTGTACCGCTGGCGGTCGCCCACCACCCGCAGGGCGGCGATCTGGTGCAGGTCAGCGCTCATCTGCGGCGAATGGTAGTGGCGTCAGGACTCGGCGGGTCGGGACACGCCCGTGAACTCGGCGAGCGGCACGCCGCACGCGCTGATCTCGGTGAGCAGGTCGGCCGTGGGCAGCCGCGGATCGCCGAGCACGATCACGCCCGTCGGCGCATCGGCCGAGCCGCGCACCCGCGCCACCCACCCGGCCATCGCCGAGGCCACAGCACCGGCCGCCACGCCGCTACGCACCGAGCTGCCGGCGATGAGGGTCTCGCGCTCGCCGCTCGCGAGCGCACCGCGGACCTCGACCCGCACGCCGCCGACGCCGCCCTCGCGGTGCGGCGGCCGCAGCATCGGCAACCGCGCCGTGAAGCGGTCCCGACGGGTGCCGGACATGCGCGCGCTCATCCGCCCGACGGCGGGGAAGACGCGGTGCAGCAGCACGGGATCCGGCACCTCGGCGCGGTAGCAGTCGTACGCGTTGACCGGTTCGGGGAACCAGCACAGCTCGCGGCCGACGCCGGCGGGGCGGCTGATCCACTCGCCGTCGTGCAGCCCGATCGACGTGCCACCGAGGGCTCGGTGGTGCTGGCGCGCGCACGACGGTCCGGCGGTGCCGTGCATCGCGACGTGGATCTCGTCCGCGGTGTCGAGCTGGTCGGCGAGCTGGCGGGCCAGCAGCCCGGACAGCCCGGGGGCCATCGCCGCGCCGACGACGAGCTGCACGCCACGATCCGACGCGAGGCGGTCCATCGCGAGGAGCTCGCGGACGTCGTCGAGATCGTCGCTCATCGACACCACCGACACACCGTTGGTGATCAGCCGGCGGGCGAGCGCTGCATGCGGTGCGGGGAGCGCGAGCACGGCCACATCGGCGACCTTCGCGTCGTCGAGGTCCACCACCACGCCACCGATCGTGCGCGCCACTGTCGACGCGATGTCCTCACGCTCGTCGTGCACACCGATCCGCACCACGCGCGTGCCGGCGAGGTTCGCCGCGACCCGCGAGCCGGTGACACCGACTCCGATCACGGCAACGATCGGGACAGGGACGATCGGCAGCTCGCCGGCGGTCCACCCGTCGACCGCCGCAGGATCCGTCATCGCGGCTTGACGGACATCTCGCGCCATCCACCCGTCTGTGGGGGGACGCCGCCCTGACCGCGCAACCGGAGGATGCCGGCAACTGTCGCCGCAGCGGACAGCGCCAGGATCGCACGACGGAGCATCTTCATGGTCGGCTCACTGTACCGGCGCGACGGGCTCCATCGAGACGATCCGCTTCGCCGCCGGGGTGACGTAGACGTGGTACATCCCGCCGTTGGTCACCATGTTGGGCAGCACCGGCAGCTTGAAGTCGCGGCCCTCGACGACCAGGTAGAACCCCGCCCGACCGCGCCGCACCACCCGCACCGGACCCGACACGCGCTCCACCACGGCCCGTCCCGCAGCCTGGCGCAGCCGCACGAACATGACGATGCCCAGCGCGAGCATCACGCCGACCAGGAGCACGATCAACAGCGTCTGGACCACCTTCAGCGGCCGGCTGGCCACGGCGAGGACGAGCCCGCCGAGACCACCCGCGAGGACGATGCCACCCGCGAGGTTCCAGTTCGCGCTGCGCCGGAGGCGGGCCACCTGCTGGGGTCCGAGCGTGCCGAGCCGGTTCGCGCCGAGGTCGTCGGTGGTCGAGTGGAACGCCTCGAGCAGGCGGACGTGGGGATGTGGCGACGGTTGCTGCTTCGGCGACATGAGCGGACCTTGACGATATCTTGCCGGGCCCGGCGCTCCCGGAGTGGGGTGTTGACAGTATCTTGCGACTTGCGGGAGTCGGAGAGGATCTCAGCCATGCAACTCATGGAACGCAACCACGCGGTGTTCGACGACCATCGTGTCTCGGGCGAGTACGAGCGGGTGTACCAGGCCGCCGGACAGTTCCTCGACCGCGGCGAGCAGGCGGCGTTGACGAGCATCGCCGCTTCGGTCCGCGGTCGGCCCGTGCTCGACGTGGGCGCCGGCACGGGTCGCCTCGCGCCGCTGCTGCGACTGCTGTCCGACGACTACCAGGCCATCGACTATGCGCCCAGCATGGTCGAGGCGTTCCGCCGCAGCTACCCAGGGCTCGATGTCGCCGTCGGCGACGCACGCGACCTGAGCAGGTTCGAACCGGCTCGGTTCGGCCTCGTCGTGTTCAGCAACAACGGCATCGACACCGTCCAGCACGACGAGCGGGTGCAGGTCCTGCGCGAGTTCAGCCGGGTCACCGCCGCCGATGGGCGCATCGTGTTCTCGACGCTGAACCGCAACGGCGTGTCGTACGACGAATCGCCGTTCCAGCTCCGCCGTCGCGGCGCACCCCCACGCACGGCGGCCAAAGCGCTCGCCCGCGATGCTGTCCGCCGCGTGATGCACCCGATGTCCTGGCCACGCAGTGTGGCGAACTGGCAGCACGCCCGTCCACTCGCTCGCGACCACGGTGTGTGGGCCGTGGGCCCGCTGGCTGCCCACGACTTCGCGCCGTTCGTCCACTTCACCACGCTCACGGATCTGCGCGAGCTGATCGCCGCCGCCGGACTCGTCACGGACACGATCCACACCGAGAACGGTGAGATCGTGCCCGAGACGGCCGACGATTCGGTTGCCGATTACTTCACGGTGGTCGCCCACCGCTGACCGCCGGCAGGCGCGTCAGAGGTAGAAGCCGGTGACGTCGATGACGAAGTCGGTGGCGTTGTCACCACCGCAGAACACCTTCACCGACCGTGTCGCATCGATCTTCGCCGTGATGCCGTTGGCGAGGTCCTGGTTCGGACCGAACCAGTTGATCGACGAGCTGCTGAACGACGTCGCATCACCGGGCACCACCGACAAGAACCCGCCTGAACCGACGGTCTTGGTGATCGTCAGGTTGCCGACGATCGCGGTGGCTCCCACCGGCACGACGTCCGGGACGAGCACGGCGCCGGTCGTGGAATCACGCGAGTCCTTCACGCTGACGACCCGGCTGAGGCCGGTGGCGAGCTTGCCAGGCGTCGGCAGCGCGAGTCGTGAGTCGTACACGCGAACGGGGTTGATGATGTGCAGCGTCACCGGTGTCGCGGGCGTTGCGGTCAGCTCCTTCCACGTGCCGGGCGTACCGCTGGCGACGCAGTAGAACAACCGGCCGGTGGTGTCCGGCTGGATCGCACCGACCGTCCACGCGCCGGTGGTCGGCGGGCCAGAAGCCACGGGCACGAGCTGGATCGATGGTCCGGTAGCCGACTTGGCCAGCACCCCGGCGCTGACACCGACGGTCGTGGAATCGGACTGGCCGTACACCGCCGAGCCCTTCGCGATCGAGACCACGTTGCCGACGACGCCGTGAGACGTTCCGTTCGGGTTGCCTCCCACGCCGAGGATCGCGCCACGCACGAGCGAGTCGGACGTTGTGCTCTGGTTGATGGCCGAGATCACGCCGTTCACCGACGGCGCGATTGCACTCGTACCGCTGTCGTTCAACGCGTTGAAGTTGCCGGTGAGGACGGTGAGATCCGTCGACAGGGTCGGGTTGTTCGCAGCTCCGATCAACATCGGCTGGCCCGTGGTGGCAGCGGCCGGGAGCGCGTTGCCGCCGACCGCGACGGCGACGGCACCGACCGCTGCGGCGCCGGCGAGCTTCAACATGCCCCGCCGTGAGGACTGCGACGGTTCGTGCTCGGTGTCGGTGACGGGCTCGCCCGCTCCGGCCACAGCGCCGCCCGCGCGAGGCTCGCTCGCGGCGGGCGTGAGGCGCTCCACCAAGGCCGTGAGCCGGGCCACCTGTGCTTCCAGTTCTTCGATTCTGTTGTCGTTCATCGGGACATCCCTTCGGGTCGTGTGCGGTTTCCCCACGGGGCTCCCACGCCCCGGTCATCAGACATCGCTCTACGTCAGGTCCTGACCGCAGCGTGATGTCGTCCTTGACAGTATGACGCCGCACGAGGAACGTTACGTCGCCCCCCGGGACGGCTCGGACCGTCAGCGGGTCAGAGCGACCCCCGCTCGAGTGCATCGAGCTCGCGCTCGATCGCGCGCATCTCCTCGGGCGTGCCCTGCACCTTCGGCCCGGTGAACCACTTGCGGCCCGAGAACGTCCAGTAGAGGGCGAACACGATGAACGCCCCGATGATGAGCGGCGCGGTGAAGTTGACGTTGTTCTGCTTGAAGAACCCCGACGGCGTGCCATCCGCGTTGCGGATGATGTTGTCGTCACCCCAGAACTTCCAGAACGGCCAGAACAGCGGGGCGAAGAACAGGATTGTGATGAAGCCGATCCAGATCAGCGAGGTCCAGCCGACGAGCTTGTGCTTGCCCTTCAGGTTCCACGGTCCGGTCTTGAAATCCGGGTTGGTGAGGCGGAGGTAGATCGGAATCGCGTAGGAGATGTAGAGCCCGATCACGCAGATGCCGGTCATCGCGAAGAAGGCCGTCGAGTAGCCGCCCTTCTGGTACAGCGACAGCGCACCGGTGATGGCCGAGAGCCCGATGCCGAGCCAGATCGAGTTCGTTGGTGTCCGCGTGCGCGGGTTGATCTTGTGCCACAGCTTCGACCCCGGCAGCGCACCGTCGCGGCTGAACGCGTAGATCATCCGGCTGTTCGCGGTCACCGAGGCCATCCCGCAGAAGTACTGGGCGACGATGCAGATCAGCACGAGGAACTTGGCCATCGCGCTGCCGACGGCCGTCGACAGCAGCCGTGGTGCGGCGTTGACGAGGAACGTGTCCTTGCCGCCGCCGAACGCGACCGCCGAGTAGGCCGCCGGGTCCTTCGGCAGCACCTTGTTCATCGCCAGGTTGAGCAGGAAGCCGGCGATCGCCGAGACGTAGATCGCCCGGACGATGGCCTTCGGCGCCTCGGTGCGAGCGCCCTTGGTCTCCTCGCTCACGTGTGCCGAGGCGTCGAAGCCGGTGATCGTGTACTGGGCGAGGAGCAAGCCGAGCGCGAACAGGTAGATGGTGACGAACGTGCCACCGGTCCAACCGGTGAGCCCGGGCGGCGCTGAGTCGAACAGGTGGCCGAGGCCGCGCTGGCCGGACTTGTGGCTGGCCATCAGCACCCCGAAGATGATCGCCACACCGGCGACGTGCCACCAGACGCTGACGTCGCCGAGCAGCCGCACCAGCTTCACGCCGAACGTGTTGAGCAGCCCGTGCGAGACCAGCACCGCCATGTAGATCCCGAACACGGTCCACGCGGTGAGCTGGAACGAGTCGTCGAACATCCGCACGAAGTAGCCGATGAAGATCGCGAGCGCGTAGTCGACGCTGGCGATGACACCGATCTGGCCGAGCAGGTTGAACCAGCCCGTGAACCAGGCCCATCGTGGTCCGTTCTTGCGGGCCAGCTTGGCCGACCAGTAGTACAGGCCGCCTGCGGTCGGGTAGGCCGAGCAGATCTCGCCCATCGCCATGCCCACCAGCAGGGCGAAGAAGCCGACCACGATCCAGCCGACCATGATCACCCGCGGCCCGCCGGTGACCATGCCGAGCCAGTAGCTCGTCATCCCGCCCGCGAGGATCGAGATGATCGAGAAGCTGATCGCGAAGTTGCTGAACCCGCCCATCCCGCGCTTCAGCTCCTGGGCGTACCCGAGCGCGTTCAGCTCGGCCCGGTCTGCGTCGATGTCCGGATCGACCACAGGGTCAACGATGTCGGTCATGAGTCTCCCTCTCACTCGCATCTGCCCGTCGTGCGATGTCAACGCTGACCGTCACGCGTCGCTGTTGTCTAGCAGGTCTGCGAGCGCGCGATTTCCGGGGTGAGCGTGGAGGACGTAGCCGAACGTGCAGAAGCTGTAGCCGGGTTCGACGATGCCCGGCGCGGGACGACGTCGATCGGGGGCCGGCGTTCGAGCTTAGTCCACCCGGTCCAGCCGCGTGCTTCGAGGAGGCGGAGGAGTGGACGAGCGGCGGGCACGGCATTGACGAACACTTCGTCCAGCAGCGTCACCAGTTCGTGATCGAGGTCGAAGTCGACCATCTGGTCCTCGCTCCACTGATCGGCGTCTGCTTCGAACATCGTCACGAGCCGATCGGCGACTGCGGTGAGGCGTGGGTCGTCGGCTTTCCAGTCGGCTGCCTCGAGGAGATCGAAGTAGATCGCGATGATCGCCGGGTCCTCGATCTGCCCGCGCTTGAGCGCCATCAGCGTCGACATCTGCTGTGGGATCTGTGCGGCCACGAGGATCCAGGCGTCACGCTCCATCGTGATCGCTCGCTCCGGCACGTCGAGCTCGCGGAGGCGGTCCAGGTACGCCACCGCCTCGGGTGGCAGGGCGAGGTTGTCGCCCGCCGCGAGCTCGGCGACCCGCTGTTGATGGCGTTGACGGTCCTCGATCTCGGCTTGCAGCCGGCGATCGATGTCGTCGATGGCTGCGGCGAACTCCGCACCGTCTGCCGCGAGCAGTTCGTGCACCCGGGACAGGGGCACGCCTGCGTCGGCGAGCGTCCTGATCCGGATCAGCTCGACGACCGCGGCAGCGTCGTAGCGCCGATACCCGGAGTGGTCCCGCTGAGGTTCGGGCAGCAGCCCTTTGGCGTGATAGTGGCGAACGGCGCGCACGGTCACACCGGCGTAGGCAGCGAGCTGGCCGATCGTCAACATGTCCGCGCGCTCTTCATCGATCCAGTGTGTCCCACGGTTCACGCCAGCTTGCGACGGTACGTGCGCATCCCGAGCGCGTAGGCCACGACGAGCAGTCCGACGCACCAGCCGAGCGCGGTCCACAGATCGTTCCCGAGCGGCCGCTCGGCGTACAGGTTGCGAAGCGTGTTCACGATCGAGGTGACGGGCTGATGGGCCGCGAACCACTTCACGGGGCCGGGCATGCCGGCGGTGGGCACGAACGCCGAGCTGACGAAGGGCAGGAACAGCAGCGGGTAGGCGAACGCGCCGGCACCGTCGGGCGACTTCGCGGCGAGGCCGGCGCTCACCGCGAGCCAGGTGAGCGCCACGGTGAACAACACCATGATCCCGAGCACCTCGACCCACGCGTCGACGCCGGCTCCTGACCGGAACCCGATCACGACGGCGACGAGGACGACCAGCACCAGCGAGACCATGTTGGCGATCACCGAGGTGATCACATGCCCCCACAGGATGGCCGAGCGGGCGATCGGCATCGACTGGAAACGCTCGAAGATCCCGTTGGAGACGTCGGTGTAGAGCCGCAACGCCGTGTAGGCAACGCCCGAGGCGACGGTGATCAGCAAGATCCCGGGTAGGAGGTAGTCGACGTACTTGGCACCGCCGGTGTCGATCGCGCCGCCGAAGACGTAGACGAACATCAGCAGCATCGCGATCGGCGTGATCGCCGTCGTGATGATCGTGTCCGGGCTGCGCAGGATGTGCCGCACGGACCGCCCCAACAGTGTGGTGGTGTCCTGGAAGGAACGCTTGTTCATCGTCGAACCTCAGTTCTCGGCGGCGACCGAGGCAGCCGCCGCATCGTGCAGGGTGATCCCGGTCGGGGCCACGGGACCGACGAGGGCGAGGAACACGTCCTCGAGGCTCGGCTGCTGCTCGACGTACGTCACCTCAGCCGGCGGCAGCAGGGCCTTGAGCTCGGCAAGGGTGCCGTTGACGAGGATCCGTCCCTCGTGGAGGATCGCGATCCGGTCGGCGAGGTGTTCGGCCTCGTCGAGGTGCTGGGTGGTGAGCAGCACCGTGGTGCCGCCGTGCGCCAGCTCGCGGATGGACTGCCAGACCTCGAGTCGCGATTGGGGATCGAGGCCCGTGGTGGGCTCGTCCAGGAAGATCACCGGCGGATTCCCGATCAGGCTCATGGCGATGTCCAGCCGGCGACGCATGCCGCCCGAGTAGGTCGCCACCCGTCGTCCTCCGGCGTCGGTGAGCGAGAACCGGTCGAGCTGCTCGTCGGCGATGCGCCCCGGCTGGTCGAGGTGGCGCAATCTGGCGATCAACATGAGGTTCTCGCGCCCGGTCAGGATCTCGTCGACAGCGGCGAACTGGCCGGTGAGACTGATGCACTCGCGAACGTCGGCTGGTTGCGTGGCGACGTCGAAGCCGTTCACCGAGACGCTGCCGGCGTCGGCTCGGAGCAGCGTGGCGAGGACCCTCACGAGGGTGGTCTTGCCGGCGCCGTTGGAGCCGAGCAGCGCGAAGATGCTGCCCCGTGCGATCTCGAGGTCGACGCCGCGGAGCACGACGACGTCGCCGAACGACTTCCTCAGCCCGGCGATCTGGATGGATGTTGCTGTGGTCATGAACGCATCGTGCAGGGTTGACCCCGCGTCAAGGTCAAGCCCCGATGTTGTCCAGGTCGCGAACCCTGGAACGACAAAGGCCCCCTTGCGGGGGCCTTTCAGGTCGGAGACCTGGGTGTGTTGCAGTGGGGCTACACAGAATCGAACTGTGGACCTCATCCTTATCAGGGATGCGCTCTAACCGACTGAGCTATAGCCCCGCACTTCTGGGCACCGCAGGTTATCGGGACGAACCGGTCAACCTCAACCGAGAACGTCGAGGGAATCGCCCGGCGTCGAGAACGGATCCCGGTCGTCGTCGGTGAGCGTGGGCTGACCGGGGCGCGGTCCGAACGCCTTGGCACCGACCATCGCGCCGCGGCGGCGCAGCAGCGGACCCTTGGCGACGGGCGCCTTCTCGACCACCTCTTCCTCGAGGACGGTGATGCGGATGCCGCCGACGAGGTCGGTGATCAGGTTGAACAAGGTGGCGGCGAGCACGATCAGACCGGTGAGGCCGAGCGCCACGAACAGCCCGGCGATCCATGCGTTGTGGAACAGCTGACCACCCTTGAACCGGAACGTGTCCCAGCCGAAGGATTCGAAGAAGCGCTGCACGTTGTCGATCGTTCCCGTCGTGTACGCCACGTTCCAGAGCAGCACGCCGGCCGTGAGGCACACGCCGTACAGCACCATGCTGAAGCACAGCGCGACCTTGAAGACGCTCCACGGATCGATGTGGCGGACGACGCGCGTGACCCGGCGGACACGCGGGCGGCGCTGACGGCGCATCGGTTGGGTGAACTGGAACGATCGCGGTCGCACTGGCCGGGCGGCAGCGCCCGGCGGCAACTCGCGATCGGTGTCGGACACCGGATCGAAGAGCCGATCGAACGACAGCGGATCGCCGGTGGCGATCTCGTCGTCGAACAGTGCTGGCAACGGGATCGGCCGGGTCGGCGGTGGCACGCTCGGCACGAGCGTGGCCGGGCCACGCATCAGGCCGGGATCGATCGGCATCGGGGGCCCCGACGGTGGGGCGTGCTCGACGACGGGCAGGCTGTCCATCGTCACTGCGGCGACCGGGCTGGTGATGGGCGACGCGGGGCGCACGACGTCCTCGGCCGACGAGGTCGGAGCATCCGTGTCGGTGGCCGAGGCCTCGGTGGCGGACCCATCCGTGACGGCGCCGCCGAACAGCTGGCCGACCTTCGAGCGTCGCAGCGAGCGCTTCAGCTTCGCCGACGGCGTCTCGAACGCGACGACGTTGTCCTGCTCGAGATCCTGATCGTCGCCCGACCCGTCGGATGCGACGTCGCCCACTGCAGACGCCGGCGCGAGATCGGCCGGCGGGACCAACGGTGGCGTGGTGATCGGCGCAACGGGCGGCGGGGAGAGCCGGTCGGTGGAGGCGGGCTTGCCGTTGCTGCTGGAGCCGTTGCTGCCGGCGCCGTCGCCCTTGGTGCCGGCGGGCTTCGGCGACGACCCGTTGGACGACGAGCCGTTGGACGACGAGCCGTTCGAGCCCGACCCGTTCGACGTGTGCCCGTTCTCGGACGCACCGTTCGACAACCGTTCCTTGGATGTGTGCCCGTTCGAGCTGGATCCGTTGGAGGCGGGTCCCTTCGACGAGCTGCCGTCGCCCGATGGGCGGCGGGCACCCTTGGCAGCGCCGCTGGTCGACGGTCGCGACGTGCCGGCTGCTCGCGCCGACGGGCTGGGTCGCCCGTTCGACGATGGGGCCGGCGGCGGCTCCGGCGGCGCGACCGCCGCCTCGGCCTGGTCGGGCTGGCGCGATCGCTCGGCCGTCGACAGGGGACGGTCGGGGCGCTGGCGATCCGACGACGGCGGTTTGCCGCGCGCGTCACCACCCCTGCCGTTCGAGCTCACGAAGCGAAGTGTAGAGACATTGCACGTCCCAACGGGGGCGCGAGCGTGGTCACGGCCCACTCGAGGCCCGCGCGACCGCGTGTTCGTCGCCGATCGCGACCTCGACATCGACCGCGAAGCCGTCGGCGACCGCCCGCCGATCGAACTCGATGAGCACAGCACCGTTGCGCGCCGCGGCGTTCGCGGCAGCCGCACTGCCTCCGTTCACACCGGCGAGCGCCGCTGCATCGGCTGCCGTCTGGGCCCGCCCACGATCGGTCACATGGCGTGACACCCGCACCATTGCACCTGCCACGAGCGCCACCAGCACGATCGAGATCAGCACCAGCCCGATCGCCTGGCCACGATCCTTCACCTTCGACATGCTCCACCTCCGTCGCCATCGACGCCGGAGGACGTCGCACGAACCCGAGGCGGAACCGGCTGACGACGCCGGGGAGCTCCGCGATCCCCGACGTCGTGGAGGCGATCTACTCCTCGGTGTCCGACGCCAGGATCAACGCCACCGACGCGACCGTCTGGCCGTCGTCGAGGCTCATCACCCGCACGCCGGTGGCATCCCGGCCCTGGGAGCTGATGTCGCGGACGTTCATCCGGATCATCACGCCACCGCTGGAGACGGCGACGATGTCGTCGTCGAGGCCCACCATGAACGCTGCGACGACCTTGCCCTTGCGGCCGGTGAGCTTGATGCCGATGACGCCCTGGCCACCGCGGCCCTGACGGTTGAACCGCTCGAGCTGGGTGCGCTTGCCGTAGCCGCTCTCGGTGATCATCAAGATCGCCGTGTCGTCACGGGCGACGTCGACGCTGACCAGTTCGTCGCCGGGCTTCATCTTCATGCCGCGCACGCCGCCGGCCGAACGGCCCATCGGCCGCACTTCGTCCTCGCTGAACCGGATCGTGGTGCCACCACGACCCACCATGAAGATGTCGTCGCTGCCGCTGGTCTCGATGACCCGCACGAGCTCGTCGTCGTCGCGCAGGTTGATCGCGATCAGACCGTCGCGACGGCTCGAGTCGTACTCGTTGAACGCGGTCTTCTTGACCGTGCCCTTCTTCGTCGCGAAGAACAGGTAGCGCTCGCTGGCGAAGTCGCGCGTGTCGATGATGGCCTGGATCGTCTCGCCGGCCTGCAGCGGCAGCAGGTTGACGATGGGCATGCCCTTCGCGGTGCGCTCGCGCTCGGGGATCTCGAGTGCCCGGAGGCGGTAGACCTTGCCGCGGTTGGAGAAGAACAGCAAGAACGCGTGCGACGACGTGAAGATGACGTGCCGGACGAGATCGTCGGTCTTCAGCTTCGCGCCGGCGACACCGCGGCCGCCGCGGCCCTGTGTCTTGAAGTTCGCAGCCGGGACGGCCTTGACGTACTGGGCCTCGGTCATCACGATCACCAGCTCGGTGTCGTCGACGAGGTCCTCGATGCTCATCTCGCCGGTGTCGAGGGTGATCGCGCACTTGCGCGGCGTCGCGAACTCCTCCTTGATGGCGAGCATCTCGGTCTTGATGACGCCACGCAACTGCTCGGGGTTGTCGAGGATGGCCTGCAGCTCGATGATCCGCTCCTGCAGCTCGCCCAACTCGCGCTCGAGGTCGATGCGGCTCAGACGGGTGAGCTGGCGGAGCTGCATCTCCAGGATGTCCTGGGCCTGGATCTCGCTGAACTCGAACGGCGCAGCCATCAGACCGTCGCGCGCAGCGGCCGTGTCGTCGCTGGCGCGGATCAGGGCGATGATCTGATCGATGACGTTGAGCGCCTTGATCCGGCCCTCGACCTTGTGGGCCCGCTCGTTGGCGATGCGCAGGCGATACGTGCTGCGGCGGGTGATGACCTCGACCTGGTGACGGACGTAGCCCTCGAGCGCTGTGAGCAGGTTCACCGTGCGCGGGATGCCGTCGACGAGCGCCACCATGTTGACGCCGAAGCTGGTCTGCAGCTGGGTCAGCTTGAACAGGTTGTTGAGCACCACGTTGGCGTTCGCGTCGCGCTTCAACGACACGACGAGCTTGGTCTTGCCACCCGCTGAGGCGTCGTTGACGTCGGAGATGCCGTCGAGGTCGCCGGCGTCGACCAGCTCTTGGATGCGCCCGGCCACCGAGTTGCAGCTGGTCTGGTACGGCAGCTCCGTGACGACGATCTCGAACCCGCCGCGCTTGGTCTCCTCGATGCTTGCGGTTGCACGCATCTTCACGCTGCCACGACCGGTGCGATAGGCGTCCATGATCCCGGCTCGGCCGAGGATGGATCCGCCGGTCGGGAAGTCGGGACCCTTGACGAACTGCATGAGGTCGTCGGGCGTGGCCTCCGGATGGTCGATCAGGTGGATGGTGGCGTCGATGACCTCGCCGAGGTTGTGCGGCGGGATGTTGGTGGCCATCCCGACCGCGATGCCCTGGCTGCCGTTGACGAGCAGGTTGGGGAACCGCGCCGGCAGCACGGCGGGCTCGAAGCGGCTGCCGTCGTACGTCGGGTTCATGTCGACGGTCTCTTCGTCGATGTCGGCCAGCAGCTGCATCGCCAGCGGGTGCAGGCGGCACTCGGTGTATCGCGAGGCGGCCGGCCCGAAGTCCGGGCTTCCATAGTTGCCGTGGAAGTCGATCAACGGATGGCGCAGCGAGAACGGCTGGGCCATGCGCACGAGGGCGTCGTAGATGGCGCCGTCGCCGTGGGGGTGGTACTTGGCCATCGTGTCGCCGCTGACACGCGCGGACTTCACGAACGGGCGGTCGGGGCGGAAGCCCTGCTCCTCCATGTCCCAGATGATGCGGCGGTGCACGGGCTTGAGACCGTCGCGCACGTCGGGCAGGGCGCGCGACGTGATGACCGACATCGCATAGTCGAGGAAGCTGCTCTCCATCTCGTCCTGCATCGGCTGCAGGGCGACAGAGGTGTCGACGCGATCGGTGCTGGGCGTGACGGGGTTCTCGGCCGGCTCATCGGCGGGGGTGTTGTCTTGCGGGCCGTCGGGTGGCAGTGGTGTGTCTGACATGTCGTCTCTTCTCGCTCAGATGTCCAGGAAGCGGACGTCTTTGGCGTTCGTCTGGATGAAGTGCTTGCGGAGCTCGACGTCTTCGCCCATCAGGATGCTGACGATCTCGTCGGCGGTTGCCGCCTCGTCGATGGTGACCTGGAGCAGCGTGCGGGTGTCGGCGTCCATGGTGGTGCTCTTCAGCTCCTCCCAGTCCATCTCACCGAGGCCCTTCAGGCGCTGGAACTCCTTCTTGTGGTTCGGACGCTCGTCGAGGAACCGGGCCTTCGCGGCCTCGTCCTTGAGGTACGTCTTCTCCTTGCCGATCTCGGTCGAGAACAGCGGCGGCTGGGCGATGTAGATGTAGCCGGCGTCGATCATCGGACGCATCTGGCGGAAGAAGAACGTCAGCAGCAACGTGCGGATGTGGCTGCCGTCGACATCGGCGTCGGCCAGGATGATGATCTTGTGGTAGCGGGCCTTCTCGGCGTTGAACTCCTCGCCGACGCCACCGCCGATGGCGGTGATCAGCGACTGCACCTCGAGGTTCTTGAGCATCTTGTCGAGCCGGGCCCGCTCGACGTTGAGGATCTTGCCGCGGATCGGCAGGATCGCCTGCGTGCGCGGATCGCGGGCGTTCACCGCGGAACCGCCGGCGGAATCGCCCTCGACGATGAACAGCTCGCTCTCGTCGGGGTTGCCGCTGCTGCAGTCCTTGAGCTTGTCGGGCATGCCGGCGCCGGCCAACGCCGTCTTGCGGCGGATGGCGTTGCGGGCGTTCTTCGCGGCGAGGCGGGCCTGCGCTGCGGCAATGCCCTTCTTGACGATGCGGTTGGCCTCGGCCGGGTTCTCCTCCAGCCACTCGGCGAGACGCTCGTTGGTGGCCTTCTGCACGAACGAACGCATCGGGACGTTGCCGAGCTTGGCCTTGGTCTGACCCTCGAACTGCGGCTCGCGGAGCTTCACGGACACGATGGCGGTGATGCCCTCGCGGATGTCCTCGCCGAGGAGGTTGTCCTCTTTCTCCTTGAGCAGGTTCTTGGCCCGCGCGTACTTGTTGAGCACGCTGGTGAGCGCCGTCTTGAAGCCCTCCACGTGCATGCCGCCTTCGGTGGTGGAGGTGCCGTTGGCGTAGCCGTGGATGCCCTCGTAGTAACCCGTGTTCCACTGCAGCGCGATGTCGAGCGTCATGCCCTCGGCGTCGTCGCTGTCCTCGTAGTTGGCGACCTTGGTGAACAGCGCCTCCTTGGAGGCGTTGAGGTGCTTGACGAAGTCGACGATGCCGCCCTTGTACTGGTACGTGACGGTCTGCTGGCGACCCTCGCGCTCGTCGACGAACACGATCTCGAGGCCCTTGTTCAAGAAGGCCATCGTCTGCAGCCGTTCGAGCACGGTGCGGGCCACGAACTCGGTGCCCTCGGCCTGGAAGATGACGGCGTCGGGCCAGAACGAGATGGACGTGCCGCGCCGGCGGCCACGCGCCGGGGTGGGGCCGACGATGGTCATCTTGTCCTGCGGCTTGCCGCCCTTGGCGTAGTGCTGCACGTGGTGGTTGCCGTTGAGGTCGACCTCGATCAGCAGCTTCTCGCTGAGCGCGTTGACGACGCTGACACCGACGCCGTGGAGGCCGCCGGAGACCTTGTAGCCCTCGCCGCCGAACTTGCCGCCGGCGTGGAGCACGGTGAGCACGACCTCGGCCGCGCTCTTGCCCTTGTGCGGGCCCGACGGATACGGATCGACGGGGATGCCGCGCCCGTCGTCGTCGACCCGGCAGCCGCCGTCGGCCAGCAGGGTGACGGTGATCTTGGTGGCGAAGCCCGCCATCGCCTCGTCGACGGAGTTGTCGACGACCTCCCAGATCAGGTGGTGCAGACCGGCCAGGCCGGTGGAGCCGATGTACATGCCGGGGCGCTTGCGGACCGGGTCGAGCCCCTCGAGGACCTGGATGTCCTTCGCGCTGTAGCTCGCGCTGCCCTGGTTCGACACAGCGACCTTGGGCGGCGCAGCAACGGCGGCGGCAGGAACGGGAGGGTTCGCGTCCGGTGGAGTGCCGGGAGGGGTGTCAGTCAAGGACACGGCAGGACCTCTTCAATCTCGTGGGAACGATCGATCGCAGGATCACCGGAAGGCAATCACCGATGGGCAGCGCATCGCTGCGAAGAGGACGGTCGGCAAGGGGGTGAACACCGTGATCGAAGTGACCCCCAGCCTACCAAAAGGGTGTCACGGAGTGGTGGCTCTCGGCCCGCTGCCGACGAAGGTTCCGTCCCACCGATTTTTCGGCACGGAAACGGCCGAATACGGCCCGTTCAGCGGTGTTTCACGCGGATATCGAATCGCGACACTTCCAAACCCGCTACGGACCGCAGACGTTCGATCACATCAGCCTCCAGGAAGCGGAGTTGCGTGGCCCATCCGGGCTCGTCGACCTCGACCAGCAGACGGCCGTCGTCGAGCTTCACGGGGCGGGCGTGATCGGCCACGGTCTGGCCCACCGCGTCGGTCCAGCGGCTGAACAGCGAGCCCATCGAGCGGGCCGTCGACGTGCCGCCGCGGAGGGCGCGGACCGTCTCGTCGAGCGCGGCGTGCAACGGCATCGGATCATCGTGCGCTGGCGCCATCACGTCACCGTACCCCGGGTGATCCGCAGCGTCCGCTGGGGTACAGCGTCGGGCGGCAGCTCGCTGGCGGAGGTGATGATGACCTGCCCGACCG
The DNA here is from genome assembly GCA_025463305.1 of Ilumatobacteraceae bacterium. The sequence continues at coordinate 52,833 of JAOBWK010000061.1, forward strand.
GGAGGTGGGCGAGCAGGGCCGAGGCGCGCGACGGGTCCAGCTCGCTGAGCACGTCGTCGAGGACCAGGATGGGCGGCGACCCCACCTTGTCCGCCACCAGCCGGTGTGTGGCGAGCCGCACCGCGAGCGCGAGCGTGCGCTGCTCGCCCTGCGAGGCATGGGTGCGCGCGGGCATCCCGTTGATCGCCAGCTCGACATCGTCACGTTGCGGGCCGACCGTGCTCGACTGCCGGCGCACGTCGTCGACGCGCGCCGCGGCGAGCGCGTTGAGCAGGCCCGTGCGCCGCCAGGCCGGCTCGTAGATCATCTCGATCGCGGTCGCCACGCCGGCGAGCTGCTCGTAGGCCTCGACGATCATCGGCGTGACCCGGGCGACGAGCGTGGCCCGGGCATGGCCGAGCTGCTCGCCGCTCTGGGCGAGCTTGGCGTCCCAGACGTCGAGGGTGACCGCGACCTCGTCGTTGATCCGCCCACCGGCCTGCTTGAGCAGGCTGTTGCGCTGCTTGAGGATCCGGTCGATCTCCAGCCGCAGCGCGTCGTGCTTGACGGCCAGGGCGACCAGCGAGTCGTCCATCCACCGCCGCCGCTCCCCCGGCCCACCCTTGACCAGGGCGAGGTCGTCGGGCGCGAACACCGACACGCGCAGCACCCCGAGCAGCTCGCGGGTGCGAGCCAGGCGTTGGCGGTTGACCAGCACCCGGTTGCGGCCCGACCTGCTGATCTCGGCTTCGATCAGCAGCTCACGCCCGTCGTCGTGACGCACCTCGGCGCGGATGATCGCGCTCTCGGCACCGACACGAACGAGTGCCTCGGTCGGCGCGCCGCGGAACGAGTCGAGCGTGGCCAGGTACGCCAGTGCCTCGGCGAGGTTGGTCTTGCCCTGCCCGTTGTCGCCGAGCACCGCCGTGGTGCCCGATTCGAACTGCAGGCTGGCCTCGGCGTAGTTGCGGAAGTCGACGAGTTGCAACGACCGCACCAGCACGCCAGCACGCTACGTCACGAGCACAGCGAGACGGCTGGGATGTGGCGTCGGGAGCGCCAGCGACCAGCCACCGGAGGGAGCGGCCAAAGTGGAGCGCTAGCGAAACGGAGGCCGGTCCCGACGGGTTACGGGACGCGGACGGGCATCAGCAGGTACAGGTAGTCCGTCTTGCCGACGCCGCGGAGGACAGCGGGCTTGAGCGCGTCGAGCGTCTCGAGCGTGACCTCGTCGGAGCCGATGGCCTCGACGCCGTTGGCGAAGTAGTCCGGGTTGAACGCGACCGTGAGCTCGGTGCCCTCGAGGACGGCGTCGAGCTCCTCGACCGCGTTGCCGACGTCCTGGGTGATCGCCGTGAGGCGCAGGCTGTCGGCGGTCATCTGCAGCCGGATCGGGGTGGCGTCGCGGGCCAGGATCTTGACGCGGCGGATGGCCTCCATCAGCGCGTCGCGGGCCACGGTGAGCTTGTTGGGGTAGCTCGGCGGGATCAGCTGGCGGTAGTTCGGGAACTCGCCCTCGATCAGGCGGGTGGTGAGCCGGGTGCCGCCGACCTCGAACGTGGCTTCGCGCTCGCCGAGGCGCAGGGTCAGCTCGGATGCGTTGCCGACCAGGCGCTGCAGCTCGCTGAGGGCACGACCCGGGACGAGCACTTTCTGATCGGCGCCCAGCACGCTGGCACCGGGCAGGTCACGGACCGCGAGGCGGTACGAGTCGGTGGCCACCATCCGCAGCCCTTCGGCCTCGGCGGTGAGCATGACGCCGGTGAGGATCGGACGGGCTTCGTCGGTGCTGGCGGCGCGCACGACCTGGCGCAACGCCTCGCCGACCTCGGCGCTCGGCAGGGTGACGGCGCTCGACGCCGGCGACGACAGGCGCGGGTAGTCGTCGAACGACAACGGGCGCACCGCGAACTGCGAGCGACCGCCGGAGATCGACACGTCGTCGCCGTCGACGGACACCTCGACCTTGCCCGGGCTCAGCGAACGGACGATGTCGGCCGAGAGGCGGGCCGGCAGGACCACGCCGCCGTCCTGCTCGCCGCCGACCTCGGCCTCCAGTTGGATGGTGAGCTCGAGATCGGTACCCGTGACGGTGAGCTTGTCACCCACCAGTTCGAGACGAAGCCCCGACAGCACGGGCAGCGTGCCGGTGCGTCCTGTGGCTGCGCGGCCCGCCGTCGACAGTGCGTCGGCCAAGACATCGCGCTCGCAGCGAAATTTCACGGTGCAACCTTCCCCACCAGACGGTGATGTATCGAAGTAGTAGTGGTAATAAGACCTGTGGACTGTGGAGAACTCCACGTTCGTGCAGGGTAGAGGGCAAGTCGGCGTGTCCACCGGGATCCCCAGCCATCCACAGGTCGACCCGGCTCGGCACCGATGCCGGTGGACAAGTCGGGGTTGTCCCCTGCTCGGCTGTGCGCGTCCACAAGTCGTTCATCTGTTGTTTGCACAGGGTTCGTCCCGGGTACCAGGTGCATCCCGGTCATCCTTCCTTCAGCCGTTGCTGGAGGTCGGTGACCTGGTCGTAGACCTGTTTGCGCTCGCTCATCAGGCGCTGGATCTTTTCCACAGCGTGGATGACGGTGGTGTGGTCGCGACCGCCGAACAACCGGGCGATGGCCGGGTAGCTGAGGTCGGTGAGGTCGCGGAACACGTACATCGCGATCTGCCGGCTGGTCACCAGCGGGCGCTGACGGCTCTTGCCGCGCAGCGCCTCGACGCTCTGGCCGAGGATGATCGCCATCTCGGCGAGCAGCTCGTCGTCGGTGCGGGTCTTGGTGGAGCTGTCGGTGAGCAGGTCGCGCAGCAGGGTCTCGGCGAGGTGGGTGGTGATCGGCACCCGGTTGAGGCTGGCGTAGGCCGTCACCCGGATGAGGGCACCCTCGAGCTCGCGGATGTTGTTGGTGATGTGCGCGGCGATGAACTCCAGCGTCTCGGCCGGCACGCGCGAGTCGTCGCGCTCGGCCTTGTTGCGCAAGATCGCCAGGCGGGTCTCCATGTCGGGTGGCTGGACGTCGGTGATCAGGCCCCACTTGAAGCGGCCGCGCAGGCGCTCCTCGAGCGTCGGGATCGCGTCGGGCATCCGGTCGCTGGAGATCACGATCTGCTTGTTCGCGCCGTGCAGCGAGTTGAAGGTGTGGAAGAACTCCTCCTGGAGCCCCTCCTTGCCCTCCATGAACTGGATGTCGTCGATGAGCAGCACGTCGATGTCGCGGTAACGGCGCTTGAAGCTGGCCGTGCTGTTCGAGCGGATCGCGTCGACGTACTCGTTGAGGAACGTCTCCGTGCTCACGTACCGGACGACATCGTGCTGGTAGTGGCGGTGCACGTAGTGGCCGATGGCGTGCAGCAGGTGGGTCTTGCCGAGACCGGCGGCGCCGTAGATGAAGAGCGGGTTGTAGCTGCGGCCCGGTGTCTCGGCGACGCGCATCGCGGCAGCGAGGGCGAACTGGTTGGACTGGCCCTTGACGAAGGTGTCGAAGGAGTAGCGCGGGTTCAGCCCGGCGAGGTCGGCGGGTGTGGCGGAGCTGTTGGAGCGGCTGGCCCCGTAGCCGTTCGAGGATCCGTCGGCCTGGCCCGAGTTGTGTGAGCCGGATCCGTGAGACCCGGTGTTGTGCGAACCCGAGCTGTGGGAGCCGGCGTTGCCGGAGCCGGGATCGGCGAAGTCGAGCTCGAGGGCGAGCGTGTCGCGGTGGTCGTCGCCGGCATCGCTGACCTGGACGTCGACCACGAACACGCGGTTCGACGAGCCGATCTCCTCGAGCGCATCGCGCACGAGTGGCAGGTAGCGGGACATGATCCGGTCGCGCAGATGGGTGTTCGGCGCGGTGACGCGCAGCTCGTTGATGTCGCTCTCGACGGCGATGACGTCCTGGAAGGTCGACAGCCAGACGGCCTCGGAAACCTGCGCCCGGAGGAGTTGAGCGACGGCTGTCCACAGCTGTTCGTAGTCGCTCACCTGCATCTCCCTCATCGACCGAATCCTGTTTCCACATCATTGTCCACACTGTGTGGACAACGCCACCTGCCGCCGCAGTCTGAGGATCGGGCACGCTAGCAGCGATTCCCCAGGGCCTCGTCACGTGGTCGGTCGACCCACGCGTGGTTGCCAAATTCCCTGCTCAACCCGTAGCCTTGCATGGTTCTGGCGAGGTCGCCCTTGTTGCCACGCGCCAGTTCGAGTCTGTGTCTCCGCAGCGATCGTGCTGCCATCCGAGGAGGTCTGCGTTGAAGCGCACCTTTCAACCCAACAACTTGCAGCGAGCCAAGAAGCACGGCTTCCGCGCCCGGATGAGCACCAAGGCCGGCCGCGCCGTGCTGAAGTCCCGTCGGGCCAAGGGCCGTCACCGTCTGTCCGCTTGATCGGCAGCGTCCGCGGACGATCCTCGTTCGAGCGGATAGCTCGGACCGGCTCTCGTGTTCGCGCCGGAGTCCTGTGGTGCACGTTCGTACTCGACCCTCTCGTCTCTCCCCCGCAGGTGGCGTATGCCATCGGCCGCGCCGTCGGCCCAGCGGTGACGCGCAACCGGCTCCGTCGGCGTCTGCGCGCCCTCCTGCAGCTGCGACAGACACGTCTACCAGCGGGTTTGTACCTGATCGGGGCGACTCCCGGCGTAGCCGGACGATCGTTCGCCGAGCTGGAGACGGATCTCGACAAGCTCCTGGCGCGCATCGCGACGTGAACGCCGCCCCCTGGGACCCGAGCACCGACGGTGTGCGGCCGAGCTGGATGATCCGCGCCGTCCAGTCCTACCAGCGTGCCTTCGAGGGTCGGCCCTCCCCCTGTCGGTTCACCCCGAGCTGCTCCTGCTACGCAGTCGAAGCGCTCGAGACCCACGGTTCGGTCCGTGGCCTGTGGCTCACCGTGCGCCGGCTGCTCCGCTGCCGGCCCTTCGGGCCGAGTGGCTACGACCCGGTGCCCGAAGCCGTCGTCCCCCACCGGCACAGCTCCGAACCCTGTGCAGTTGCCTCCACCTCACCCCTGATCAGAAAGGGCTGTCGCTGACATGTTCACCGCCCCAGCATGGCTCGTCTCCAAATTCTTCGACCTGACGCACAGCTACGGCTTGTCCATCGCCCTGGTCGCGCTGACGGTGATGATCCTGGTCACGCCGCTCACCCTGAAGAGCACCAAGGGCATGCTCGAGATGCAGCGCCTGCAGCCGGAGATGAAGCGCCTCCAGGCCCAGTACCGCGGCGATCGTCAGAAGCTCAACGAAGAGATGATGAAGCTCTACCAGGAGCACAAGGTCAACCCCTTGGCCTCCTGCCTGCCGCTCGTCATCCAGATGCCGGTGTTCTTCATCATGTACCGGGTGCTGCGCGGTCTCAGCCGCACCTACACCTGTGTTCCCGACGGCAACGGCAAGATGGCCGACATCTGCAACACGCTGATCAAGGCCGGGCACAACGTCGCCGGCAAACAGGTGTTCGACCCGGCACACATCTCGAAGGCATCGGCCCTGTACAAGAGCCTCGCCGGCAAGAACGAGATGCTCTCGTTCGGCCTCGACCTCTCCAAGTCACCCGCTCACTTCATCAGCCAGTCGGTCGGCAAGGGCCTGATCTACGCCGCGCTCGTCGTGGTGCTCGGCCTGCTCTACTTCGCTCAGCAGAAGATGGTGGCCTCCCGCGCCGCGGTCAACCCCACGATGTCGGCCACTCAGGCCAAGCTGATGCAGTACCTGCCGGTGATCTTCGCCGTCTTCCAGATCTTCTTCCTCACCGGCCTGGTCATCTACTACATCACCCAGGCGCTGTTCCGCATCGCCCAGAACTTCTACATCACCAAGAAGTTCTACGGCCACGAGCACTCGCTGGGTCGTCAGGCACAGGCTGCCGGCATCAAGGCTCGTGAAGAGGCCAAGATCAATGGCACCGACAAGGAGCCCGCCTCCGGTGGCATGTTCGCCCAGGCCAAGCGCGATGCCCAGGCGCGGCGCGACGCCCAGCTGGAGAAGACCGGCCGCCCGGCCGGTGCCACCAGCCGCACCGCCTCGGCCCGTCCGGCCGGCAACAAGTCGAACGGCAGCCGCCCGGCGCCGAGTCAGGCACGCTCGGGCAAGCCGGCCCCGACGTCCAAGCCCGCCCCTGTGGCCAAGCCGATGCCGGCTGCCAAGGCGCCGGCGTCCCCGAAGGTCGATCGGGCACCGGCGAGCACTCCAGAGGTGTCCTCCAGCAAGCCGTCGACGCCTCCGAAGAACCGGCCCACCCCGAGTGCTGCCCGCCCGCAGCGCCCGACGGCCAACGCTCGGCCGGGCGCCCCCGCGCGCCCGAAGCCACCGAAGCAGTAACACCAACGATCTGCGGGTGCTCGCTCTCGTGGCGCGCCCGCCCATGGAAACGGATGAATGACGATGCAGTGGGTTGAGACGACCGGGAAGTCCATCGAAGAAGCCAAGGGCCTTGCGCTCGACCAACTCGGCGTGGCCGAGGAGGACACCGAGTTCGAGGTGCTCGAGGAGCCGCGCAGCGGCCTGTTCGGACGGGTCAAGGGTGAGGCGCGGGTCCGGGCTCGTGTTCGCCCGACGGCGGTACGTCCCAAGATCGAGCGTCGCGATCGCAAGAAGGGCCGCGAAGGTGGCGAGTCGCGACCGCGCGAGGGTGGCGAGGCCCGCCCGCCCCGCGAGCCCCGTGCACCCCGTGAGCAGGCACAACAGTCGTCCGGTCGCGGTGGTTCTGGTACGGTGACCGAGTCGTCGGCCACCGGATCCTCCGGTTCGGCGAACGGCAAGCCGCGCAATCCCCGCGGACCGCGTGAGCGGGTCAGCACCACGCAACGAGAGGACTCCGACGTGAGCGCACAGCAGGTTGGCGAAGAGGCCAAGAAGTTCCTGTCGGAGTTGGTGACAGCCTTCGGCCTGTCCGGCTCGGTCGACCTCCGCGAGGAGGGCGACGATCTCGAGCTGAACATCACCGGCGCCGACCTCGGCCTGATGGTGGGCCCGCGGGGCAACACGCTGCTCGCCGTCCAGGACCTCACCCGCGTCGCGTCGCAGCGCCGTCTCGGTGACCACGACACCCGCCTCCGGGTCGACATCGGCGGCTACCGCGAGCGTCGGCGTGAGGCGCTCTCGCGCTTCGCCCAGGATGTTGCTGCCCAGGTCATCGCGTCGGGCGAGGCACGTGCGCTCGAGCCGATGCCGTCTGCCGACCGCAAGGTGATCCACGACGTGCTCACCGAGACGACGGGTGTCGTCACTCGCTCCGAGGGCGACGACCCCAACCGCCGGGTCGTCATCGCCCCGGCGAATGACTGACGACTCGGCACTCCTCGCGGCTCTCGCCGCATTGCGCGACCGTGGCGCGCTCGGCGAATCATCGCTGACCGCCGCGGTCGCGCATGCTGACTCGTTCGTCGCGGCGCTCCCGCCGTCGACGGAGCGGCTGCTCGATCTCGGTTCCGGTGGAGGACTTCCCGGCCTGGTGATCGCAGCCCGTCTCCCCGGAACGCACATCGTGCTCGCCGATCGACGCGAGCGGCGGATGGATCTGCTCCGGCTGGCGGTGTCTCGTCTGGGCTGGTCGGACCGGATCGAGGTGCTGACCACCGATGTCGTCCGCCTCGGCCGGGATCCCGCGTACGCTGGCCGCTTCGACGCGGTGACGGCCCGGGCGTTCGGCGAGCCGCTGCTCACGGCTCGGTGTGCGGCGCCGTTCCTCTCCGTGGATGGCGTGGTCGTGGTCTCCGAGCCGCCGGACGAAGATCCGGTCGTCCGTTGGCCGGCGTCCTCGTTGGCGGCGCTCGGTCTGCTCCGCTCCCCCATCGCCTTCGGTCGGGTCTGCCGACTCGAGCGGATGGCAGCGTCGCCGGCGCGCTCACCGATCGTGCCGTAGGCGATCTCGACGTCGGGGCGTCCAGTCGCCCACTCGTTGACCTGGTGTTTCGTGTGTTTCACGTGGAACGTCGAGAGGACAGTGAGGGTTGCGTGGAGCCCCGTGTCAACGCCGTGGAACGCCGCAGGTTTCACGTGGAACATGAGGGTTGGCGCAGGCGCGGAGAAATATCCCTGCTCAGACGGACACAGATCACGAGAACGTCTGGACATCACCCAGTGCGGGGGTAGTGTTCACGACCAGGTCAAGGGGAGAGCGAGATCCATGATGTCCGTCACAGAACAGAGTGATCCAGCGGTCACCGAAGGTGCAACGTCCGCCACCGAGCCCACGATGTACCCGCTGCCGCGGATCATGGCGGTCGCCAACCAGAAGGGTGGCGTCGGCAAGACCACCACCACGATCAACCTGGGTGCGTGCCTCGCCGAGATCGGCTTCCGCACTCTGATCATCGACCTCGACCCGCAGGGCAACGCCTCGACGGGCCTCGGGATCGACAACCGCAACGTCGAGACCTCCATGTATCACGTGATCATGCACGAGGCGCCGCTCGAGAACTGCATCGAGCCGGCGTCGGTGAAGAACCTCTTCGTCGCGCCGGCCAGCCTCGATCTTGCCGGGACCGAGATCGAACTCGTTCCGGCGTTCAGCCGTGAGAACCGGCTGAAACGAGCCATCGAGGCGATCCAGGACGACTACGACTACATCCTCATCGACTGTCCCCCATCGCTCGGCCTGCTCACGGTCAACGGACTCACGGCCGCCAACGAGGTGTTGGTGCCGATCCAGTGCGAGTACTACGCACTCGAGGGCCTCGGTCAACTGCTGCGCAACGTCGACCTCGTCCGTCGCAACCTCAACCCGACACTGGTCGTCAGCACCATCGTCTGCGTGATGTACGACGCACGCACCAAGCTCGCCGATCAGGTCGTCAAAGAGGTGCGTGAGCACTTCGGCGACAAGGTGATGCGCACGGTCGTGCCACGAACGGTCCGCCTCTCCGAGGCTCCGTCGTTCGGGCAGCCGATCATCACCTTCGACTCGTCGTCTCGTGGCGCGGTGGCGTACCGGATGGTCGCGAAGGAGGTGAGCGTCAGTGGCACGCCTCGGGGGACTCGGTAAGGGGCTCGGGGCGCTCATCCCGTCCGACCTCGACAACCTGATGCCGGCGCCGAGCATCCCGGGCGCAGCCGCGCCCGTCGACGACGATCGGGCCCGGCTGATCGAGCTCCCGATCAACGCCCTCTCGCCCAATCCCAACCAGCCCCGTGTCCACTTCGACGAGGCCACCCTCGAGGAGCTCGCCGCGTCGATCCGCGAGATCGGCGTGCTGCAGCCGGTGCTCGCCCGCGATCTGGGCAACGGCTCGTACCAGCTGGTGGCGGGGGAGCGGCGCTGGCGCGCGGCCCGTCGTGCCGGTCTGACGACCATCCCGGCCGTGGTCCGGCGCACCGACGACCTCAGCTCGGTCGAGCAGGCCCTCGTCGAGAACCTGCACCGTCAGGACTTGACCCCGCTCGAAGAGGCTGCTGCGTACCAGCAGCTCATCGAGGATTTCGGGCTCACCCACGAACAGGTGTCCGGCCGAGTTGGCAAGAGCCGATCCGCCGTCACCAACACCCTGCGGTTGATGACCTTGCCGCCGTCGATCCAGCACCTGCTCGCCGATGGCCGTTTGTCGGCCGGCCATGCCAGGGCCCTGCTCGGCAGCCCGGACCGCGCGTTCCAGGAGCACCTCGCCAAGCGCACCGTGGCCGATGGCCTCTCGGTTCGTGCGGTGGAGGAAGCCATCCGCGATCGGCAGGCGGATGCGCCGGCATCGGGCCTAGGTGTGACGGGCGTCACTCAGTCCGACGGTGCTGGGCTGACCCCGATCACCCGCCTCCGGCCGCCGGGGCTGCTGGAGCTCGAACACCTGCTCGCCGAACACCTCGACACCAAGGTGGCGGTCACGATGGGTGCCAAGCGGGGCAAGGTGAGCATCGAGTTCGCCGATCTGGAAGACCTCGAGCGGATCTATCGGCAGATGGTCGAGGGCACGCGCGACACCATCGGGTGATCCGACCTGTCACCGTGACGTGATGGGTGAGGTGGACCTGTGGTGGATCCTCACCGGTTATCCACCGTTCTGTGGACAACTCGGTCGGTCAACCATGACCCTGTGGTAGACACTCGCGGCGAACCCGCGCCTGAGGTTTACGCACATCGTGTGGAAAGACCTGTGGACAACTCGTCTGATCCGTCGATCTCACTCCAGTGAGCGCATCGGCCCAGCTCAGGCGAGGTGCGGGACGCCGACGGGCTCGCCGAGCGGCTTGCCGGCCCACGCCTCGAGTGCATCGCGAACCCTCAACGTGATCTCGCGCGTCATGTCCGAGACCTGCCGAACGGCACCGACGGACACGACCACGGCGGGCATCCGGGTCTCGCGCAGCACCTGCAGGCGCATCCCGTGCGGTGTCGGGTCGATCCCGATGATGTCGGCGAGGTCGCCGGCCAACCGCGTCGCCAGCGAGCGGCCGCCCGCCGACTCGAACGCGGGGACCGAGTAGAACGAGATCCGGCTCGGCTCGTCGGGCAGGCTCTCCCAACCGAGGTACACGTTCGCGCCGAAGTTGTTCGCCGCAGCTGCCTGGGCGCGCGCGTCGGGCTCGTCGACCGACACGACGATCGCGCCGCAGAGCCGCAGATCGCGGGTCATCGCCCGGGTGAGCGTGCCGAGGCCACCGAAGTGGCCGATCACGACCCGCAGGCCGCGCAGCGACGACGACGTCATCCGCAGCCGGTCGCGCTCGCGCACGGTGGCCACGCCCGGACCGGTGCCGGTCTGGCGACTGACCCGTTCGATGGCGCGCAACGTCACGGGACCGCAGGTGCCGTCGACCACCAGGCCGCAGTTGCCCTGGAAGTCGTGCAGGGCGCGAGCGGTGTCGGGTCCGAGGATGCCGTCGACGCGTCCACAGTCGAAGCCGATCCGGCCGAGCCGGGTCTGCAGCTCGGCGACGTCGTCACCGCGCAGGTTCGGCGCGGTGAGGAACAGCAGCCGGTCGCCGAGCTGCCACGACGCCTCGACCAGTCCGGCCCAGGTGTCGGCATCGCATCGGCCGTCGACGCGCAGGCCCCGCGCCCGCTGGAACGCTCGCAGCGACGCCTCGGTGGCAGCACAGAACTCGCCCGCCTCGGTGACCGTGGCGAGTGGGAACCCGGCGGCACCGAGGCGGCGTTGCAGATCGCGAATGGCCTCCCCGCGCTGACCAGGGGTCAGAGGGAAGTAGGAAGGAATTCGTCGAGCTCCTGGAGTAGTTGACCCTTGCCCTTGGCGCCGACGAGGCGCTTGGCGACCTCGCCCTTGTGGAAGACCAGGAGGGTTGGGATGCTCATCACGTTGTAGCGCATCGCCAGGTCGGGGTTCTCGTCGACGTTGAGCTTGGCGATGGTGACCTTGCCGGACTGCTCGGTGGCGATCTCGGAGAGGATGGGCGCGATCATCTTGCAGGGACCGCACCACTCCGCCCAGAAGTCGACGACGACCGGGGTGTCCGACGAGTTGATGATCTCGTCGAACGTGCTCGTGGTGAGTGTGACGATGCCTTCAGCCATGATGGCGTCCTTTCAAACGGAACGTAATGCTACTCACGTCAACAGCGGGGGTGTGATCAGCATTCCCGGCACGCCCGTGCCGGTCGGCACTAGCCCGCGTGCTGCGCTTCGAGCCAGCGTTCGGTGTCGATGGCGGCCATGCAGCCGGAGCCGGCGGCGGTGATGGCCTGGCGGTAGGTGTGGTCCTGCACGTCGCCGCAGGCGAAGACGCCGTCGATGTTGGTGTAGGTGGAGCCGGGGCGGGTGATCAGGTACCCGTTGTCCTCCATGTCGAGCACGCCCTTGAACAGGTCGGTGTTCGGGCGGTGGCCGATCGCGACGAACACGCCGGTGACGGGCAGCAGCGTCTCCTCGCCGGTGTTTACGTCGGTGACGGTGGCGCCGACGAGGGTGTCGGTGCCGTGCAGCGCGGTGACGGTGGCGTTCCAGTGCATCGTGATCTTCGGGTTGTTGAGCGCCCGGTCCTGCATGATCTTCGAGGCCCGCAGCGAGTCACGCCGGTGGATGAGCGTGACCTTGGAGGCGAACTTGGTGAGGAAGCTGGCCTCCTCGATGGCGCTGTCGCCGCCGCCGACCACGGCGATCTCGTGGTTGCGGAAGAAGAAGCCGTCGCACGTGGCGCAGGTGGACAGGCCGTGACCGAGCAGGTGCTGCTCTTCCGGCAGGCCGAGCATCAGCGACTGCGCACCGGTGGACACGATGATCGAGTCGGCCGTGTACAGCGTGTCACGCACCCACGCCTTGAACGGGCGCTCGGTGAAGTCGATGGCCGTGACCTTCTCGGTCACGAACTGCGCACCGAAGCGCATCGCCTGCTCACGGAAGTTGACCATCAGCTCGGGGCCCATGATGCCGTTGGGGAAGCCGGGGAAGTTCTCGACCTCGGTGGTGAGCATCAGCTGGCCGCCGGGCTGGTCGCTCGTGCTGCTCGGTTCGCCCTCGATGACGAGGGGCGCGAGGTTCGCGCGTGCGGTGTAGATGGCCGCGGTGAGCCCGGCCGGACCGGAGCCGATGATGAGGACCGGATGGTGGCTCATGCCTTCGCCGGTTCCTCGGCCGGGGCATAGCGCCGCTTCATCAGCATCATCCCGCCGAGCGAGAAGATCGCGCCGATGGCGAGGTAGGAGATCCACACCGAGTTGTGGTGGGCGAGGCCGATGTCGAGCAGCGCCTGCAGGCCACGGAACAGGGCGATGATCAGCAGCACGACGATGACCATGCCGCCGAACGCGGCGATCAGGCCGTAGATGACCCCGCGGTAGGCGGTGAGCACCTTGGCGGTCGTCTTGTCGCGGACGGAGCCGACGATGCGGACGACGGTGTCGGCGAGCTTCGGCGCCCAATCTGGATCGGTCAGTGGATTACCCGGCATGGGCATGGAGCCTAACGCTCGCGGCCCAGCTGCAGCGTGGGCTCGCCGGTGGTCAGGGAGCCGGGAGGACGAAGGTCTGCAGCGTGGTGCACGACTGCGGATCGACGATGGTGACCATGCCGCTGGCGTCGTTGCGAACGAGGATGACCTTCGCACCCATGTACACGATGGCCGCGTACGGCAGGATGCTGCCGGCCTCGCACGGCACGACCGACGGTGCTGCTGCGGCAGGTGCCGCTGCGGTCGACGGCGGGGGAGCGCTCGCCGCAGTGGTGGCTGCGGTCGAGTCCGAGGTGGCCGAGTCGGCCGTGGACGCCGCCGACGTCGTTGCTGCCGCCGCGTCGGCCGCGAACGTCGACTGCACGGTGGTTGCATATGCAATCAACGCGTCCTGCGAGTCGATCGACGGCGCTCCGGCCCACGGATCGGGGGTCGGCGATGCGCCGCCGGAGTCGCTGCCCTCGGAGTTGAGCGCGCCGACCTGGCCGACGCTCGTCGTGCCGGCGGTGGTGTCCGCCGTGCTCTCTGCAGTCGTGCCCGCTGTCGTGGCGGCCGTCTCGATCTGCGGTGCGGGTGTGGCGGCAGCAGCGGCGACCTCGGTGGCCTGCGACTTGGCGGCGGTCGCGAACGGCGCCTGCGTGGTGCTCGCCGTCTTGCGGTCCTCGCCACTGCCGGTGCGGATGATGACGCCGACGACGAGCACGGCCACGACGGCAGCGGCTGCTGCACCGAGCCACGAGGTCTGCCGGCGTCGCCTGGCCTCCATCGACACGACCGGCGACACGACCGGTGCGACCGGTGTGGCCGCACCGGCCAGCGCCAGGTCTGGCACGGCATCGAGGGCGTCGAACGCCGCCATGGCCGCGGCGAGCGCGGACTCCCGAGCCGCGTCAGGGACGACGACGTCGCGCATCTCGGCCTGGATGACTCGGTACGCCTCGAGCTCGTTGCGCAGTGCCGGCGATGCATCCACGACGGCGCGCTCGTCGGGCGCGACCTCGTCGTCGAGGGCGGCGCTGGCGAGCAGGCGGGAGGGATCGAGGTCGTCGGTCATCGTGCGTCGGTCATCGTGGTTCGGTCGTCGGCGGATTCCCGGGGATGGTGGGTGGGTGGATTCATGGTGCAGTTGTTCGACGTTCGTCGGGATCGGTCTGGTTCCCGGACAGGCGTCCGAGGCTGACGGCGAGCTGGGCGCGGCCGCGCGCGATGCGGCTCTTGACGGTGCCGACGGGAACGGCGAGCAGCTCGGCGATCTCCGCGTAGTCGAGGTCGCCGACATCGCGGAGCACGACGGGCACGCGGAAGTCCTCGGCCAGCGCGGCCAGCGCCTCGTCGAGCAGCAGCCGGTCGCCGATCGCGTCGACGCGCAGGCCGGCGTCGGGATCGGCGTGCTCGACGGTGGGCGCGTCACCCGCGTCGTCGCGCTGGCGACCCGGTGCGTCGAAGCCGGGGACGGGCCGGCGACGGCGGCGACGCAGCTCGTCGAGGCTGGCGTTGGTGGCGATCCGGTAGGCCCACGTGGAGAACGAGCTGCGCCCGTCGAACTTGGCCAGGCTGCGCACGATGGCGATCATCGCGTCCTGCGCGGCATCGGCGGCGTCGGCGTCGTTGCCCGTGATCCGGCGGCACACCGCGTAGATCCGGTCGTAGTGGCGGCGCAGCAGCTGGTCCAGGCTCGAACGGTCGCCGGCACGCGCCGCAGCGAGCAGCGTGTGGTCGTCGGGCCCGGAGACGGTCACGGAGGCAATCCCAGGATCGTAGCTACGCCGTGGCGAAGCGGATCTCGCTGATGGCGCCGCGGTACGGGAACTTGGCGCTGCAACCGTTGTCGGACGCGGCCTGGAGCAGCAGGACCAGCACGTACCGCGACGGCTGGCTGATGCTCGCGGTGACGGTGCCGGGGGCGGTGCCGGCGCTCTTCGGCTGCACCGGATCGCCCCATCCGGCGACAGTGGTCGGCGGCGAATCGGCGTTGCTGGCGTAGACCCGGAGCTGGTACGGCCCGTTGGCGACATCGACGCTCACGTTGCCCGTGGAGGGATCGGACAGCGACACGACCAGGCCGACGCCCGGCTTGCCGTTGAAGTACTTGTCGTTGTAGCAGTTCGTCTTCCAGGCGGTGCTGGTGTCCCCGTCGATCGCGAGAGCGGCCTGGTCTGGGTTCTCGTCACCCGCGTTCGCGTCGCCGGGATCGAAGCTGTCGATGGCCGCGATGGAGGCAGCCGTGCCGTCGCCGGCGATGACCGCGGCGGTGGTGGGCGTGGTGCCGGCGGCGGCCACGGTGGTGGTGGACGAGGACCCCTTCGAGTCGCCGCCCTCGGACAGCAGCACCGCGCCGACGATGACGGCGAGCAGGAGCAGCACCACGACGATGATCGACGGTGTGCGCCGCTGTTGGAACTGCTTCGACGGCACGCCGCGCGGGCTGCCTGATGTCGGCGTACGGTCGCGGGTGGGTGGTGGCGCCTTGATCGGCCGTGCCGGACCCTGGCGCGGTGTCGGGCTGGAGCCGCGCGACGCGCTGTGGCGGCCGTCGGCACGCGCGCCGGCCGAAGCGGCGCGCGGCGGTGTCGGGTCGGTGGCCCTCGGCATGGCCGCCGCCGCGCCGGTGGGAGCGACGGGCGGGGTCGGCGTCGGTGCGAGTGGTGGCGTCGCTGCGCCCGCAGCAGTCATGCCCTTCGGCGGCGTCATCGTGGTGGTGCGGTCGTCGATGCCGCTGGCGATGCGGGTCAGCCGGTTGCGCAGCTCGCCACCGGTGGCGGGGCGGTCATCGGGGTTGCGTGCGAGCAGCTCGTGGATCAGCGCGGCGAGGCCGTAGGGGAGCGTGGCGCGCAGTCGGGTGAGGTCGGTGGGGTCGCGCTGGAGGCGGGCGAGCGCAGTGTCGGCGTCGCTCTCGCCGAGGAACGGCACACGGCCGGCGAGGCACTCGTAGAGCACCAGCCCGAGCGCGTAGAGGTCGGCGCGCCCGTCGAGCTTCTTGCCGCGGACCTGCTCGGGGGAGAGGTACTTCGCCGTGCCCATCATCACGTTGTCGCTGGTGAGGTCGTCGCTGGATCCCAGGCCCTTGGCGATGCCGAAGTCGGTGAGCAGCACGCGACCGTCGGGGGTGATCATGATGTTGCCGGGCTTGACGTCGCGGTGCACCAGCCCGGCCGAGTGCGCGGCGTCGAGCGCGGCCGCCACGCACGAGCCGATGTGCATCGTCAGCTCCGGGCCGAGGCGCTTCTGCTCGTCGAGCAGCTGGCGCAGGCTCTTGCCGTTGACCAGCTGCATCACCACGGCCTGGCGACCGTCGAAGTCGATGGTGTCGTGGACGGCCACGATGTTCGGATGGCTCAGCCGGGCGACGGTGATGGCCTCACGCCGGAACCGCTCGGCCACCACGGGATCGGTGGCGAGCGTCGACTTGAGGATCTTGATCGCGACCTGCCGCGACAGCGACATGTCGGTGGCCAGCCAGACCTCGGCCATGCCTCCTTGCGCGAGCCGACGCTCCAGGCGATAACGCTGGGCAAGGAGCGCCGGAGGCGGGAGGGGGCTCGTGGGATTGGGCATGTTGCGCACGCCAACGCTAGTGGCGCACCGGCTCGGGATCGGGTCAATCGCCCGTCGCGGGCGTCACGGACGGACCTGGAACGCCAGTCCGATCGTGCCGCGGCCGGTGTGCGAACCGACGACCGGGCCGATGTCGCCGATCAGGATCTCGCCGGCGTAGTGCGGGCGGAGCATCGCCACGAACTGCTCGACGTCGGTGCAGTCGGCCTGCAGCACGGCCAGGTTCTCGACCTCGCCGTAGCTCAGCAGCTTCTCGACGAGGAACGCGAGCGCCTTCGAGCGGGTGCGCTGCTTGCCGCCTTCTTCCACCTTGCCGTTGCGGACCTGCACGATGGGCTTGATCGACAGCACCGAGGCGAGCATCGCCTTCGCGCCGCCGATGCGTCCGCCCTTCTTGAGGTTCTCGAGCGTGTCGAGCGCCCCCCACACCTCGGTGCGCGAGGCGAGGTCAGCGGCCTTGGCCTTGACGTCCTCGAACGAGGCGCCGGTCTGGGCGAAGCGGGCCGCGGCGAGCACGATGGTGCCGAGGCCGAGCGTGCAGGACTGGCTGTCGACGACGGCGATCGACACCTCGTCGGCCACGGCCCGGGACGCGAGCTCGGCGCTCTGGATGGTGGCCGAGAGACCCCCGCTGAGGTTGATGACGACGATGCCGGTGGCGCCGTCGGCCATCAGCTGGCGGTAGGTCTGCTCGAACAGGCCGGGCGGCGGCGCGGCGGTCTCGGGGAGCACCGGAGAGGCTGCGGAGCGCTGCCAGAACTCGGCCGTGGTGAGGTCGCGGCGGTCGATGAACTCCTCGGCGCCGAACCGGATCGACAGCGGCACGATGGCGATCCCGAGCTCGTCGGCCACGGATTGCGGCAGGTCGCAGGCACTGTCGGTAACGATTCGAACGGTCACGAGTCAGACACGCTAACGGCTCCCGTCCGCGTGGCGTTCCGGCGCTGTCGTCCGGCGTGCGTTCAGGCGGGCTCGGCCTTCGTCGCCGGATGCTCGGTGCGCGAGGCGATGGTGCGTCGCTGGCGGCGGCTGCGGCGCTGGTTGCGTGCCCACCACGTCAGCAGCAACAGCACGCCGACACCGGTGATCAGCTGGGGCAGGCCGGTGAGCGCGTTGACGCGGGCGCGCAGGGTGACGGGGTCGGTGACGTCGTAGCCGGAGTCGGGCAGCAGGCCGCCGGGGCTGAACACGTGCAGGAAGACCTTGAACGAGCCGTTCGTGCGCGCGTTCACCCTGACCTTGAACGACGTGATGCCTGGCGCGAGCGCGAGGGCGATGTCGCCGTCGGGGAACAGCAGCTTCTTGGCCTCCGCGCTGAGCCGCACGACGACCTCCAGGGTCTCCTGGCAGGTGTTGGTGATCCGCAGCGGCAGGCTCGTCGAACGCCCGGCGAGCGTGAACGGGTACGTCGCCGGCGGCACGACGCAGTCCTTGATCTTCTGCAACTGGGCGTTGACGCCGTCGATCGCCGCGTCGACCTGCGGATCGGTCAGCGATGTCGAGTACAGCGACTGGATCGTGCTCGCCCATTCGACCGAGCGTCCACCGTCGTTGTCGAGCATCGAGCTGACGTACGCCGCGGCCAGGGTGACGTTGTCGAGGTCCTGCTTCCGCTTCGACAGGTCCGTGGTCTTCGGTTGCGGCAGGTGCAGCTCGATCTGACGGCCGTCGCTGATCAGCGCGTCGCTGTTGGCCTGCAACTTGTCGAGCGTGATGAAGTTCGCCGCGCCGGTGGCCGTGAGCATCTCCACCGCACGGGAGACGCGCGCCGCGTTCGGCACGCCGTCGCCGTCGAGGCCGAGCACCAGCGCGTGCTTGTTCGTGGCCGAGAGCGTGTCGGCGAGCTGCTCGCGGTAGACCACGACATCGGCCGCGGTGTAGAGCGCGGCCTGCTCGTCGGACAGCGAGGCATCGGTGAACCGCGACGACAGCAACGGATCCACGACAGCGGTCGGCATGCACGTCATCGACTGCGTGCCGCACGTCTGGTCGACACTGGGATCGTCGCCGCCCGCAAGGACCGTCTGGAACAGCTGCGAGTAGTCGGTGTAGTCCCCGACGTTGCCCGTCGCGGCCAGGTACACATCGGACGGGATCACCAGGACGCGGGTGGCGAGCTTGCGCAGCTGCAGGGCCGCTTCGTCGGTGATGCCGTGCGGTGCGTACCACGCGTCGCGAGTGGGCTGGGGGAAGCCGCCGACGTCGACGACGCTCTGCTCGCCGGCGGTGATCAGGTCGGCGAGCGTGTTGCCGAGACCCGATGCCGTGGCGTCGGAGGGATCGAACGGCACCACCGGCTGCGACAGCATCACGCCGTTGGCCATCACGTTGCTGACGGCCTGGCGGGTCAGGTCGTCGAGGCGGCCGAGGATCTCCGGCGACATCGCCAGGCTGATCTTCACGAACGATCGGTAGCGCGCCAGCTCGGCGATCTGGGTGGAGACGTCGGCGGGCAGCGGCGTCGTCGTGTCACCGATGGAGGGGGCCGCGGTGATCGACGCGAGCACCGCGACGCTGATCTGGCCGAGCGGCGCCGCGCCGGCATCGGGCAGGCGGTAGACGAACGAGACGAGGTCGCCGATCACCTCGCCGGACGTGCTGGTGACCCGGACGAGCACCGGGTAGAGGCCGGCGTCGGCCAGCCGGAGTGGCGCACCGGTGCTGGTGCTGCCGTCCGTGAGCACGGCGATGGTGACGTTGCCGGCGGCGTCGGTGGTGATCTCGTCGGCCGTCACGGATGCGTCGTCGATGTAGCCGCTGAGGTCGTGGGCGATCGCCTTCTTCAGGCTCTCGCGCAGCGTGACCGCCTTGTAGATCCGCACGCTGACGGTGGCGTCGCCGATCGGGGTCTGCGGATGGAACTGGATCGACAGCTTCCCGCCCGGGGCGAGCGCGAGGTCCTGCCTGACCAGCGTGAGCGGGTCGGACGTGGCGGCCGCACGGGCGCTCGCCGGCGGCGCTCCGGTCCCGACGACCATCGACATGGTCATGGGGAGCACCATCACGGCCGCGATGATCCATCGCATCAGGTGGGAGCCGGACGAATTCATGCCGCAGAGATCATGCCCGATGGCCGCCCGCGGCCGGGTGCCACCGCCTCGTCGTGGCCCGCACGGTGACGAGCACTCAGAGGTCGTCGAGTCGGCGGACCAGCACCGTCAGGCCCTGCGGCAGGACGCGGAAGCCGACCCGTTGGTAGAGGTTGAGGGCGACGGTGTTGTCGGTGTGGGTGTTGACCACGGCCCGGGTCAGCCGACGGCGCTGCATCCACACCAGCGAGTCGAGGGTGAGGCTGAGGCCGATGCCGCGGCCCTGGCAATCGGGATGGACGGCGAGGCGCTGGAGGTAGCCGTGGTGATCGGCGCGCCCGGTGACGGCGTAGCCCGCGAGCGCCGGCATCGCGCCATCGACGCCAGGCGGCACGGCATTTCCGGGAAGGTGGGCGGCAAGATCGCCGGGCAGGTCGATCGTGCGTGCCCGGTGGGCGGGCGTGGCGGCGCAGGTCTCGGCGATGCCGTCGTGATCGATCGACCACACGTTGGTGAACGCGGCGAGGTCCACCGCCGCGGCGGCGTCGAACTCGCGCGTGCGCAGCCGTCGCGACCGCGCCGGCAGACCGTGCGGAAGTGCCGGCGGTCGCCAGCCGATGAGCGACAGGTCGAGCAGGTGCAGCATCTGAAGGGTGGTGAAGCCCTGCCGCTGGAGCATGTCGCAGCCGGCGTCGGTGACCGCGCCGGTGCGCACCGCGGCGAACCCGCGCGACTGCAGCTCGGACAGCCACACCCGCAGCACCGTGCTCGACGGGACGATGCCGTGATCGATGAACGTGAGCTGGGCGACGCTCGGATCGTGCCACCAGGGGCGGACCCGTGCCCGTCCGTCTCCGCTGCGCAACACGATGGGCCACGTGCCCCGAGGCGCGGCCCCGATCCGCAAGCGCGAGGTCACGCGCACGACGGTAGCGCGGGTCCGCATCCCATCGAGCGCTCCAGGCCGAATCGGCTCAGTGGGTCGGCGCATAGGCTGACGTGCGTGACCGTGCTGTTCTCGACCCATCCGGCGTACCTCGAGCACGTGGCCGGGCGTCATCACCCGGAGTGCCCCGAGCGCCTCGGCGCCGTCGTGGCGGGGAGCCGGATGGCCGACGTCAGCGACGCGCTCGTCGCGCTCGAGCCACAGCCGGCACCGATGGAGGCGCTCGAACGGGTGCATCCCGTGGCGTATCTCGCCCACCTGCGCGAGGTGAGCGAGGCGGGCGGCGGCCAGCTCGACCCCGACACGTCGATGAGCATCGGTTCGTGGGACGCGGCGCGCCTCGCCGCCGGGGCGGGCCTCACGGCGGTGGCCGCGCTCGAGCGGGGCGAGGGCGACGCGGCGTTCTGCGCGGTCCGCCCGCCAGGTCACCACGCGACCACGACGCAGTCGATGGGCTTCTGCCTGATCTCGAACGTGGCCGTGACCGCGATGTCGCTCGCCGATCGGGGTGAGCGGGTGATGATCCTCGACTACGACGCGCACCATGGCAACGGCACCCAGGCCGTGTTCGTCGACGATCCGCGTGTGCTGTTCGTGTCGCTGCACCAGTGGCCGCTGTATCCGGGCACCGGCGCGGCCAACGAGATCGGCGTCGGCGACGGCGTCGGCTACACGATGAACCTGCCGATGCCGCCGGGGGCGACGGGCGAGCACTACCTCCGCGCGTTCGACGAGATCATCGCCCCGCGCGCGGCACGGTTCGCGCCGACGTGGCTGATCATCTCCGCCGGCTTCGACGGCCACCGCGACGATCCCATCACCGAGCTCGGTCTCGCGGCCGGCGACTTCGCGCTGCTCACCACGCGTGCCGTCGGGCTGGTCGGCACGGGGCGGTGCCTGGTGATGCTCGAGGGCGGGTACGACCTGCAGGCGCTGTCGCGCTGCACCGCTGCGGCGCTGGGTGCGCTCGAGCATCGCGCTGTGGTGCTCGAGCAGCCGACCAGTGGTGGCCCCGGTGCCGATCACGTCGATGCCTGCCGCGACTTCTGGCAGCGCGACGAGCTCGTGTCGATCGACTGAACGTCACGAATGGGCGGGGCTGGACGACCGCGCCGCTCTAGCCTGGTTCGGCCATGGTCCCCGAACGCTTCGCCCCGGTGCTCGCCGAGCTGCAGCCCGTCACCGACCGCTTCCGCGCGGCCGGCAAGCGGCTGTACCTCGTCGGCGGCACGGTGCGCGACCTGTTGATCGACCGGCAGGGCGGCGAGCAGGACTTCGACGCCACCACCGACGCCCGGCCGGCGGAGATCAAGGCCTGCCTGCAGGGTTGGGCCGACGCGATCTGGACGCAGGGCGAGAAGTTCGGCACGATCGGCGCGAAGAAGGGCGACCGGGTCTACGAGATCACCACCCATCGCGCCGAGGTGTACCACGACGACTCGCGCAAGCCCGACGTGTCGTTCGCCGACGAGATCGAGGTCGATCTCTCCCGCCGCGACTTCACCGTCAACGCGATGGCACTCGAGCTCACCAGTGATTCGCCGACGCTCGTCGATCCGTTCGGCGGCGCGGCCGACCTCGTCACCCGCACGCTGCGCACGCCGCTCAGCCCGGAGATCAGCTTCAGCGACGATCCGCTGCGGATGCTGCGTGCGGCCCGGTTCCTGGCCGGCTACCAGCTGCAGCCCGTGCCCGAGCTGGTGGCCGCGGTCACGGCGATGCACGCCCGGCTGCAGATCGTGTCGCCGGAGCGGATCAGCGCCGAGCTCGACAAGCTGATCACCGTCGAGCATCCCGCGGCCGGGCTGTTCTTCCTGGTCGACACCGGGCTCGCCGACGAGTTCCTGCCGGAGCTGTCGGGCATGCGCCTGGAGCAGGACCCCATCCATCGCCACAAGGACGTGCTGACCCACACCATCGCCGTCGTCGAGAACGTCACGCGCGACTTCCCCGGCGAGTGGGACTTCCGCCGCACCCGCCTCGCCGCGCTGATGCACGACGTCGGCAAGCCGCGCACGCGTGGCTACCTGAAGGGCAAGGGCGTCACCTTCTACCACCACGAGGTGGTGGGTGCCCGGATGACGCGGACCCGCCTCCAGGCGCTGCGCTACAGCAACGACGACGTCGACGCGATCACCGAGCTGGTCCACCTGCACCTCCGCTTCCACGGCTACGAGAGCGGCTGGACCGACTCCGCCGTGCGCCGCTACGTCAACGACGCCGGGCCCCTGCTGAACGAGCTCAACGTGCTCACCCGCTGCGATTGCACCACGCGCAACGAGAAGAGGGCGCTGATGCTGAGCCGGCGGATGGACGATCTGGAGGAGCGGATCAAGGTGCTGGCCGAGCAGGAGGAGCTGCGCGCGATCCGCCCGGAGATGGACGGCGGCGAGGTGATGCGCCACCTCGGCCTCACCCCCGGGCCGACGGTGGGCAAGGCGATGAAGTTCCTGCTCGAGGTGCGCCTCGAGGACGGGGTCGTCGGTCCGGACGCGATCCGTGCCCGGCTCGACCAATGGTGGACCGAGCAACAACCAGCGTGAGCGTGCGACCGCCTAGAGTGACGCCGTGATCAACGTGCTGCTGGCGATCGGCCTGACAGCGCTCGGCGCGGTCGGCGCGACGGTGCTGTGGTTCGCGGTCGCGTGGCGCGGCGACCCGCGGCTGGTCAGCAACGTCGTGCTGCCGACGGACGCCGTGCGTGCCGGCCGGCCCGCCGGCGCGCCCGTGCTCTTCGACGACGAGCCCGAACTGGTCGACGTCACCAGTGAACTGCCGGCCGACCTCGCCACCCGGCCGCGCAACCTGGAGCAGGCCCACGCGCGCTTCCGGATCGCGTTCGAGTCCGCGCCCACGGGCATGGCGATGGCGTCGGCGACGGATCTGATCCTGCTCGACGTGAACAGCGCGCTGTGCCGGATGTTGGGTGCGACGCGCGAGGACCTGGTCGGTCGCTCGGTGCTCGACATCACCCATCCCGACGACCGCGAGCTGGATCCCGCGCAGCTCGACGCGGTCCTGAACGGGCACATCCCCGCGAGCCGGGCGGGCGGACCGACCGGCTACAGCATCGACAAGCGCTACCTCCGGCCCGACGGGCAGGTCGTGTGGGCGCACACGTCGGTGAGCGTGATGGACGACGGCGCGGGCGGGCAGCTCGCCATCGCCCACGTGCAGGACATCACCGAGCAACGCCGTTCGGCCGAGCACCTGCAGTGGGCGGCGAGCCACGACGAGCTGACCGGGCTGCCCAACCGAACCCACTTCCTCGAGCAGCTGAGCCGGCGGCTCGACGGCGCGGAGGTCGGTTCGATCGCAGTGCTGTTCATCGACCTCGACAACTTCAAGGTGGTCAACGACAGCCTCGGCCACGCGGCGGGCGACGAGCTGCTGCGCGGGATGGCCGACCGGCTGCGTTCGGTCGTGCGCGACCGCGACATGCTCGGCCGGTTCGGCGGCGACGAGTTCATCGTGATGCTCGACGGTCTGCAGTTCGACGTGTCGCCGGCCGACATCGCCGAGCGGTTGCGCGAGGCGATCGTGCAGCCGATCGTGGTCGACGGCGCCGAGCTGTTCGTGTCTGGCAGCATCGGCATCACCTACGCCGACCGGCTCGGTGTCACCGCCGACGATCTGCTGCGCGACGCCGACGCGGCGATGTACCGCGCCAAGGCGCGTGGCCGCGACTGCATCGAGACGTTCGCGCCCGGCGCGCACGAGACATCGGTGCTCGCGCTGCGCACGTCGAGCGAGCTCCGCCACGGGCTCGAGCGCGGCGAGATCGTGCCGTACTACCAGCCGATCGTCGACCTCCACACCGGCCAGCTGATGGGCTTCGAGGTGCTCGCCCGTTGGCGTCACCCCGATCGTGGCCTGCTCGGCCCCGACCAGTTCCTGCCGATGGCGGAAGAGACCGGGCTGATCGCCGACCTCGGCGCGTCCATCCTGCGCGCTGCGCTCGCCCAGCTCGGCCGCTGGCAGGCGACGGTGGCGTCGTTGTCGAAGGTGTCGATGTCGGTGAACGTCTCGGTCCGCCAGCTCGTCGACGCACGGTTCCACGACGTCGTCGCGGAGGCGCTCGCCGAGACCGGCGTGCTCGCCGATTCGCTCTGGCTGGAGATCACCGAGACCGCGCTGATGAGCGACGTCAAAGCCGCGACGATCGCGCTGCGCAACCTGCGCAGCCTCGGCCTGCACCTGTCGGTCGACGACTTCGGCACCGGCTACTCGTCGCTGACGTACCTGAAGCGGTTCCCGGTCGAGGCGATCAAGGTGGATCGCCAGTTCGTCAAGGGCCTCGGCATCGATGCCGAGGACACCACCATCGTCGAGGCGGTGATCAACCTCGGCAAGTCGCTCGGGCTGATGGTGGTGGCTGAGGGCGTCGAGACGCCGCTGCAGCTGACCCGCCTGCGCGAGACCGGCTGCGACCGCGCCCAGGGCTACCTCTTCGGCCGCCCCCGCCCCGCTGCCCTCATCGAGGCGGAGCGCGCAGGTTCGTTCTAAACCCCGAGTTTGCGGGCGCGGATCACCAGGACGGACGGCGCGACGGCGTTGCGGTTGTTCAGCGGCATCAGCTCGTGCATCACGTCGATCCGGAAGTTCGTTCGCTGGAAGGCCATGAACAGCTCGCTGATCGAGCGGGCGGGCGCGCCGCCGTACGGACGCTCGATCTGGCGGCTCGACTGGCTCCCGCCGAGCATCGCCGCGACGGGGTGCGGTGCGGCCATCACGAACGGGGCGTCGGGCTTGAGCACGCGGTGGATCTGGCGGAGCAGGCGGGACAGGTCGTCGACGTCGGCCAGGGTGTGCGAAGCGACGACGAGATCCATCGACGCGCTGGTGACGAACCCGAGGTCGGCGATCTCGCTCTGATGGCACTGCACGGTGACCTCGGCGGCCTCGGCCTGTCGGCGCAGCAGCGTGATCCGGTCGGCCGACGGGTCGACGGCGAGGGCTCGCGCACCGCCGGCGGCCAGGGCCACGGCGTTGCTCGGGGCGCTGATGCCCAACTCGATGACCCGTTTGCCGGACACGTCGCCGCACAGGCGCAGCTCGCTGTCGTCGGCCACCGAGGATCCATACCGCACGACTGCTGCCACGGTCTTCCAGTGTGCCTGCTCGCGACCGGACATGCGCGGATGACATCTGCCCGCAGCTCGCCCGGCGCCCTGCGCCACCTCCGGGCGTGACGGGTCGATAACCTTGCCGAGTCATGTCGTTCTCCGCTGACGCCTTCCGCTCTGGCACCGCTGCCGGTGGTCGCGCGGTCGTCGATCACCGCCTCGAACGTCGGGCGCTGATCAACGAGTACCGCCGCGGCCGGCTGCGTCGCGAGCAGCTCTGCGACGCCCATCCCGAGCTGATCCGCGCGGCCCGCAACGTCGGCACGCCGAGCAAGGTGATGTGTCCGATCTGCGAGGAGACCAACCTCACGCTCGTCACCTACGTGTTCGGGCCGCGGCTGCCGTCGCACGGGCGCTGCGTGACGACGAAGAAGGACCTCGCCCAGTTCAACGGGCGCAGCGACGACCTCGACGCGTACGTGGTCGAGGCGTGCGTCAACTGTCGCTGGCACCACCTGCTGCGCGTGCTGCCGCTCGGTGGCAAGCGCACCCGAGCGCCGCGCAAGCCGGCGCCCGAATCCGCGACCTGACTGTCATGGCTTGATCGTGGAGTCGGACACCGGCCCGCCGCTCGCCCACCTGCCCATTGCCCACCTGTTCGTCTACGGCACGCTCCGCCCTGGCGAGGTTCGCTGGCCGTTTCTCGAGCCGTACGTGGTCGACGAGGGCGCCGATGACGCGGTGCTCGGGGAGCTGTTCGACACCGGTCTCGACTATCCCGCCGCCGTGTTCGCCGACGGTGCGACGACGCCCATCAGCGGCCGTGTCTACGCGTTGCGCGCGGAGTCGCTCGACGAAGCGCTGCGCGAGCTCGACATCGTCGAGGGCGCCGTCCGGGGCCTGTACCGCCGGGTGCCCGTGACGACGGCGGCCGGCGTGCAGACGTGGGCGTACGAGTTCGGTGCGGATCCCGACATCACGCTCGTACCGATCCCCGGCGGCGATTGGCTCGATCGCTAGGGGCCGCCGTCAGAACGGGCTGAGCCCGAGGCGGTTGCGGATGCCCACCATCTCGCCGACGTGAGCGTGGCCGTGGCCGATGCACTCCCACTGGACCAGCCAGCTCACGGGCTTGTCGGTCCACATCGCGTGCAGCCAGGCGAAGTCGCCAGCGGCGGGGACGCCGGCCTTGTGCTCCAGCCGCCAGCTGGACGTGGGCACCGAGTCGAGCGCCATGATGCTGATCTTCGCGATCCATGCCGCGGTCGCGTCGTTGACGGCGGTGACGTAGGAGCGCAGCGCGCTCAGGTCGAGCGCCGCGGTGACGGCGGAGTCCTCGGCCTCGGTGAGCCCGGCCGACGGTGCGATCGCGCTGATGCCGAGCGCGTCGCGGTGATCGACGACGATCGGGGCGTGGTCACGCACGGCCGTGTTCAGGGCGAGGTCCTGGTGCAGGGTCATGTGGAACAGCAGCCAGGCGATCGACGAGCCCGTCGAGGTGTCCTTCCAACGGTCGGTCGGCACGTGCACACCGATCGCGTTGTCGAAGCGCTGGAGCACGCTGGCATGGTCGTCGGCAATCCACGTTTGGAGATCCACGGCCAGAACTCTGGCACACGGTCATCGGGTCCGGCGCGAGCCGGTACCGTCGACGCATGCGCTCGCTCCCCGGCCCCACCGTGCGGATCAACCGATGATCGGCACGGTCGGCGACCTCGTCGAAGACGTCGTCGTGCACCTCGCCGGTCCGGTCAACGAAGCCACCGACACCGAGGCCGACGTCGTGCGCCGTCGCGGCGGCAGTGCGGCGAACATGGCGGTCAGCGTCGTGCGCGCCGGGCACGCGGCGCGCTTCATCGGCCAGGTCGGCGACGACGCGCAGGGCGCGTCACTGGTCGCCCAGCTGGAACACGAGGGTGTCGAGGTCGTCGTCCGGCGTGGCGGCCGCACCGGCACCATCGTCGTGCTGCTCGATCACCTCGGCGAGCGCACGATGCTCACCGACCGCGGCGCGTGCACGCACCTCGATCATCCGCAGCGAGCGTGGCTCGACGGGCTGTCGACGCTGCACGTCCCGGTGTACTCGCTGATGGGCGATCCGCTGTCGCGCACCACGGCCACGCTGATCGGGTGGGCGCACGAGATGGGCATCACGGTGTCGATCGACGCATCGTCGTCGTCGGTCATCAACGACTTCGGCGCCGACGCGCTGATCGAGCTGCTCACCGAGCTGCAGCCGTCGGTGCTGCTCTGCAACGAGCTCGAGGCCGAGGCGCTCGGCGAGGGCATCATGCCGGAGATGATCGGCGCTCAGCTGACCATCGTGAAGCACGGCCCCGACCCGGCCGTGGTGCTGCAGCCCGGTCGCTCGCCGGTGGAGGTGCCGGCCCTCTCGATCGAGAACGTCACCGACACGACGGGCGCCGGCGATGCGTTCGCAGCCGGCTTCCTCGTCGCGCTCGCCGGCGGCTCGACGCCCGTCGCGGCGACGATGCTCGGCCACCACAGCGCGGCACGGTTGATCAACGCTGCGCTGGGGATGTGACGGGCAGCTCGCCCAGCACCTGATCGAGCGCGCTCAGGAACTCGTCGCAGTTCGCAGCGGAGAACACGATCGGCGGCTTGATCTTGAGCACGTTGTGGTGGGGACCCTCCGTGCTGAGCAGGATCCGCCGGGCCTTCATCGCCTCGATCACGTGGCCCAGCTCGGCGGCCGCCGGCTCCAGCGTGGTCCGATCACGCACCAGCTCCACACCGATGAACAGCCCGTGGCCGCGCACGTCACCGATGATCGAGTGCCGCTCGGCCAGCGCGCGCAGCCCGGCCATCATGTGTGTGCCGACGACGTCGGCGTTGTGCATCAGCCGCTCGTCGCGGATCACGTCGAGCACGGCGAGCGCGATCGTGGCCGACACCGGGTTGCCGCCGAACGTGCTGAAGTACTCCATCCCGTTGGCGAACGCATCGGCGATCGGGGCGCGCACGGCGACGGCGCCGATGGGATGGCCGTTGCCGATCGGCTTGCCCATCGTGACGATGTCGGGCACCACGCCCTGGGTCTCGAACGCCCACATGTGCGTGCCGACCCGGCCGAAGCCGAGCTGCACCTCGTCGGCCACGCACACGCCGCCTGCTGCGCGCACGTGCTCGTACGCGGCGGCGAGGTAGCCGTCGGGCAGGGTCAGCATCCCGCCGGTGCCGAGGATGCCCTCGCTGAAGAACGCCGCCGGCGCACGCCCGACGGAGGACATCGCCTCGATCTGCTCGGCGACGCTCACCGCGTAGGCCGGGCCGATCTCGGGCTCGTTGCCGCGCAGGCGGCCGCGGTACGTGTCGGGCATCTCGGCCACCCACACGTGGTCGCGGCGACCCGTGCCACCGGGGCCGGCGAACTTGTACGGGCTGATGTCGACGATCGACGTGAGGTTGCCGTGGTACACGTGGTCGACCGTGAGCACGTCGTGGTTGCCGGTGTATGTCCGGGCCATCCGCAACGCGAGGTCGTTGGCCTCGGAGCCGGAGTTGACCATGAACAGCACCCAGCCCTCGCCCGTGGTCGAGGCCGGCGGCAGCGTGTCGGTGAGCCGGCGGGTGTACTCGACGATCGTGTCGTGCAGGTAGCGGGTGTTGGTGTTCAGCACGGCCATCTGCCGCTGCCCGGCCGCCACGACGCGCGGATGGCAATGGCCGACGTGGCACACGTTGTTGACCATGTCGAGGTACCGCCGACCGTGTTCGTCGATGAGGTGCACGCCCGCGCCGCGCACGATCTTCAGCGGTTCGGCGTAGGCCAGGCTGAGTGAGCGGCCGAGCACGTGCTGCCGCTCGCGCTGCAACCACGCCGCGTCGCGGGCGACGGTGACGCTGCAGTCGACCGCGAGTCCGAGCACGAGGTTCGGGTTCGGGAACACGGCGCGCCACGTGTCCCACTGGCTGCGCGCGACGACGCCGATGATCTGCTCGGCCGACCATCCGCAGAGGTCGGTCATCAGCTGGAAGTGGAGGTGCGGCGGCCAGCCCCCGTTCTCGTCGGGCCGGCCCAGTCTCGCGACGGTCTCGCCGGCAGCGATCCGCTGGCCGGGCCGCAGCGCCTGCATGCTCGCCGACGAGAGGTGCCCGTACAGGGTCCAGAACGGTGTGCCGTCGCCGCCATCGACCGGATCGGTGCGGTGCTCCAGCACGAGGATGCCACCGAAGCCGAGCGGCACGGCTTCGTAGCCGACCTCGTGCACCACCGCGTCGAACGGCGCGACGACCTCCTCGCCGGCCGGGGCGAACAGGTCGATGCCGATGTGGATCGTGCGTCGCTCGTCGGGATCGGCGGTCTCGAACGCCTCGGTGCGGTACACCGAACGGTCCTCGCCGTAGCGGCCGACGGGCACGGTGGTGGCGAGGTCGTCGTCGGTGAACATCGCATCGAGCCGCCGGCCCTCGTCGGTGTCGCCGGAGAAGTCGATCACCGTCAGCGCTGCCGGCGAGAGGTCGCGCGGCAGCACCGGGACGAAGCGGTGACCGCTGCCGCGCAGCCAATGCTCGATGTGCGCACGCTGTGGCACGGGCTCGAACCGGCACGCGGCGCGCAGGCGCATCGTCGCGACGCGGGGGTTCTCGGCGTCGAGCCGCTGCAGCATCGTCCACACGTCGGCCTGGCTGATCAGCAGGTAGTCGTTGCCCGGATCAGCGGCGATCTGCCGATCGGCGACGGTGATGCTCACCGCGTAGCGGGTGCGGATCAGGTCGAAGAGCGTGTCCACCTCGGTCTCGGTCAATGGGTTGGCGTCGTGGTAGGCGGCAACCAGCGGGACGGCGGCGGCGATGGGATCGGTGGCAGCGATGATCGTGTAGGCGCACGCGATCGCGACCTCGTTGATCCGCCACGTGTCGACGGTGTCGCCGAAATCGATCAGCCCGGTCACCTCGCCGCTGGGCGCGACGAGGATGTTGCGGTCGTTGGCATCGTTGTGGATCACCTGGCGCGGCGCGTCGGCCAGTCGGGGCGCGACGTCTTCGCGGAAGCGAGTGAGCGTCGACTCGACGGCGGCGCGCTTGGCCTGATCGGTGATCAGTGCCGTGTCGGCGAGGTGCTCGGCGGCGAGCGCGAGGTCCCAGCGATGGTGGCGCTTGGCGGCCGGATGGTGGAAGTCGGCGAGGCGCCGATCGAGCTCGCCGAGCAGCCGTCCGAGCGACGCGCTCGCTGTGGCGCGCCGTTGCCGATCGCCGCCGATCGCGTCGGCCCACACCGCGCCGTCCAGCCAGGTCGTGAGCCGTACGACGCGCTCGTCGCCCGCTGCATCGGTCACGATCGGCAACACGTCACCTGCGGTCGACGGGACGATGCGCTGGAAACCTGGCGTGTCGGCGAGGTGCTCCAACACGGAGGCCTGCAGGTCGAGCTCGTCGCGGTCCGCGGCGTGGTGGTGGATCCGCAGCACGGCCTCGCGACCGTCGACGAACGAGACGCGGACGTTGCGGTCGACCTCGCCGGGGAGGGCGCGGAGCGCGTCGGCGACGCCGTAGTGCTCGGCCAGCAGCTGCCGGACGAGTGCATCGTCGAACGGGTCGTCCAGTGCGTCGTCGATGGCGTCCACAGGGTCGTCATCTTGGCATGTCGAAGCGGCGTGACCGGCTCCGACATCTACCCTGAAGGCGCCGATCGGGTGCTGCGACAGAGGAGAACCAACGTGAAGTACATGCTCATCATCTACGGCAACGACGAGCTGTGGGAGTCGTTCGATCCCGCCGAGCTGCCGAAGGTCATCGCCGAGACCGACGCCCAGAACCGAGCGCTTCGTGCCAGCGGTGAGTTCATCGGCGCCTATGGCGTGGGCGACCAGGTGCTCGCCAAGACCGTGCACGTCGACAACGGTGTGCCGGCCGTGACCGACGGGCCGTACATCGAGGCCAAGGAGTACATCGGCAGCTTCACCATCGTCGATGTCGACGGTCTCGACCGTGCGCTCGAGCTCGCCGCCCAGAACCCGTTCGCCCGCTACGGCCAGGTCGAGGTGCGACCGATCATGCACGAGGCCGTCGAGCCGGAGTGAGCCGGTCGGACGCCGCCGGGGACTCGCTGCGCGAGCTCGCGCCGCAGGTCCTCGGCGCGCTCGTCCGCCGCTTCGGCCACTTCGACGCGTGCGAGGACGCGGTGCAGGAAGCCCTGCTCGCCGCGTCGCAGCAGTGGCCGATCGAGGGCGTGCCGGACAGCCCGCGCGCCTGGCTGATCACGGTCGCGTCGCGACGGCTGACGGATCAGCTGCGCAGCGAGTCCGCTCGGCGGCGGCGCGAGGAGACGACGGTGGCGCTCGTGCCCCGCGACGCCGCGGCCGCGCCGGCGGCCGATGCGGCCCACGCGGTAGGTGCGGGCGGTGTCGCCCAGCACGACGACACGCTGGCCCTGTTGTTCCTGTGCTGTCATCCGGCGCTGTCGCCGCCGTCGCAGCTGGCGCTCACGTTGCGCGCTGTCGGCGGGCTCACCACCGCCGAGATCGCCCACGCGTTCTTCGTGCCGGAGTCGACGATGGGCCAGCGGATCAGCCGCGCGAAGCAGACGATCCGCTCCGCCGGCACTCCGTTCCGGATGCCGCCCGCCGACGAGCGCGCCGAGCGGCTCCGAGTCGTGTTGCACGTGCTGTACCTGACGTTCAACGAGGGCTATGCGGCCACCGCGGGCGACGAGCTGCACCGCGCCGATCTGACCGCCGAGGCGATCCGCCTGACGCGCATGGTCCACGCCCTCGACCCCGACGACGGCGAAGTCGGTGGCCTGCTCGCGCTGATGCTGCTCACCGATGCGAGGCGGGCGACGCGCAGCGATGCCGATGGCAACATCGTGCCGCTCACCGAGCAGGACCGCAGCAGATGGGACATCGCCCAGATCGCCGAGGGCGTCGCGCTGGTGAGCCACTCGCTCGCCGCGCCACGTCTCGGCCCGTATCAGGTGCAGGCCGCGATCGCCGCGGTGCACGATGAAGCGCCCACCGCGGCCGATACCGACTGGGTGCAGATCCTGGCCCTCTACGACGTGCTCCAGCAGATCTCGCCGAACCCGATGGCGGCGCTCAACCGTGCCGTCGCCGTGGCCGAGGTGCGCGGCCCGGCGGCCGGTCTCGCACTGCTCGACGAGCTGAGCACTGACGAACGGATCGCCTCGAACCATCGCCTCGACGCGGTGCGCGCCCACCTGCTCGAGGACCTCGGCGAGATCGACGCCGCGGCAGACGCCTACCGCCGTGCGGCGCGGCGTACGACGAGCGCGCCCGAGCAGCGCTACCTCGATGCCCGGGCGGCTCGCCTGCGCTGATCAGGCGCGAGCAGGGATCGCCTGCACGGCCCAGCCGTTGCCGTCGGGATCGCTGAAGAACACGAAGTCGCCCCACGGGAAGCTCTGGACCTCGCTCACGGCGACACCCCGTGCACGCAACTCGGCCCGCGCGCCGTGGATGTCGCTGACCACGAGTTGCAGGCCGCGTGACGACCCGGGCACGGCGTCCGTGGTGCCGACGCCGATGGCGATCGAGCACGCCGAGCCGGGTGGGGTCAGCTGCACGAAGCGCAACTCGTCACTGATCCGGTGATCGTGATCGGCGATGAACCCGACCTGGTCGACGTAGAACGCCTTGGCGCGGTCGACGTCGGTGACGGGAACGGCGATGAGCTCGAGTGTGAAGTCCATGGGTGATCGTTCTCCTGAACGGGTCGGTTTCGATGAGGCCATCGTGCGCTCCGGAACCGGACACCTTGTGTCCGGTTCACGGCATCCGATTGCATCGCCTCCCTCTGTGAGTACCCGAGCCTGCGCTGAGTACATGGGCGCGGCGACGATGAGCACGGCGTGCTCATCCGCTGCCGGCCGCACGCGCGGATGATCATCGGCATGCACACACATCACACCAACCCGCGCCGGCCGATCCGGCGCTCGAGCCCGAAGACCCGCGCCCTCGTCGCCGGCGCGGTGCTCACCACCATCACCGGCCTGGCCGCGTTCTCGACGTCGGCATCGGCCGACGAGTTCTACCCGGTGCCGAGCGCCGCGCTCGGTGTCACCTGCAAGGGCAGCATCGGCGACGACGCGATCATCATGACGAACTCCGGCACGGACACCGCCCACTTCACGATCCAGTGGAACATCGGCAATCAGTCCGGCACGGACATGATCGACGTGGTCGCCGGCGACACGCAGACCAAGGACTACTACCCGCCCGAGGGATCGCAATCGTCGTACGGCATCTCGGCTCCGGGGCAGCCTCCGTTCACGGCCAGCGCGTCGACCTACACCGACTGCGTGCCGAGCCCGATCGGCGTCATCACGCTCGTCTGCCCGCCCGACGGCAGCACGCCGTACCTGCAGTACACGTACAAGAACATCAGCTCGAAGAGCGCGACGTTCACGTTCGGCTTCCCCGACGGGTCCACCACCACGGCGACGCTCGATGCCAACGACGGTGAGAAGACCGACGCCGTCCCGGTCGTCGAGGACGCCCAGGCCAACGGATCGATCGCTGCCGACGGCAAGACCCTGAGCAGCTTCTCGCAGGTCGTGAACTGCATCCCCGACATCCCGGTGACGACGATCCCCGCCACCACCATCCCGGACACGACGATCCCCGACACGACGGTGCCGGCTCCCGACACGACGGTCCCCGCCGTCGTCGTCACGGTGCCGGTGGAGACCAGCGTGCCGCCGGTCGTGGAGCAGCTCCCGCCCACCGTGCCGCCGACCGTGCACACCGCGCCGCTGCCCACCACCTTGCCGGTGACCGGCAAGTCGTCGGCGATCGTCATCGTGCTCGCCAGCGGGATGCTGCTGCTCGGCACCGTGCTGCTCACCCTCGTCGCCCGCCGCAAGCCACGCCGCGGCTCGCCCGCCTGATCCCGACGCCGCGGCTACGGTGGATCGATCGCCGATCCACCGCAGCCGCATCCGGACTTCCCCCACGTCTTCGCTCCGCTGCAGCTGCGTGGCCGCTCGCTGCGCAGCCGGATCAACTTCGGTTCGCACACCGCGAACATGGCCGAGGACGGGCTCGTGTCGGAGCGGCACATCGGCTACTACCGTGAGCGGGCGATCGGTGG
The DNA here is from genome assembly GCA_025463305.1 of Ilumatobacteraceae bacterium. The sequence goes on from JAOBWK010000061.1 coordinate 87,291, forward strand.
GGCGGGGATGATCGTCGTCGAGCCGGTGCCCGTGCACCGCACGGCCGTGCTCACCCGGGGCAACTTCCGACCCGATGACGACGCCGTCATCCCCGGGTTCCGACGGCTCACCGAAGCGTGTCGCGAGGCCGCTGCGTCGAGCGGCCAGGGCGACGTGGTGATGCTGCACCAGCTCTACCACGTCGGTCAGCACGGTGATGCGGACAACTCGTTCGCACCCAACTGGTCGCCGTCGGGCTTGCCCTCGTACCACGACGCCGACGGCAGCCACACGATGACCGAGGCCGAGATCACCGACACGATCGCTGCCTACGTCCGTGCCGCGCTCCGTGCCCAGCAATCCGGGTTCGAGGGCGTCGAGCTGTTCGCCGCCTACCACGCGCTGATCGATCAGTTCTGGACGCCGTGGTCGAACCGGCGCACCGATCGCTGGGGTGGGTCGTTCGAGAACCGGATGCGGTTCTCGTCCACGCTGCTCCGGTCGATCCGCGAAGCATGCGGCGACGACTTCGTGATCGGCATGGCCGTGAGCATCGACGAGGGATCTGCGGCGACGCTGCAGATCGAATCGATGCAGGAGGTGATCGCCTGGCACGACGAGCGCGCCCTCGTCGACTACGTCTCCTGCGGCACCGGCAGCTACTTCGACTTCTACCCGATCATCCCGCCGTCGCTGTACCCGGCCCGGCTCGGCGAGCCGTTCAGCGCTGCGCTGAGGGCGGTGACGAAGCACGCGCTCGTGCAGGCCGAGAGCCACATGCGCACGCCGGCCAACGCCGAGGACGCGATCGCCGCCGGCCACGCCGACATGGTGTCCATCGTGCGCGGCCAGATCGCCGATCCGCACCTGGTGGCCAAGGCCCGCCGCGGTGCCGCCGGCGACGTGCGGCCATGCATCTCGTGCAACCAGATGTGCTGGGGACGCCGCTCGCGTGACTACTGGATCGCGTGCGTGATCAACCCGTCGTCTGGTCGCGAGTTCGAGTGGGGTGGTGACCGTTTCACCCCGGCCGCGGTCGCCCGCGACGTCACGGTGGTCGGTGCCGGCCCCGCCGGGCTCGAAGCGGCACGCGTCGCTGCGGCCTGTGGCCATCGGGTGACGCTGTTCGAGGCCGGCGAACAGATCGGCGGCCAGTACCGCCTCGCCGGGCAGCAGCCGACGCGCGGTCAGATCCTCGACCACGTCGCCTGGTACGAACGCCAGCTCGCCCAGCTCGGCGTCGACGTGCGCCTGGGCACGCGCTTCACGGCCGATGCGCTCGCGGGCGTCGCCGACGTCCTCGTCGTCGCGACCGGTGCGGTGCCGGCGCGTGCCGGCTTCCAGCGCGCTCTGCCGCTCGTCGATCGTCTGCCCGGCATCGATGCGCCGAACGTGGCCGCGGTCCACGACGTGCTCGACGGCTCGGTCGTGCCGACCGGGCGGGTGCTGCTGATCGACGACCTCGGCGACTGGCGCGGCATCGGCACCGCGATGTTCCTGCAAGAGCGCGGCTGCGCCGTCACCGTCGTCACCACGGCCGCCGTCGTGGCCGGCGGACTCTTCCACAGCGCGGCCGACGGCCCGGCGCGCAGCCGGTTCGCGACGGCCGGTGGTGTGATGCGACCGTTCACCTCGGTCACCGAGTGGACGGGCGACGGCGCCACGCTGCGCGCCACGCTCACCGGCGAGATGGTCCACGAGCCGTTCGACTGGCTGGTCGTCGCCGAGACCGCGGTGTCGGTGGTCGACATCGCCGACGCCGCGTCCGCGGCCGGCATCGCGTTCCACCACATCGGCGACTCGTTGGCCCCGCGCCGCGCCGGCCTCGCCATCTACGAAGGCCGCGCGCTCGCCCTCACCCTGTAGCCGCCCGCGGCAACACCGCCGACGGGAACCTCACGATCCCGTCGACGGCGCTGCCCACCCCCAACCCAGGGGCGATCAGTGGTGAGGTTCAGACCGTGAGGTCCACCACCTCGAACGACAGCAGCTCGGCATGCGCCGACACCGGGCGGTCGCCGGCCGCGGCCTTGGCGTGCTCGCTGGCGAAGGACTGGCTGCTGACCCAGGCGTCGAACGACTCGATGTCGGCCCAGCGGGTGACGACGAAGTAGCGCTTGCTGCCGTCGGTCGGACGGAGCAGCTCGAACCCTTCGAAGCCGGGCATCTTGTCGACCTCGGCAGAGCGCGCGGCGAACCGCTTCTCCAGCTCGGGGCCGGCTTGGTCGGGGACGGTGATGGCGTTGATCCGGATGATGGTCATGGGATGATCCTGTCGCGAGTGATGCCACTCATCCCGTGCTGGGCGCGGTGGCGGCCTCGACGGTGGCGACGATCTCGGCCACGCCGGCCTGCACGAGGATCGAGTGCATCAGCGCCTCGACGTACGGGCGGATCGTCGACAACGCGGCGATGCGCGTCTCGCAGTGGACGAGGCTGACGCGTGTGACGTCGTCCCACGACACGTCGACTCGCACCTGGCCCGGTCCGCTGGTGGGCAGCGACGGATGGAGCGGTGTCGCGGCCACGATGCAGCGCACGGCCACCGGATCCAGTTCGGTGGCGAACACGTGCACCACCCTCTCGCCGACGCGCGACACGATCACCCCGAGTGGCGTGGACGCACCGGTGAACGGCATGACGTAGTGCAGCTGCAGGTCGATGTCGGGCGCGAGCCCGAGGAACAGCGCCCGCCCGCCTCCACGGGTGTGCGCGGTGGCCCTGCCGACCGCGGCACGGAACGCGCACGGCGACAGCAGCGTTGTGCCGAGCGGAACGTGCGCGCCGTCGAAGCGCCGTTCGATGCGGGCGACGAGCTCACGGCCGTTGGCGATGTCGATCTCCATCCCGGGGATCGCGAACGCGAGCGCGGCCGCCTTGCGCATCGCGACGAGGTTGCCGCGCCTCACGTTGCCACCATCATCGGCTGATCGATCATGGAGATATGTTAGGTTACCATAACAGTCTGAGTAAAGTCAGATCGATCGATCCCCGGCGATTCGACGATCACGACTGTCACACCCCTGCGCGACGATGCGCCCATGCAGCCTGCGACATCGTCACGCCACCCCAGCATGCGGGCGCGAAAGCCGTCCGAATCGCCGCTAGAGTCGCACGGTCATATTCACCCTGCCCCGCCACAGGGGCCCCGCGTCGCCGTAGGAAGCGTCCGGGTCCGAAGGGAGGTTCCACACGCATGCAGCGTGCTTACGAATTCATGATCATCCTCGATGGTGATCTCGAGGACACGGCCGCACAGGCTTGGGTGAAGTCGGTCACCGACAGCATCACCAAGGCAGGCGGCACCGTGCACGGCAAGCCCGATTGGTGGGGTCGGCGTCAGTACGCCTACCCGATCAACAAGAAGGAGCACGGCTACTACGCCGTCTTCAACATCGTGGCTCCGGGTGGTGCGCTCGACGACTTCGAGCGTCAGCTCCGTCTCGCGGACGACGTCGTCCGCCACAAGCTCCTCCGCCTGCCCGATGCCGAGGCCGAGCGCCGCGGCATGGTCGCCGGCACCGCGGCCTGATCCGGCCGCCGCACCCGATAGGGGAATCACCATGGCAGACAGCACAGTCACCATCGCCGGCACGCTCACCCGCGACCCCGAGCTGCGTTTCACGCAGGGCGGCCGCGGCGTGGCCAGCTTCGGCGTGGCCGTCAACCGTCGTTACCAGCAGAACAACGAATGGGTCGAGCAGACCTCGTTCTTCAACGTCACGGCCTGGGGCTCGCTCGGCGAGAACGCTTCGGCGTCGCTCACCAAGGGCGCCCGCGTCATCGTCACCGGCCGCCTCGAACAGCGTCAGTACGAGACCCAGCAGGGCGAGAAGCGCAGCGTGGTCGAGATCGTCGCCGACGAGATCGGACCGAGCCTGCGTTGGGCGACGGCGCAGGTCGAAAAGACCCAGCGCTCCGACTCCGGCGGCCAAGGTGGCGGCGGGGGTTACGGCGGCGGCGGAGGCAACTCCGGTGGCGGTGGTGGCTACCAAGGTGGCGGCAACTCCGGCGGCAACGCCGGTGGTGGCCGCAGCGCCCCTGATCCCGTGTACGGCGACGAAGAACCGTTCTGAAGAACCCAGTCTGAGTAACAAGAGAATCGACAAGAGATGACCAGCAAGAAGAACAAGGCGCGTGCGCCCAAGGACACCAACCCGAAGAAGTTCAAGAAGAAGACCAGCGTCCTCGTCACGGACAAGGTCGAGTACGTCGACTACAAGGACGTCAACCTCTTGAACCGCTTCGTCAGCGATCGAAGCAAGATCCGCAACCGCCGCGTCACGGGCAACACCGTGCAGCAGCAGCGCGACATCGCCAACGCGATCAAGAACTCGCGTGAGATGGCGCTGATCCCGTACACCAAGCGCGTGTCGAACACCCGCCCGGGCCGCCCGCCGCGTGACGGTGATCGTGGCCCGCGTCGCGATGCCGCCGCCCCTGCGGAGGAGACCACGACCGAGGTCGAGGCCGCTGACACCGACACCGAAACCACGGAGGCCTGAGATGAAGATCATCCTCCGTGCCGACCACAAGGTGCTCGGCAAGCGCGGCGACATCGTCGAAGTGGCCGATGGCCATGCCCGCAACTACCTGCTCCCGCAGGGCCTGGCGCTCGTCGCCAACGATGGTGCGCTCAACCAGGCCGGCGCGATGCGTCGTGCCCGCGACCTGCGCGATGCCGCCGACCGCGACAGCGCCCAGACCATCGCCAAGGTGCTCGTCGCCAAGGTCATCACCATCACCGCCAAGAGCGGTGCCGGCGATCGCCTGTACGGCTCGGTCACCGCATCCGACGTCGCGGCGGCAGTGCAGGCCCAGGCCAGCATCGAGCTCGATCGGCGCAAGCTGATCATGCCCGACGCCATCAAGACCCTCGGCGAGTACTCGGTCACGGCCAAGCTCCACCACGACGTGGAGTTCCCATTCACCATCGAGGTCGTCAAGGCCTGATCATCCGGCGGGCCGCGAGCCCGTCCGAAAACCGCATTTGCTGCCCCACGGTGCTGCGCGTCGTGGGGCAGCGCTGTCTCCGGGGCCCGGTCGGCGTCACGTCCGGGCACCGTCCCCACAGGAAGCCCACAGGCAAGTCACAGTTATTCGTCGGTTGTACCTCTAGCGACCCACAAGCGATGTACGGAAAGGTGGTCGGATGTCCTTGGCCGAGAGTCAGCGCGACCGCCCGCGCCCGATCCGCCGGGGCGAAGGTCGGGTCCCACCGCACAACCTGAGCGCGGAGGAGTCCCTGCTCGGTGCGCTGCTGCTGTCCCGCGACGCCGTGGGCAACGTGGCCGAGATGGGGCTCGCGGTCAGCGACTTCTACAAGCCGGCCCACCAGTACGTGTACGACGCCATCCGCGGGCTCAGTGCGACGGGCAACCCGGTCGACGCCGTCACGGTGGCCGATGAGCTGCGCCGGGCCGGCCTGCTCGAGGAGATGGGCGGCGCCGAGCTGCTGCTCGAGCTGCAGAACGCCACCCCGGCCATCTCCAACGCCACCCGCTACGCCAAGATCGTCCAGGACACTGCAGTCCTGCGCCGGCTGATCGGTGTCGCCGCCGAGATCGCCGAGATCGCCTACAACGAGCCCGACGACGTGTCGAAGGCGCTCGACGAGGCCGAGACCAAGGTGTTCGAGGTGGCCGAGGATCGGGTCACCGACTCGGTCATGCCGCTCGGCGATCTGATGCCGCTGGCGATGGACAAGCTCCAGGAGACCTACGAGCGCGGCGACATCATCACCGGCCTGGCCACCGGCTACAACGATCTCGACGAGCTGCTGTCGGGCCTGCAGCCGAGCACGCTGAACATCGTCGGCGCCCGTCCCGCGATGGGCAAGACGGCGTTCGGGCTCGGCATGGCCGTGCACGCCGCGATGTCCGCCCGCCTGCCCGTGCTCGTGTTCTCGTTGGAGATGGGCCACGCCGAGCTCACCCAGCGAATCCTCAGCAGCGAGGCCCGGGTGGACTCGAGCAAGCTGCGCAACGGCAAGCTCAACGAGGCCGACTGGACCAAGCTCGGCCGCGCCGTCGGCCGGCTCGAGGTGCCGCTGTACCTCGACGACAACCCGCGCGTGACGGTCATGGAGATCCGCGCCAAGGCCCGTCGGCTCAAGTCGCGCGAGGGCCTCGGCCTGATCGTCATCGACTACCTCCAACTGATGAGCGGCAGCAACAGCGAGAACCGCCAGCTCGAGGTCAGCGAGATCAGCCGTGGCCTGAAGGTGCTCGCCCGCGAGCTGCAGATCCCCATCGTCGCGCTCAGCCAGCTGAGCCGAAACCTGGAGAGCCGCGGCGACAAGCGGCCGATGCTCGCCGACCACCGTGAGTCCGGCGCGCTCGAGCAGGTCGCCGACGTGGGGATGTTCCTCTACCGCGACGAGGTCTACAACTCGGAGTCGCCCGACAAGGGCTCGGCCGAGATCATCGTCGCCAAGCACCGCTCCGGTCCGATCGGTACTCGCCGCCTCGCGTTCCTCGGCGCATACACGCGGTTCGACAACATGGCCCGCAACGTCTGAAAACCCTGCGACCTGCAGGTGAGCCGCCCTGCAGGGTGTGCTGTACTGACGGCAATGCCGGACTCCTCCAACCCTTCGCTGTCGGGACTGTCGTCCGCGCTCGAGTCGTTCGCGACGCGCAACGCCTCCAACGAGCAGCTGCTCGACGACCTCCTCGGCCAGCTCCGCCCGGTGCTCAGCCGCAGCGCGGTGAAGGTCACCCGCCGCGGGCTGTGGGGCATCAGCCGGATCGAGGCCGTCACGGTCGTCGTCGGGTCCAACCTCTACCGCGCCTCGCTCGCCAACCGGGCGCTGGTCTGCACCGTGTCGACCACCTCGGGTGGCATCGGCATCGGCGACCAGCGCGTGCTCACGTGGGCCGACTGGATCGCGAGCCTCTCCAACTCACTCACCAGGGAGCAGCCATGACCGATTTCAACCCCGAGGGCTCAGCCGCCGTCCAACAGCGCCTCGGCGAGAGCGCGGCCGGCAAGCCGTTCACCTCGGATCTCGGCGTCGAGGACTACGTGCTCCTCCAGGAAGCCGGGTTCCAGCCGCTCGGGCTCGTGGTCGGTGCGTCGGTGTACCACGTCGGCATCCAGGTCGGTCGCTGGAAGGAGAACTTCGAGCTGACCACGATGAGCCAGGCGATGTACAACGCCCGTTCGCTGGCGATGCAGCGGATGCTGATGGAGGCCCACGCCCTCGGCGCCGACGGCGTGGTCGCCGTCAAGCTCACCCATGCCACCTACGCGTGGGGCCAGGGCATGCTCGAGTTCTCGGCCGTCGGCACCGCGGTGCGCTTCAGCCGTGCGCCCGGCACGCTCAAGGCGCCGAGCGGTTGGCCGTTCACGAGCGCGCTGTCCGCCCGCGAGTTCTACCTGCTGCACAAGGCCGGCAGCATCCCGGTCTCGATGGTGCTCGGCGTGTGCGTCTACCACGTCGCCCACCTCGGCATCGCCCAGGCGATGGGCCAGGCCGGCCAGAACGTCGAGGTCCAGACGTTCACCCAGGGCGTGTACGACGCGCGCGAGCTGGCGCTCGGGCGGATGCAGCTCGAGGCCGACACCCAGAAGGCGTCGGGCATCATCGGCGTGCGGCTGCTCGTGCAGAGCCACGTGTGGGGCGAGCACGCCACCGAGTTCTACGCGATCGGCACGGCGATCCGCCCGGCCGACGGTGGTCAGCCGATCGACGAGCCGAGCTTCGTCTTCACCCTGTAGCGCGGCTGGGCACTCGCCTACGATCGTTCGTGGCGCCGCCTCGGGCGACGCCGCGGCGAGCGAGGGAGTCACGATGCACGATCTGCGGACGATGTTGGGCGGCGCCGAGTCGTCCACCTACCTGGGCATGGAGCCGTGCGACCTGACGTCGCTGACGAAGGCCGACATCGTGGTGATCGGTGCGCCGTGCGCCACGCCGTACACCACGGTCGGCCCGTACTGCGCAGCCGCGCCGACGGCGATCCGCCGGGCGAGCATGCCGTACAGCGGTCTCCACGGGCACTGGAACTTCGACCTCGGTGTCGAGTCGCTGCCGGCCGCCGCAGCCGTGTTCGACGGCGGCGACATCGAGTGGGACGAGCACGACTTCGCGGCCAACCGGGCACGGATCACCCAGGCGTGTGCGCGCATCCACGCCGCCGGCGCGGTGCCCGTGGTGCTCGGTGGCGACGACTCGATCCCGATCCCGGTGATCCAGTCGTACGCGGGTGTTGCTCGCGGCCCGCTGACGATCGTCCAGATCGACGCGCACATCGACTGGCGCGACGAAGTGCAGGGGGAGCGGATGGGGTTGTCGTCCACCATGCGCCGCTCCAGCGAGATGGCTCATGTGGGCACGATGATCCAGATCGGCCAGCGCGGCGTCGGCTCCGCACGCCAGGCCGATGTCGAAGCGGCGCTCGCCCGTGGCGTGCACTTCGTCTCCGGCCACGAGGTGCACCGCGACGGCGTCACTGCGATCGAATCGCTGATCCCGGAGGGATCCGACGTGATCGTCACCATCGATGTCGACGGGCTCGACCCCACGGTGATGCCCGGCGTGATCGGTCCCGAGCCCGGTGGGCTCAGCTACTACCAGGCCATCGACATCATCGACATGGTCGCCCGCCGCGCCCGCATCGCCGGCTTCGACATCGTCGAGTTCGTCCCCGAGCGCGATGTCAACGGACTGGGTGCGCTCACCGCGCACCGCCTCACCGCGCACGCGATCGGACGCATCCTCCAGGCTCGCTGAGTCGGCACGTGCGCCGGTGCTCGGCCTGACGGCGGCTGTCGTCGCGCTCGTCGCTGGGGCAGTCGTCGTGGATGTCGATGTGCAGATGGCCGGGCGGCGGCACGTTGATCGCGTTCCATGACACCACTCGGCGACACGTTCGACCTCGCCGGGCAGCCGAACGTGTTCCCACGGTGTGGCGATCCTTGCCCTGGGTCATCAACGACGAGGCCGGCATGCGCTCCCTCGTGAGCATCGGCATCGACGGCATCTACGCCTCGTATCCCGACCGAATGCTGAAGGTCCTCGGTCGCTGACGACGAACCGTTTGCACTGCAGATTCACGGTGAATTCGAGTTGACCGGGCATTGAACGGAAACTTCGTTCCAGCTGTTGACGGCGCGCGCGGCCCAGTGCATACTGCGAGCTGCGATCGCGACGGTTCCCCGACGCCGTCCCGTAGAAGGGGATCGTCGCGATCGCGTGTCAACGGGGGTTGACACGCATCACTGCAGCACTCTCGCGCCGATTCGGTGGCGGGGATGTGGCCCGAGCGCGGTCACCGGACGTGGTAGCAGTTCACATGTCCGGTGACTGCGCCGGGGCACCGGTGTGCGGACGAAGTGGCGCGTTTGCCCGGCATCGAATCACTCGGATCCGGGCAATGGCCGATGCGCCACGATCGCCGACCGCTCGTCGTCGTCGCCTGCTGGGTGCTCGGCGCGGCGTGGATCCTGATCCCGCACCCCGGCGAGGGCCGAGTGCTCTACGTGATCACCGAACGCTTCGGCGGTCTCGGCATCCATCTCACCGATCCGCTCGGCGTCGTCGTCCCGATCCTCGTCACCGTTGCCCTCTCCTACCGCCCGCGGCGGCGCTGAGCGGGCAGAACGTTCAGACCGAGACGGCCACCGGGTTCGGGATCGGTTCGTGCACGGTGAGCGCAGGCGGTGTCATCTCCAGCGCCGGTGTCGGATCGTGCAGCAGTCCCTCGGCAGAGGCGAGCTCGTCGGCGCTGAACGGTCGGGTCGTGTGGCAGAACTCCACGGTGTTGCCACTGGGATCGCGGATGTAGATGCTCGTGCAGAAGTCGTGATCGAGCTCGAGGACGTGGTGCCCGTGCGAGCGCCAACGATCGCGGTGGCGGTGGAGATCGGCCTCGGTCGGCGCGTCGAACGCGATGTGGTTGACCCACGCAGGGAGCCCGCCCGGCGTGTTGAGATCGACCGGGAAGTCGTTGCCGATCTGCGTGTCGTGGATCTCCCAGAACGCGATCATCCCGCTGTCGGTGCTGTCGCCCGTGGCGTAGAAGAAGTGCTTGCTCCAGCCGCCGTGGTCGCCAGGCGTCGGCGCGGCGACGACCTTCACCAACGTGAAGCCCATCACCTCGGTGTAGAACGCGTGCGTGGCCACGGTGTCGTGAGTGGCCAGGGCCACGTGGTGGAATCCCATCGGCAAAGTGTTGCACGCATCCGAGTCCGGCTCGCACCACACGGCGCGTCGCCCACAGCGCCCATTGCCGCATGCAAAACAGCATCCGTTCCAGGCATGATGCGTTCATGAACTCCGCCGTGTTCGCCGACAGCCTGCTGGGTGACGACCTCATCGTGTGGCTCGTGCTGGCCATGGGTGGCGCGCTGCTGCTGGGCAACATCCTCGCCCTGGTCAAGCCGCCGCCGGTGGCCAAGGAGGGCGAGCTCGCCACAGCGCCCCGGGGCCGCAGCGCGTTCATGGCGCTCATCGGTCTCGTCGCCGCCGTGTGGGCCCTCGCCTCCATCATCACCGCCAAGTAGCGCGTTCGCACCGTCAGGCCGCTCGCCTTCGTGATGGCGGACCCGTGGTGCGAACGACGCCGTCGGGATACGTGACCGTCAATGATCGGTCCGGGTGCAGCTCGATCTGCCAGCCACCCTCGTGCACGGCATGGTGATGTCGCGAGCAGAGCGGGACAAGGTTGGCGAGATCTGTCGGGCCGAAGTGCTTGTCCCACCAACGGATGTGATGCGGTTGGCAATGCCGCGACCACACCCGGCAGCCGGGAATGGCGCACGTCGAGTACATCGCCCGCAGCGCTCGGCGCTGGGCGCGGTTGGCGAGGCGGACGCGCCGGCCCTCGTCGAGCACGACGCCGTCGGAGTTCAGCACCATCGGGATGATGCCCGCGGTGCACGCCCACCGTCGATACGACTCGACCGGGAGTTCGACGCCGAAACCGTTGTCGATGCATGACCGGGCGTGCTCGCCGTGCAGCAGCGTCTCGAGGTCGATCACCACGATCACGTCGACCCGGTCGCCGACCGACACGATGTCGCCCGTCCACGCCTCCGCGCCGGTGCCACCGTCGCCGTCGGAACTGGGACCGTCCGAAGCCGAAGCCGAAGCCGAAGCCGAGCCCGAACCAGCCGTCGGCCGAGCACCGCGACCAACCGCGCCGTCCACCAATCCGACCAGCGCGAGTGCGCGCAGGTGGTCCTGCCGGCCCTCACCCGTCGGGCACGAGTCCGGCACGCCACCATGGAACATGGCCTCGACCGTGGACTCGAGTGTGCCGATGAGCCGGATCCCGGTCTCGGGATCGAACTCGCCGCGAATGATCACCATGCCGGTGTCCTCGTCGGTCCAGTGCCGCAGACGATTGGCGCGCTGCTGCGCAGCCAACCGAGCGGCGCCCTCGCGCGGATCTCGCCGCGCGATCTCGCGCTTCAGCCGCTTCTCGAACTGCTCAGGCGTGGACCCGGCGGCCATGGCCGCCAGCCGAGCCCCATCGGCAGCGAGCGCCGACCGATCCGCAGCCGACAGCCGCTTCAACACACGGGTCACGGCATCCACGTGATCGAGCGACACCTCGCCCGCACCGAGCGCAGCCTCCAGCTCCGGCACTTCGCCCAGCGTCTTGGCCCGCTTGGTGGCGCGGTCGCCGGTGCCACGGCTGGAACGGGCCGCTGCAGCGACATCGGCCTCGGGGAACATCGACGCCTCCGACTCGGCCAGCGTCGCCAACCATCGGGTCAGCCGCGCCCCCACCACGTCGGCGATGCCGTGGACCCTGGCCACCACCCGCAGCCCGGCCTGCACGGCCGAGCGATCCAACGTGGACTCGTCGACCGTCGCCAGCAACGAGAGCGCGGCGAGCACCTCGTCCACTTCGCAACCCGTCGCCGTAGCCATGCGAGCAGCGTCGCAGAGGGGTGTGGCAGAGAAGGACGAAATCAGGTTCCTGTGAAGGAAAAACGGACAAACCCCAGTTCAGGGGCTCGGCAGCATCACCTCGATCGCCGGCAGGATCCGTGCCGCCATGTACGCGTGGCCAGCATCCGTGGGGGTGATCCCGTCGGAACCGATCAGCGTGGCGTCGCCGACGAACCAACGATCGGCGATCGGGTCGACGAACGGCGTGTCGACGAAACCGGCGTCGGCCTTCAGCGCCAGCTCGATCCCGGAGATGTACGACGGCACGTTCTGGTCCACCCAGGGCGGGGCGATCAGCAGCACCCTCGCCTTCGGTGCGGTCTCGTGCACACGCACGATCAGCGCGGCCGCCGCCGTGCCGACCTGGCCGCTGGTGATCAGTCCGTCGTCGTAGCGGCTGCCGAACACCACCACCACCGTCGTCGCCGGCGTGACGATCCGGTTGACGGCGTCGAAGTAGGTCGAGCCGTTGTCGCCCGTGCGCACGTAGCCCGAGCCGGGCACGGCGTCGACGTCGAGCTTCACGTCGTAGCCGGCCTTGACCAGCGCGGCGTCGACGATGGCCGTCCAGTTGTGCGTGCCCTGCCCACCGAGCGGTGACGGTGCGGTGTACGTGTCGCCGATGATCGCGATCTGCACGGGGTTGGTGACGCCCGACGACGTGGTGGAACCTGCACCCGACACGGACGTCGTGGGCACCGGCGGGGGAGCATCGGACGCCACGAGCGCGGTCGTCGATGACGAGGACCCAGAGGTCGAGGGAGTGGACGTCGACGTCGACGCCGGCAGCGACGGCGGGTCCGACGCGACGAGCGCCGTGGTGGAAGGGGCTGAAGACGTGACGGCCGAGGAGGACGAAGCGGCCAACGAGGCAACGGTCTCGGACGACGACCCGAGCTGTGGCGTCGTCACCGACGTCGTCTTGCCGAACAGTGCGTAGATCAGGCCGACCGTCACGATGCACGCGAAGACCATCGGGAAGGCCTTGCGGAGCTTGCGCACCGGACGATTCTTGCAGGCTGCCAGCAATCGTGACGGGCACACTCGCCAGGTTCTGTAGCGTCAGCGACCATGCGACGCGTTCCGTTGATGATGGTCACGTGTGCGTCGTTGGTGTTCGCGGGCTGCTCGTCCAGCTCGAAGTCGGCAGCGCCCACCACGGAGCTGCCCCCGCTGACCTACGTCACCGTCGTCACCACACCGCCCACCACGGTGCCGCCGACCACCACCATCGACCCGGTCGCGCTCGAGCTGGCCAAGTGCGAGGCGTACATCCCCGCCGGTGCGTTCACGGGCAACAAGGACGCGCTCGACATCTGGAACTTCATCGGCCAGGACGCCACCAAGCTCGCCGCTGCGTGCCAGCAGGCCTACCAGGACAACCCCACGCTGGTCGCCGGGTTCGCTCAGGCCCTCGACGCGACCGGCATCACGGTCGCTCCGCCGACGACACCGTCCACGACCGCTGCGACAGGCGTGACCGGAACGGCGACCACGATCAGCCCGGTCGTCACGAGCACCACCACCGACGGCCCCTGAGCCGCCGCAAGCAGCCGGCGCAAGCCCGCGCCGCCGACCGATAGCGTCGCGCGGTGCCTCCGATCCCGCTGCGCTTCCTCCAGTCGGCCCCGCGCGCCGCCGATCTGCCGGAGTCGGATCGCGAGGTCGCGGTCGTCGGCCGCTCCAACGTCGGCAAGTCGTCGCTCATCAACGCGTTCGCCAACCGCAACAACATCGCCCGCGTCAGCAAGACGCCCGGACGCACCCAGCTGATCAACATCTTCGAGGTCTCGCCCGGCGTCACCGTGGTGGACCTCCCCGGCTACGGCTACGCCAAGGTGCCGAGCCGGATCAAGCAGGACTGGGGCCCGATGATCGAGGGCTACCTGCTCGAGCGCGATGCGCTGCAGATGGTGATGGTGCTCGTCGACGGCGAGATCGGCCCGACCAAGCTCGATCAGTCGATGCTCGAGTGGCTGCGCGACAACGAGATCCCCCACCAGGTGATCGCGACCAAGAGCGACAAGGTGAAGTCGAACGCCAAGCCGAAGCGCAAGAAGGAGCTCGCCGCGGGCTGCATGCTCGACCCCGGCGACATCGTGTGGGTCAGCGCGTCGAAGAACATCAACATCGACAAGCTCCAGGACTTGATCCGCTCCTGGCTCTCGCCCTAGTCGAGCGGGTTCGACTCGACCCTGTCCGGGTACGGCCGAACTGTGGCCCAGCCCGAGCAGTCCCGATCGAGTGTCGTGAACCGTTGCGGTGTGATCGCCGCCCTGCTGATCGCCGGTCTCGCCGGCTGCTCGAGCTCGACGACGCCGCCGGCGGCCGCAGCGGTGGTCCTCGTCGGTGACTCGCTGGGCGTGCAGCTCGCCCAGTACCTGCAGCCGCTCATCGGTCAGCGCGCGTTCGTGCCGGAGGTGTTCGGCGGCAGTGCCCCGTGCGACTGGTTGAACAAGGACCTTCAGATCCCGCCGTCCGCCGTCGTGGTGCTGACGTTCGACGGCAACTCGTCGTCGCCGTGCATGGGCGATGGCGGCAACGGACACCTCGCCGGTCAGGCCATCGTCGACAAGTACCGCACCGACGTCTTGACGCTGATCAGTGAGGCACGCACCGCGGGTGCGGTCGTCCTGCTCGTCGGCCAGCCGGTGCACGCCCCGACGGTGCCCGGCAACGACGTGGTCGCCGGGCTGAACACGATGTACCAGTCGCTCGTCCACGCGCCGGACGTCCGGTTCGTCGATGCCGGCTCATCCGTCGAGAACGCCGACGGCTCGTTCGCCCAGTCCCTCCCGTGCCTGCCGGGTGAGGCGCAGTGCGACCCGTCCGGGTTCAACGTGGTGCGCAACGACGACGGTCTGCACTTTTGCCCCGGCTCGCCACCGCCCGGTCCGTGCGCGGTCTACGCATCCGGCGCATGGCGCTTCGCGAACGCGATCGCAGCCGCCATCGACGCGAAGTGACCGGGCCAGAACGCCGGCTACTGAGCGCCGATCCAGCCGTTGACGTCGACGAGGATGTAGGACGGTGTGTTCGAGAAGATGCACACTTCGCCGGCAGCCGAGACTGGGACGACGACGGCGTTGGGCACGGTCTGGCCGGCGACGAAGTTGACGTTCGAGGCGAGTGGTCGGTCGCCGCACGGGAAAACCGTCACGTACCCGGCTGCATCAGGATCAACCACGGTCACGTTCAACGCGACTGCGCTCACGCCCGTCGCTGGCACACCCCCAGCCCCAGCGATCGTGAACTTCAGCACGGTGCTCGGGCCGTACTTCTGCTTGGCCACCGTCACAGCACCCTGCGCCTCGGTCGGACGTGTATCGACGATCCGTGCGGGCGTCAGCGCGTTGAAGCTCGAGCCGACAGCGAACCAGCCGTTCACGTCGGCGATGAGGTGCGTGTTGACGCTCGAGAACAGGCAGACTTCCCCATTCGCTGACACCGGCGCGATGACCGCGTTCGGCACGGTCTGGCCAGCGACGAAGTTGAGGTTCGACGCGTTCGGCCGGGTCCCGCATGGGTAGACGGTGACGAAGCCGCTCCCGTCCGGTCCGACAGCGGTGACGTTCAGCGAGACCGCACCGACGTTGGTGGCGGGCACCCCGCCGATGCCGGCCACCTTCACCCTCAGTTCCGCGGCGCCGCCGTACGGGTGTTGCTCGACGGTGACGGCTCCCTGAGGCGAATCGGGACGAGTGTCGAAGACTCGCAGCGGCGGAACAGCCGTGAAGCCGAGTCCCGAACGGAACCATCCATTGACATCGGCCAAGACGTGCGTCGCGACGTTCGACGCGAAGCACACCTCGCCGTTCGCCGAGAGCGGCGCCACGACTGCGTTGGCAACCGTCTGCCCGGCTGTGAAGTTCAGGTTCGATGCGGTCGGGGGAGTTCCGCACGGGTACACGGTCAGGTAGCCAGCCCCATCGGGATCGACGACCGTCACGTTCAAGGAGACCGCGCCCGCACCGTTCGCCGGTATGCCGAGACTGCCGGCGACCTTCACGGTCAGCGTGTTGGTCCCACCGATCTTCGTCTTCGCGACGACCACCGCGCCGTTGGCTTCGGTCGGGCGAGTGTCGAAGAGCCGCGTCGGCGTCAGGCCCGTGTACTCGCTGACTGCGTTCAGGTTGCCCAAGGGATTGCGAGCGGCGACAGCCTGCTCGTTGCCGCCCGCGACCTCAGCGTGCGTCGCGCTCCGCTCGATCGGACCCGCGTAGACCACTCCGTTCGTTGTCGACCCCACAACGACGGCGTTTCCAGCACCGTCCGCGTCCATCGCGTACACAGTGGACGCGGTGGACAGCTCGCGCGATGCCGTCAACGAATATCCACCGCCGAGCGCACCGCTCATCGAGTAGGAGAGCAGCACCGATGACACCTTGCCGATGGCCGGCGGTGCTGCGGGGGTTCGGCACAGTGCCGTGACCACCAGTCGAGTCCCGTTCAGCAGAACCGTTCGCTTGGTGATGCCGCTCGTTGCATTCAGTGCGATGTTGGGGTCGACCTTCGTCTCCGACGCGAAGTCCAACCCGCCGCAGTTCACCACGCCATCCGAGACCGGGACATTCTCGCTCGGCAGCGTGCTCGAGACATCGCCCAGGAGGTGTCCATCAGCGGTCGAGAAGCTGACCACTTTGCTCGTCACAGCGTTGCCGGCCACGTTGACCGCAACCCAGATGAAGGAATCTGATGTAGCCAGGATCGGTGCGCCCGTGCTGGCGGGCGTCAATCCGAAGTGCTGGATCGAAGCGATCTTCGTGCCTGTCGGGCTGACATGTACCAATGACAGCGAGTCCTGTTGGGTGACCAGGACGCGGCTCTTTCGCGCGACGACCCAGAACGTGCCATCGCTCACCGAGACGATCGATGGCTGCGACGACGTGCAGAAGGCGCACTGGGTCGGATCATCCGCGAGTCCAGCGAGATTCAATTGCCACTGCATGGTCAGATCGGGGCGCAAGCGCTCTACTTCGAGACCGTTGGGTCCGATGCCCACCGCCACCGTTCCGCCGTCCGCTGCCGGGGCGACGGCCGGGACCAGGCCGCCGGTGTTCGGGTTGAACACGAATCCACCGATGTGGTCATTGGAAGCGGTCAACACCCCCGCAGCGGTGTACGAGAACCACGTCGAATCGGCAATGACGGTCGGGGCTCCGAGACCGTCGACGATCAGCAGCGGTGCGGCGGGCAATGCCTGGGTTGCCAGCGCCGGCGTGGCCAGTTCCTGTGTCCACGCCACCGTTCCATCGGTGTTGATGTGCTGGAAGAAGTAGCGGTACGCGTTCGGTGAGCTCAGCCCGTTGAACGTCCCGCTGTAGAAGCCCGCCATGTAGGTGCTGCCGTCCGGGGCCAGCTTGACGGCCTGGTAGCGCGAGTAGTTCGCCGGACCGGGATCGCCGTACACGTAGTCCCAGCCGTCGGCTCGAACTGGCGCAGCAGCTGCGAGCAGTCCGATCACGCAGCTCAACGCCACCCACCGCACCAACGCCCGTCCGATGCGTGAATTCATCTGCCGTCCGATCTCCTCACAGTCCCCGTGACGAGGCGTCACCGTAGCTGCTTCTTGGATACCGAAGTCTCGAAACAGCACGACCTCAGCCGGCGAACCAGCCGTTCACGTCGGCGACGAGGTCCACGTTCGACTGTGCGTAGATGCAGATCGAGCCATCCGCCGACACCGGCGTGATCACCGCGTTGGCGACGGTCTGGCCGGCCGCGGCGTTGAGGCTCGATGCCGTCGGCCGCGTCCCGCACGGGTACACGGTCACGTAGCCGGCCGCGACGGGCCCGACGGCGGTGAGGTTCAGCGACACCGCACCGACGCCGCTCGCCGGTACGCCTCGCGTGCCCACCACCTTCACCTGCAACTCGCTCACGCCGCCGTAGGGGTGCTTGGTGACGGTCACCGACCCCTGCGCCTCGCCGGCCCGCGTGTCGAACACGCGCACCGGGGTCACCGCGATGAATCCGGCGGAGGCAGCGAACCAGCCGTTCACATCGGCGACGAGGTCGGTGGGGGCCTGTGAGTAGATGCAAATGGAACCATCAGCTGCGACGGGTGCGATGACGGCGTTCGCAACCGTGCGCCCCGTGGTGTAGTTGACGTTCGAGGCCGTCGGCCGCGTCCCGCACGGGTACACGGTCACGTAGCCGGCCGCGGTCGGGCCGACGGCCGTGACGTTCAACGAGACGGCACCCACGCCGCTCGACGGCACGCCGCCGTTGCCCAGCACCTTCACGACCAGTGCGGTCGCGCCACCGACGCGGTGCTTGTCGGCCACGACCGCGCCGTCCGGCTGATCGGGACGCGTGTCGAACAGCCGCACCGGAGTCAGCGGGCCGAACCCCACGCCGGCCGCGAACCAACCGTTGACGTCGGCGACGAGATCGGTGTCGGCTTGGGAATAGATGCAAACGGAACCATCCGTCGACAGCGGCGCGATCACAGCGTTGGCGACGGTTCGCCCGGCGGTGTAGTTCACGTTCGACGAGTTGGGCCGCGTCCCGCACGGGTACACGGTCACGTAGCCGTCGCCCGCCGGGTCGACGGCCGTCACGTTGAGCGACACGGCACCCGCGTTCGCCGGCACGCCCGCCGCGCCGACCACCTTCACCGTCAGTTCGCGGGTGCCGCCGTAGCGGTGCTGGTCGATCGTGATCGCGCCCTGCGGCTGTCCGGCCCGCGTGTCGAACAGCCGCACCGGTGGCGACACCGGCGTGATGCCCGTTCCGCTGGTGCCGCTGGGCGTCGTGACTCCATCGTCCGTGGCGACCACGTTCACCGTGGCGCGCGAGCCGGCCACGGCCCCGGCCTGGCTGCCGATCCCGATCGTGGCGATCGTGTGCGCGCCGAGCGTGATGTCGCCGCCGATCGACGCCGTCACGTCGATCGTGCCCGAGTCGCTCGCCCGCACGGTGGCCAGGGCGCGCTGGCTGCCGTCGATCGTGACCCGCACCCACGAGCCGGGTGTCAGCTGCGAGTCGTGCACCGTGATCGGCCCGCCCCGCGTCGGCGTGGTGTCCGAGACGCGCAGGCGTGTCGGCAGGCTCTGGGCGTCGGTCTCGGCCGCCAGCGGCGCGGCGGACACCGGGCTCGAGGCTGCGCTGAACGGTCCGAGCGTCGACGTCAGTGCAGCGACGCGGAACGAGTACTGCGCCCCGGGGATGGTCAACCCAGTCAGCCGGGTCGCGTTGTCGGTGGAGATCTCGTCGGCCGCCGTCGTCCACGTGCCGCCGCCGTTGGTGGAGTACTGCACGATGTAGTCCACCAGCGCACCGCTGCCGGCGTCGACGGGCACCGGCCAGGTGAGATCCACCTCGTCGTACCAGGGCCACGGTACGGGCGTGCCCGGTGCCGTCGCAGCGGCATGAGCCGGCGCCACCGCCGAGGACGTCGCCACCACGCCGATGCACGCCACC
This sequence comes from Ilumatobacteraceae bacterium, assembly GCA_025463305.1. Next base: position 106,601 of record JAOBWK010000061.1, read on the forward strand.
ACCATCGCCATCATGATCCGTCGCATCGGTCGCTCACCGTCTGTCCGGGTCACGCGGACCACGTCGATCTCCCCATCCGGCCCGCGCGCAGCGTAGGCGATGGCCGGATCGAGCGAGGTGGATCGACCATCCCGGACCCATCTCGGAAACTTGAATCATCTTGCCGGTTCCTTGACGCAATGTTCGTCATCGGGCCAGGTCTGGGTACTTGAAGGGGTATGGCTGCACCCACCTATGACATGCCGTTCGACTCGTTCGAATCGGGTCGTCGCCGTATCGACGAGAAATACTCCTCAAGCTCGTGGCGCTCGTTGCCGATGCAGGAACCGATGACGTACACGCTGCACCCCGAAGAGATCTCGGCCGAGCTGACGGATGCCAGTCGTGACGACGTGGTCGTGGGCAGGCGCTACCCCGCCGTGGGTCTGGCCCTCATCGTCGCCGTCGATGTCGCCGTCTACTGGGTGCTCCGCTCCGTCTTCTGATCCGGCGACTGCTCGGTCGGCACAGCCGCCGCCAGACGCTCGTCGCCCGTCGCCTCGAACATCAACCGCAGCGCCCGCACCGTCAGCGGCGTGACCGCGGCCGGCAACGCACCGGTTCGGAACCACCGGACTTCCTGCAGCTCCCGACCGGCTCGCGGCACGATCGTCGGCTCGAGGGTCACCGTGTACAGCGCGTCGATGTGGTCGATGCGCTCCTGCGGGAAGAACCCGACGAACGCCAACGAGTCGACATCGATGAGCAGCTCCTCGCGCAGTTCGCGCCGCACATTGGCGTCGTGCGTCTCGCCGCGCTTCATGTAGCCACCGGGCAGTCCCCAGGCCTGGCGATCGCGGAACCGCTCCCGTACCAGCAGCAACTCGCCAGCGCCGTTGAAGATCACCGCGGCCGACCCGCTGGTGAATTTGCGGTTGACCGTCCACATCACGACACGACGGAGTCGCTGCGACATCGACGGCGTGGTCATGGCGGGACGCTACCGGAGGCTGCGGAGTCCTGCAGGTGAGCCGACGCAAGTGATCGATCGCCACGCCGCGAGTCATCACCCGCACGAACGGGGCCAGCGATCCACGCTGCGGACTGAACCGTCCAGGTGCTGCCGGACGCGGAGGAACACGTGGATCACGTCGGCGGCGTCCTCGGCTCCCACGATGCTGTGAGAGGGGTGCGCGAAGGTTCATCGAGTGGTAACCCACCTCAGATGGCCGGAGCTGAAGAGGTGTCTAGCATCGCTGTGGTCTGGACGGAGATGAAAGAGCAGGTACTGATGCCGAAGGTGTATGAGTCGGACCGGATTGCGGGTGCGTGGGTGGTTGAGCCGACGATTCATGGTGATCCGCGTGGGATGTTCATCGAGACGTATCGGCGGGAGTGGTTCCCGAATGGTCGG
>JAOBWK010000041.1 GCA_025463305.1 Ilumatobacteraceae bacterium
GCCCGCACCGATGGCGGCGCCGACGCCCGCTCCATCGCCCGCCGCCGAGGCGGCGACGGCCGCGATGCCCGTGTCGACGCCGTCGCCGGCTGCCACGCCGGCACCGGCCGTCGCCGGCCCCCAGCCGGTCAAGGTCAAGGGCCTGGTCTGCGCCCGCGGCCACTTCAACGATCCCCGCACCCGGTTCTGCGCGACGTGCGGCATCGCGATGCACCAGACGAGCTTCATCCTCACCGAAGACGTCCGCCCGCCGCTCGGGGTCCTCGTGATGAGCGACGGCACGTACCACACACTCGTCACCAGCCTCGTCTTCGGGCGGGATCCCGACGACGATCCCGAGGTGCGCGAAGGCCGTGCCCAGGGCGTGACGTTGATCGATCCGGGCAACACGATCTCGCGCGTGCACGCCGAGATCCGCGCCGTCGACTGGGACGTGAACATCGTCGATCACGGCTCCACCAACGGCACGTTCGTGTGGTCGGCCGAGCGTCAGCAGTGGGATCGGCTCACCCCGAACGCACCCGTGCCGCTGGCGCCCGGCCAGCACGTTGCGTTCGGTCGGCTGACGGCCACCTACGAGTCCTCGAACCGCCAGAAGAGCTGAGCAACCACCAGCGCTGCGCGGGCAGGCGTCCTCAGCGGGCGCTGAGGATCAACGGCTCGGTGCGCACCCAGCTGCCCAGTGCCTCGTCGAGCGGCACACGGTCGCGCTCGCCCGGATGGACGACGACCGTGTCGGTCGTCGTCGCACCCACGGAGATCGCGCCCGCAGGCGCCGCCTCGACGCGCTCCACGCCGAGCTGCTTGATCTGCCTGGCGAGCCGGCTCGACAGCCCGTCGCTGTGCAGCGGCACACCGTTGGCGAGCGCGATCCGCACGGCGATCTCGACCGCAGCGAGCTCGGCCGACGAGCCGCCGGCATGCGCGGTGACGCCCGCTGCGCCGGTGATCGAACCGCTCGGGATCAACACGTCGCAGCCGAGGTGGCGCAGCACCGGGACGAGCGAGTCGTCGGACGCACTGATCACCACGGCCGATGGCGCGAGCCGCTCGATCTCGGCGGCCACGTCGGCGGCCCGATCGACCGATGAGCGGGAGATGATCTGACACGTCAGGCCCGCCTGCTCGATGGTCTCGCGCAGGGTCTTCATCTCGCCCAGGTCGTCGGCGAAGCTCGCCAGCCCGGCACCCTGCGGGGTGAGGCGGACGATGGTGACCGAGCCGGTCTTGCGCCCACCGCCGTATGCAGCGGCGAGATCGGCGAGGGGTTGGGCCGCGGTGATGTCGTCGACGAGGATGGCCACGCGGTCGGTGGCGGTGCTGGTGCGCTTGCGTTCCGCATCGGCGATGTCTCGCTCCAGCCATCGATCGGGGTAGACGAGCTTCAGCAGCGGTCCGGCCATCGCGGTGGTGACCACGGCCATGATCACGAGCAGCGTGTACAGCTTGTCGTCGATGACGCCGGAGTCGCGGCCGATCGTGAGCACGATCAGCTCGGTGAGCCCTCGGGTGTTCATCAACGCGCCGACGGCGAGCGACTGTCGGCGCGGCACGCCGACGGCGCGGGCCGCCACCGAGGCACCGACGAACTTGCCGACGCAGGCAATCGCGATGATCGCCAGCGCCGGGAGGATGTCGCTGGTGGTGAGCCCCTGGAGGTTCACGCCCTGACCGGCGATCACGAAGAACACGGGAAGCAGGAGCTGCACGCTGACGCCTTCGATGCGATCGGCGATCGAGTGGAACAGGTTCGGCGCGTTGTTGCGGGGCACCGCGACGCCGAACAGGAAGCCGCCGATGATCTCATGGACGCCGATGTTGCTGGTGACGTACGCGGAGAGCATCAGCCCGATGAACAGGATCGTCAGCTGCTCGGGCGCGAGCTTGTTGCCGTTCTTGCGGTACGGCACGAGCACGAACCGTTCCAGCAGCGGTCTGACCACGATGAACAGCACCGCCACGTAGACCAGCATCTTGGCGAGGATCACGAGGATGTCGGTGGCGCTCCCCTGGCCAGCGAGCGCGGTCGCGAGCGCGAGCAACGTGAAGGCCATCAGGTCGTCGATGGCCGCGCACGCCACCATCAGCAGGCCCAATGGGATCTTGAACATGTTGCGTTCGGCGAGGATGCGCGCGAGCACCGGGAACGCGGTGACGCACATCGACACGGCGATGAAGATCGCGAACGGCACGAAGTCCGTCGACTTGTCGACGAGCGGAGCCGGTTCGGGCTTGCCGGCTGTCTTGGCCTTCTCGATCGCAGCGGCGCGCGTCGCGATCTTGCCGGCGACCTCCTTGGACACCTTGCTGCACGGCGTGATCTGCGCGCTGCCGCCCGTCTCCACGGCGACGCAGCTGTGGTCGGCGTGGAGGTAGTTGCCGAGCACGAAGAAGCCGAGCGCGAACGGGACCGCGATCGACGTCAGCGAGATGGCAGCGGCGCGCTTGCCGGAGCGGCGGACGACCTCGAGGTCCACCTCGAGGCCGACGATGAACATGAACAGCACCAAGCCCAGCGACGCGACGAGCTTGAAGAACGGGATGTCGATCACGTTGAACAGCCGGCTCTGCAGGCTCGGCGAGATCTGGCCGAGCAGGCTGGGACCGAGGGCGATGCCGACGAGCACCTCACCGATCACCACCGGTTGCTTGATCGCGCGGAACACGATGCCGACGAGCCGGCCGAGCGCCAGCACCACGGCGAGGCACAGCAGCAACGCGACGAAGTGCTTGTCCTGGGCGTTGAGTTCTGCGAGCACGATGCGACTCCCCTTGGTGCGGACTGTCAGTGAGCGGGTTCGGGCACGATCGTGCACGAGATGCGGCCGACGCGGATGACGTCGCCGACGGTGATGGCGGCCGGGCCGACGATGCGTTCGGCGTTCACGTAGGTGCCGTTGGTGGTGGCCAGATCGGCCAGTTGCCAGTGATGGTCTCCGAGGGGCGTGACCCGGGCGTGCATGCGCGAGGCCTCGTCGTCGTGGACGACGACGTCGCAGCGGAAGTCACGCCCGATGACCGCCTCGTCGACCAGGTACACGAGCTGCTGTCCGTCGACGGGATCGTCGATGCGCAACCACAGGCCGCTCACAACGCACCCGCCGCCTTGTCGAACGCCGTCTTCGTCAGCGCGTAGTAGCCATCGAGCTCGCTGCTCGAGGGCGTCGTGTTGTAGGTGGAGTACTGCGTCGTCATGATCAGCGCACCGACCTGGGTCTCGACGATGTAACCGGTGAGGATGACGCCGCTGGAGCCGTCCTTCGGGGCGGCTTCGTACTTGATCGCGTTGACCGTGCGGCCGACCTGGCTGGCGTCGCGGGTGGCATCGGTGATGGTGTACGTCACCGGGGTGCCGCCGAGGTTGCCGTCGGACTTCGCGCAGTTCTCGCTGATCGCTTTGTCCTGGTCGAAGAACGTGGTGGCGTCGGCGTCGGACTCGAACGTCGCGACGTTCTCGTAGAACCCGGACTGGGTGAGGTCGGCACCGGACCCGGACGACGTGGTGAACACGGCCTCGCCCTGACGGAACGGGTCGGCGATGGCGAACTGCGGGCAGAACGGATCGCCGTCGCCGCTGACGCTGTCGGCGTTCCAGTCCGGGCTGAACGCGTCGCGAACCTCGCGGATGGTGACGAGCGCGGCCTTCAGCGAGGCGCGCGTCGGCTGGGCGGTGGCCTTCGAGCCGCCGCTGCGCGTCGCGAGCACGACGGCCCCCGCGATCACGATCAGCACGACGACCACACCGGCGATCAGCAGCGGCGTCCTGTTCCGCTTGGGCACCGGCCCGGGGGTCAGCACACCACCGGGCACCGGTGCCGCAACGCCTGGGCCGGCGAAACCGGCCGGCGCGACGGGCGCAGCCGGCGGGTACGGGCCGGCAGTGGAGCCGCCGGGAGCCGGGGCGGGGGCCATCGACGGTGGCTGGCTGACCTGGTTGGGTGCGGCGAGAGCCGACACGCCGGACGCCGGCATCACCGGCGGGTCCGACATCGGTGCGCCGGGAGCCTTCGACGCCGTGTCGGCGCTGGGCGGGGCGAGCCGCACGGACTGTTGCGCGGTTCCAGCGGCGGCCTCCTGGGTGGTCAGCCCGATGCCCTGCGGTGTCGAGACGGACGAGCGGATCGCACGTGCCGCACCGGAGGCCACAGCCGTCTTCGGATCGCCGCGCCGGATCACGGGCACGTTCGGGAACGCCGCCTTGACCAGCTGCTCGACGATCGGCGAGCGACTGGAACCACCGACGAGCGAGATGCCGGACAGCTGGGAGGAGTCGAGGCCGGCCTCGACGACGCAGCGATCGAGGAGCACCACCGTCTCCTGCAGGTACGGCGTGACCAGCTCCTCGAACTCGGGACGGGTGAGCCGGAGCTGCTGGAGCCCGGTCGGCAACGGGATCAGCAGGTCGGCGTAGGCGTTGCCCGACAGGGTCTCCTTGGCCTTGCGCGCCTCGTTGCGCAGCGTCGCGCCGACCTGTTGCCACAGGGGCTCCTCGCCGGTCTGGATCGCGTCCCACGCATCGACCGGGAGCTGCTCGCCGAGGTGGTTGACGATGAGCTCGTCGAACAGCTCCCCGCCGATGTTCTGGTCGCCGCTCGGGCGGCCGACGATGTTGAAGCCGCCGCCGCTCGCGGTGACGACCGCCGAGTCGAAGGTGCCGCCGCCGAGGTCGTACACCACGACGTACGCGCCCTGGGCGACGCCCACCTCGCTCGCAAACGACAGCGCCGCCGCGACGGGTTCGGGGAGCAACGCCGTGTTCGGCAGCTCCGCCTTGGCGGCGGCCTCGAGCAACCGGTTCAGCCGCGGCCGGTTCCAGGTGGCCGGATGGGTGAGCCGCACCTCGGTCGGCGGGCCGCCCATCTGGCGCACCGCCTCGGTGTAAACGGACTTGAGCACCGCCGCGACGAGGTTGACGACCTGGTACGGATGCCCGTCGAGCACCACCGGCGCCTGATCACCGAGGCGGTTCTTGAGGGCGCGCAAGGTGCTGCCGGGATGTGTCCCGGACAGGTCGTCGGCCGTGCGGCCGACGATGATGGCGCCCCCGCTGTCGACCATCACGACCGATGGCATGCGTCGCTCGCCGCCGACCTCGATCACCTCGGGCGCGCGGTCGCCGACCTTGGAGGCCGCGACGGTGTAGCTGGTGCCGAAGTCGATCGCGAGAATCCACGAAGCCAAAAGGGGGGAACTCCTTGTTGAAACTTGGAGCACCTTAGCCGCGGCCGAAGGTGGCTACTTGCCGAAGTTGAACGTCCGGATCTCGCGCAACGACTCGCCGAACGCTGTGACGGAGCCCTCGAACAGCTGCTTGCCGAGCTCGGCGGTGGCGGTGGTGGGATCGCCGATGTAACCGTCGTCGAAGAAGTCGTTGGAGAGCCAGCCGAAGCTCACCTTGCCGCCGAACTTCACATAGCGGTTGCCGATCAGGCCCTCCGGGATCCGCCGTTCCGCGAGGCCCATGTCGCACAGGTGCGGCGCGAGGTGGAGCATGATGCTCGTCTCCTCGGTGCCACCGTGGATGCCCATCCCGTGCTCGCCGGCGGCCGAGGTGCCGCCCTGGTCGGCCGGCACCCCGGGATGCGTCGTGAACGTCATCAGCCCGTGATCGAGGCGGATCTCGCGGTTGGCGGTGCCGAGGAGCGTGCTGTTGCCGCCGTGCCCGTTGAGGAACACCAGCCGCTTCGCCGGCGTCTTGGCGATGCAACGGCCGATGTCGTCGAGGACGGCCAGCAGCGTGGACGCCGACAGCCAGATCGTTCCGCTCGACCAGGCGTGCTCGTTCGATTTCGTGAACGCCAGCGGCGGGAGCAGCCACGCATCGACCTCGTCGCCGACGTCGGCGATCGTCGCTTCGGCGACGGCCTGGGCGATGATCAGGTCGGTGTTCAGCGGCAGGTGCGGCCCGTGCTGCTCGATGGCCCCGAGCGGCTGGATGATGATCGAGTGCTCGGTGAGCAAACGGTCGACCTGGGGGCCGGACAGGTCGTCGAGATGGCGAACACGGGGGCTGCTCGGGATGGTCACCGCCTCACGATAGCCGTGCGGCCAGAATGGCGGAGTGGCTACATCTGGCTCTGGGACTGATGCTGACGTGATCGTGATCGGCGCCGGGCACAACGGCCTGGTGACCGCCGCCTACCTCGCCAAGGTCGGCCTGCGCACGATGTTGATCGAGGCCCGCGCGACGGTCGGCGGCACCGCGGCGAGCGAGCCGTTCGGCGGTGCGACCGTCAACATCTGCAACTGCGATCACCTCACGTTCCGCACCACGCCGGTGATGCGCGAGCTCGACCTCGCGTCGCACGGGCTGCGCTACCTCGACGTCGATCCGTCGCAGCTGAACATGACGTGGGACGACCCGCGTCCGTGGCTCAGCTTCCACGACGTCGACCGCACCATCGACGGGTTGAACCTCCTGCACCCCGGCGAGGTCGAGGGCTACCGCCAGTACCTCAAAGCGGCGATGCCCGCCGTGCGGATGGTGCTCGACGCGGCGGCCGATCCGCCGAGCGTCGGCGGGCTGACCCGCTCGGTCCTGCAGAAGCGGATGCGCGGGCTCTCCACGCTGCTGCGCTGGAGCCGGCGCAGCGCCGCCGACGTGATGCGCACCTACTTCGCCACCGAGGCCATGCGCGCCCCGGCCCTCGCGGTCGGGCCGATGGTCTGGGGCATCTCGCCGGAGACTCCGGGCACCGGGCTCGGCGCGCTCACGTACGCGATGCGCCACGTCGCCAAGGTCGGCCGTCCGGTCGGCGGCAGCGGTGCGGTCCCGGAGGCGCTGCTCGCCTCGTTCCTCGCCTCACACGGCACCTTGCGGACGTCGTCGCGCGTGTCGTCCATCGTCTGCGACTCGACGGGGGTCCGCGGGGTCACGCTCGCCGACGGCAACGAGATCCGCGCCGACATCGTCGTGTCGGCCTGCGATCCGCACCGCACGTTCGTCGAGTGGCTGAGCGGTGCGCCGCCACAGGCCGACGCCCTCACCCGCCGCTGGCGCGCCATCCCGCACAGCCAGGGCTACGAGTCCAAGATCGACGCCATCGTCACCGAGGTCCCGCGGCTGCGGGCCACCGACACTGCCGACTTCCAGCGCCTCGGGGTCGATCCCGCGGCGTGCACGGCTGCCATCGCGCCGTCGATCGCCGACATGGTCCGCGGCGCCCGCCTGATGGACCGTGGAGAGATCCTGGATCGGCCCGGCTTCCTCGTCAACGTGCCGACCGTGATGGATCCGACGATGGCGCCCGAGGGCCACCACGTGCTCAGCCTCGAGGCGATCTACACGCCGTACGACTTCGTCGGTGGCTGGTCGAGCGACGCCGAGCCACGGCGATGGCTCGATCGGTTCGGGACACTCGTGCAGTCGTCGTTCGCGGATTCGATCGTCGAGTGGCGGACGATGACGCCGGAGTCCTACGAGTCGGAGTTCAACCTGCCCAAGGGCCACGCGACGAGCTTCGCCGGCGGGCCGCTCGCCGCGCTGCGCAACAAGAACCCGGAGCTGACCCGCTACGAGACGGCCGTGCGCGGGCTCTACATCACCGGCGCGGCGACGTTCCCGGGCGCAGGTGTGTGGGGCGCCAGCGGCCGCAACGCGGCCACGGTCGTGATGCGCTCGCTGCCCTGATCGGGCTTCAGGCGTCCTTGACGGCCCAATCGCGACGGGCGACGGGGTCCTTGTCGCTCCACGGGAAGTTGATCCACTGATCGGTGCGCTTCCACACGTAGTCGCAGTGCACGACGGAGTGGGACTTCTCGTAGATGACCGCGGTGCGGACCTCGGCCACCTTGCCGGCGCAGAACTCCTCGACGCTGCGCAGGGTGTGCCCGGTGTCGGCGACGTCGTCGGCGATCAGGATGCGCGCGTCGGAGACGTCGACGAAGTCCGGGGCCGGTGGGAGGATCCGCGGCACGTCGAGGCGCTCGTCGACGCCGGTGTAGAACTCGACGTTCATCGTGTAGACGTTCTTGACCGACAGGGCGTAGCCGAGGGCCCCGCCGATGAGCAGTCCGCCGCGAGCGATCGACAGGATCATGTCGGGCTCGTAGCCGTCATCGGCCACCATTTGGGCCAGCGCACGGGACGCCTCGCCGAAGATTTCCCATGTCAAGATCTCGCGCTCACCCATGGCTGCGAACCTAGCCGATGATGTCGATCGGACGCACGGGGACGCGGTCGATCGCCTTGCCGATGGCGTCGCGGATCGCGGCGACGATGGCCGGTGTGCTCGACACGGTGGGCGGCTCTCCCACGCCCTTGGCCCCGAGCGGCGCGATCGGATCGGGCTCCTCGATGAGGGTGGCCACGACATCGGGCATGTCGAGGAAGGTCGGCAGGAGGTAGTCGGTGAAGCTCGGGTTGCGCACCCGGCCATTCGTCATGACGATTTCCTCCATCACCGCCAGGCCCAGGCCCTGGGCGATGCCGCCCTCGATCTGGCCGATGACGCTCAGTGGGTTGAGCGCGCGACCGACGTCCTGCGCCGTCGCGACCTGGATCACCTTGACGAGCCCGAGCTCGGGATCCACGTCCACCACGGCGCGATGGGCCACGAACGCGAACGCCGTGTGGCAGTTCCCCTGCCCGTTCTCGTCGAGGTCCTCGGTGGGTGCGTGACGGTACTCGACGGTCTCGTCGAAGGCGATGCCGACGGTGGCCTCGACGACCGGGACGCGCAGCACCCCGGAGGCATCGACGATCTCGCCCCCTTCGATCGACAACGACGATGCGTCGACACCGTGGATCGCGGCGACGTGATCGAACATCAGCCCGCGCACCTTCTGGCACGCGGCGTTCACCGCTCCCCCGCTCATCCAGGTCTGTCGCGACGCCGACGTCGATCCCGCCGAACCGACACCGGTGTCGATCGGATCGAGCAACACTTCGTCGACGCCGAGGACGCTGCGTGCGATCTGCCCGGCGATGGTGACGAAACCCTGCCCGACCTCGGCCGTGGCGAACTTGAGCGTCGCGATGCCGTCGGCGAGGCGGCACCGCGCCGTCGAGAAGTCGTCGAAGCCCTCGCTGTACATCAGGTTCTTGATCGACACGGCGAAGCCGATCCCGCGGCGGATGTGGCCGGCGTCGGCGGTGCGACCGGCACCGCCGGGGAGGCGCATCGGATCGTGGTCGTGGCCACCGACCGGCTCGTCGGGCAGCGGCAGCGCTGCGGTCTCGCGGATGCAACGCGCCACCGGCGCGACGTTCTCGATGACCTGCCCGGTGATCAGCTTGTCGCCGGTCTCCATCGCGTTGCGCAGCCGGAGCTCGACCGGATCGATGCCGCACGCCGCGGCGAGGCGGTCCATCTGGCCCTCATGGGCGAAGCACGCCTGCACCACGCCGAAGCCGCGCATCGCCCCGCACGGCAGGTTGTTGGTGCGCACGGCGTAGCCGTCGACGAGCGCGTTCGGGCACTTGTACGGGCCCTGCGTGTGGGTGATGCCGTTGATCAGCACGGCCGATGACGTGGACGCGTACGCGCCGCCGTCGAACACCATCCGCGCCTCGATCTTGACCAGCCGACCATCGGCGGTGGCGTGGTGCCGCATCCAGATCGTGGCCGGATGGCGGTGCACGTGGCCGAGGAAGCTCTCCTCACGGCTGTACTGGATGCGCACCGGGCGACCGGTCCGCAGCGCGAGCAGACAGGTGTGCACCTGCAGGCTGATGTCCTCGCGGGCGCCGAAGGCACCGCCGACACCGCCGAGCGTGAGCCGCACCTTCTCCGGCGCAAGGCCGAGGCACGCAGCGATCTGCTTCTGGTCCTCGTGCAGCCACTGGGTGGCGACGTACAGCTCGACGCCGGCGCCACCCGGATCGGGCATCGCCAGCGCGGCCTCGAGCCCGAGGAACGCCTGATCCTGCATGCCGATGACGTAGTTGCCCTCGACCACGACGTCGCCGGTGACCGACGTGTCGCCGCAGACGATGCGCTGGTGGCGGATCAGGTTGCCATCGGGGTGGATCGGTGGGTGGCTGCCGTCGATGGCGCGCTCGGGTTCGGTGAGTGGCTCCATCTCCTCGTACACGACGACGATCGCGGCGAGCGCGCGCCGGCACGTCTCGGGGTGATCCGCCGCCACCGCGGCGATCGGCTCGCCGACGTAGCGCACGACGTCGCTCGCGAACACCGGCTGGTCCTGGCTGATCAGGCCGTAGTGCATCTCGCCCGGCACGTCGGCCGCCGTGATGATGGTCTCGACGCCGGCGATCTTCCAGGCCGCGCTGAGGTCGATCGACACGATGCGCGCCGACGGATGTGGGGAGCGCAGCGTGGCGCCCCACAGGCAGTGCTCGGCATTGAGGTCACCGGAGAACGCGAAGCTGCCCTGCACCTTGGCCGTGCCGTCGGGACGCGTGATGCTGTCGCCCAGGCGTCCGCGATGGGTGCGTTCCGTGCCGACGAGCGTCACGGCGCGACCTCGGCGTCGGCGACGGCGGCACGCCGCGCGACCGACACCCGCTGGACGGCTTCGATGATGCGCCCGTAGCCGGTGCAGCGGCAGACGTTGCCGCTGAGCTCCTCGCGGATCTCGAACTCCGTCGGCTCGGCCGTGCGTTCGAGCAGGGCGTGGGTGGCCATGATCAGGCCCGGTGTGCAGAAGCCGCACTGCACGGCGCCCGCCTCGACGAACGCACGCTGCACGTCGCTCGGCGAACCAATCGGGGCGACGCCTTCGATGGTGACGATCGGCTGATCGATCGCGCTCGCGGCCATCACCAGGCAGCTGCAGACCAGCTCGCCGGCGACGAGCACGCTGCACGATCCACACTCGCCCTGCTCGCACGCGCCCTTGCTGCCCATCAGCCCGAGACGTTCGCGGAGGACGTAGAGGAGGCTCTCCCCCATCCACGCGTCCTGCACGTCGCACAGCACGCCGTTGACGTGCAGGCTGTAGTGCTCGCTGTAGCTATCCATTCGGGAACGCCCGTCGCAGGAGCCGGCTCGACAGCACCGAGATCGCGTGGCGGCGGTAGTCGGCCGTGGCGCGGTGGTCGTCGATCGGACGGCTCGTGGCAGCGGCCAGCTCGCCGAACCGGGCGATCACGTCGGCGCCGGCCGACGCCGTGTCGAAGTCGACGGACTCGGTCGCGAACTGCTCGGCCTCGCCGCAGCGGATGATCGTCGTGCCGACGGAGCCGATCGCGAGCCGGATCGACCGGGTCGGGTCGTCGACCACGACGCACGCCGTGGCGAGCGCGATCACCATCGCGTTGCGCACGCCGACCTTCGAGTATCCCTGGTAGCCCGACAGGGCCGGCACGGACACCGCCGTGATCAGCTCGTCGGGTCGCCGGGCGTTGCGCTTCACGCCGAGCATGAACTCCGCCACCGGCAGCGAACGCTCGCCGGCGGTGCTCGCGAGGTGGACGACGGCGTCCAGCGCGGCGAGCACGGGGAGCCCGTCGCCCGCCGGCGAGCACGTGCCGAGGTTGCCGCCGAGCGTGCCGGCGTGGCGGATCTGCGGCGATCCGACCGTGCGCGATGCCTCGGCCAGTGCCGGCACGAGGTCGGCGATCGGCGGCTCCATCAGCTCGGCGTACGTCACGGCTGCGCCGATGCGCAGCGTCGATGTGTCCGGCTGGAAGGTCCACGAGCGCAGCTCGGCCACCCGGTTGAGCGCCAGCACCCGACTCGGCGGGCTGCGGTGGCCCATGTTGATCTCGACCATCGCATCGGTCCCGCCGGCCAGCACGAGCGTGTCGGCCGATTCGGCGAGCATCGACACGGCGTCGTCGAGGCTGGTGGGAACGAGGACCGGCATGGTGCTGCGAACTTTACAATTCGTACAACCGGACCAGACGCGATGCCTGCGAACGCTCGGTCACGCTCGTGTTACGCAGATGTTTCGGAACCAGCGCCTATTGCACCACGACGCTCAGGATCGCGGGGTCGCCTGGAGGTAGCTGCGGGTCGATCTGGGTGAGGGCGTGGTGGACGATGCGCGCCACGCAGAGGTCGCGGACCCACTTGTGGTTGGCGGGCACCACGTACCACGGGGCGCGGGCCGTGGAGGTCTCGTTGAACGCGGCCTCGTAGGCCCTCATGTACTGCGACCAGAGCTGGCGGTCGTCGAGGTCGCCGAGGCGGAACTTCCAGCGCTTCTCCGGATCGTCGATCCGGGCCTGCAGACGCTCGCGCTGCTCCTCCTTGGAGATGTGCAGGTTGATCTTCACGATCGTGGTGCCCTCGTCGACGAGCATCCGCTCGAACTCGCGGATGTGCCGGTAGCGGTGGTGCCAACGCTCCTCGGGCACCAGGTTCTTGACCCTGGCGATCAGCACGTCTTCGTAGTGGCTGCGGTTCCAGACGGCGATCTCGCCCCGCGCCGGGGCGAGTGCGTGCACTCGCCACAGGTAGTCGTGGCCGAGCTCGGCGCTGGTCGGCGCCTTGAAGCTGGACACCCGCACGTCGGCGGCGTTCAACGGGCCGAACACGCTGCGCACCGTCCCGTCCTTGCCAGCGGCGTCGATGGCCTGCAGCACCACGAGCAGTCCGCGCTGGGACTCGGCGGCCAGGCGCTGCTGGAGCCGGTCGATGTCGAGCAGCAGGACGGCGAGCTCGCGCTCGGCATCGGCGCGCTCCCAGCCGAAGTCCTGATCGGGTGTGCGCTGCTTGAACACGAAGTCCGATTCCGGCTTCACCCGGAGCCGGGCGAGGAACTTCGCGACCTTGGCTTCGACCTGCTTGGCTGCCGCCCGAGCGGCCTGCTGCTCATCCGACATGCCGGTGACCGTAGCCGTCACCCGGTGACGTACGGGCAGTGCCGACAGCCGCTCGAGCAGCACGTGCCACGCTCGGCCAGGAACGCAGCGGTGAACACGGCGAACCCGCTCGTCGGGTCGCGGTAGGCGGGCAACCCGGCCGACACGGCCTCGGCGTGGCGCGCCATGATCTCGGTGAACCGCGGGTGACGTATCGAGAGGCGGGCCGGATGCGGCTGGTCGAGGGCGTCGTCGCGCATCACCTGCTGGACGCTACGGGACCTCAAGCGCACGTCAACCGGCTCATGTTGGAGCGACCGCGAGGAGTGTGACTAGTGTGCGAACGTGTTGTGGCAGGGGTCACAACCCCTCGTGACCATGATTCTGGTTCGTCCGGAGTGGGCACGCAGCAACCAGCAGACCAAAAGGGGGGTCCATGGGGACAACGAATCGTAGGCCGAGCACCACACACCGGCGGCGGCCGATGGTGTTCACCGGCGCCGCGCTGGTGAGCCTCGCGCTCATCGCCGGAGCGTGCAGCAAGAAAGACGACGGCAACGACCAATCCGTCGGCACGACCAAGGAGACGACGGCGACGACCACCGCAGCCTCCACCGCCACCTCGTCGAGCAGCGAGGCCACGACACCGGCCTCCTCGAGCGGCACCACGGGTGGATCGACGGCTGGATCGACGGTCGACACCGGCGGCGGCACCGCCACGACCGGCGGCACCGACACGTCCAGTCCCGCCACGGACTCCGTGCCACCGTCCGACATCGCCGACGTCACGCCTGGGGGCAAGCTCGTCGTCAGCGGTGAGGCCGAGGTGGCCAATGCCTGGACCCCGGCTGCGATGCAGTGCGATTCATACTGCCAGGAGCGAGCCCGCTCGTTCTTCGATCCGGTGGCGGCCTTCGGGTCCGACGAGAAGGTGCACCCCTACCTCGCCAAGTCGATCGAGCCGAACGCCGACTTCACCCAGTGGACGATCACGCTCCGTGACGGCATCTCGTTCACCGACGGCACCCCCGTCGATGCCGATGCGGTCATCTACAACCTGCAGGAGACCGGTACCTCGCTGCTGATCGCCAAGGCGCTCAACGACGTCGCCAAGATCCCGGATCCGTCCGGCGCCACCAACAGCGACGGCACGGCGAAGATGATCCTCGACATCACCAAGACCGACGACAAGACGTTCACGATCATCCTCGGCAAGGACGGCGATCCGTCCAAGCCGCTGGCCTGGCCCGGCTTCGCTGCGGCGCTGACCACCCAGTGGGGCCTGATCGCCTCGCCGAAGTGGCTGGCCGACGCCGCCGCTGATCCGAGCAAGGCATCGATGCCGATCGGCTCGGGCCCCTTCATCGTGCAGAGCTACACCCCGCACGACACCCTCGTGGTGAAGAAGAACCCGAACTACTGGCAGAAGGACGCCAACGGCGTGCAGCTGCCGTACCTCGACGAGATCGACTTCAAGGTCATCGAGGACAGCCAGACGGCCGAAGAGGGCCTGCAGAACGGCGAGCTCGACATCTTCTCCACCTCGTCGGCCCAGGTCATCAAGGACTTCCGTGACGAAGCGGCCGACTTCCCGATGACGGAGCAGACCAAGTACGTCGAGACGAACTACATCCTCATCGACCTGGCCAAGCCCGGTCCGACGTCGGACGCCCGGGTGCGCTGCGCGCTCTCCAAGGCCATCGACCGTCAGGAGCTGATCGACCTCACCGAGGGCGGCATCACCCAGATCGCCAACGGTCTGTTCTCGCCCGGCCAGGAAGGCCACCTCGACGACAACGGCTTCGATCCGAAGCAGGACATCGCCGGCGCGAAGGCGCTCATCGCCGACTACCAGAAGGACCACCCCGGCGACATCACCGTCGAGTACGGCCACACCGCGACCGCCATCGGCGATCAGGAGGCCGAGCTGCTCAAGGGCTACTGGTCGGCGATCGGCGTGAACACCACGGTCGACGTGGTGCCCCAGGACGTCTTCATCACCAACGCCCTGTTCGGCGTGCCGACGTTCTTCATGTACGGCTGGCGCAACAACGCCGGCCTCACCGTCGACCAGCAGAACTACTGGTGGAACTCGGTGTCGGGCCCGCCGGACGGCTCGCTCGCACTGAACTTCGGCCGCATCAACGACCCGATGATCGACTCGCTGCTCGCCGATGCCCGCAGCAACACCGATGCCGCCGCCCGCCAGAAGGACGCTGAGGACATCAACCGCCAGATGGCCAAGGAGTGCTACCAGATCCCGGTCGACTACACCCTGTGGGGCACGCCGCACAGCCCGAAGGTCAAGGGACTGGGCGAGACGGTGCTGCCCGACGGCTCGGCCGCCCGCGACGGCGCCGGCTTCTCCGGTCAGTTCTGGGTCAACTCGCTGTGGATCGACAGCAACAGCTGATCCACACCTGAACTCGACGACAAGGGTGCGGGCCGCGCGGCGGTCCGCACCCTTGCCGTCAACAGCACCATCTCGAACAGCTCACCCGTCCCCGTCCGCCCCACTCACACCGGCACCCGAGGTCTGCATGCGGTACTTCCTGCAACGACTCCTCCAATTCGTGATCGTGTTCTTCCTCGTCACGTTCGGGGTGCTCGTGTTCATGCGCATCGGCCTCAACAAGCCGGGCGACCCCGCTCGCACCATGCTCGGTGGCACCGCGACCGACGCCCAGATCAAGGCCGTCACCGACCGCTTCCACCTGCACAGCAACTACCTCGCGCAGTACTGGTTCTGGCTGAAGGGGATGCTCACGGGCGACTTCGGCTACTCCCAGACGAACAACCTCAACGTCACCACGTACCTCAGGCCACACGTGCTGCCGACGCTGTTCCTCGGCGTCTACTCCACCATCGGCGCCCTCGCGATCGCCGTCCCCGTGGCCGTCTACCAGGCCTACCGCCGCGACAGCGCGTACGACAAGATCGGCAGCTTCACCTCGTTCGCGTTCGTGTCGATCCCGGTCGTGGTGCTCGCTCCCCTGCTCAACTTCCTCTTCATCGTCAAGCTCGGCTGGTTCCCCCGCCTGGCGTCGAAGGTGTACCCGTGGGACTCGCTGAGCGGCCACTTCAAGAACTTCTTCATCCCGACCCTGACGCTGACGCTTCCGCTCGCGGCCGTCTTCGTCCGCCTGCTCCGCGCCGACATGGTGCAGACCCTGCAGGCCGACTTCGTCACGCTCGCCAGCGCGAAGGGCGTCTCGCCCAGCCGCGTGCTGTGGGGCCACGCCCTGCGCAACTCGCTGTTCACGCTGCTCACCAACGTGGGCGTGCAGCTCGGCGGGCTCGTCGGCGGTGCGCTGATCGTCGAGCAGTACTTCAACCTGAAGGGCATGGGCTCCACCCTCGTGGTGGCCATCCTGTCGAGCGACATCTTCACGGTGCAGTCGGTCTCGGCGATCCTCGTCGCCTGCGTCGTGCTGGCCAACCTGCTGGTCGACCTCAGCTACGCCGTCATCGATCCCCGCATCCGCCACGCCCGAGCACTGAGCTGAGGAGCTACTCGTCATGACTCTCGCTGTCACCCCCGAAGTGGTCGTCGAACCGACGCCACCGGCCGGCCCGGTCGTCGCCAAGAAGCGCCGCCGACGCCCCAAGATCGGCCTGTGGTTCGGCATCGCCTGGCTCGGCGGGCTCGCGTTCTGCGCGCTGTTCTCCAGCGTGCTGCCCTTCGTCTACACCTACGACGCCAAGCTCAAGGTCGGCGGCCGCACGGGCCGCTACAACCTCGGGCCGGGGTTCCGGGCCTGGTTCGGCACCGACTCCAGCTCGCACGACGTGTTCTCGCGGTGCATCTACGCGGCCCGCGTCACCCTCGAGATCGGCGTCCTCGCCACCGTCATCGGCTTGATGCTCGGCGGCCTGCTCGGCATCGCCTGCGGCTACTTCCAGGGCTGGACCGATCGCCTCGGCTCGATCATCACGGACTCGCTCCTCGCACTCCCGCCACTGCTGCTCGCGCTCCTGCTCGTGTTCCGGATGGACGATCTCAAGAACGCCTACAGCTGGCTCGGCTGGCTCAACCGCCAGTGGGAGATCACGCTCACCCTCGGCATCCTCGCCATCGCGCCGTTCGCCCGCATCGCGAGGGCGCAGACCATCGCACTGCGCGACCGCGAGTTCGTGCTCGCGGCACGCAGCCTCGGCGCAAAGAGCACCCGAGTGATCTGGCGGGAGATCGTGCCCAACCTGATCCCGGCGATGCTCACGGTCGCGGTCACGGGCCTCGGCATCCTCGTCGCCGCCGAGGGCGCGCTCGCCTTCCTCGGCCTCGGCGTCCAGCGCCCGCTCAGCTGGGGCAAGATGATCAGCGACGGCCAGCGCGATCTCGCCAGGGCGTGGTGGGCCACCATCTTCCCGTGCATCTTCCTGTTCCTCACGGTCATCTCGTTCAACCTGATCGGTGACCGCCTGGCCCGTCGGTTCGACATCCGCGAGGCCGCGATATGACCAACGTCAGCCAGGCAGCCGCCCGCGACGTCACCGATCCGCTGCTCGAGCTCACCGACGTCACGACGTACTTCCGCACGCCACGCGGGCTCGTCCGCGCCGTCGATGGGGTCAGCTTCCGCCTCGACCGCGGCAAGGCACTCGGCATCGTCGGCGAGAGCGGCTCGGGCAAGACCATCCTCTCCCGCTCGATCATGGGCCTGCTCCCGCCGAAGGGCACCATCCGCTCCGGCAGCATCAAGTTCGAGGGCCGCGAGATCGGCAACCTCGATCGCAAGCAGATGCGCCACGTGTGGGGCAAAGAGATGGCGATGATCTTCCAGGATCCGATGACATCGCTGAACCCGCTGATGAAGATCGGCAAGCAGATCGCCGAGCCGCTGAAGATCCACCTCGGCATGGACAACACCTCGGCACTCGCCACCGCCGAGAAGCTGCTCCAGGACGTGCGCATCCCCGAGGCCCATCGCCGACTCGACCAGTATCCGCACGAGCTGTCCGGCGGCATGCGTCAGCGGGTGATGATCGCCATCGCGCTCGCCTGCGGGCCGACGGCGCTGTTCGCCGACGAGCCCACCACTGCGCTCGACGTGACGGTGCAGGCGCAGATCCTCGACCTCCTCGAGGAGCAGCGCAAGGACCGCAACATGTCGCTGATCCTCGTCACCCACGACCTCGGCGTGGTGGCCGGGCACACCGACGAGATCGCCGTCATGTACGGCGGCCAGCTCGTCGAGATCGCGCCCACCCGCGTGCTCTTCGCACAGATGAAGATGCCGTACACCGAAGCGCTGCTGCAGAGCATCCCCAAGATCGAAGACCCCAGCCACACCCGACTCACCGCGATCGGTGGCCGTCCGCCGGATCTGGTCAACCCGCCGAAGGGGTGCCGGTTCGCGCCTCGCTGTCCCTACGCCCGAGAGAAGTGCGAGAACGAGATGCCCCCGCTCGAACAGGCCGATGTGCCGGGCCACCTCTTCCGCTGCTGGTACCCCGTCGGCAGCCCCGAGTACCTCGAGGCGCGCGACCGGATCCGTGAGACCGGCCAGTCCCCCACCGGCACCCCGGTCGACGTGCCCGTGGACGGACCCGTCAGCATCGGCGACGCTTTCTGATGGCCGGCACCGGCACCGCCCACCTCCGTCCCTCGGGCGACGCACTGCTGCGCGTCGAGAACCTCGTCGTCGAGTTCCCCGTCGGCCGTACCGGCCTCAAGGTCAACGCCGTCTCCGGGATCAGCCTCGACGTCCTGCGCGGTGAGACGCTCGGTCTCGTCGGCGAGTCCGGCTGCGGCAAGAGCACCACGGGTCGAGCCATCATGCAGCTCCCCCGCCCCACGTCGGGCTCGGTCATGTTCGAGGGCAAGGAGCTGACGAACATGAGCCGCGACACGATGCGCGAGGCGCGCACGCGGATGCAGATGATCTTCCAGGACCCCATCTCGTCGCTGAACCCGCGCCGCAAGGTCCGCGACATCGTGATGGAGCCGCTCACCATCTGGGCCCGCGGGTCCAAGGCCGATCGCAACAAGCGCGTCGACGAGGTGCTCGAGGAGGTCGGCATCGACCCCCAACGCGCCGCAGAGAGCCAGCCGCACCAGTTCAGCGGCGGCCAGTGCCAGCGCATCAGCATCGCCCGCTCGCTCGTGCTCGACCCGTCGCTGATCATCTGCGACGAGCCCGTCTCCGCCCTCGACGTCAGCGTCCAGGCCCAGGTGCTCAACCTGCTCGAGGACCTCAAGCAGCGGTACGGCCTCACCCTCGTGTTCATCGCCCATGACCTCGCCGTGGTCAAGAACATCAGTGACCGCGTCGCCGTGATGTACCTCGGCAAGATCTGCGAGGTCGCCGGCTCCGACGAGCTGTACAGAGCGCCCGCGCATCACTACACCAACGTGCTGCTGAGCTCGATCCCCGTCCCGGACCCCACCATCGCCGTGGCCCGCCGGCCGATCGAGGGCGAGCCACCATCGCCCGTGCTGCCGCCGTCCGGCTGCCGGTTCCACACCCGCTGCCCTGCCGCCCAGGATCGTTGTTCGGCCGAGGAGCCGCAGCTGCGCGAGATCGGCGACGGCCACTTCGTGGCCTGCCACTTCCCGGTGCACGGTGGTGACGCTCCGGTCACGGTGCGCACCGCCACCAACGCCTGAGCCGTCGAGCGCCGCGCCCGAGTCCAGCGCAGGTGTACCCGAACCGAGCACAGCTGCGCGCTACCGTGAGCGCCCGATGATGCAGGGCTGGACAAGGACGGGGCGCGCGCTCGGCGTGGTGTGCCTGCTCGCGCTGGTGGCATCCTGCGGGGCCGATCTACCGGATGCGCCCGCCGCGCCGTCGACGACCCAGGTCACCGTCGACACGAACCCGATCGTCACCGCGCCGGCGATGACGGAGCCACCGGTGACGTCGCCCGACGCCACCTCGCCCGACACCACCTCGCCCGACACCACCTCACCGGACGCCACCTCACCCGTCATCACGTCGCCTTCGACCACGTCGCCTTCGAGCACGTCCTCCGTCGTGGTGCCCGTCACCTCGGCGGTGTCGATCGTTCCGGTGTCGTCGGCCACGAGCGGCGCCAACGGACTGCCGACCAGCCTCACTGGCGGCGGACGGTCGTCACCGTCGAGGGTGGTGTTGATCGGTGACTCGATCACGGCCGAGCTGTGCCCGCTGTTCCCCGCCTCGCCGTGTGTCGCCTTCCCGGGCGCGTGGGTCGCGGATCGCAACGGCGCGAACCTCGTCGACCAGTTCGTCACCGAGGCCGACCTGCAGCCGACCGACACCGTGATCCTCTCCAGCATCGGTGGTTGGCACTCCTTCGGCGTGAACGACGCGGTGATCCTGACCCGGCTGAACGCGCTGTTCGACCGGATCTCGCACCTCGTCCGCCGGGTGATCCTTCTCGTCCCGCCGACACCGAACTTCCAGCTGTGCACGAACCCCGACACGCCGGAGGCGAAGGCGCTGCTCGGCCTCCGCCACGACGAGGTCTGCGCGACCCAGCAGGCCATCGCCGATCTGGAACGCACGTGGCCGGTCACCCAGGTGCCGATCACCGGGCCGTACATGCCCGATCTCGAGCACGAGACACCGGCGGGTCGCTACGAGCTCGCCCAAGCGATCGAGAAGGCCCTCGGCACGACCTGACGGTGCGTCCCCGGGGAGTGTCGTCTTCCTGGGGAAGTGCGTCCGCGGCGTCGCTCGGCTCATCCACGATCGATCCCGCGGACATATCGCGCCGCTGGGGCGAAATGTGACCGCGGGATCGTGGCCGGCCGGCTCAGCCGGCGATCCTGGGCGGACCGGGAACGGTCTCGGCACGACGTGCGATGCTGCCGCCTACGAGTTCGTGAACACCGGTGGGCGGCGCTCGACGAACGCGGCGAGCGCCTCGCGGTGGTCGCGGGTCTGGGAGAGCATGATCTGCTGGCGGTTCTCGATGTCGATCGCCGCGGTCATCGGCACCTCGAGCGCGGTCCACATGCCCTCCTTCGTCATCGCCACACCCATCGGGGCGTTGGCCATGATCTGATCCGCCTTCGCGTACGCCGCATCGATGAGCGCGTCGTCGTCGTGGACCTCGACCACGAGGCCGATCCGGTAGGCCTCCTCGACGTCGAAGATCCGACCCGTCAGCATCAGCTCCTGCGCGCGAGCCGCGCCGACGAT
Source organism: Ilumatobacteraceae bacterium (assembly GCA_025463305.1). The sequence continues at coordinate 20,842 of JAOBWK010000041.1, forward strand.
GCGCGGGAGGATCCAGCTGGTGCCGATGTCGCACGCCGACAGCCCGATGCGGATGAACGCCGCGTTGAACTTGGCCGACCGTGATGCGATCCGCACGTCGGAGCCGAGCACCAGCGCGAGCCCGCCACCCGCGGCGGCGCCGTTGACCGCCGCGATGATCGGCTGCGGGAGCGAGCGCATCAGCGGGATCAAACCGGCGATGTGCCGCTGGACGGCGAGCCCGGCCTGGACCCGACCGAGGCCCTCGGTGTGTGGCGCCTCGCCGTAGCCGCCGAGGTCGAGCCCGGCACAGAACCCACGGCCGGCGCCAGTGAGGACCACGACGCGGGCCTCGCGATCGACCGCGATCGACCGGAACGCATCGTGCAGGCCCTGCACCAGCTCGCTGTTCATCGCGTTGAGCCGGTCCTGTCGATCGAGGGTGATCTGGACGATGCCGGCTCGTGGTCGGGTGATGGTGACGGGCATCGAGGGCTCGGGCATGACGTCATCGTGACGGATGGTGATGCGGCCATCGGCATCGAAGACGTGCCGCCAGGCGGTGAGGTACCGTGCTCGCGTGCTGGCCGTCGACATCGATCCCACGACCAGCCTGACCTCGACGCTCGGGGCGTTCCGCACCGGTCACCTCGATCCGACGACGCGGATGTCGAACCACGACTTCTGGCGGGCGACGATCACCCCGTGGGGCGCCGCGACGTTGCACCTGAGCTGGTCGGGGTCGCAGCTGTCGGCCGAGACCTGGGGACCCGGCGGCGACTGGATGCTCGAGCGCGTGCCCGCGATGGTGGGCGCCCACGATCCGGGCTTCGTCTGCCCGGACGACGCCGATCCCGCCGTGCGCCTGGCCCATCGCAACCATCCCGGGATGCGCATCGGCGCCAGCGGGACGCTGTATCACGAGCTGCTGCCCGTCATCATCGCCCAGCGGATCACCGGCGGCGAGGCCACCCGTCAGTGGCATCAGCTCGCGCGTCGGCTCGGCGAGCCGGCCCCCGGCCCCGATCCGTCGTTGCTGCTGCCGCCGAGCCCCGAGGCGCTCCTCGGCAAGCCGGCGTGGTGGTTCCACCCACTCGGCATCGAGGCCAAGCGGGCCGAGGCACTGCGCACGGTGGCCCGCCACGCGGTCCGGATCGGCGAATGGGCCGAGCTGCCCCCAGTGCAGGCGGCAGAGAAGCTCGGGCTGCTGCACGGCATCGGCGGCTGGACGATCGGCGCCGCACTCGGGCCGTCACACGGCGATCCGGACTCGGTTCCCGTCGGCGACTACCACCTCCCGAACATGGTGGCCTGGGCGCTCGCCCGCGAACCGCGCGGCACCGACGCGCGGATGCTCGAGCTGCTCCAGCCCTACCTCGGCCAGCGCGGTCGGGTGATCACGCTGCTCGGTCGTGACGGGAACTCGGCGCCGAAGTTCGGCCCGCGCCAGCGGATCCAGCCGATGCATCGCTGGTGATCCGCCGTCGCCGGCGATGACCAGTGCCAGGCGCAGACACCGTGTTAGCGTCGTCCCGCTGCTGAGCCAGCCAGAACCCATATGACCGACACGATCGACGACGAATCAACCCCAGCCGCCATGGACTCGTCGGATCATCCGTCGAGCACACCACCGCACGACCCGCCGCCCCACCAACCACAGTGGATCGCCGCCTACCGCGATCACGATTGGCGGCGGCTCTCGTTCCGGGCGCTGGTCGGGTACGTGCTCACCCGGCTCTGCGTCATCGCGGGCGCTGCCGTCGTGGCAGCGCAGCGGGTGGTGCAGGACCGGATCGACGGCATCGCCCGGCCCACCAACGCGGTCCACAAGATCACCGACGTGCTCACGTCGTGGGACGGCAAGTGGTACTTCGCGATCGTGCGCGACAGCTACCCGTCCCACGTGCCGGCCCACGTCACCTTCGACGACTACCAGGCCCGCACGGCCTTCTTCCCCGTGTACCCGTGGCTGGTCCGCAACTTCGACAAGGTCCTGCCGGGCGGCGACGTGCTGGCCGGGATCGTGCTCAACTTCATCCTCGGCGCCGCGGCGGTGCTGCTCGTCGGGCTGCTGGCACGCAGCTTCTTCGACGACCGCATCGCCTACCGGGCGATGATCCTGACGGCCGTGTTCCCGGGCAGCTTCGTGCTGTCGTTCACGTACAGCGAGGCGACCCTGCTCGTCGTCGCCGCCGCCTGCCTGATCTGCCTGCAGCAGCGGCAGTGGCTGGCCGCCGGCATCCTCGCCTCGATCGGTTCGGCCACGAGGGCGAACGGCGTCGCGCTGATCGCCGCGTGCGCGATCGCCGCGCTGATCGAGATCGTCCAACGACGGGGTTGGCGCAGCCTCATCGCGCCCGTGCTCGCGCCCACTGGCATCATCGGGTTCCACCTGTTCCTCTGGCGACGAACGGGCGAGAAGCTGGCCTGGTTCCGGACGCAGAGCCAGGCCTGGCACGAAGGCACCAGCTTCGGCCTCACGGCGCTGCGCAACACCGTCGACGCGTTCACGCGACCGCTCGCGTCACCCACCGACGTCATCACAGCCGTGTCGTTCATCACCACGCTCGTGCTGGTCTACATGGCGTACCGCAAGCGGCTCCCGTGGCCCGTCGCGACGTACACGGCCGTCGTGCTGATCCTGATGCTCTCGCCGAGCACCGTCACCGCCCGGCCCCGCTTCCTCTACACCGCGTTCCCGTTGCTGATCTCGGCAGCCGCATGGATCGTCGACTTCGAGGACCGCTCCCGCGCCCGCCGGGTGGCCGCCACCGACGCCGGTACCCAGGTGACGGCCGAGTCCCACGCGGCCGAGCTGTGGGTCATCATCCTCTGCATCTGCGCCGCTGGCCTGGTCGCCCTGACCGCCCTCTACGGAGTGTTCGGCGCGATCCCGTAACTCGTCGGGAGGCGGCCAGTCCCGACGAGAAACGGTTGAGATCGTGGCGTCGGGAGCGCCAGCGAGCAGCCACAGGAGGGAGCAGCCGAAGCGAAGCGGCGGCCAGTCCCGACGAGAAACGTCAGTGGGCGCTGGGGGTGCGGTGGCGGAGCGTGGACCAGGTGTCGGCGACGGCCCAGCGGGTGACGAGCAGCATCGACTCGGAGATGATCGCGCCGGACATCTTCGAGGTGCCGAACTCGCGGTCGACGAACGAGATCGGCTGCTCGACGACGGCGGATCCTTGGCGGATCAGCCGGCGGACCAGCTCGGTGAGGAACGCGTAGCCTTCGGCGCCCGTCGACGTGGGGTCGATCGCGGCCAGCGCCGTGGCCCGGTAGGCCCGGAACCCCGAGGTGCAGTCGTGGATGCCGAGACGGAGCACACCGCTCGTGTAGCGGTTGCCCCAGCGCGACAGCAGGCGGCGGTGCAACGGCCAGTTCACGGTGTGACCGCCAGGCACGTACCGCGAGCCGATCGCGCAGTCGGCGCCGCCCTCGATGCGTGCGGCCAGCGCAGGGATCGCCGCTGGGTCGTGCGAGAAGTCGCAGTCCATCGACACGATGATGTCGCACGTGCCGTCGAACACCCGGCCGGCGAGGACCTCGGCGAAGCCGTCGCGGTAGGCGCTGCCCAGGCCGCGCTTGTCGACCCGGTGCATCACGAGGATGTTGCCGAGGTCGGCGGCGCTCTTCTCGGCGAGCTCGCCCGTGCCGTCGGGGCTGTCGTCGTCGACGATGACGATGTATGCGTCGGGAACGGATGAACGGACGGCGTCGAGGAAGCGAACGATGTTCTCCGACTCCTGGTAGGTGGGAACCACGACGACCGTTTGCACGAGGCGCCACGCTAGCCCCAGCGACCGTGGGCGGCCGTGCTCCCGTGTTAGATTGCCGCCGCTGGCAGCGCCGGCCGCCGCCCATATGACCGCACCGTCCTCAGCAATTCTCGCCCGTGTCCAGCGCTTCCAGACGGCGCTCCATGTGGCGCTCCTGGCGGGGCTCGCCTACATCCCCAGCCTCCTCGCGTCCCCGGGCAAGATGTCGGCCGACACCAAGCTCTACCTGTACTTCGATCCGGGTCACCTCACCGGCGATGCGCTCTCGAGCTGGGACAGCCGGCAGTTCGCGGGTTGGGTCCCCCACCAGATGCTCAGCTACCTGTGGCCGTCGGGCCCCTGGTACTCGTTCTTCAGTTGGATCGGCGCGCCCGACTGGGTCGCCCAGCGGCTGTGGATCGGCACGCTCTTCGTGTTCGGCGGCCTCGGCGCGCGCTGGGCTGCCAAGCACCTCGGGCTCACCGCCACCGGGGCGCTCGTCGCGGCGCTCTTCTACCAACTCTCGCCGTATGTGCTGCCGTACGTGTCTCGCACGTCCGCGATGCTCCTCCCGTGGGCGGCGCTCGGTTGGATGATCGGGCTGACGATCCAGGCCGCGACGCGCAGCAAGTGGCGCGACGTCGGCATCTTCGGGCTGGTGATGGTGACGGTCGCCGCACCGAACGCCACCGCGATCCTGATGATCGCCCCCGCGCCGGTGCTGTGGTTGCTGCACGCCGTGTGGGGCCGGATCATCACCTGGAAGCGGGCGTTGACGACCGCGGCGAAGATCGGCGGGATCAGCCTGCTGATGTCGCTGTGGTGGATCGCGATGCTGTCGGTGCAGGGCAAGTTCGGCGCCGACGTGCTCGGCTACTCGGAGAGCCTGCAAGCCGTGTCGCTCACCGCGAACAGCGCCGAGGTGCTGCGCGGCATGGGGTACTGGCTGTTCTACGTGCGCGATCCCATCGGGTTCGCCACCACTGCGGCGTTCGACTACATGTCGTCCGGCCGGCTCATCGCGATCAGCTTCGCGGTGCTCGGCATCGGCCTGCTCGGCATCGTCGGCACGAAGTGGACGAGCCGCCGGTATGCCGCCCTGCTCGTGTTCGTCGGTGTCATCCTCGCCGTGGGTGTGCACCCGATCGAGAACCCGCCGCCGATCTTCTCGGGCAACGCCGACAACTCGCGCTCGAGCATCGCGCTCGCGTTGCGCAGCAGCACCCGTGCCCTGCCGCTCAGCACGCTCGGCATCGCGCTCGGCGCCGGCGCGTTCATCACTGCGCTCAGCCGCACCCGCTGGCGGTTGCGGATGCTGGCCCCGTGGATCGCCGGCGCGCTGGCCATCGCCAACCTGCCGGTGCTGTTCAACAGTGGCCTCGTCGACCCCAACCTCAGCCGCGACGAGAACCCGCCGGCCGCATGGGACCAGGCCACGGCGTCACTCGACGCTTCGCCGCGCGACTACCGAGTGTTCGAGCTGCCCGGCCAGGAGTTCGGTGCGTTCCGCTGGGGCTACCTCGTCGATCCCCCGTTGCCCGGGCTCACCGAGAAGCCCTCGGTCACCCGCGACCTGCTGCCGCTCGGCAGCCCTGGCGCGATGGACCTCGTCTATGCGCTCGACAACCGCTTCCAGGAGGGCATCGCCGAGGCGTCGGCCGTCGCCCCCGTGTCGCGGCTGCTCGGCGTCGACACGATCTGGCTGCCGAACGATGTCGCGTTCGAGCGGTTCCGCACGCCACGTCCGGAGCTGACCGCGGCGATGTTCGCGGCGAACCAAGGCACCGACGGCCTCGGTGCGCCCACGGACTACGGCACGCCGGCGGTCAACACGCCGGTGCTGCCCGAGGTGGACGAGCAGTCGGTGAGCCAGTCCGCCGTCGGCACACCGCTGGCGCCCGTCTCACTGGTGCCGGTGCAGGACCCCGTGGCGATCATGCGCGCCAAGACGGGCAGCGTGGTGGTGGCCGGCAGCGGCGACGGCGTGGTCGACGCCTCCGCCGCCGGGCTGCTCACCGGCGACGAGCTGATCCGGTACGCCGCGGACCTCCCCGCCGGGGGCAGCGACACCATCGCGACGGCCGACCGGGTGATCGTCACCGACAGCAACCGCGACCGCGCCTACCAGTGGCGCAGCGCACAAGACGTGGAGGGCTTCACCGAGGACGGCTCCGGCACGGGCGTGCTGAAGTTCGACAGCGCCGACGCCCGCCTGCCCGTGTTCCCGGACGAGACCAGCGCCGACATGACGGTGGCCCAGCAGCGCGGACCGGTGCGCGCCTCGGCCAGCTCCTACGGCGCGCCATCGGCCTACCTCCCGGAGGACCGCGCTGCGATGGCCGTCGACGGCGACCCGAACACCGCCTGGGTCACCGCCGACCGCTTCGACGCGGACGGCGAGTACCTGCGGCTCGACAGCGACACGTCCATGACCACGCTGCGACTGACCCAGCCCCAGGACGTGCGCAACCGCTGGATCACCCGCATCGACGTCACCGACGATTCCGGCACCTACAGCGTCGACCTCGCCGACACCTCGCGCAGCGCCAACGGCCAGGCCGTCACACTGCGGCGGGCCTCCAAGCGCGTCACGCTCACGATCCGCGCCACCGCCCACTCGACGCTGCGCCCCGGCGAGGGCTACGACGCCGTCGGGTTCGCCGAGGTCAGCGCCGGCACCGGGCCCACCGAGGAGGTCGTCCGAGTGCCGAGCAACGTGCTCCCCCGCGTCGGCGACACACAACCGGTCGACATCGTGCTCAGTCGTGACCGCACCCGTGAGACGAATCGCTGGCGGGCCGACCCGGAGACCCATCTGGTCCGCTCGTTCACGCTCGCGGCCGCCCGTTCGTTCACCCCGAACGTGACCACGAGGCTCGACCAGCGCAGCGCCGACGCCACGATCGCCACACTGCTGGGCTGGACCGGCACCACGGCCAACCGCCGGCTCACCGGCGTGCCGGCGATGGGCGGCTGGGCCGCAACCGACGGCGATCCGAGCACCGAGTGGGTCACGCCGTTCGGCGAGGCGATCGGCAGCTCGCTCACGATCCCGCTCTCGGGCCCCACGGCCGTCTCCTCGCTGACGATCCACCAGCCGGCGCCGTCCGACCAGTTCGCGACGATCACCGAGGTCTCGGTCAGCACTGCGTCCGGCAGCCAGACGGTCGCTGTCGATCCGCCCGATGCCGACGGTGTCAGCACCATCCACTTCCCCGCGCTGACGGGCACGTCGCTGACCCTGACGGTCACCGGCACCAATGACGCGATCACGATCGACCGTCGCTACGCCGAGCCCGTTCGGCTCCCGGTGGCCATCTCCGAGGTCGAGGGCGACGGCATCATCGCCAAGGCACTCCCCACCCGGTACGCCAGCCCATGCCTCGACGACGCGCTCACGATCGACGGCACGTCGGTCGGGCTCCAGGTGAGCGCGAGCGTCGCCGACCTGTTCGCCGGCAACCCCGCCACCACCACGGTGTGCTCCGCGCCCACCACCGATCTCGCGGCCGGCGAGCACATCGTGCGCAGCGCGGTGGGGCTCACGACCGGCCTCGACGTCGACCGAGTCGTGCTGGCGAGCGCGACACAAGCCACGGTCGCGACGGCTGCCGCGTCGACCACCAAGGCGCCCACGGTCACCGTGCTCACGAACGGCAACACGTCGCGCTCGGTCGAGGTCGGCCCGTGCCCGACCGGCTGCTGGTTCGTGTTCGGCGAGGGCTACAGCCCCGGCTGGTCGGCCAGCACCGGTGGTCACTCGCTCGGCAAGCCGAATCAGGTCGACGGCGGGTTCAACGGCTGGTACCTCCCACCGAGCACCAGCTCGCGCACCATCCACCTCGAGTTCTCCGGCCAGCGCGCGCTCCTGATCGGCCTCCTGCTGAGCGGCCTCGGCGTCCTGCTCTGCCTCGCCCTCATCGTGTTCGACCGTCGCCGGACGGCCATCGACGCGCCGGACGTGCCCGTCGTCGCCCGGCTGTGGGGGCGCCGCTCGGACGATCCGCCATTCCGCTGGCGCAGCCCGGCCACGCTCAGCACGGTGGCCGCCACCGTCGTCGGCGCGCTCGTGATCGCGCCCGTGTGGGGCCTCATCTGCGGCGCGATCGCGTTCGTGACCTGCTTCGTGCTCCGTCGCCCGCGGGTCCTCGGCTACGTGGCGATCGGCATCGTCGTGGTGATGGCGGCCGTGATGATCCGACGGGTCGCGACGTTGCACCCGTTCGCGAACGCCGGCTGGCCGGGCAACTTCGAGGACCTCCACCGACCAGGCTTGGCCGTGATCGTGCTGATCTTTGCGAGCACGATCGCAACGTTGCGACCCTCGGTCAAGGAAGATGTGAGCAGATGACGACGGTGACGGCGAACACCCCGACGCGATCCACGTACCTGCCCGCGATCGACGGGTTGCGTGCGTTCGCAGTCGGCGCAGTGCTCCTCTTCCACGCGGACCACCTCAGCGGCGGCTTCCTCGGGGTCGACACGTTCTTCGTGCTGTCCGGGTTCCTGATCACCCGGCAGATGCTGCAGGAGGTCGACAAGACCGGCCGGATCTCGCTGCGCCAGTTCTGGTCGCGGCGCGCCCGGCGCCTGCTGCCGGCGCTACTCCTGCTGATCGCCGTGGCCACGCTCGTCGCCGCCGAATGGGGCACGGCCGGGCAGCGCCTCAAGATCCGCAACGACGCACCGTGGGCGTTGGGGTTCGCGCTGAACTGGCACCACATCGCGGGGTCGGCCGACTACTGGGCCTCGCTCGCGTCGCCGTCACCGCTGACGCACCTGTGGAGCCTCGCAGTCGAGGAGCAGTTCTACCTGATCTGGCCGTTGGTCGTGGTGGCGCTCATCTGGCGGCGCACCAACCGCGAGCGCTCCGTGCTGGTCGGCTCGCTCGTCGGTGCCGTCCTCTCGTTCGCGCTGATGGCGCTGGTCTACTCGCCCACCGACAGCACCCGCGCCTACGAGGGCACCGACACCCGCATCGGCGCCCTGCTCATCGGTGCGATGTGCGCGACCACCATCGTCACCCGGCGATCGGAGCTCGTCCTGGCTCGGCTCCATCGGTACATCGGCGTGATCGTGGTGGCACCGGTGCTCGTGCTCGCGTGGATGTGGCTGCGGGTCGACGGTCGCAACAGCTGGTTGTACCGCGGCGGGTTCCTGCTGCACGCCGTGCTCGTCGCGCTGCTGCTCCTCGCGGTGTCGAGCGAGACCGGCAGCAACTGGCTGCAGACGGTGCTCCGCCAGCGTCCGATCCGCTGGCTCGGCCAGCTGTCGTACGGGCTGTACCTGTGGCACTGGCCGATCTACGTCGCGCTGAGGCCCGAGCGCGTCCACCTCTCGCGCTGGCCGCTGACGGCACTGCGCCTGGCGATCACGCTCGCGGCGGCCACCCTCTCGTTCTACGCCGTCGAACGCCCGATCCGCTACGGCCTACAACGCCGAAGGCTGAGCCTCACGGTCGCGACGTCGGTGGTCGGCATCGCGCTCGTCGCCGTGGCCGTCATCGTCGTGCCGCTCCCGTCGTCGGCACCCGCACCCGTCGACCTGTCCACGCTCTCTGCCTCCGCAGCCGCTGCCGTCACCACCACAACGCCCGCCACCACCACGACATCGCCGGCCACCACCACGACCGAGGCCGAACCGACGACGGCCGGCGCCGGTTCCGGGCCTACCGGCACACCCGCCACCGACGCGCCGACGACCACGCTCGCACCGACCACCACCACCGCTCCTGCACCGCTGCCCGAGCTGCACAAGGCGCTGTGGTTCGGCGATTCGATCGCGTTCACGACATCGCTCGGCTTCATCGCCGCGATGAAGGCCACGGGCATCGAGGTGATCGACAGCTCGTATCCCGGCACCGGCCTGCTCAACGACACCGGCCCGGCCGTGTTCGGCAAGCTCACCAGTCTCACCGGCTCCGAGCGGCCCGAGCTGGTGATCATGGAGATGTCGACGTGGGACGAACCGTTCGGCGTCGACGCGATCTACGGCGCGCTCGCCAAGGTCCGCGACATCGCCAAGTTCAGCGGCGCCAAGCTGCTGCTGCTGCCCGTGCCGCCGCTGGCACCGGACCGCACCGACCACGGGTACGTCGACGACACGGCCGCAGCGAAGAAGATCGCGGCCGACGATCCCGCCGACGTCACGTTCCTCGACACCAGCCCGTTCTGGGGCCCGAGCTTCGTGGCCGACATGAACGGCGACCACATCCCCGAGCGGATGGACGACGGCGTGCACCTCTGCCCCTCCGGCTCGGCCCTGTTCGCGATCTGGCTCGTGACCCAACTGGAGACCATGTACTCCAACGTCACCGTCGCCGACGTGTCCACGTGGGCAGCGGGCGACTGGACCCAAGACAGTCGCTACTCGATGACTCCGGGCGGCTGCGCGCTGCTGCCCTGAGGGGTCAGCGCAGGGCGGCGACGATCAGGCGGGCCACACGCGTCTGCCCCGACGCGGCGAGCCCGTCATCGGCGTCGCGCACGGCGATCTGCCCGTTCGGGCCACAGTCGTCCCACCAGAGACAGCCCTGGGCGAGGGTGCCGTCGGGACCGAGCAGCTGGGCGGCATCGACGACCGAGGCGCGCGGGGTTACCGGCGCAGCTGGATCGGCGGCAGGGTTGTCGACCA
>JAOBWK010000074.1 GCA_025463305.1 Ilumatobacteraceae bacterium
CTCGGCATCCACAACGCGGCACCTGCGCTCTTCGCCCACGGCAACGAGGAGCAGCGGCTGCGGTTCCTGCCGCCGATCGTGCTCGCCGAGTAGATCTGGTGCCAGCTCTTCAGCGAGCCCGAGGCCGGGAGCGACCTGGCCTCCCTCAGCACGCGGGCGGTCCAGGACGGGGACGAGTGGATCGTCAACGGCTCGAAGATCTGGACGTCGCTGGCGCAGTTCGCCACCTACGGCATCCTCATCGCCCGGACCGATCCCGACGTCTCGAAGCACCAGGGCATCTCGTACTTCGTGTGCCCGATGGACCTCCCGGGCATCGAGATCCGGCCCATCATCGAGATGACCGGCGGGCACACGTTCAACGAGGTCTTCTTCACCGCTGTGCGCATCCCGGCCGAGAACCTCGTCGGTCAGCTCGGCGACGGCTGGCGGTTGGCGAAGGTGACGCTCGGCAACGAGCGCATCTCGCTGTCGACGGGCGGAGTCCTGTGGGGCGGCGGACCGACCGCGCTGCAGATGCTCGACGCGGTGCGCGAGCGCGGTCCGGTCGAGGACCCGCTGATGCGGCAGCGGCTGGCGCGGATCCACACCGAGCACGTCGTGCTGGATCTCATCCGCTTGCGCACGCTCTCGGCAGCACTGCGCGGCGCGCAACCGGGGCCGGAGGCGAGCATCCGCAAGATCCTCGCCGACGAGCACGGCCAGCACGTGATGGCCGCCGCCCGCGACCTGCTCGGGGCCGAGGGGATGCTCACCAGTGGGCAGGGCCTCGAGGCGTTCGTGCCCGGCACCGACGCCAAGGGGCTCGGTCCGGTGCGGCCGCCGGCGGACCTCGGCGCGGCCGGATGGTACGACGGTTACCTGTTCAGCCAGGCGCTCACGATCGGCGGTGGAACCGGCAACGTGCAGCGCAACATCGTCGCCGAACGGGTGCTCGGGCTGCCGGCGGATCCACGCTGACCTGCCCCGTTACCGAGAGTTCATGCAACGCGACACCTTCGTTCACCGCGAGCGTCGAAAGTAGGGCAGCATGAGGGGGTGACCGATCTCGCGGAACAGACTTCCGACGGTGGATACCAGCTCAGTGATCGCTACACCCGCAACGAGGGCCGGGTGTTCGTGTCCGGGGTGCAGGCGATGGCTCGCCTCCCGCTGGAGCAGATGCGCGTCGACCGCCTCGCCGGTCTGCGCACGGCAGCGTTCATCTCCGGCTACCCCGGCTCGCCGCTGGCAGGCTTCGACAAGGAGGCCGACGCAGCCTCGAAGCTCGCCGACGGCCTCCCGTACGTCCACACCCCTGGCCTGAACGAGGAGCTCGCGGCGACGGCGGTGATGGGCAGCCAGCTCGCCGCCGAGCAGTCCGACAGCCGGTACGACGGAGTCATCGGCTTCTGGTACGGCAAGACACCCGGCGTCGACCGCGCCAGCGATGCGCTGCGCCACGCCCAGTTCGCAGGCGTCCACCGCCACGGAGGCGTCGTCGCGTTCGTCGGCGACGACGCGGGCGCCAAGTCGTCCACGTTGCCGAGCTCGTCCGATGCAGCGCTCATCGGTCTCCACGTCCCCATCCTCACGCCGGGCGACGTGCAGGACGTGCTCGATCTCGGACGCCACGCCATCGCGCTCTCCCGAGCCAGCGGGCTGTGGGCCGGGCTCAAGGTGGTGGCTCCCGTGGCCGACGGCACGGGCACCGTCGAGCTCGGTCTCGACCGCATCCGCCCCGTCGTCCCGCACCTCCAGTTCGAGGGCCGGCCGTACGTGCCGCACGCCGATGGCAACCTGCTCACCCCGCACACGCTCGACCTCGAGCGCGAGCTGTTCGAGGTGCGCCTGGAGCTGGCCCGGATGTACGGGGCCGAGAACGATCTCAACGCCGTCGCGGTGGATTCGCCGCACGCGTGGATCGGTCTGATGGCGTGCGGGCACACCTACCACGAGCTCCGTCAGGCGCTCTCCCTGCTGGGCCTCGGCACCGACGAGGCGATCGCCGACGCCGGCATCCGGCTGCTGCGGCTGCGGATGCCGTCGCCGATCGACCCCGCGCTGCTGCGTCGCTTCGCCGACGGCCTGGCCGAGATCATGGTGGTCGAGGACAAGAACCCGACGCTCGAGATCACGGTGAAGGACGCGCTGTACTCCAGCGTGCACCGCCCCACCATCACGGGCAAGCGAGACGAGGCCGGGCGTGCGCTGCTGCAGAGCCACGGCTCGCTCGACGCCGATGCCATCGTCGGTCCGCTGCGCGCCCGACTCGCGCAGAAGCTGAGCGACGACCGCCTCGCTCCGCTGCACACGGGAGAGGCGCTGAAGCGATTGATCCCGCTCTCGGTCAGCCGCACGCCGTACTTCTGCAGCGGCTGCCCGCACAACATCAGCACCCAGGTGCCCGACGGGTCGGCGGTCGGCGGCGGCATCGGTTGCCACTCGATGGTGGCGATGATGGAGGCCGACCGGGTCGGCAACCTCGTCGGGCTGACGTGCATGGGCAACGAGGGCGCGCAGTGGATCGGGATGGCGCCGTTCGTCGAGACGCCGCACCTCATCCAGAACCTCGGCGACGGCACGTATGCGCACAGCGGCCAGCTCGCCGTGCGCGCGGCGATCGCCGCCGGTGTCGACATCACCTACAAGATCCTCGTCAACGGCGTCGTCGCGATGACGGGTGGCCAGGATCCGCAGGGTGCGGTCGACGTCCCGACGATGACCAGGATGCTCCTCCTCGAAGGGGTCACCCGGGTGCTCATCACCACCGACGACCTCGACCGGTACGACACGATCGCGCTGCCCGACGGTGCCGAGGTCTGGGACCGCTCACGCATCATCGAGGCCCAGGAGCTGCTCGCGACGGTCAAGGGCACGACGGTGCTGCTCCACGACCAGGCGTGCGCGGCCGAGAAGCGCCGGCTGCGCAAGCGCAACCTCGTGCCCACACCGACGTTCCGCGTCGTGATCAACGAGCGGGTGTGCGAGGGCTGCGGCGATTGCGGGCAGAAGAGCAACTGCCTGTCGGTGCAGCCGGTCGAGACCGAGTTCGGTCGCAAGACCAAGATCGACCAGAGCTCGTGCAACCTCGACTTCTCCTGCCTGACGGGCGACTGCCCGAGCTTCGCCACCGTCACCCCGGCCAAGCACCGCCGTTGGCACAGCTCCAAGCGCAGCACCCGTCGCCGCAGCCCCGCACCGCCGAAGGGGCTCCCGGCTCCCGAGGTGATCGTGTCGAGCGACGATCTCGTGATCCGGATGCCCGGCATCGGCGGCACCGGCGTCGTCACCATCAGCCAGATCCTCGGCACGGCAGCGATGATCGAGGGCTTCCACGTACGTGGCCTCGACCAGACCGGGCTGTCGCAGAAGGCGGGACCGGTCGTCAGCGACCTCGCACTCAGCCGTGGCGATCAGCCGGGCTCGAACAAGGCGTCCTCCGGTGCGGTCGACGTGATGCTCGCGTTCGACCTGCTCGCCGCATCGTCCGATGCGCAGCTGAAGGGCGCCTCCGCAGGTCGCACCATCGTCATCGGCTCTGACTCGCGCACCCCGACGGGCGCGATGATCCTGCATCCCGAGACCGCGTACCCGCAGCGCAGCCAGCTCGCCCACCGGCTCGACACGAACAGCCGCGCCGAGCTGAACCGCTACGCACCGTCGGTCGAGCTCGCCACCGGGCTGTTCGGCGACGCGGCGACGGCGAACGTGTTGCTGCTCGGGGTCGCCGTGCAGGCCGGCGTCATCCCGATCTCGACCACCAACGTCGAGCGGGCCATCGAGCTCAACGGCGTGGCCGTCGGCCGCAACCTCGACGCGTTCCGCTGGGGCCGCCAGTGGGCCATCGACGCCGACTCCGTCGTCGCTGCCGCCGGGCTGGACACCATCACGGTGCAGCCGGAGACCACCACCGCCGAGCGCATCGCGTCGCGCGCATCCGATCTCGTCGGCTACCAGTCGGCCGCGTACTCGCGGCGCTACACCGACACGCTCACCGACCTGCAGGCGCTCGGCGCGTCCGATGCGGTGGTCGACGCGGTGGCTCGCAACCTCTACAAGTTGATGGCGTACAAGGACGAGTACGAAGTGGCCCGGTTGCTGCTCGCCCCGGAGGCCAAGGCCGCCGCGATCGAGGTCGGCGGACGTGGTGCTCGCGTTTCGTGGCGTCTGCACCCGCCGGTGCTGCGCGCCCTCGGGATGAAGAACAAGATCGAGCTCGGCCGCTGGGCGACACCGGCCCTCTACGCGCTGCGCGCTGGCCGCCGTCTCCGCGGCACGGCACTCGACGTCCCGGGCTGGACGTCGTTGCGGCGCACCGAGCGAAAGCTCGCCGACGAGTACGTGGCCACGATGCGCGAGGTGCTGGGCACGGGCCGCCACGGCGACGACGTCGTCCTGCAGATCGCGGAGCTGCCCGACATGGTCCGCGGCTACGAGTCGATCAAGGTCGCCAACATCGCGGCGTACCGCGCCCGCCTCGCCGAGCTGCTCGCCGTCTGAGCTCCTCGATCCCGGCTGTGACCGTGGGCACTCGACGATGGCGGTCCACTAGGTTCCGTGCATGGGGATCTCCACCGTTGCCGACATCATCCGCGTCCACGGTGCGGGCCGACCGGATCACGTCGCGCTGATCCTCGGTGATCGCCGGCTGAGCTGGGCGCAGCTCCAGGAGCGCAGCGAGCGCGTCGCGGCGGCCCTCGGTGAGGAGGGCGTCGGCGACGCCGACCATGTCGTGCTGCTCGACAAGAACGGCATCGAGCACTTCGAGGTCTTCTTCGGTGCAGCGCTGCACAACGCGATCTGCGTCGACGTGAACTGGCGCCTCGCCGCGCCCGAGGTCGAATACATCGTCAACGATGCCGAGGCGAAGGTGCTCGTCGTCGGCCCCGACTTCGTCCCGATCCTCGACGCGATCGCACCCAACCTCACCACGGTCACCAAGATCGTCGTGATCGGCGGCCATCCCGTCCACGAGGACTACGAGACCTGGGTCGGCCGCCACGATCCGGTCGATCCGGGCGTGCACGGCACTGCCGACGACACGGCGTTCCAGCTGTACTCGTCGGGGACCACCGGACGGCCGAAGGGGGTCATGCTCAGCAACGACAACGTGTTCGCGCTGATCCCGATGGCGAAGGAGATCTGGGGGCTGTCGGCGGACGCCGTGAACATGGTGGCGATGCCCCTGTTCCACATCGGTGGTGGCGGTTGGGCGGTCGCCGGGATGTACGAAGGTGCCACGAGCGTCATCATCCGCGACCTCGATCCTGCCGCGCTGGTGCGTCAGATCGGCGAGCTGCGGATCTCCCACGGGTTCGTGGTACCGGCCGTGCTGCAGTTCCTCCTGATGGTGCCCGACATCGAGGACGCCGACCTGAGCAGCCTCGAGGTGATCGTCTACGGCGCCTCGCCGATCAGCGACGACGTGCTGGCGAGGAGCCTGCGCGTGTTCCACTGCGACTTCTGGCAGGCGTACGGGCTCACCGAGACCACGGGCGCTGTCGTCAACCTGCCGCCTGCCGATCACGATCTCGATGGGCCGAACCGCCATCGCCTGCGCAGCTGCGGGCTGCCCGGTCCGAGCGTCGAGGTGAAGATCGTCGACACCGACACGGTGGACGACGAGGTGCCCCAGGGCGAAGTCGGCGAGATCTGGATCCGCTCGCCGCAGGTGATGACCGGTTACTGGAAGATGCCCGAGGAGACCGCGAAGGCCGTCACGGCCGACCGCTGGTTCAAGACCGGCGATGTCGGCTACCTCGACGCCGACGGCTACCTGTACATCCACGACCGGGTCAAGGACATGATCGTGTCGGGCGGCGAGAACGTGTATCCGGCCGAGGTCGAGAACGTGCTGATGGGTCATCCCGCGATCGCCGACGTCGCCGTCATCGGCGTGCCCGACGACAAGTGGGGCGAGACAGCGAAGGCGATGGTGGTGCGCGCCCCCGGGGTCGACGTGACCGAGGCGGAGATCATCGCCTACGCGCGCGAGCACCTGGCCCGGTTCAAGTGCCCGACCAGCGTCGAGTGGATCGACGTGCTGCCGCGCAACCCGACGGGCAAGGTGCTCAAGAAGGACCTGCGCGCGCCGTACTGGGTGGGTCGCAGCCGCGGCGTCAACTGACGCCGGTCGTTCGCCGGGCTAGCCTGCCGAGCGGAGTGCCGGGAAGTCTGGTCGGCGGTGTCGAGGAGGCATCCAATCCAACACCCGCGTCCAACGTTGTTCCACCGCCGTGTCGTGAGACCACTGCGCGACTTCGCCGCGCTCGAGGCGTCGGGCGCGCTGCTGCTCGCCGGTGCCGCCGTTGTCGCGCTCGTGTGGGCGAACTCGCCATGGACGTCGTCGTACGAGACGGCGTGGACCGCGCACCTCTGGATCTTCGACCTCCGCGGCTGGCTGAACGACGGGCTGATGACGCTGTTCTTCCTCGTGGTCGGCCTGGAGATCAAGCGCGAGCTCACCGACGGCCACCTGGCCACGGCGCGCGCCGCCGTCCTTCCCGCAGCAGCGGCGCTCGGCGGGATGGTGGTGCCGGCGCTGCTGTACCTCGCGATCGCCGGCTCGACCGCGCCGCGTGGGTGGGCGATCCCGATGGCCACCGACATCGCCCTGGCCGTCGGCGTCCTCGCCGTCGCGGGCAGCCGGTTGCCCACGTCGCTGCGCGCCTTCCTGCTCGGTCTCGCGATCGTCGACGATGTCGGAGCGATCATCGTCATCGCCGTGGCGTACTCGCACGGAGTGAGCTGGATCTGGCTGGTGGTCGGAGCCGGCAGCGTGGTCGGCCTGGTCGGGCTCCGCAAGGCGCGGGTCGACGTGAGCTGGCCGTACCTCGCGGTGGGTGTGCTGCTCTGGATCGCGCTGCACCGGGCGGGCATCCATCCGACGCTCGCGGGCGTCGTGGTCGGGCTGATGATGCCACCACCGGTCGCCGACACGGCATCGCTGGAGGACCGGCTCCATCCGTGGACGACGTACCTCGTGGTGCCCGTGTTCGCCGTCGCCAACGCCGGCATCGCCGTGTCGGCGCACTCGTTGCGCCAGGCGGCCGGGTCGGCCATCACGTGGGGCATCGTCGCCGGGCTGCTGCTCGGCAAGCCGCTGGGCGTCGTGCTCACGACTCGACTGGTCGTGCGCTCGGGTGCTGCGGATGCACCGAGCGGTGCGGACGACCGCCAGCTGATCGGCGTGGGTGCGGCAGCTGGCATCGGATTCACCGTCGCGCTCTTCATCACCGAGCTCGCGCTCCCGGACCCTGCGCAGCGCACGGACGCGAAGATGGCGATCCTCGCCGCGTCGGCGATGTCCGCGCTGATCTCGGCTGTGATCCTCACGCGGAGGCGGACTGCGCCAGGATGACGACCGTGAGCAACGAGTACCTGGCCATCGGCGACTACGCCCTGCTGTCCGATTGCCATTCCTCGGCGCTCGTCAGCCGTGACGCCTCGATCGACTGGGCGTGCCTGCGACGCTTCGACGCGGGCAGCACCTTCGCGCGCATCCTCGATCACGAGCGCGGTGGTCACTTCGCGATCACGCCCCGCGACGAGATCACGTCGCGGTCGCGTCGCTACCTCGAGCACACGATGGTGCTCGAGACCATCTTGACGACGGCTCAGGGCTCCATCGTGGTGACGGACGCGTTCGCGATGCAGGAGGGCGGCAGCGACAGCCCGATGAACGGCCTCGTGCGCCACGTGCGTTGCACGGTCGGCGATGTCGACCTCGACATCGTCGTCGAGCCGCGGTTCGACTACGGCGGCTCCCGCCCGTGGCTGCGCATCCACGGCAGTGGTGTGGCATCGGCCGTCGCGGGCGACGACGCGATCGTCCTGCACGCCGGGCTGCCGCTGCAGATCGAGCGGGACGCATGCCGGATCGTCGGCTCCGCCCGGCTGCTCGCCGGCCAGGAGCTGACGATCGTGATGGTGTCCCAACCGGCGCATCGCTTCGATGCGACACCGGTGGTGGACGCCGAGTCGCTCCTGCCGCGGACCGTGGACTGGTGGGCGCGCTGGTCGGAGCAGACGGTGGCCGAGGGACCGTACGCGGCGGTGCTGGACCGATCGGCGCTCGTGCTGAAGGCGCTGAGCTGCGCACCGACGGGAGCGATCATCGCCGCCCCGACGACCTCGCTCCCCGAGATCGTCGGCGGCTCGGCGAACTGGGACTACCGCTACTGCTGGGTGCGCGACGCGACGCTCACCCTCGCCGCGCTGTCGGCGGTGGGACACCACGAGGTGGCCGACGGCTTCAGGACCTTCCTGATGCGGTCGGCGGCGGGCCACGGTGAGGAACTGCAGATCATGTACGGCGCGTACGGGCAGCGACGACTGCCGGAGGTCGAGCTGGACCTGGCCGGCTGGCGAGGATCGAGCCCCGTGCGGGTCGGCAACGGCGCGGCGCAGCAGACCCAGCTCGACATGTACGGGCACGTGCTGGACGCCGTCCACGTGTGGCACCGGACCGAGCACGACATCACCGACGACGAGTGGACGTTCCTGTCGTCGCTCGTCGACCTCGCCTGCGACCGCTGGCGCGAGCGAGACGCGGGGATCTGGGAGATCCGCGGCGAGCCGCGCGACTTCGTGCACTCCAAGGCGATGGTGTGGGTCGCGATCGATGGTGGCATCCGGCTGGCCACCGAGCAGGGCTTCGAAGGTGCCGACCTGGAACGTTGGCGGACGACCCGCGACGAGCTGCGCGCGGCGATCGACTCGCGTGGAGTGCACCCCGTCGGTGGCTACTTCGTTCAGTCGTTCGGGAGCAACGAGGTCGACGCCAGCCTGCTGCAGCTCGCTCTGAGCGGGTTCGTCGACGTGAACGACCCGCGGATGATCGCCACCGTCGCAGCGATCCGCGCCCAGCTCGGCACGCCCGACGGCTTCCTCCGCCGCTACCGGCGCGATGGCGAGACGGTCGACGGGGATGCGGAGGGCGTGTTCTTGCTGTGCACCTGCTGGCTGGTGCAGGTCCTCGCCCGTCAGGGACAGATCGACGAGGCCACCGCGATCTTCGAGCGCATCGTCGCCCTCGGCAACGACGTCGGGCTGTTCGCCGAGGAGTACGACCTCGTCCACGGCGAGTTCCTCGGCAACTTCCCGCAGGCGTTCACCCACCTCGGCCTCATCGCCGCGGCCGAGTGCCTGCGCACGGGTGGCGGCTGACGCGCACCGGCGACGGTGACAGGATGTCCCGCGTGCTGATCCGACGCGTTCGCTCGGCGATGATCGTGGTCGTCGCGCTGACCGCGAGCGGATGCGCGAGCGGCTCGTCGACGACCGGCCCGCCCACTGCGCCGACCGACCCGACCACTGCGCCGCCGACGAGCCTCGCCCCGACGTCGACAACGAACGCCGCGCCGACGACGTCGACGGTGCTGACCACCGTCTCGCCGACGACCACCACGACCGCAGCGCCGCTCGACTGCGGTGCGATCACGGCGGGCGCGCACGACGTCGTCGTCGGCGGCGTGTCACGGTCGATGGTGGTGGCGTCACCGCCGCAGCCGATCGACGCACCGGTGATCGTGCTGTTCCACGGGTTCAACAGCACGGCGGAGGAGATCCTCGCCACGACCGGCCTCGATCACCTCGGGCCCGATCACGGTGTCGTCGTCGTGGCCCCGCAGGGCATCGGCTCACCGACCGACTGGCACATCGGCGATCCCTCGTTCGGCGACACCGAGTTCACCGATCGGGTGCTGCAGCTGATCCGGGCATCGCCGTGCGTGGACCCGACGCGGATCTGGCTGGCCGGGTTCAGCGCCGGATCGGCGTGGACGGGGGTCTACGGATGCGCGCACACGACGTCGGCATCCGGCGGCATCGCCGGGCTGCTGATGCACTCGGGGCTCGCGCCGCCGATCTGTCCGGCGGCGAGCACGCCGAACCTGATGATCGTGCACGGCACCGCCGATCCGTTCGTGCCGTTCGCTGGTGGCGCGCAGACGGTCGGCGCGTCGACCGTGCAGCTGTCGTCGGTGCCGGAGTCATCGGCCGGATGGGCCGCACAGGCCGGGTGCGAGACGACGCCCGTCACCGAGGCGGCGGGCCCGCACGTCGAGATCGTCACCTGGTCGGGTTGCGCCGGTGGGCACACGGTGAGCCTGCAGGCCGTCGACGGGCTCGGTCACGAGTGGTCGGGCGGTCCGGGCTCACCGGACACCCTGAACCCTGCGTGCGTGCTGGTCGAACGCCTCGCCGGTGCCACCGATCCCGTCGCTGCGTGCGAGTGACCCGTTGGCGCACCAGGCGTCAGCCGACCAGCGTCGCGCCGTCGACGGTGATCGAGCGGCCGCACCAGTCGTCGGCGAGCATCTCGCCGATGAGCTCGGCATCCGACGTCATCGCGACGACGCGAGTGCCCGCCGCAGTGTCGCCGACCGCCACACCGAGCGTCGGTGACGCGCCCTCGAACGCGACGGTGTAGGTCACCACGGTCGCGGCACCGCGATGGTCGGGATCGACATCCACGACGGCGGTCACCGACTCGGCCGCGGCCGACACGTCGACCGTGGCATACGGCGACGACGGCGGCCGGCACGACCAGACCGACGCTCCGAACTTGGTGAGCATCCCGCTGACGTTCGTCACCAGTCCGACCTCGTCCGGATCGCCGCGCAGGGCGGGCACCATCGCCGCGAGCGACTGCAGGGTGTAGTTGTTCAGCGGACCGCCGCCGAACGTCATCCCGCCGGTGATGGTGAGCGGCTCGCGATCCTCGACGCCCAACTCGCGCGCCTGCACGCGCACCGCCGCTGGGAAGCAGCTGTAGAGGTCGATGTGCCCGACATCGGCGACGTCGGTGCCGGTGTGGGTGATGATCGCCGAACGCACCGCACCCATCGCCGGCGAGCGATGGATCGCCCCGCGCCGGCTGACGGGCACCATCAGGTTCGACTCGACGCCGACGTGCGCGAACACGCGCCGGGCTGGCGCGACCCCGAACCGATCGGCAGCCGCCGCGCTGCAGAGGATGAAGCCAGCGGCCTGGTCGACGTTCCACTGCGAGCAGTGCAGCTTCGTGTACGGCCACGCCAGCATCGGCGCGGCGCTCAGCGTGGCCGGTGTCGTGAACGTCGGGTTCCAGGCGGCCGGGTTCTCCGCGGCGACGGCGCTGAAGCCGCTCCAGAGCGCGGCCAGCTCGCCGATGTGCTCGGCGGGCGTGCGGCCCTCACTGGCGCGCAGCGCGGTGTCGATGAGCGCGTACTGGCGGGCGGGCACGGGCAGGCCACGCTCGATCTCCTCGCGTGTGAGGATCTCGTGGGCCGGCACCAACCGCTCGGGCGAGCCGTGGCCGGACGCCGACGGATCGATGGCGACGCCCAGGATCTGGGCGCGCAGGGCGCGGAACTTCGCCTCGCCACCGGCCACCAGCACGATGTCGGCGGCGCCGGACGCGATCATCGAGCACGCCTGCCCGAGCAGCGTCTGCTGCAGCACACCGATCTCGGCCACGATGCAGCGGAGGTCGCGAGACCACGGCGCGACGGCGATGGCGGGATCGGCCGACACCCAGGTGCCCTGCGGCAACAGCAGCACGTCGGCGGCGTCCAAGAGCCCTGGCGCGCCGGCGTCGGTGGCCGCCGCTTCGAGCGCCGTGCGCATCAGCGAGAGCGCGTCCGAAGCGAGCAGTGGGTCGTCGATCCGCTGCTGTGTGGCTGCCGCGCCCGCGATGAGCGGTGCGTTCGATCCTGCGTTCACGACTGACCTCCGGCCATGATGTCTCGGTCGAACTGGAACGTGATCCAGGACATGGACAAGGAGATGAGCATGGCTCAGGTCGAAGTGTCAACCGAAGGCGGCGTGATGATCGTGACGTTGAACCGTCCGAAGCGCTACAACGCGATGACGCTGACCATGTTCGCGCTGCTGGCCGACGTGTGGAAGGAAGTCGACGAGAACGACGACATCCGCTGCGCGATCCTCACCGGCGCGGAGGGCAACTTCTGCTCCGGGATGGACCTGCGCGCGATGGCCGGCGACATCGACGCCGAGGACTCGATCGACGAGCAGCAGAAGATGAAGGATGATCCGGGCTTCATCTACCGCGGCCTGCTGAAGACGTTCCAGCCGGGCAAGCCGATCATCGCCGCGGTCGAAGGTGTGGCCATCGCCGGTGGCACCGAGATCCTGCAGGGCACCGACATCCGCGTCGCCGCGCAGAGCGCCCGGTTCGGCGTGTCCGAGGCGCGCTGGTCGCTGTACCCGATGGGTGGCTCGGCCGTCCGCCTGCGCCGCCAGATCCCGTATGCGGCGGCGGCGGAGATCCTCCTCACCGGACGGCACATCACCGCGCAGGAGGCCAAGGACCTCGGGCTCGTCAACCACGTGGTGCCCGACGGTGGCGCGGTGGACAAGGCACTGGAGCTGGCGGGCATGATCGCCGCCAACGGCCCGTTGGCGGTCGAGGCGATCCTCAAGACCCTCCGCGTCACGGAGACGATGTCGGAGGCCGAGGCGTTCGCCTGGGAGAACGCGCACGGCATGGCCGTCATGGCGTCGGCCGACGCCAAGGAGGGCCCACGCGCCTTCGCCGAGAAGCGTCCGGCCAACTTCCAACGGCGCTGAGTAAGGTGGTCGGGTGAGGCGAGGCCGTTGGGGAGGTGTGCTCGGCCCGGTGGCCGGTGCCATCGGGATCTCCCTGCTCGTCCCGGCCTGCTCCAGCGACTCCGCCGGTGCGGCCTCGGTGAAGACCGCCGACGCGTACTCCGCGGCCATCCGCTGGTACCTCGGATCGGTGTCGGCCACCACACCGACCACCGCCGGCTCCGGCCCGCTGGTGGTGTACGTCGCGCCCGAGAACGGCAAGGCGATCAACTCCGAGGCCCAGGCGTCGGTGGTCAAGGACATGTCGCAGATGTCCGACGTCGTCACGGTGCGCTTCGCCGACATCCGCGACGACGCGCTGGAGACCAACGTCGAGGACATGCCCGTCAAGAACGACGGCGTGCTCCTGCTCGTCGGCGAGGTCCGCGAGTCGGCACCGCCGGTGGAGGTCGATGTCGACGTCTACCGTTCGGCCGTCGACACGCACTCGTTCGTCATGCGGGTGACCGGAACCAGCGGCTCGTTCGAGGCGACACAGGTGAGCGAGGTCGTGCAAGGCTGAGCAGCGCGCCGGCCAGCTCCACGGCACGCGCCGCATCGGGCTCGCCGGTGGTGCCGGCCGGATCGAGGGCCAGGGCGCGCAACCGCTCGAGCTCGGCGCAGCCCTCCTGGGCGCCGATGGCCGGATCGGAGAGCCGGGCGAGGTCGACGGCGGCCGCAGCGTCGACGACCGAGACGCGGTGCTCGCCCCCGTCGAGCGACAGCTCGGCGGCCACCAGGCGGCGCTCGGCGCGGCCGAACGCGTCCTGCGACGTCTCCTCGAAGATGGCCGCCGCGTTCGAGGCGCGGAGGTAGACGATGAGCGCCGGCAGGTAGAGCGCGGTGAGCACGGCCATGCTGGCTTCGGGTGGCAGCGAGATGGGCGTGGCGATGACGGCGCCGAGTGCCCACACCAGTTGGAACCGGGTCTCGTACCGCGCCGCGGCGCGGCCGCGCATCGCGGACGGTGCGCGGTGCTGCAGCAGGCTGTCGAACGCGTGCCGGCCGAGGGTGGTGGACACACCGATCAGGCACGCGATCGCGAGCAGCAGCGGGCGCGACACACCGAGGATGCCGATCAACGTCGGCAGCGTGGGCGCGGCGATCGCGAGGGCGATGAGCTGGGAGTCCTGGAACCGCTTGCGCAGCCAGGGCGCGAGCACGCTGCCGAGGTAGGCGCCTCCGCCGTAGACCACCACGGCCGCGCCGTAGACCCACGCCGGTTCGCTCGCTCGGCGCAACGTGAACGCGAGCGTGAACACGAAGAACCCGACGGCTGCGCGGATCGCCATCACGCCCACCGAGCCGACCACCACCGATGGCAGGTGCATCTCGGCGTACTCGACCTCGCTCAGCACCGGTTCGGGCACGGAGGGCGGCCTCACCCGCCACACGGCGATGGTGGAGCACACGTAGGCGATCGCGGCGCCACGGAGCAGGCCCGTGGCATCGATGCGATGCAGCAGGAGTGCGCCCACGGCACCGCCGATGCCGCCCACGAAGCTGCCCAGCCGGGAGATGCGCGCGTTCGCGCTCACCAACTGGTCCGGGTCGGTGATGATGAGCGGGATCAGTGCTTGTTTGACGATGCCCGACGCCTTGCCGACGACGAGCAGACCGAGCGCGAACCCGTAGAACGAGAGTTGGAACAGCGTCGCAGCGAGGGCGAGGCAGAACAGGGCGCGGATCGCGAAGCACGCGCCGGCCACGAACCGCAGCTTGTGCCGGAAGCGGTCGACCGTCGGCCCGATCAGCGGCGCGAGGACGGCGAGGGGGGCGACGGTGACGATGAGGTACAGGAGCACCTGCTTGCGCGACGCGTCGGGGCTGAGGTTGAAGAACAGCGAGCCGGCGAGCGACACGGTGACGAAGGCATCGGCGAGGCCGGCGAAGGCGTGGGCGATGGAGAGCGGCGCCAGCTCGGGTTCGCCGACGCCCACCCGCCAGATCCGCGTGTGCAGCGCTGCTCGGGGCAGCGACGGCTCAGGCGGCGTCGTGGTCGCTGTCAGGTCCGAAGACACAGGCCGCTTCCTCGTGGGTGTCGACGAACGTGTTCGGTCCGATGCTGGTGGCGGGTGCGTCCCACACGAGCACACCGATGCGGCAGCGTTCGACGTGGTTGTCCATCACCGACGTGTCGGTGGCGCCGAACTGGATCACGGCGCCACTGTCGCCGTCGGCCACCCAGTTGCCGGTGACCACCGATCCGTTGCCGCCGTTGACGTCGACGGCGCGCATCGTGTGCTGCATCTGGTTGTCGGCCACCTCGACGTGATCGCAGCGGAGGAGGTGGACGGCCCACCAGTTGGCCTCGATGCGGTTCTCCGTGATCGAGCTGGCGCTCACGTCGACGAAGCGGATCGCGCACCGGTGATCGACGATCTCGTTGCGCACGATGCGGTGCCCGGCGCCGCCGACGACGGAGATCCCGATGTCGTGTGAGCCGTCGCTCTTGAGCGTGCTCCGCTCGACGGTCACCCGCTCGCCCTCGACCCGTACGTCCACTGCGTTGACCGTGCGCACGATCACGTCATCGGCGAGCACGTTGACGGAGCCGTCGATGCGGCAGCCGGCGATGATGGCGCCGTCGCCGGTGCAGTCGACCGACACCTCGGCGCCTGTCGGGTCGAGGACGTGGAGGTTCTCGAGCGTCGCGCCGGCCGAGACCGTGACGGCGCCACTCAGCTCGATGAGCGTGCGGTCCCAGCCCATGCCGCGCACGGTGACCCCGGCGGGGACGTGCAAGGGTCCGCTGTAGCCACCCTCACCGAGCTGGACGATGCCGTCGTGCCCCACGCCGGCCAGGAGTGGCTCCAGCACCATCGGCGTCGGCGGTGCCTCGTCGAACAGGCGGATCGCCTCGACCGCCGGGCGGAGGGTGATCCGGTACACGCCCGCCAGACCACCCGGCGAGCGATCGATCCGGCTCACCGTGACGCCGGCACGGTGCTGCTCCCAGTGCACGGCGCCACCGTCGTCGGCGACGATCGCGTGCACGTCGTACCGATCCGGCGTGAGCCCGGCGAGCACGAGCTCGGAGCCGGCGGTGAGGTCGATCGCGGCGACCACGTCGCCGATGACCACGTAGCGGACCTGGGCATCGCCCCACTGATCGAACGGCTGGCCACCATGGATGATCTCGGCGTGGTCACGGACCCAGACGCCGACCTCGCGCAGCGGGCGCTGCTGCACCTCGCTGACCGTTCCATCGACGCCGAGCCCGACGCCGAGCAGGAGCTGGCCGCCCTTGGCCACGACCTCGGTCAGCACGTCGAGCAGCTGGCCGGTGGCGAGCAGGTGCTCGGCCCGCTCGGTGCGGTTGTGGCCGGTGGACGGCCCGAGGCTGCGCGCGAGCTCCCACGGTGCGGTGACGATGTCGGTCGGCATCCGGTCGAGCGTCGTGACGTCGGCCCCCGTGGGGCCAGGGGCGATGCCCCATCGATCGTTGACGACGAGGTCGATGCCCTGCGCATCCGCGAGGTCGCGGGCCCGGTCGATGAGCGCTTCGACGAACGCCGGCGACGTCGACGACGGACCGTCGGTCCACAGGACCTGCGATCCGTAGCGCTCGACGAGGTCGAGCACCTGCGCGGACTCGAGCGCGCCGATGGTCGGCCCGCCGACGTCGGTGAGCCCCGTGGCGCTCCAGTCGATCAACGAGTACGCCGTGCCCCACGTGAGGCCGCGACGGCGTGATGCACTGCCCACCTCGGCGAGCACGTCGCGCAGTGGCCCGGCGTGCGTGGAGGTGCGGTTCGTACCCGGCGCGTCCCACCAGCAGAAGCCGTCGCGATGGCGAGCGGTCTGCACGACGGAACGCATGCCGCCCGCGATGGCCAGCTCGACGAGCTCGTCGGCGTCGAAGCGGTGCAGGGTCAGGAACGGCAGGAAGTCGTCGTAGCGGGCGACGTGGGACCAGCGGTCGCGGTGGTAGGCGAGCACCTCCGCCAGCGGTGATGCGTGCGGCGCGGTGCCGACGAGCAGGTCCGAGCCGAGGTGGCTCCAGTACCAATCGGCGCGCTCGCCGATCGGGCTGAACGACGCGACGGTGGCGATGTTGGCATGCACGGCCATGCCGTAACGCCGTCCGCTCGAGCCGTTCGGTCCAGTCACAGGGGTCAATCCTGCCATGGACCGGCGTTGGCACGTTGGAACTCAGGTCCCGTCCTGCAAGCATGGTGCGGTGAGCGACGAGCGATCCCGTGCCCGCAAGCTCGCCGACCTCGACGCCGAGCTGATCCGGCTCGGACGGGTCGTGGTGGCCTTCAGCGGGGGCGCCGATTCGGCGTTCCTCGCCCATCGCGCCCAGCTCGTGCTCGGTGACGTGGCGAGCCACGCGGTCACCGCGGTGTCGCCGTCGCTGGCCGGCGACGAAGAGGCCGATTGCCGCGCCCTCGCCGTCGAATGGGGCCTGCGCTGGACGCCGGTGGCCACCGACGAGATGGCCAGGGCTGCGTATCGCGCCAACGACATCGACCGGTGCTACCACTGCAAGGCCGAGCTGATGGACGTCGTCGGCCCGATCGCCGCGGCCGAGGGCGCGACGGTGGTGCTCGGCGTCAACGTCGACGACCTCGGCGATCACCGTCCCGGGCAGGCCGCCGCCGACGAGCGCGGGGCGCAGTTCCCGATGGTGGTGGCCGGGCTCACCAAGGCCGACATCCGCGCCCTGTCGGCCGAGGCCGGGCTGCGCACGTGGGACAAGCCCGCCGCGGCCTGCCTGGCCAGCCGCGTTCCGTACGGCACCGCCGTATCGGTCGGCATCCTCAGCCGGGTCGACAGGGCCGAGGCCGCGCTGCGCAGCCTCGGGTTCCGTCAGCTCCGCGTCCGGCACTACGACGACACCGCGCGGATCGAGGTCGACCTCGCCGACCTCGCCGCCGTCGTCGAGCGGCGCGAGGCGGTGATCGGCGCGGTGAAGGCGGCCGGCTACCGGTACGTCACGCTGGACCTCGAGGGGTTCCGCTCTGGCAACCTCAACGACGGTCACGTAACGTCGCCCGCATGAAGATCTCCATGGGCATCAACTACGCCGGCGGGTTCCAGCAGGCGGTGCAGCAGGTCATCGAGCTCGAGAAGGTCGGCCTCGACCAGGTGATGATCGCCGAGGCGTACAGCTTCGACGCAGTCAGCCAGGTCGGCTACCTCGCCGCCAAGACGTCCACGGT
Organism: Ilumatobacteraceae bacterium; assembly: GCA_025463305.1. The sequence goes on from JAOBWK010000074.1 coordinate 17,742, forward strand.
CGAGATCGGCACCGGCATCTTGAACGTCTACAGCCGCACCGCGGCGCTGATGGCGATGACCGCAGCGGGCTGCGACTACATCAGCGACGGCCGGTTCATCCTCGGCCTCGGCGCCAGCGGTCCGCAGGTGGTCGAGGGCTTCCACGGCGTGCCGTACGAGAAGCCGATGGTGCGCATCCGCGAGTACATCCAGGCCTGCCGGATGATCTGGAAGCGCGAGCAGCCGTTCGACTTCCAGGGCCAGACGGTGACCGCGCCATTGCCGGCCGGGCAGGGCACGGGGCTCGGCAAGGCCTTGAAGATCATCAACCATCCGCTGCGTCCGGACATCCCGATCTGGTGGGCGAGCCTGAAGGATCGCAGCGTCGAGGCCACCGCCGAGCTGGCTGATGGCTGGCTGCCGATCTTCTTCGTCCCGGACCGCTTCCAGCAGGTGTGGGGCAACGCGCTCAAGGCCGGCACCGCCAAGCGCGATCCCTCGCTCGCCCCGCTGCAGATCTCGGCGGGCGGCATGCTCGCCATCGGCGAGGACCTGGTGGGAGATCAGCAGAAGGCGATCCTCGACTTCGCCCGCCCGAACACGGCGCTGTACGTCGGGGGCATGGGCGCACGCGGCAAGAACTTCTACAACGACATCTGCACGGCCTACGGGTACGAGAAGGAGGCCATCGAGGTGCAGGACCTGTACCTCGAGGGCAAGAAGCAGGAGGCTGCGGCGGCCGTGCCGGGCGAGCTGCTCGAGCTGTCCCACCTCGTCGGGCCGCGCAGCTACATCAAGGAGCGCATCGGCGCGTTCAAGGAAGCGGGTGTCACCGTGCTGTCCGTCAACCCCATCGGTCCCGACGCCGTGAAGGCCGTCGAGACCCTGCGTGAGATCATCGACGAATCATGATCGTCATCACCGGCTCCTTCCCGATCGACCGTTCCCAGGAGGACGCGATCAACGAGGCGTGCAACACCGTGCGCGTCGCCACGCTGCAGGAGGACGGCTGCCACGAGTACCGGTTCGCCTACGCCACCGACGCGCCGGGCACGCTGCTGATCGTCGAGGAGTGGCGCGATCAGGAGGCGCTGACCGCACACATGAAGGCGCCGCACCTGGTCACCTTCGGCGCCGCCATCGGCGGGTTCGTCGTCGGCGCCCCGGAGCTGTTCCGATACGAGGTCACCGACAAGGGACCGCTCCGCTAGGGCGGTTTCGCTGCTGACGAATGGGGATGGACATGGGGGATGACACGGGAGCTGCGGTGATCGGTGGGACGGTCGCCGCGGGGTGGGAGAGCGTGCGCGAGGTGTTCGCCACCAACTTCGCCACCACCGAAGAGGTGGGCGCCGGTGTCTCCGTGTACCACCACGGCGTCAAGGTCGTGGACCTGTGGGGTGGCTCGTTCGATGCCACCGCCACCACGCCGTACGCCGAGGACACGCTGCAGCTGGTGTTCAGCACCACCAAGGGCATCACCGCGATCGCGCTCGCGATCTGCGCCGACCGCGGGCTGATCGACTACGCCGCGCCGGTCGCGCAGTACTGGCCGGAGTTCGCCGCCCACGGCAAGGGCGACGCCACCGTCGCCCAGCTGATCTCGCACCAGTGCGGGCTGTACACGGTCGACGGTGCGATCACGCTCGCCGAGGCGCTCGACTGGCCGACGGTCACCGCGCGCCTCGCGGACACCGCGCCGCGCTGGCCGATCGGCACGGCGCACGGCTACCACGCGCTCACGTTCGGCTGGCTCGCCGGCGAGCTGGTGCGCCGCGTCGATCCGCAGCACCGTGGTCTCGGCACGTTCGTGCAGGAGGAGCTCTCGAAGCCGCTCGGCCTCGAGCTGTGGGTGGGCCTGCCGGAGTCGGAGGAAGCACGCGTGTCGCCGATGATCCCATCGCCTCCGCCGGCCGATCCGGCGATGGCGGCGCTCGCCGCGCAGTTCATCGGGCCCGGCACGCCGGCCGGCGACGCGCTGTCGTTGAACGGTGCGTTCGGCACGTTCGGCCGCGACGAGGGCGGCGAGGGCTTCGCGTTCAACACCCGTGCCGTCCACGCCGCCGAGGTGCCCGGAGCGAACGGCATCAGCAACGCTCGTTCGTTGGCCCGCCTCTACGCCGCCACGCTCGCACCGGTCGACGGCGTGCAGCTGTTCAGCGACGCGGCGCGCGAGAAGGTGCGCATCACCGTCACGCCCGAGGGCGAAGCCGACAAGTGCCTGCTGATGAACACGACGTTCGGGATGGGCTTCATGACGCACGGTCCGTTCACGCCGTACTCGGGCGACGGTTGCTACGGCCACCCCGGTGCCGGCGGATCCACGTCGTTCGCCGATCCCGGGCGGGACATGGCGTTCAGCTACGTGATGAACCAGATGGCCGGCAACCTCGCCGGCGACCTGCGCGCCCAGGCGCTCATCGACGAAGCCGCCGCCTGCGCCGACACCGTCGGCTGAGCCCGGCGCGAGAAACCAGAACGAGTTTCACTTCGCCCCTGCCGGGGGCGCCCGGGTACCGTCGCTGCGTGACCGAAACCTCGTTCCCGATCTCCGCCGTCGACACGTTCCAGATGACCGGGCAGGACGTGCCCTGGCTGTTGAACCACTGGGCCACGAACAAGCCCGAGCACCCGTTCCTGATCTGGGAGCCGAAGGACGCGAACACCCGCACGTGGACCTACGCCGAGTTCGTGGCCGCGGCCAAGGACCTCGCCGCCGGGCTCGCCGACCGCGGTGTGGCCAAGGGCGACAAGGTGCTGCTGCACGCCGACAACTCGCCCGAGCAGGTCATCAGCTGGTTCGCCTGCGCGCTGCTCGGTGCGGTCGGCGTCACCACCAACACCAAGAGCGCCGGCCCGGAGATCGAGTACTTCGCCGCGCACACCCAGTGCGTGGCCGGCATCACCCAGCCGCAGTACGCCGCCATCGTCGCGGCCAACGCCCCGCAGCTGAAGTTCCTCGCGGTCACCGAGGACAACAGCGGGGAGCCCGCCACCGAGGCCGAGCTGGCTGCGTCGGCCGCGCTCGTGCCGTTCGCCGAGCTGTCCGGTGACGGGTCCACGTTGCCGGCTCGTCCGGCCGAGCCGATGCTGCCGGTCGGCATCATGTTCACCTCGGGCACCACCTCACGTCCGAAGGCCGTGGTGCACACCCACGCCAACGTGATCTGGTCGTCGCGCATGGGGCCCGACAACATCAAGATGACCACCAACGACCGCTACATGATCTACCTGCCGTACTTCCACGTGAACGCGCAGAGCTGGTCGACGTGGACGACGCTCGGTGTCGGCGGCAGCATCGTGCTCACCCCGAAGTGGTCGGCGTCGCGGTTCTGGGAGATCGTCACCAAGCACGACGTCACCCACTTCTCGATGATGCCGTTCGTGATGAAGGTCGCGATGTCGGGCGACATCCCCCCGAACACGCTCAAGGTCGGTGCGTTCGGCCTGATCTCCCCGCAGATCGAGAAGATGATGGGCGGCGTCCGGATCACCTCCAGCTGGGGCATGACCGAGACGGTCATCCACGCCACCCGCAACCAGTTCGACCAGTTCTGGCCACAGGGCACGATGGGCCGGCCCACCCCGGGATACGAGTTCCTGGTGGTCGACACCGAGGCCGAGCCGCCGCGGATCTGCGCCCCGGGCGAGAACGGGGAGCTGTACGTGCGCGGCACGCGCGGCATCCAGTTGTTCCTCGAGTACTTCGACAACGAGGAGGCCAACGACAAGGCGTTCACCGCCGACGGGTGGTTCAAGACCGGCGACCGCGTCATCGTCTCCGAGGACGGGTTCTTCTTCTTCAAGGACCGCGACAAGGACGCCCTCAAGGTCGGCGGCGAGAACGTGTCGGCCAAGGAGGTCGAAGACGTCTGCCGGATGGTGCCGGGCGTCGCCGATGTGGCCATCGTCGGCCAGGACCACGAGTTCTTGAGCATGGTTGCCGTCGCCTTCGTGGTGCCGGGCCCGAACGCGCCGGACGATCTCGGCGACCGCATCATCGCGCTGTGCAAGGAGCGCCTCGCCGACTTCAAGTGCCCGAAGGCCGTCTACCTCGTCGACGACTTCCCGCGCGCCACGCTCGACAAGGTGGCCAAGAACAAGCTGCGCGAGATGGCCGACAGCTACGTCGCCAAGTAGCCGGCCCGATTCGGTCCAGCGGAAACGGGGGAATGGATGAGCGATCCGGTCATCATCGAAGTCGCGATCAACGGCGCGACGACCTACGAGCGCAACCCGCACACGCCGCGCACGAGTGAGGAGATCTCCGCCGACGCGTTGGCGTGCATCAACGCGGGCGCGTCGATCATCCACAACCACGTCGGCGTCGTCCGCCAGGGCACCGAGGCGACGGTGGCCGCGTACCTCGACTCGTGGAAGGGCGTGTTCGCCGAGCGCCCGGATGCGCTGATCTACCCGACGATCGACTTCCAGGTCGACGGGTTGAGCTTCGACCACCTCCGCCCGCTCGCCGAGACGGGCCTGCTCAAGATCGGTCTGCTCGATCCCGGCTCCGTGAACCTCGGCTCGACGGGGCCACGTGGCCCGCAGGGTTCGTTCGTCTACGCGAACAGCTTCGACCGGATCGGCGAGGTGTTCGACCTGCACACCGAGCTCCGCCTCGGGCCGAGCCTGGCGATCTACGAGCCGGGATTCCTGCGCGCGACGCTGGCGTTCCAGCGCGTCGGCAGACTGCCACAGGGCACGATGGTGAAGTTCTACTTCTCGACCGAGACCGGGTTGTCGGGCGCGCCGTTCGGGCTGCCACCGACGCTGAAGGCGCTCGATGCCTACCTCGAGATGCTCGAGGGCTCGGGCCTGCCGTGGGCGGCCAGCGTGGCGGGTGGCGACCTCGTCGCCTCACCGATCGGGCGGGCCGCGCTGGAGCGTGGCGGCCACCTCCACATCGGCCTCGAGTTCCACACCGGCGATCGTCAGCCGACGAACCTGCAGTTGTTGGAGGAAGCGGTCGCGCTGTGCGAGTCCGTCGGCCGCCCCGTCGCCACCATCGCCGAGACCGCCGCGATCCTCGACCTCCCGAGACGGTGAGAGCCAGGCTCTGGGACATTGTCCGCCCTCGGGGTGATGTCGTCCCGCAGACCGGGACGACAGCCCACTTTGGGCGGGATTCGTCCCGACCGCGCGGCCGTTAGAGGAGGCCGCGGAGGAGCCAGAGGCCGAGCACCCAGCCGAGGGCGAGCAGGGCCATCGCGATCGCGGTGTACTCCCAGGTGCGCTCGATGGTGACCTCGACGGGGTCGCCGGCGCCGGCGTTCAGGTTCTTGCTGATGTCGTTGTAGGCCTGCTCGAGCGCGTCGGCCGTGGGCGCCTTGTAGAACTGCCCGCCAGTGCCGTCGGCCGTCGCCTGCAGCTCGTCGTTGTTGACGGGCACGGGCACGAGCTGGCCTGTGTTCGGGTCGGCCACGGTTCCGTCGGCGGTGCCGAACGCGATCGAGTAGATCGGGATCTTGTCGTTTGCCGCGGCCTTGGTGCCATCGGCGGTGGGGCTGCCCTGCGTGGTCTCTCCGTCGGACAGCAGCACGATGGCGCCGGCCGGCTGGTTGGGATCGTCCTTGGAGGGCGGGCCGATGATGTCGGCCGCGGTCGACAGCGCATCGCCGATGGCCGTTCCCTCGCCGAGCTGCAGGTCCGCGATCGCCTTGCTCACGCCGGCGTGATCGAGCGTGGGGGACAGGCGCACGGTGACGTTGCCGTTGAACGAGATCAGGCCGACCTCGATGTTGTCGTCGACCTTCTTGACGAAGTCCTCGCCGGCCTGCTTCGCGGCGTCGAGGCGCGTCGGGTTCACGTCGGTGGACTCCATGCTCAGCGACACGTCGAACAGGAGCAGGATCCGCCCGCCGTTCTCGGTCTGCTGCAGCTCGCGGTTGACGGGTCGGGCGATTGCGATGACCCCGAAGATCGCGGCGACGAGGTAGCAGCCGGCGACGACGTGGCGCCGCCAGCCGGGGCGCTTCGGGGCGAGCGAGTCGAGCAGGTCGATGTTCGTGAACGAGACGACGTGGCGCTGGCGGGCGTACTGGCTGGCGACGTACACGCCGGCGAGGATGACCACGACCACGAGCAGCCACAGCCGCCCACCGTCGAGGAACGTGACGGCGATCATCGGTGCAGACCTCCTCCGACGCCGGCCACCTGCACCTTGCGGCGCCGTACGTGCTGGATCAGCGCGCCGACCCAGTCCTGGTCCGTGCTGAGCAGGAGGTGATCGGCTCCTGCGCGACGGATGGTGTCGCGGATGCCGGCGCGCTGTTGCAGCGCAGCCTCCTTGTAGCGGCGTTGCAGCTCGGCGGTCATCTGCACCTCGCGCACGCGGCCGGTGGCCGGATCGCTGAGCGCGACGTAGCCCACGGCGGGGATGTCGAGCTCGCGAGGATCGACCACCTCGATGCAGAGCACGTCGTTGCGCAGCGCCATCGCGCCGAGCGCACGCTGCCAGCCGCCGTCGGGGTTGGCGGGATCGACCTGCGGCGCGAGGAAGTCGCTGATGACGGTGATGAAGCCGCGGCGACGCGAGACGGCACCGACGCGTTGCAGCGCGGCGCCGAGGTCGGCGCGGCCCTTGCCGGCCGATGCCGGGGGCATGCTGATCGCGTGCAGGATCGCGCGCACCTGCGGCCGGCCGGGGCGCGGCGGGAACGTCTTCAGCTCGGGTCCGGCCACCAGCACCGCGCCGAGGCGGTTCTGGTTGCGGGCGGTCAGGAAGCCGACGGCGGCGGCCGCACCGAGCGCGAGCGAGGCCTTCTGCGGACCGACGGTGGAGAACTGCATGGGCGCGGACACGTCGACGACGATCCAGCCCTCGAGGTCGCGGTCGGCGATCTGGTCGCGGACGAACAGCTCGCGAGTGCGGGCCGTGACGTTCCAGTCGATGCGGCGCACGTCGTCACCGACCTGGTACATCCGGCTCTCACCGATCTCGCTGCCCTGCCCCGGCGTGATGCCCTGGTACTGGCCGTGCAAGAACCCGGCGAGCTTGCGCGCCACCGTCAGCTCGAGGGTGCGCAGCATCTCCGCGAGCGCGTCCGTGGGCGGACCGCTCGGCCAGCTCACCACGTTGTCGAGGGGCCTGTTGTCGAGGGGTTGCACGGCTCAGCTCTCGAAGACGGAACGCACCGAGGGGGCCGGTGTGCGCGGCGACACCCGGGTGGCCGGCACGGTGCTGAGCAGCCGATGGAGGATGTGCTCGACGGTGATGTCGCGGGCGAGCGCGTCGTAGGTCAGCACCATGCGGTGGCGGAGCACCTCCGGGGCGAGGTCGAAGATGTCCTGCGGCGTGGCGTAGCTGCGACCGCGCAGCAGGGCGAGCGACTTCGCGCCACGCACCAGCGCGATCGACGCCCGGGGGCTGGCGCCGAGGGCGATCATCGGGGTGAGGTCGCTCATCCCGGCCCGGTCGGGGTTGCGGGTGGCCTGGACGAGATCGACGGCGTACTGCTGCACGCTGCGGTCGATGAACACGGCGTCGGCGGTGGCCTGCAGCGCCTGCAAGCCGGCGAGGTCGATGATCTGCTCCGGCACCGGCGGGTTCACCGTCATCCGGTCGAGGATCACCATCTCCTCGTCGGGCGTGGGGTGGGTGAGGAGGATCTTCATCATGAACCGGTCGCGCTGGGCATCGGGCAGCTGGTAGACGCCCTCGCTCTCGATGGGGTTCTGGGTGGCGACGACGAAGAACGGCTTCGGCACCGGATGGGTGACCCCGCCGATGGTGACCTGCTGCTCGGCCATGACCTCGAGCAGCGCCGACTGCACCTTGGCCGGCGCCCGGTTGATCTCGTCCGTGAGCAAGAAGTTGACGAAGATCGGGCCGAGCTCGACGTCGAACTTCTCGCTCGACACCCGGTAGACGCGGGTGCCGACGATGTCGCTCGGGAGCAGGTCGGGCGTGAACTGGATGCGGGCGAACGTGCCGCCGGTGACCTTGGCGAGCGTCTCGGCGGCCAGCGTCTTGGCCAGGCCGGGCACGCTCTCGAGCAGGCAGTGCCCCCGGGACAGCAGCCCGACGATGATCCGCTCGAGCATGCGCGGCTGGCCGACGATCACCTAGCGCAACTCGAAGAACACCTTTTCGACGGTTGCTGCCGTCGACGCCGTCTGATCCCGCACCATCACCTGTTCA
>JAOBWK010000095.1 GCA_025463305.1 Ilumatobacteraceae bacterium
ACGGGCATTACCGTGAGACATCGAAGACCTCCGTAGTTCAGTGATTGACAGCAATCACCACTGCACACGGAGGTCTTCACCGCGTCAACCCGTCAACGTCACCAACGTCCCGGCCGAGTACACCTAGGGCGCCGGATACGGCAGCGCCTCGGCGCTCCGATTCGTCAGCGCCCTTCCCCGAAGGCGCGCCCGTTTGCTGGGATGACAACTCGCGTTGCACCCTCGACAACCTGTCTTGCCATCCGGCTGGAGACGACAACGGTCGGGGGAACGCCGGCGGGTCACCAACCGATCGGATCCTCGTCGGCACGCCGACGGCACTCCTCCTGGATGCGGCGGAAGTCTGCTTCCTGGCGGTGCTTGGCGAGGTACGGGTCAGGGCGGAACGCGAGACGGGCATGCTCGAATCGCTGGCGCATCGCCTGACGGCTGCGGCCGAGCAGCCTGCCGATCAGGTTGCTGGTGGTGACGGCGCGGCCGTCGTGGGGGCTGCGGTCGTCGGTGCGGCGGTGGTCACCGGCGGGAGCGTGATGATCGGCGGCGCCGCCGTGGTGGCGGGGGTGGGCGCCGTTGACGTGCTCGTCGGGGCGGTCGTCGCCGTCGAGGAACTGGTGGGCGCGGTCGTGGCCGTCGTCGTGCCGGTGCCCTTGATCGTCGAGGAGGTGTTGGTCGGGCTGGTGGTCGCCGTGGTGGTGCCGGTGCCCGTGCTCTTGACGGTCGTCGTGGTCCCCGTGCCGGTGCCCTTCACGGTGGTCTCGGTGGCCTTCACGGTTGTCGGCGTGGTGTGCGGTACGGTGGTCTTCGGGGTGGTCTGGTTGCCGGGAGGTCCGTCGGGGCTGCCGGCGGAGTCGTCGGTGAAGTTCGTCTTCAGGCACTGCCCGGGTTGGGTGGGCGCCTGGCCCATCGCGGCACCGATGTAGAACGCGAGCGTGTTTCGGCCGGTCTCGGTGAGGTGCAGGTTGTCGGCGCCGGTGAGCGCGGGATCCTGCGAGATCGTCGTCCAGTCGAGCACCGTGACGCTGGTGAACTGGGCGGCCTCTTCGTGGATCGCGTCGTTCACGTCCTGCTGCTGGGGACGGAACATCGACGTGTCGATCAGCAACGTCGGCCGCGGCACGAGGCGCAGCAGAAGCGCGTGCAGCGCCTGCTGGTACGTGGCCTTGTCGTAGCCGTAGTTGTTGCCGAGGAACAGCACGGCGGCGTCCCAGCCGGCGCTGAGCCGCTTGTCGAGGACGAGCTTGCCGAAGTCGATGAACTTGCCGGTCTCGGCGTCGACCTCGACCTTCCATCCGCGCGGCACGAGGACCGAGCACGCCTCGCCGCCGTAGCGCGTGGAGATCGACGCGGTGACCGAGTCGCCGATCATCAGCAGGCGGTTCCCCGCCGACTTCGAGCCGAGCGTCTGATCGACCGGCACGGTGGTCTCGGTGATGGTCGTGGTGGTCGCGGCGGGGTCGGTCGTGACCACGGAATCGGTCGTGACCGGCTTGCTCTCCGCGACCACAGCGGTGTCCGGGGCGGTGGTCTCGGGCAGCACACCGACCGCGCCGACGGTGCCGACGGGCGCGGTGGTGTCGGCGGATTGGCCCGACGACGACGCGCACGAAGCGAGCGCCGTCCCCGCGAAGAGTGAGCCGGCTGCGGCCAGCGCAGCAAAGAACCTTCTGGCCGCCGTCATCCCTCTATTGGAGCGAACGCGAACTCCAGATGCAAGTCGCCGGGAATCAACCGCAGTTCAACTGCGCGCTTTGAGCGCGTCGCGGATCTCGGCGAGCAGCTCGATCTCGGTCGGGCCGGGAACCGCTGTCGGCTCGGCTGCAACAGCTGCCGCCTGCTTGCGCTTCAGCTTGTTGTAGGCCTTGACGATCATGAACAGCACCAGGCCGGTGAGCACCAGGCTGATCAGCGCGTTGATGAAGGTGCCGATCTGCAGCGTCGCGTTCTGGTGACCGATGACCTTGCCGGTGGCGTCCTTGATGTCGGACACGTTGTGGCGCAGCGTGATGGTGATGTTGTTGAAGTCGGGCTGGCCGAAGATGGCCGCGACCACCTGCATCATGATGCCCTCGGTGAAGGCCTTGATGACGACGCCCACCGCCGCACCGAGGATGACGCCGACCGCCAGCTCGATCATGTTGCCGGAGGCGATGAACTCGCGGAACTCCTGGATCAGACCCTTCTTGTCTGCATCGGCCATGTCGTTGTCTCCCATTTCGTCGCGCCGTGTCGAGCCCGTGTGGTGCTCAGCGGACATCATGGCACCACTACCGTTGCGTCGTGAGTTCCGATGCTCCCCCGGCCGACCCGACGCCGTCACCGCCGCCGGTGCCATCACCCGATCACGATCGTGCCGCCGAGAAGGCCGGCGAGACGGTCGGGAGCAAGGTCAGCGACCGGGTCAGCGTCATCCTCCACGAGGGCGAGCACCCGGCGAAGGCGATCGACGATCTGCTCCTCGATCGCATCGATGCGCTGCAGGTGCTGCGCGCCAACACGCCGGAGGAGAAGGGCAAGATCCTGGAGGCGATCGGCGGCCGCGGCAAGGCCGAGCAGGAGATCGTCGACGAGATGTCGAAGCAGCGGCCGCTCTGGCGCCCGGACCGCTTCGAGGAGGCCCATCGGCTGGCGATGCGGTCGCTCGAGGTGCTCGATCGCAACGGCGCGCGCACGGCGACGATGCCGCGCATCGGCCCGCTCAAGCCCGTGGCGCAGTGGCTGGTCCAACTGATCACCCAGTGGATCGTGAAGAACCACCAGAACTCGGTGATCACCAAGATCCGCAAGCTCTACGAGCGACGTGAGGCCAACGCGATCTGGGGCAGCGACGAGCACCACATGCTGCGCCGGGCGCGCATCAACGCCGTGCAGGTCGAGAAGGGGTTCAAGGCGAACACGCTCGGGCTGCCCACGTTCCTCGTCGGCGGCGCGTTCCTCACGTCCATCCTCTCGGGGGCGCAGACCCTGGCGCGGAGCGCGCTCAGCTCCTCGGTCGGGACGGTGGTGTTCGGCGCGATCCTGGCCGGCGTGCTCGCTGCCGTCGCGTGGGCGGCGCTGTTCGGCGCGGCCGTGTCGCGCCGACGGATCCGCCTGTCGACGGACCAGCCGCTGAAGGCGCTGTGGGAGACGATCGGCGCGTGCGGCAACCCGCCGCGCGATGCCAGCTACGACTTCGCGCTGTACGCCATCATCCTCACGGCACTCGCCTGGATCATCATCCCGTTCATGATCTACTTCTTCTTCCACAACCTCGCCACCGACGTCCGCGACGTGCACCAGGTGACGCCGACGACGCTGGCCCATGGGGCGCGCCTGCTGCTCGCCGGGAAGAACGCCGTCTAAGGCATCGGCATCTCCGCCGAGCTGGGCAGCTCGGTCGGGGTGAGCGCGGCGGTCATCGGGGGCACCGGGGGCAAGGTCGGGTTCTCGTCGTGGACGAGGTCCTCGAAGCGGTCGATCTTGCGCACCGTCGGGAAGAAGAACCAGAACACGCCGACCACCGCGATCGTCGCCGCGCCGCCGCCGGCGACGGCGGTGAACAGGCCGAGCTGTTGGGCAGCCATGCCGCTCTCGAACGCGCCGAGCTCGTTCGAGGCGCCGATGAAGACGTTCTCGACCGCGAGGACCCGACCGCGCTTCTCGTCGGGCGTCACCAACGGCACCAGCGACGTGCGCACGAAGACGCTCACCATGTCGGCGCCGGTGAGCACGAGCAGCGCGGCGAACGCGACGAAGAAGTTGTGGGTGAAGCCGAGCACCACGGTGCCCACGCCGAACAGGCCGACGGCGATCAGCAGGCTGCGGCCGACGCGGCGACGCAACGGCCGGGCCGACAGGAACACCGCCATCAGCGCGGCGCCGATGCCGGGCGCGGCGCGCAGCCAGCCGTACGCGACGTCGCCGACGTGGAGCCGGTCCTCGGCGATGGCGGGCAGCAGCGCGACCGCACCGCCGAGCAGGACCGCGAAGAGGTCGAGCGTCATGATGCTCAGCAGGATCGGCGTACGGCGGATGAACGCGAGGCCCTCCATCGCCGACTTGAGCGTGGGGCGCTTGTCGGGATCGGGCGGTGGCGGCTGGCGGCGGAACCGGACGAGCAGCAGCCACCCGAGGCCGATGCCGACCAAGGTCGCGGCGACGGCGTAACCCACCCACGGACTGATGATGTAGAGCACACCGGACACCGCCGCGCCGATGATGGTGGCGCCGGTGAACGTGGCGCTGAACAGCGCGATGACGCGGGGCAGCGCGCCATCGGGTGCCACCATCGGCGGCATCGAACGCACGGCCGGAGCGTTGAAGGCACGGAACGCACCGAACACGCCGGCGATGAGGAAGAACGGCCACGCCGCGGTCGGCTTCGAGGCCGAGTACATCGCGAGCCCGACGATGCACAGCAGCTCGCCACCGATCGCGAGCGCGGCGATCTTCTTGCGGTCGAACCGGTCGGCCACCGCGCCCGTGAGGAACACGAGGAACGGCGCGGGCAGGAACTCGGCGAAACCGAGCCACGCGAGATCGCTTTCGCGGCCCGTGATGTCGAAGACCTCCTTGCCGACGAGTGCCAACTGGAGGGCGACGCCGGTGTAGATCAACACGTTGGCGATGATGAAGTTGCGGACGTCTCGATCGGCCAGCACTTCGCGGCCCGTCGGCGTCGGGATGACAGCCGGCGGCGTCTCGTTCACGTGGGGCCACGCTACCGAGCGTCGGGTCGAATGACGTCGTCGGTTTCGTGCTACACCGGCGCGATGACCTCGTTGGCCGATGACACCCGGTGGATGGACGCGACGGACCAGGCGGCGCTCGTCGCCCGTGGCGACGCGAGCCCGAGCGAGCTGCTGGAGGCAGCGATCGACCGAATCGAGCGCATCGATCCCGCACTCAACGCCGTCGTGATCCGCTGGTTCGACCACGCCCGCGAGACCGCTGCCGATCCGGCGCTGCCCGACGGTCCCTTTCGAGGCGTGCCCTTCCTGCTCAAGGACCTGTGGGCGGCATACGCCGGTCAGCTCATCACCAACGGCAACGCCGGCCTCAAGCGCGCTGGCATCGCGTCGCCCGCCGACACCACGCTCGTCAGTCGCTACCGGGCCGCGGGGCTGGTGATCGCCGGGCGCACGAACAGCCCCGAGCTGGGCAGTGTGCCCACCACCGAGCCGCTCGCATGGGGCGCCACCCACAACCCCTGGGACACCGCTCGCACGCCCGGCGGATCGAGCGGCGGTTCCGGCGCGGCGGTGGCGTCGGGCATGGTGCCGTTCGCCCACGCCAGCGATGGCGGAGGATCGATCCGCATCCCCGCTTCGTGTTGCGGACTCGTCGGGCTCAAGCCGAGCCAGGGCCGGATCTCGCTCGGACCCCAGCGCGACGAGAGCGGTCTCGGCGTCGAGCACTGCCTCACCCGCACGGTGCGCGACTCCGCCGCGCTGCTCGACGCCACGCACGGCCCGGGCGTCGGCGACACCGTCATCGCACCGCGGCCGAGCCGTCCCTACCTCGCCGAGGTCGGTGCCGATCCCGGTCGGCTGCGGATCGGCGTGCTCGACCACCATCCGCAGGGCGGCCACGTCGATGCGGAGTGCACGACGGCGGCGCAGAACGCAGCGACGCTGCTCGAGTCGTTGGGCCACACGGTGGAGATCGGCTGGCCGACGGCGCTGGAGGACCGCTCATTCGGCGCGCAGTTCGGTGCGCTGTGGGCAGCGAACATGGGCGTGTCCCTGCAGCGCTTCGAGACGATGATCGGGCGCCCACTCGCCGACGACGAGTTCGAGCCGATGAACCGGGCCCAGGCCGACCTCGCCTCGCGCTTCACCGCGATCGAGTACGCGATGTCGCTCGCCGCCGTCGCTCAGTACCGCCGCGCGGTTCAGGGCTGGTGGGCCGACGGTTGGGACCTGCTGCTCACGCCGACGCTCGCCGAGGTGCCGCTGCCGCTCGGCACGATCCGCAACGTGGAGGGCAGTCCGCTCGACGGCGTCATCCGGTCAGGGCAGTTCGTGCCGTTCACGCCGCCGTTCAACACCTCGGGCCAGCCGGCCATCAGCCTGCCGCTGCACTGGACCGACGCCGGCCTGCCCGTGGGCGTGCAGCTCGTGGCCGCCTACGGTCGCGAGGACGTCCTCATCCGCGTCGCGGCGCAGCTGGAGCAGGCGGTGCCGTGGGCGCACCGCACACCGCCGATCTGAGCCGGGCGATCTCGTTCTGCGAGCCGTGATCAGCGAGCCGTCCAGCCCCCGTCGACGATGACGGACTGACCGGTCATGAAGGTGCTCGCCCGGCTGGCGAGGAGCAGCAACGCGCCGTCGAGCTCGTGCGCGTAACCCATGCGCGGGATCGGCGAGTTCTGGTGGACGAACCGCTGGCTGCCCTCGTCGCTCTCCATGCCCGCCGTCATCTCACTCTCGAACCATCCCGGGCAGAGCGCGTTGACGCGGACACCACGCCGGGCCCACTGCACGCCGAGCTCACGGGTGAGGTTCACGACGGCACCCTTCGACGCGCAGTAGTTGGCCTGCTTGATCGGCGAGCCGGCGACGTGGCCGAGCATCGACGCGATGTTCACGATCGAGCCGTACCCCTGCTCGATCATCGGTGCCGCAGCGAGCTTGCTCAGCTGCCAGACGGCGGTGACGTTGACCTCCATCACGTCGCGGAACGTGTCGAGCTCCTCCAGCTCGGCGGCGACGACGCGGCTGATGCCGGCGTTGTTGACGAGCACGTGGATCGTGCCGCACTGCTCGATCGCCGTGGCGATCAACCGCTCGCGGTCCTCGGGCTGGGCGAGGTCGGCCGTGACCGCGAGTGATCCGGGCAGCTCCTCGACCAACGCGGCCAGTCGATCGGCCCGCCGCGCGGCGACGACCACGGTGGCGCCGGCCGCGTGCAGCACCCGGGCGAAGCGCTCGCCCAGCCCGGACGAGGCACCGGTGACGACCACGACCTGATCGTCGAGGCGGAACAGGGACAGCGGGTCGAGATCCGTGGGGAGCATGCGACGACGTTAGGCAACGGCCGCTGGACATCGAACATTGCGGTTTCGAGAAGAAGTGTCTGGATCCGTATCGAAAGTGGGGACCGCTACGTCTACACACATATGAATGCGCACACCACCACCCCCCACCGGAGCGCTTCGCAGCTGATCTCAGCCGCGGCAGCGCTCACCGCCGGCGCTGCAGCCCTCGCGTGGCTGCTCGCGTCGGTCGCGCACCTCACCGAGCACGTCGTCGTCATCACCGTGATGGTCGTCGCGTTCCTCGCCAGCTGGATGGTCACGAACCGTCGCCCGTCGGGCGATCACCGTGCGAACAGCACCCACCGCATCGACGGGCACCGCGTCACGCTCGTGCCGGTGCGGGTGCACTCGCACTGACCTCGCACTGATCTCGCGTCGGGCCGCTGTGGCACGATGCGTCGATGGAAGCTGCCGCATCGCCCCTCGTCGTCCTGGTCCACGGGGCATGGCACGGCGGCTGGTGCTTCGCAGCCCTGCAGGCCGAGTTGGACTCGCGGGGCATCCCGTCGTTGGCCATCGACCTGCCCGGCCACGGCGCGTCGACGGAACCGTTCACCGACCTCGCCGGTGACGCGGCGGCGGTCGCCGCGACGCTCGCGATGTCGAGCCGACCGATCGTGCTCGTCGGTCATTCCTACGGTGGTGCCGTCATCGGCGAGACCGTGGCGCCGAACGGGAACGTGGTGCACCAGGTGTACCTGGCGGCGTACGTCCTCGACGTCGGCGAGACGGTGATCGGCCTGACCCGCGCGATGCCCGAGACCGCCGGACCGAACGCACTGGTGGCGGCGATGTCGATCGCCGACGGGGCGAGCCTCATCGACCCGGCACTCGCCCACGACGCGTTCTACGGCCATTGCGACCCGATGGTGGGCGCGGCCAACGCCGCCCGGTTGTGTCCACAGCCGTTGGCGACGATGGCCCAGGAGGCCACCGTTGCGTCGTGGCGCAACCTGCCCACCACCTACGTCCGCTGCACCGACGACCGCGCCGTGGCGCTGTCGCACCAGGACGTGATGGCGGCCCGGTGCACGAACATCGAGACGCTCGAGACCGACCACTCGCCGTTCGCGTCGATGCCGATCGAGACGGCCGAGATCATCGCCCGGATCGTGCGCGACGCATGAGCACACCCACCTCATGAGCGCCACGACGATGAAGGTCCGGATCGGCTACGGGTTCGGCACGGGCACCCGGCTGAACGACGGCGGGTTCGCCGTCGTCGTCGACGCCTTGGAGCGGTTGCGGTTCGACAGCCTCTGGCTCAGCGAGCGCATCGGTGGCGACGCACCCGATCCGCTCGTCGCGATGTCGTTCGCGGCGGGACGCACCACGCGGTTGAAGTTCGGGATGAGCGTGATGGTGCTGCCCGGCCGCAACCCGGTCGTGCTCGCCAAGGAGCTCGCCACGCTCGACCGGTTGAGCAACGGCCGGCTGCTGCCCGCGTTCGGGCTCGGCGTCGCCAACCCGCACGAGCAGCAGGCGTTCGGCGTCGAGCGCAAGGACCGCGCCAAGATCTTCGACGAGGCCCTCGCCGTCATGCGTTCGTGCTGGAGTGACGAGACGACAACGTTCCACGGCGAGCGGTTCCACTACGACGCGCTGCGCGTCCTCCCCAAGCCGATCCAGAACCCGCTCGAGGTGTGGCTCGGCGGCATCGCCCCGTCGGAGCTGAAGCGGGTCGGCCGGCTGGCCGAGGGATGGCTGCCGTCGTTCCTGACACCCGCCGACGTCGCTGCGGCTCGGCCGATCATCGAGCACACGGCCCGCGAGCACGACAGGGCGATCCCCGACGACCACTACGGCGCGCTCATCCCCTACTCCCACGGGCCGCTGCCCGACGCGCTCGTCGCCGGGCTGGCGGCTCGCCGTCCGGACATCACCGATCCGCGCGAGCTGGTGCCGCAGGGGTGGGACGCGCTCCTGGCGCTGATCGACCGGTTCGTCGACGTCGGGACGACCAAGTTCGTGGTGCTGCCGATCGTCGAGCCGGAGGGTCCCGAGCGTTGGACCGCCGAGCTCGAGGCCGCCGCACAGGTGCTGCTGCCCCGCCAGACCTGAGACCGCGGTTCAGCGGTCGATGAGGTAGGCGAGGTCGCTGCTCATCCCGGCGATGGTGGCGCCGTTGGCGAGCTCGCTGCCGACCGTCGATGCGAACGCGTCGCGCCATTCGAGGGCGAGCGCCTTGTCGGTCTTGCGGATCTCGACGATGTTCGGCGGGACCTCGGCGAACACCGCGTCGCCGGTGACATCGGTGACCACCGGCCCTCCGTCGGCACCGACGGCGAGGATCGGCTGGCGCTCGGCCTCGTCGACCACGCGGCGATCGGTGGGCGGCACGTCGTCGGCGCCCCAGCGCACGAGGAAGCGGTCCGAGCCGAGCCCGGCGCTGAACTCGTCCTCGAGCTTGCCGTAGAAGTCGGTGTGGAAGCTCAGCACGCGAGCGCCGAGCTTGGCGAGGTTGAACCGCGCGTTCGCCGCCAGCACGGGATCGTACGTCCACTCGATCGCGGCCAGCCCGTGTTCGCGCACGAAGTCGCGTTGGTGGTGCTTGACCCGCGCCCCGATGCCCTGGGCACGGAACCCGTCGAGGAAGCCGACCACATGCGAGTGCAGCCGCCACTCGTGCGTGCCGTCCGGGAGCGCGACGTGCGTCGGCCAGCCGAAGCCGCCGCCGATCAAGCGACCGTCGACGCGCACGCCGGCGACGTAGCAACCGGAGTACGCCATCGCCCGCAACGTGTCGCCCGATGCGACGCCGGTGCGCTCCTCGAACCCCCAGACGTCGGCGAGGACGTGGGCCAGCGCCGCACAGTCCTCGGGGGACTCGATCATCACGATGTCGATGTCGGGAGACTCCATCCGACGAGCGTAGGACGTGCCACAGTGGCGGCATGGAACGCGCCACCTCCGACCTGCGCCTGACGCCCCAGCTGTTCGAGCTCCGCCGGCTGAAGATGCCGCTCGTGCGCCCGTTCCGCACCAGCTTCGGCACCGAGACCGTGCGCGAGGTGATGATCGCCCGCGTCGTCACCGATCAGGGCGAGGGCTGGGCGGAGTGCTCGATCGAGAGCGACCCGCTCTACCTCAGCGAGTTCCTCGACGCCGCCGACCACGTCTTCAGCGATCACCTCGTGCCTCGCCTGTTCGCGCACGGCGCGCTGCGCGCCGAGGACGTCGCCGACATCCTCGAACCCGTCAAGGGCCACCGGATGGCCAAGGCGACGTTGGAGATGGCGCTGCTCGACGTGCAGCTGCGCGCCGAGGGGATCAGCTTCCAGCAGTACATCGGCGGCACGCGCGATCGCATCCCAGTCGGCGTGTCGGTGGGCATGACCGACACGGTCGACGAGCTCGTCGACAACGTGGCCGGCTACATCGTGGACGGCTACACCCGGGTGAAGCTGAAGATCGAGCCGGGTTTCGACATCGAGCCCGTGCGCCGGGTGCGCGAGGCCAACCCCGACGTGATGCTGCAGGTCGACGCCAACACGGCGTACTTCACCAAGGACATCGATCACCTCGCCCAGCTCGACGCGTTCGATCTGCTGCTGATCGAGCAGCCGTTCGGCGAGGACGACCTCGTCGGCCACGCCGAGCTGGCCCGCCGGATCACGACGCCCGTGTGCCTCGACGAGGCGATCCGCTCGCTCGACCACACCCGCACGGCGCTCGCCCTGGACGCCGCGCACATCATCAACGTCAAGCCCGCTCGCGTCGGCGGATACATCGCCGCGGCAGCGATCCACGATCACTGCGTGGCCGCCGGCATCCCGGTGTGGTGTGGCGGGATGCTCGAGACCGGCATCGGCCGCGCCGCGAACCTCGCCCTCGCGTCGATGCCCGGCTTCACCCTGCCCGGCGACATCTCCGCCAGCAAGCGCTACTGGACCCGCGACATCACCGCCCCGTTCGAGATGGTCGACGGCCACATCACCGTGCCCACCGGCCCCGGCTTCGGCGTCGAGGTCGACATCGACTTCGTCGACGAGATCACCTTCGAACGCCGCGAGCTCACCCCGACCTGACGGGTGCGGCGCGCTTCGCGCAGAAGCGACGGTCATTGCGGCCGCACTGCGCGCGATCCGCCTCGGGGCGCGCGGATCGTTGACTTTTCGTTCAGTCCGCGACGGGTGCTGAGGGGCGCTGCCTAAGGTCGCGGACATGGCCGAAGTGGACGCTGCGACGAGCAGACGGCACCGCCTCACCCTGCGATCGCACGCCGACGACGGCGCCATCTCGGCGAGCGCGACGACCATCACGGTGAGCGGTGACCTGAGCCTCGACGACCTCGATCGGCTCGAAGCCGTCCTGGTCGACCCACTGCTCGAGACCGGCTCGTGGCAGGTCACGGTCGCTCCGGAGCAACTCGACATCGGTCTCATCCCGGGTGTCACCGACACCGCGGCGGCGCAGGTCGTGCATGCCGCCGAGCTGTTGGGGATGACCATCGACGACGCGTCTGTCGGGCGCATCATCGACATCACCGGCGCCCCCGACGACGCCGAGATCCGCCGCCGCTGGGCCAACGCAGTGATCGAGCGCTGGAGCCTCGGCACGGTCGTCGAGCCGGGTTTCGCCGCCGGAGCAGCGGTCGACGGTGTCACCGAGCACGTCGACCTCCCCGCCGACGACGCTGCGCTGTCGGCGCTCGGCAAGGCCCGCGGCCTGGCCCTCGACCTCGCCGAGCTGCACGTCATCCGCGAGCACTTCGCCGGCGTCGGTCGCCCCCCGACCGACGCCGAGCTCGAGACCCTCGCGCAGACGTGGAGCGAGCACTGCGCGCACAAGAGCTTCCGCGCCGACATCGTGCCAGTCGGCGCCGGAGCCGACGCGGCGGCGGCCGAGCCGCTGCTCGCCCGGCTCCGCCGTTCGACCTCGGAGATCGCTGCACCGTTCGTGGTCTCGGCGTTCGACGGCAACGCCGGCATCGTGCAGTTCGGCCCCGGGCGCACCTACGCGCTGAAGTGCGAGACCCACAACCACCCGTCCGCGATCGAGCCGTTCGGCGGGGCGAACACAGGCGTCGGCGGCGTGATCCGAGACATCATCGGCGCCCACCACCGGGCCATCGCCTGCACGAACATCCTCTGCTTCGGCCCTGCGGACACGCCCGACGCCGAGCTGCCCGACGGCGTGCTCAGCCCGCGCCGCATCATCGACGGTGTCGTCGCCGGCGTGGCCGACTACGGCAACAAGATCGGCCTGCCCACGGTCGCCGGCGGCGTGCTGTACGACCCGGCCTACATCTCCAACCCGCTCGTGTTCGCCGGCTGCATCGGCGTCGCGCCGTCCGACCGCCCGGCGCTCACCGGACCCAACCCGGGCGACCGCGTCGTCGTGTTCGGCGGGCGTACGGGGCGCGACGGCATTCGTGGCGCGACCTTCTCGTCGATGGAGATGGACGCCACCACCGGCGACGTCGCCGGGGCGAGCGTGCAGATCGGTGACCCGATCATCGAGAAGCTCGTCAGCGACCTGCTGATCGATGCGTGGGACCTCTACACCGCCATCACCGATTGCGGTGCCGGTGGCCTGTCGTCGGCGATCGGCGAGCTGGCCGACGGCATCGGTGCCGATGTCGAACTGGCCAAGGTGCCACTCAAGTACGCCGGCCTCGCGCCATGGGAGATCTGGCTGAGCGAGGCCCAGGAGCGCATGGTCGTCGCGGTCGCGCCGCACCAGCTCGATGCGCTCACCGAGATGGCGACCCTCCACGGCGTGGAGATCAGCGATCTCGGCTCGTTCACCGGCGATCGCACGCTCGTCGTGCGGTTCGAGGGCGAGCCCGTCATCGAGCTCGACACCGACTTCCTCCACGACGGCCGGCCGCGCCGCCGGCTCGAAGCCGTCATGCCCTCGCCGCAGCGCGACGACACCGTGCCGCCGTGCGACGACACCCGTGCGGCCCTGCTCGCGTTGCTCGCCCATCCGAACATCGCCAGCAAGGCCGACATCATCCGCCGCTACGACCACGAGATCCTCGGCGCCACCGTGATCCGCCCGCTGACCGGCGTGCGCAACGACGCCCCGGCCGACGGCGTGGTGCTGGTCGACCCACGCGACACCGACGGCATCGCGATCGGCATCGGCGTCAACCCGTGGTACGGCCTGCACGACCCGGAACGGATGGCGTGGGCCGTCGTCGACGAGGCGATCCGCAACGTCGTCGTCACCGGCGCTGACCCGAGCGCCATCGCGCTGATGGACAACTTCTCGTGGGGCAACCCGACCCGGTCGACCACGTTCGGCGAGCTGGTCGCCGCGGTCGACGGTTGCGTCGCCGCGGCGCACGCGTACGGCGCGCCGTTCGTGTCGGGCAAGGACTCGCTCAACAACGAGTACCTCACCGCCGACGGCACTCGCCGGGCGATCCCGCCGACCCTGGTCATCACCGCGGTCGCACCGGTGCGCGACGTCACGCTGACCGTGACGCCCGATCTCAAGCGCCCTGGCAACCCCCTCGTGCTGCTCGGTCGCACGCTGCCCGAGTTCGGCGGCAGCCACCTGTCGATGCTCACCGGCGACCACGCCGCGCCAGGCCCCACCGTGCCGGCGCCCGATCCCACGGCAGCGGCGCGCTACCGCACGCTGCACGCCGCGATCGGCCTCGGCTACGTCGACGCGGCGCACGACTGCAGCGAGGGTGGCCTCGGCGTCGCGCTCGCGGAGATGTGCATCGGCGGCCGGATCGGTGCGGCCATCGAGCTCGCTCCGGTCGATGCCGATCCCGTGGTCGCGCTGTTCAGCGAGTCCGCCGGGCGCATCGTCTGCGAGGTCGCCACCGAGTCGCTCGACGAGTTCCTCCGGCTGTTCGCCGATGCGGGCGATGTCGGCGGCGTCACGGTGATCGGGCACGTCGCCGACTCCCCCACGCTCTGCTTCGACGGCGTCTTCGAGGTGCCCGGCGACGAGCTCGTCGCCGCGTTCAAGGGTGGGGCGCGATGAGCACCTCCGCATCCAGGCCCACCGCGCTGATCCTGCGCGCGCCCGGCACCAACCGCGACGGCGACGCGGCGTTCGCGCTCGATCTCGTCGGCGCCGATCCCCGCCGGGCCCTGCTGTCCGAGGTGTTCGCCGATCCGAAGCTGCTCCACGAGGCCCAGCTGCTCGTCGTCCCCGGCGGCTTCTCGTTCGCCGACGCGCTCGGCGCCGGTCGCCTGTTCGCGCTCGAGCTCGTCACCCGCCTGCGCGACGAGCTGGCCGCGTTCGTCGAGGCCGGCAAGCCGGTCATCGGCATCTGCAACGGCTTCCAGGTCCTCGTCCGCACGGGCCTGCTGCCCGGCGACGGGCTCACCGTGGCGCTCGGCGGCAACCGCGTCGACGGAGCACCCGAAGGGCAGTTCGTCTGCGATTGGGTGCGTCTGCAGCCGGTGTCGCAGAAGTGCATCTGGACCACCGATCTCACCGCCGACGTCGAATGCCCGATCGCCCACGGCGAGGGACGCTTCGTCTGCGACCCGGACACGATGGCGACGCTGACGAACGACGACCAGATCGCGTTCCGCTACGCCACACCGAACCCGAACGGCTCGATGGCCGACGTCGCAGGCATCTGCGACGCCACCGGCCTCGTCCTGGGGCTGATGCCCCACCCCGAAAACCACGTCCTGCCCCGGCAGCACCCCCAGTACCTCCGCCATCACCGCGGCGGGCTCGGTCGGGCGCTGTTCGAGGCCGGCGTCAACCATGCAAAGGAACTCTGATGACCGCCTCCCAGCTCGACTCCAGCGTCGCGACCTCGTCGCCGGCGCCGTTCACCGACATCGTGCTCGACCTCCCCGACCGCCGCGTCGGCAAGGTCCGTGTGTCGTACGAGCTGCCCGATGACGAGCGGCTGTTCGTCACCACCGACCGGCTCTCGGCGTTCGACCGCATCGTCGCCGCCGTGCCGTACAAGGGCCAGGTGCTCAACGAGCTCGCCGCGTGGTGGTTCGCCAACACTGCCGACATCGTCGCCAACCACGTGCGCGGCGTGCCCGACCCGAACGTCACCATCGGCGTGTCGGCGAAGCCGCTGCCGGTCGAGGTCATCGTTCGCGGCCACATCACCGGCGTCACCTCCACCTCGCTCTGGAAGCGCTACGCCGACGGCGAGCGCACCATCTACGGCTACGACCTACCCGAGGGACTCACCGAGCACCAGCGGCTCGACACCCCGCTGATCACGCCCACCACCAAGGCCGAGGGTGGCGCCCACGACGAGGCGCTGACGTGCGCCCAGGTGGTCGACGAGGGGCTCGTCGAGGCCGGGCTGTGGGACCGGGTCCAGAAGGCGGCACTCGCGCTGTTCGCCCGCGGGCAGGAGATCGCCACGGGCGCCGGACTGATCCTGGCCGACACCAAGTACGAGTTCGGTCTCGATCCGGAGGGCAACCTGATCATCATCGACGAGATGCACACGCCGGACTCGTCCCGCTTCTGGGTGGCCGCCACGTTCGAGGAGCGCGTCGCCGACGGCCGCGATCCGGAGAGCCTCGACAAGGAACCGATCCGCCGAGCGCTGATCGAGGCCGGCTACAAGGGTGACGGTCCGTCGCCCGACCTCGGCCCGGAGGTCACGGCCCAGACCACGGCCCGCTACATCAATGCCTTCGAGCGGCTGACCTGTCGCACCTTCGTCCCCGGCACCTACCCGGTCGAGCCCCGCCTGATCGATGCGCTCGGCAAGGTCGGTGTGCTGTGAGCACCACGCTCGACGGAACCGTCGCCACTCCCCTCGTCGTCATCCTGATGGGCTCCGGGGCCGACAAGGAGCACTGCGCGAAGATCGCCGCCGTCCTGGCCAAGCTCGGTGTCGAGCACGTGCAGCGCATCGGCTCGGCGCACAAGACGCCCGAGCACGTGCTCGAGATCATCGCCCACTACGAAGGCCTCGACCGCCCCATCGTGTGGGTCACCATCGCCGGACGCAGCAACGCGCTGTCGGCGTTCGTCGACGCCAAGGTGATCTCGCCGGTCATCTCCTGCCCGCCGCTGAGCATGCCGGAAGACGTGTGGTCGAGCCTGCGGATGCCGAGCGACGTCGCCCCGCTCGTGGTGCTCGATCCGGCCAACGCCGGTCTCGCGGCTGCCAAGATCGCCGGCCTGTACGATCCAGAACTGCGCCAGCGCATCGCCGGACACAAGGCAGGTGAGGCCGCCAAGGTCACATCTGCAGACGCGGAGATCCAGCATGTTCCCCAATGACACCGGTTCCCACGACGCCCACTCCATCGGAACGCCCGTCACCCTCACGGTGAAGGGCGCCTCGGGCGCCGTCGAACCTGCGTCGTTCGCCGACGATGCTCCGCACGATGAGTGCGGCGTGCTCGGCATCTCCACGCCGCACGGCGACGGCGTCGCGCAGATGGCGTTCTTCGGCCTGTTCGCGCTGCAGCACCGCGGCCAGGAAGCCGCCGGCATCGCCGTCAGCGACGGCATGCGCGCCCGGATGCACAAAGACGCCGGCCTCGTCAGCACCGTGTTCACGCCCGAGGTGCTCGCGCCCCTCGCCGGCTACCACGCCATCGGCCACACCCGCTACAGCACCACCGGCGGGTCCACGCTGAAGAACATCCAGCCATTCCTGGTCGAGACGATGCACGGCACGCTCGCCGTCGCCCACAACGGCAACCTCGTCAACGCCGCCGCCCTGCGCGACGAGCTGCTCGGCCGGGGCTTCGGCCTCAGCGCCACCAGCGACACCGAGGTCTTCACGCTCATGCTCGCTGCCGCCGGCGGTCGCACGTGGGAGGAGCGCATCGAGCGCACCATGCCCGCGTGGAAGGGCGCCTACTCGATGGTGATCCTCGCCAACGACCGCGTGCTCGCGGTGCGCGATCCGTGGGGCTTCCGTCCGCTGTCGGTCGGGCGGTTGCCGCGTGGCGGCTGGGCCGTCGCGTCGGAGACGTGCGCGCTCGAGACCCTCGGCTGTGTCGACATCAGCGAGGTGAACCCGGGCGAGATCGTCACGCTGATGGGTGCCGAGATCCACCGCCGCCAAGCGATGGCCCCCACCACAGGCGCGCACTGCTCGTTCGAGTTCGTCTACTTCAGCCGGCCCGACAGCGAGTGGGACGGCCGCAACGTGCACCACGTCCGCCAGCGTCTCGGCGAGGAGCTCGCCGACGAGCACCCCGCAGATGCCGACGTGGTGGTGCCCGTGCCCGACTCCTCGATCCCCGCGGCCATCGGCTACTCCCGTCGCAGCGGCCTGCCCTACAACGACGGGCTGATCAAGAACCGCTACATCGGGCGCACCTTCATCGAGCCCACCCAGGCGATGCGCGAGCGCGGTGTGGCGCTGAAGTTCAACGCGCTCGGCGCGAACCTGATCGGCAAGCGCGTCGTGCTCATCGACGACTCACTCGTGCGCGGCACCACCGCCGGCCCGCTTGTGGCGCTGCTGCGCAAGGCCGGCGCGAGCGAGGTGCACATGCGCATCACCTGCCCGCCGATCACCAACCCGTGCCACTTCGGTGTCGACATGGGCCACGACAACGAGCTGATCGCCGCCAAGCTCTCCATCGAGGAGATCCGCGAGCGCATCGGCGCCGACTCGCTCGCGTTCTTGGGGCTCGACCGGATGATGCGCGCCATCGACCGTGAGTCGGGCTACTGCAACGCGTGCTTCACCGGTCGCTACCCGATCGAGGTCGGCGAGGCCCAGGGCAAGCTCGACTTCGAGGGCGTGCTTGCGTGAGCGATCCCGGCGCCGAGATCGTGTTCGACGACGCGCCCGGCGGTGATGTCGCCGACGTTCTGGACCATGACGGTGCAGCCTCGGTCGCGTTCGAGGAGACGGCGGAGGCCGTCACCACCAGCACGGTCCTGATCGTGGGCGGCGGTGCACGTGAGCACGCGCTCGCCTGGGCCACGCGCCGTTCGCCACGCTGCGGCACGCTCTACACCGCGCCCGGCAACGACGACATGCCCGGCGACCGCGTCGCCATCGCCGCCGACGACGTCGTGGGCCTCACCGACTTCGCCGTCACCAACGGTGTCGATCTGGTGATCGTCGGCCCCGAGGTGGCGCTCGCCGCCGGCCTCGTCGACTCGCTGACGGCAGCCGGCATCACCGCGTTCGGACCCACGCGCGATGCCGCGCAGCTGGAGTGGGACAAGGCGTTCACCCGTCAGGTGGCCGGCGAGCTCGGCCTGCCGTCGCCCGCCTACGCCGCGTTCGAGACCGCCGCCCAGACCGACGACGCCATCGCCTGGTGGAAGGCGCTCGGCCGGCGCATCGTGGTCAAGCAGGTCGGCCTCGCCAGCGGCAAGGGCGTCGCCGTGCCGCTCGACGACGACACGTGCGAGGCAGCGATCCGCTCGTTCTTCGTCAGCGGCGGCGTGGTGCTCGAGGAGCGGCTCAGCGGTCCGGAGTGCTCGTTGCTCGCCTTCTGCGACGGGATGACGGCCACGCCGCTGCCGTTCGCCCAGGACCACAAGCGGCTCGGTGAGGGCGACACCGGTCCGAACACCGGCGGGATGGGTGCGTATGCGCCGGCACCCGTGCCGTACGACGTGGCCGAGCTGACTGCGATGTTCATCCAGCCGGTGGTGGACCACATGCAGCTGCGCGGCACGCCGTTCGTCGGCGTGCTCTACGCCGGGCTGATGCTCACCGCCGACGGGCCCAAGCTGCTCGAGTTCAACTGCCGGTTCGGCGATCCCGAGGCGCAGGTGCTGATGCCCCTGCTGCACACCGACCTGCTCGAGATCATCGACGCCTGCTGCAACGGCACGCTCGCCGACACCAAGGTCGAGGTGCGCTCCGGCGCCGCGCTCGGCGTGGTGATCGCCGCCGCCAACTACCCGGCACCCGGCCCCGCGCTCGCCCCGGCCAGCCCCGCCGACATCGTGATCGGCGAGAGCGAGGGCACGCTCGTGTTCCGCGGCAACCCTGGCGGGCGCGAGTACACCGTCGTCGGCATCGCCGCATCGCTCAGTGAGGCGCGCACCGCCGCATACGACGTGGTCGCCCAGGTCGCGACGGCCGGCGCCCAGTACCGCCGCGACATCGGCTGGCGCGCCCACGGTGCCGCGTTGTCGTCGTACGCCGCCGCCGGTGTCGACATCGACGAGGGCACCCGCGCCGTCGAGCAGCTCAAGGCCGGCGTCGAGCGCACCCACACGTCATCGGTGCTCGGCGGCATCGGTGCGTTCGGTGGCACGTTCGACCTGTCCCAGATCGTCACCATGGACAAGCCCGTGCTGGTGGCGTCCACCGATGGTGTCGGCACCAAGGTCGAGCTCGCCGCCCGCGCCGGGCGCTACGACGTTCCCGGCCAGGACATCGTCAACCACTGCGTCAACGACGTGCTCGTGCAGGGCGCCCGCCCGCTGTTCTTCCTCGACTACTTCGCCTCGTCGGCCATCCACGCCGAGCAGGTCGCTGCCGTCGTGAACGGGATGTCGATGGCGTGCACTGCCGCCGGCTGCGTGCTGCTCGGCGGCGAGACCGCCGAGATGCCCGGCGTCTACATGCCGGGCGCGTTCGACGTGGCCGGCACGCTCGTCGGCGTCGTCGAGCGCGACCGCCTGCTGCCGCTCGACTCGATCGCGCCCGGCGATGTGCTCGTCGGACTGCTCTCGTCGGGCCCGCACACCAACGGCTACTCGCTGATCCGCAAGCTGTTCGACTGGCTGCCGCTCGATGCCCAGCCGGCGCCGCTCGAGTGCACGCTCGGCGATGCGCTGCTGCAACCGCACCGCAGCTACCTCGACGCGCTGGCCCGCCCACTCGTCGATCACGGGCTGATCAAGGGCCTCGCCCACATCACCGGCGGCGGGTTGATCGACAACGTGCCGCGCGTGCTGCCGGCGAACTGCGACGCCTCGATCCGCCTCGGCTCTTGGCCCGTGCCTGCGCTGTTCCGGCTCATCGAGGAGGTCGCCTCCGGGCTGCCCCAGGAGGAGCTGTACCGCACGGTGAACATGGGCATCGGCATGGTGGTCGTCGTCGCCGAGCACCGTGTCGCCGAGCTGCGCGACTGCATCAACGAACCGACGTGGATCATCGGCGAGATCGTGGCCGGCGAGAAGCGGGTGCAACTGGTGTGACCGCGAATGGTGTGAGGGGGCGCATCGTGGTGCTCGCGTCCGGCAACGGCTCGAACTTCCAGGCCCTCATCGACGCCAGCACCAGTCGACCGCCGAAGGCGGCCACGTTGGCAGCGGAGATCGTCGGGCTGGTCGTCAACCGTCCCGATGCGTACGCGCTCGAGCGGGCGGCGGCGTCGCACATCCCGGCGGTGGTGCTCGCGCCGCTGCCGGGTGAGGCTCGCGCCGACTACGACACCCGACTCGCCGACGTCGTCTCGGCGATGGCGCCTGACCTCGTGGTGCTCGCCGGGTGGATGCGCCTGCTGTCGATGCCGTTCCTGTCGCGCTTCCCGCGTCGCGTCATCAACCTGCATCCGGCGCTGCCCGGCCAGTTCCCCGGCACACACGCGATCGAGCGCGCGCTCGAGTCCGCACAGCGGTCGGAGATCGACCACACCGGGGTGATGGTCCACTACGTCCCCGACGAGGGCGTCGACGACGGCCCGGTCATCAGCACCGCATCGGTGGTCATCCACCGCGACGACACCGTCGACACGCTCGCCGATCGGGTGCACGCGGCAGAGCGGTTGGTGCTCGTGAGCGCCGTGCGCGAGGCGCTCAGCGATGTTCGGCGGCCAGGCGCGCCAACGTCGTCGTGACGTTCCAGTTGCGCGCCGTTCCAGGCACCCGCAGCTTCTTCCACACACCCGTCGTGAGCTTGGTCGTGCCGGCGCCGACCGCGTAGCGGATGTAGACCTCGCGTCCGTCGGCGTGCACCTCGTCGTCGCCCCGGGGTGCGTCCAGGAACGCCTCCACGTCGGCCGCCGCCGGCTTCTCGTCGAAGAACATGACGTACAGCTTGGAGATGTCGCCGGGCTCAGCCGGGTCGGGCACGAACGGGTTCGATCGGGTGATCGCCTCCAACTCTGCGGCCGTGCGGATGACGGCGTCGATCGTCAGTCCCATCGAACCGTGGATCAGCGCCTCGACATCGCGCTTCACGGCGGCAGCCCCGGCACGACTGGTGAAGACGATGTTGCCGGTCTGGATGTGCGTCACCGCATCTGCGAACCCGGCCTCGACGAACGCCCGCTTCAGGTCCGCCATCTTGATCCGGTTCGAGGTGCCCACGTTCACCGCGCGCAGCAACGCCACATACGTCGTCATCCCGCCGACGTTACGCGAGGCGCGGTCAGCGAGGGGCGGGGATGCCGATGTCGGCGAGGGCGCGGCGGTAGGACACGCTGCAGCGATCCTGGGGGAGGTGGCGCTCGGAGACGACGTCGACGGGGAGGCCGCGTGGGCGCTGGGACTCGACGATGGCCATGTCGGGTCGCCAGATCCGGTCCTCGATGTCGGCGTACTCCGCCTCGTCGATCTCGACGCCGTGCGGGAAGGCCGTGCCCCAGTACACCCGGGCCTCGTAGACGTCGACCGGCGTGGAGTGGACGAACATCACCGAGCCCGGACCGCTCGCGCCCCCGAGCAGGACGCTGCACGGCAGCTCGATCAGGTAGTCGAACACCATCGGGAAGCCGACCTTGTCGGGCGCCGGCGGCGTGGTCGGATCCATCGCCGGATACGGGAACTGGAAGCCCAGCTGCCAGTCGTCGCGCACCGCCGCGGTCGGCTCGAGCGAGGTCCCCGTTGGGTTGCCGAACGTGTCGACGTGCAGGACGGAGAAGTGCGAGACGTCGCTGAAGTTCTCGATCTGGCGCAAGTTCTGCGCCTTCCAATCGATCGGCTCGCCCATCCAGAACCAGTGCGTGTCGTCGTCGAGCGCGGGGAAGGCGACGCGCGGGCGGGCCGGCTCGTCGGCGAGGCACGCCCACACGAACCCGTAGGCCTCCTCCACCGCGTAGCCGCCCACCGACGAGCCGGGCAGGATGCGTCCGGGCAGCTGGGGGATCTCCGTGCACGCGCCACTCGTGTCGAACGTCCAGGCGTGGTACGGACAGCGCAGGCAGCCGTCGTCGGTGACGGCACCGAGCGAGAGCGCCACCCCGCGGTGTGGGCACTGCTCGTCGATCAGGCCGAGCGCGCCATCGGGCGTGCGCCAGAGCGCGAGGCGACGGCCGAGCAGCGTGACACCGACGACGTCGCCGGACCCGACGTCGGCGCTGCGCGCCACGACGTGCCAGTACGGCGTCATCGAGGCGATCCACGCCACTTCGTACGTCGCTTGGTCGGCCACTCGCAGATCCGTCATCGGCCAACGATCGTGTCGGACCGATGTTTCGCCCCGGTGAACGGCCCGCGACAGTTCAGCGGAAGTGCGGGATCACCTTCTCGCCCCACTGGCGGATCGTCTCCATGCCGGCCTCGTGGGAGACCGTGCCCATCTGGGTGAGGCACATGATCTCGTCGACGCCGGCGTCGACGAGGCGCTCGGCGTACTCGATCGCGTTGCGCCAGTCGCCGTAGGCGTGGTCGGGCGGGGTGTACAGCGAGGTCGCCGACGTCGTCAGCGGCACGTTCATCTCGTGCAGCCGGGCGACCATCCGCTCGGCGTTGCCCTGCATCGCGGCGAGGTCGTCGCCGGCGTCGATCTCCAAGTTGGGCGGGTTGCCGGTGCCGTACCAGTGGTGGATCGCCTCGCCGAAGAACCGCTGGCCGCGGGTGCCGATCCGGAAGGCCTCGTCCCTGTCGTCGAGCACGATCGTCGGGCACAGCGCGGCGAAGTGATCGTTGACCTGATCGCTGACGAACCGCTCGCCCGTGCGCGTCGCGATCGCCTCGTCATAGATCTTGCGCAACCCGGCGATCTCGTCGGGGCCACCGAACCCGAGCACCAGCGCACCGACGCCCATCTCCGCCGCGAGGCGGACGGTGTTCTCCTTGGTGCAGGCGATGTGCATCGGCGGATGCGGGGTCTGCACCGGATGCGGCGTGATCGGCCGGTTGGGGATGTCGAGCCGCTCGGAGTGCCACTCGAACGTCTCCTCCCGCCAGATCCGCGACAGGATCTGCAGGGTCTCCTCGACCTCGGGGTAGGTGTCCGCGACATCGACGCCGAACAGGCCCATCTCCTGCTGCGTCGCACCACGACCGCCGCCGACCTCGAGCCGGCCACCGGACAGCGCGTCGAGCATCGCCAGCCGTTCGGCGACGCGCACCGGATGGTTGAACTTGAACGGCATCAGCACGCAGCCGTATCCGATCCGGATGCGGGAGGTGCGCGCCGCGACGAACGAGAGGAAGATCTCCGGCGCGCTCATGTGCGAGTACCACGTGAGCGCATGGTGCTCGACGGCCCAGATCGCGTCGAAGCCCATCTCCTCCGCGAACACGGCCTCGTCGACGCAGTGGCGCAGCACGCGCTGCTCGTTCGCCGGCGAGGCGTCGTGCATCTGGGCCTCGAAGATCAGTGAGAAACGCATGCCACAACCCCCATATGATCCATCCCGTGACAGATCAACTCGTCATAGTTCTATTTGAACTATCGTCGGACGTCAAGAGGACTTGATCGTGCACGACGAACAGGGGGCCAGGATGAACACGTTGACCGGACGGATCGCCGTCATCACCGGGGGCGCGAGGGGCATGGGCGCATCGCACGCCCGACGGTTCGTGGCCGAGGGCGCGTCCGTCGTCATCACCGACGTCGGCGACGCAGGCGGGCTCGCGCTTGCCGCGGAGCTCGGCGAGGCCGCGCACTTCGTCCACCACGACGTCAGCAGCGAGGACGACTGGGCGAACGTCATCACGACGACGGTGAAGCACTTCGGTGGCCTCGACATCCTCGTCAACAACGCCGGCATCCACTGGGTGCGCCCGCTGGAGGACGAGACGGTCGCCGCGTTCCGCCAGGCGTTCGAGGTCAACCTGCTCGGCACGTTCCTCGGCATCCGCTCGGCCGTCGCACCGATGCGCTCCCGTGGCGGGGGGTCGATCATCAACGTCAGCTCGCTCGCCGGCACCACGGGCCAGGGTTGGCACGCCGCGTACGGCGCGTCGAAGTGGGGCGTGCGCGGGCTCAGCCGCGTCGCCGCCAACGAGCTCGGCCACGACGGCATCCGGGTCAACACCGTGCTGCCCGGCGCGATCGAGACCGACATGCTGCCGCCCGACCGCGGCGGCCTGGGGAGCAACCGCTTCGCCCACCTGCCGCTCGGCCGATCAGGGCTGCCGGCGGAGATCAGCTCGCTCGTGCTGTTCCTCGCCTCCGACGAATCGTCGTACATCAGTGGCGGCGAGTTCGCGATCGACGGCGGCAGCTCGTCCGGACCGCCACTCACCCCACGACCGAGCGCGCCGGCATGACCACGACCGGCGCCGATGACGCTCCGGTGCTCCCGCCCACCGCGTGGGCCGTGCTCGGCCTGCTCTCGTTCGGCCGCGAGCTCAGCGGTTACGACCTCAAGAAGTGGGCCGACAACTCGCTGCGGTTCTTCTACTGGAGCCCGGCGTCGAGCCAGATCTACGCCGAGCTGCGCCGCCTGGAGGCCATCGGCTACGTCACGTCGCGCATCGCTTCCCAGGACGACCTCCGCAACAAGCGCCTGTTCACCATCACGCCCACCGGCGCGGCGGCCATCAGCGACTGGGTGCAGCACTCCTCCGTCGAGCCGCCGGTGCTCAAGCACGGGGTCGCGTTGCGGGCCTGGCTCGGGCACCTCGCCGATCCCGCGAGGTTGCGCGAGGTCGTCGCCGAACACCGCGACAACAGCGCCCAGCTGGCACGTGAGGCCGGCGACGCGGCCGAGAGCGCGGCGGTCACCGACGGTTGGGAGTACCCGGCGCTCGTCAACCGCTGGAGCCAGCGCTACTTCGCGGCCGAGCAGCGGCTGGCCGAGGAGATGCTGGCCGATCTCGACGACCTCGCCCAAGCACGCGACAGGCGTTGACAAAAATCAACGTTGATCTCGTCTGATCGCTGAGCCACGATGCCCGGACATGCACACGGCAACTGCGTTCCTCGCCGAGCTCACCATGGCGATCGGCGGCGGCGATGCCGCTGCGGCACCCGTGACGTTCACCGGCGAGCATCCGTGGCCGTCCGCCTTCGCAGTCACCGACTTCGCAGCGGCCTCGATCGCCGCGGCGGCCGGCGAAGCCGCCGCACTGGCTGTGGACCTCGGTGGATCGGCCGGCGAGATCGTGGTCGACCGCGACCTGGCATCGCTGTGGTTCGCGTTCAGCCTGGTGCCTGAGGGTTGGCAGCTGCCGGCCGTGTGGGACGCCGTGGCGGGCGACTACCTGGCGGGCGACGGATGGATCCGACTGCACACCAACGCGCCGCATCACCGGCGCGCTGCCTTGGCCGTGCTGGGCATCGATGATCGCCCCGACCTCGCCCGAGCCGACGTGGAGCCGGCGGTCGCGGTGTGGGCCGGGGACGAGCTCGAAGCGGCCGTCGTCGAAGCCGGCGGGTGCGCGGCGGCGATGCGCACGAATGCTGCGTGGGCCGGACATCCGCAGGGTGTCGCCGTCGCCGGCGAAGCACTGATCGCGTGGCACGGCACGACATCGGACGGGCCGACGCGCCCGACGGCGTCCACGTCGGCACGACCGCTCGCCGGGGTGCGGGTCCTCGATCTCACCCGGGTGCTCGCCGGCCCGGTGGCCACTCGGTTCCTCGCCGGGCTCGGCGCCGACGTCCTGCGCATCGATCCGCCGGATTGGGACGAGGCCGCCGTGGTCCCGGAGGTCACCCTCGGCAAGCGCTGCGGTCGACTCGATCTGCGCGATCCAGCCGGTCTCGATGCGTTGCGCCGCCTGCTCGCCGAGGCGGACATCGTCGTGCACGGGTACCGACCCGGCGCGCTCGACGGTCTGGGCCTCGGCGCCGACGACCGGGCCGAGATCTCGCCGGGCCTGATCGACATCTCGCTCGACGCCTACGGCTGGAGCGGCCCGTGGGCCGATCGGCGCGGGTTCGACAGCCTCGTGCAGATGTCCTGTGGCATCGCCGCTGCAGGAATGGCTGCCCGGGGCGCCGATCGACCCGTGCCGCTGCCGGTCCAGGCGCTCGATCACGCGACCGGCTACCTGCTGGCGGCCGCAGCGTTGCGTGGCTGGCGGGATCGCCTCCACGACGGGCATGGTCGACAGGCCACCGCCTCGCTGGCGCGCACGGCGGCGACGCTCATCGCCGGGCCCGCCGGATCCTTCGACGAACCCGGGCCGTCGTACGACGACGCGCCGACCACTCCGGAGCGAACACCTTGGGGCGGCGCACGCAGGCTGCAGTTCGCCGCCACGATCGACGGCACCCCGTTCAGCTGGGACCGCCCGGCGGGTCCGCTCGGCAGCGAGTCGTCACCGCTGCGCTGGCTCGACGACCGCTGAGCCCTGCCGGGTCCGGGCGCGCAAACCGATCACGCGAGCGCGACCTGCGCGACCGCGGTCGCACCACACGCGCACGCGTGCGCGGAATGCGCGGCCGACGTGGGACGGACGTGGGCTCAGGCGCTGCGGCGTGCCGTCCCGGCAGCGGGCTTCTTCGCGGCCGGTCTCTTCGCGGCCGGTTTCTTCGCGGCCGGCTTCTTGGTGCGGCCACGGCGCGTGGAGCCGGCGAGGCTCGCCTCGAGGGCGGCCATGAGGTCGACGACCTTGGTGTCGTCGCGCTCCGGCTCGTCGGCGACGATCTCCTTGCCGGCGTCCTTGGCCTCGATGCGCCGCCGGAGCTCGTCCACATACGTGTCGTGGTACGCCGCCGGTCTCCAGTCGGTCGACAACGCGTCGACCAGTTGCTCGGCCATCCGCAGCTGCTTCGCGTCGGGCTTGGCCCGTCGCGGCAGACCGTCGATGTCGGCTCGTGGCACGACCTCGTCGGCGAAGCGCATCGTCGACATGACGAGTGCGCCGTCGAGCGGGCGCACTGCGGTCAGGTACTCCTTGTTGCGCATCGCCACGGTGCCGATGGCGGCGCGGTCGCGGGCCTCCATCGCCGCGAGCAGCAGGAGGTACGGCTTGGCGGCGGACTCGTCGACCGGCACCAACCAGTAGGTGCGCTCGTAGTAGATCGGATCGATGTCGCCGAGCGCGACGAAGTCGGTCACCTCGATCGCCCGGGTCGACTTCGGTCGGACCGCAGCGAGCTCGTCACGGTCGAACGTGACGTATCGGCCGCTGCTGACCTCGAAGCCCATCTCGATGTCGTCGGCCTGCACCTCGCGTCCCGTCTTCTCGGACACGTTCTTGTTGCGGACCCGGGCGCCGGACTTGCGGTCGAGGCGGTGGAAGTGGACGTCGTGGTCGCGCACGGCGGTCATCGCGTGCACCGCGACGCTGACGAGTCCGAAGCTGATGGTTCCGGTCCAGACGGGGCGAGCCATGACTGCCGAGTACCCGCTCGGCGGGCCCGTCAACCCGGCAGCGTACGCGGGACGACCGACGCCTCAGCCGCTCGACGTCCCGGCGGGCAGCGGCGCGGTGTCCTGCCCTCGGTCGATCTCGTGGCAGGTCTGCGCCGCGGTCCACGCGACGTCGGCCTCGCCCGGCTCACTGCTCAGCCGGATTCCCCGGTTCATCAGCACGGCGACGAGCGCGTCGACCACTGCGGCGTCGAAGTGGGTGCCGCTGCCGGCGGTGATGTGGGCGAGCGCACGAGTGGGCTCCCAACCAGCGCGGTAGGCGCGATCCGAGGTGAGCGCATCCCACACGTCGGCGACGGCGACGACGCGAGCCTCGAGCGGTACCGCGCTGCCGGACAACCCGGCCGGGTAGCCGCCGCCGTCCATCCGCTCGTGGTGGTGCAGGATCACGGGCAGCACCTCCTGCAACGACGGTGCGGTCGAGGCGAGGTCCCAGCCGAGCTGCGGATGGGTCTCCACCACGGCGCGCTCTTCAGGCGTCAGCGACCCCGGCTTGTTGAGGATGTGGTCGGGGATCGCGATCTTGCCGAGGTCGTGGAGGTAGGCGCCACGGGCAATGATCCGCAGGCGATCGGGCGGCAACGACATCTGCAACCCGAGCTCGACGGCGAGCTCGGCCGTGCGCAGGCTGTGGCCGTGGGTGTACGCGTCCTTGACCTCGACGGCCCTGACCAACCGCGACAGCGCCTCGGGGTAGCCGCGGACGATGTGCGCGAACGGATCGTCGACGAAGGTGTCGGTGAGCACGTCGAGGACGGCGCTCTGCCGGCGGCCGCGCACGACCACCGCGTACACCGCCGCACCGAAACCGGCGAGGAGGTACGCGTGGTAGTCCCACCAGGACAGCCGGGTGAACTTGCCGTGTTCGAACGACACGACCGCGGCGATCGACATCGCCGAGGACAGCACCAGCGCGAGCTGGATCGGGTCCTTGCCGAGGTGCCAACGGCGACCGTGGCGCACGATGACGACGAGGAGCAGGGCGACCACCACCACGGCGACAGCGGTGAACACGGCGTGCTCGTGCCGATACGGCCCCG
Source organism: Ilumatobacteraceae bacterium (assembly GCA_025463305.1). Next base: position 28,398 of record JAOBWK010000095.1, read on the forward strand.
TGCCATGGAACCCCGTCGGATCGTGGACGACGAGCGCGACGAAGGCCGTCGCCGGCGTCATCGGGATCATCACGGTCAGCAAGGGATGACGCCCGACCCAACGGTTGAGGCGGCGATCCGCACGGAGGCCGGCAACGAACAGACAGACAGCGAGAGCGGCCAACGCGACGTACGGGAACCGGCCGACCCACTGGTTCGGCGGCTGGTTCAACGCTCCCGGCGTGGTCAGCCCGTGGCCGAGCATGAACAGCCCGACGGCGGAGCAGCCGAGGCCGAGCCACACCACGCCCGACTGCGGGGCCTGCGCGGCGGAGATCACCGCGACGACGGCGACGAACAGCGCACACGCGGCGATCGCCGACACGACGACCAGGTGGCTGCTGGGCGAGAACCAGTGCAAGTCGAACCCCGGCATGGCGCGGAGGAACACCAAGAACGCGGTGGGGAGCGCCAGGAGCGCGACCACGAACGACCATCGGCGGACAGCGAGCACGTCTGAGGTATCGGCGGTGTCACGGCAGTTCTTGAACCGCGAGACCTCAGCGCGGCACGAACAGGATGATCAGCGTCGACCACACGACATGAGTCACGATGCTCGCCACGACGCCGCCCGTGACGACGCGCTCGATCACGAACACGACACCCATCACCAGCGCGGCCACCGTCAGGGCGGTGTTGCCGCCGACCGCCGTGAACGCGACGTAGACGACGACGGCGAGCACGGGGGCGAGTCGCTCGGGGAGCACGTCGAACAGCGCGCCGCGGAAGAACAGCTCCTCGGCCACGGCGTTGACGAGCGCGAGCGCCAGCACGGCGGCGAGCGGCCCGGCGTCGGCCTTGCCGAGCACGTTGTCGATGGGGCCGGCGAGGAAGCTGATACGACGGCCGATCTCGGCCCCGCCGAGGAACAGCGCGAACGTGAGACCGCCGAGCACCACACCGGTCAACAGCGACGAGTCGTGGGTCGCCCGTTCGCCCCAGACGTCGATCGGGCGAGCCGCGAGCGCAGCGACGATCCACACGACGGCGAGGCCGAAGCCGGCGGCGTAGAAGCCGGTGCTGTCGCGGTGCAGGCGCAACGTGGCGGCGATGAGCACCGCACCGGCGACGAGTGCGGCGACGACGACGATCGTGCGCGCCCGCGGCGACAGGCCCGGGCGGCCGATGTCGAGCGGCCGCTCGGCGACGCGCTCAGTCATGGACGATCACGCATCGGCGGGTTCGGCCGGTGCGGCCCGCTCGCTGCGTTCCTTCAACGCGATGCGGGCGGCGTCGAGGAACGGCGTCGGCGGACGACCGACTCGCTCCTCGAAGCGGCGATCGGTGACCACCACCTCGTTCGCCATCGAGTCGACGAGCGACCGTGCGGTCTGCAGGTCCACGTCGGTGACGAGGCGCAGCCAGTAGGACGACATCGTCGGTGACAGTACCGGCACCGGGAGGATGTGGATCGAGCGATCCTGCAGCTGGGCCACGGACTTCAGCATCTCGTTGTAGGTCATCGCGTCGGGGGCACCGATCTCGAAGTGGTCGCTCACCCCGGTCATCTCGACGGCCGCGACGAGGTAGGCCACGACATCGTCGAGTGCGATCGGCTGCGTGCGGGTCTGCACCCAGCGCGGCGTCACCATCACCGGGAGGCGCTCGACCAGCTGGCAGAGGATCTCCCAGCTGACGCTGCCCTGGCCGACGACGATCGCGGCGCGCAGCGCGATGGTGGGCAGCGCAGCGGTGAGGATCTCCTCCACCTCACGCCGGCTGCGCAGGTGCTCGGACAGCTCGTCGCCGTCGTTGCCGAGGCCGCCGAGGTACACGACGTGGTCGAGCCCGGACTCCGCCGCCTGGCGACCGAAGTTCTCAGCGCCCACCCGGTCCCGCTCGGCGAAGTCGGGATGATCGAGCGTGTGCACGAGGTACACCGCGACATCGATGCCGTGCATCGCGCCGGCGATCGTCAACGGCTCGGCGATGTCGCCGAAGACCTCCACGGCGCCGTCGTCGCGCTCGCCGGGCGAGCGCGTCATCACACGCACGTCGTGGCCTCGCTCGAGCAGGGCAGGGACGACGTGGCGCCCCACGAATCCGGAGCCGCCGGCGACGAGAACGTTCATCGTCTCCCGCTACCCCGGGTGCTGCGATCCGAGACGCCGATGTCGAGTGACGCCCGGCAGACTGGGCCAGGTCGTCCGACCTGTCGCGACGGACATCCCCAGACCCACACCGAGGAGTCACTCCGATGAACACGCTCTACACCGCCACGGCAACCGCCACCGGCGACGGCCGCAACGGTCACGCCACCAGCGAGGACGGCATCCTCGACCTCGATCTGCGCGTGCCCACCCAGATGGGCGGCCCGGGCGGGGCCACCAACCCCGAGCAGCTGTTCGCCGTCGGCTACGCGGCGTGCTTCCACTCGGCGCTGAAGGTGGTCGCCGGGCGCGAGAAGCTCGACGTCACCGGCACCGAGGTGTCGGCCAGCGTCGGCATCGGCACGCTCGACAACGGCGGGTTCGGCCTCGCCGTCGAGCTCGACGTGTACGCCCCCGGCCTCGAGCGCGCGGTGGCCGAGGACCTGGTCGCCAAGGCCCACGAGGTCTGCCCGTACTCGAACGCGACGCGCGGCAACATCGAGGTCAAGCTCAGCGTCATCTGAGTCGGTCTCGGCCACCTGGACACCCGCCCACCTGCACCACGGACCGGTCGACGGCTACAGTCGCGCGCCGTGCCGGATCGGATCACTGTCGCCCTGATGAACGACTTCGACATCGTCGTCGAGGGGCTTGCGGAGATGCTCGCGCCCTTCGACGACATCGTCATCGCCGACACGTCCGTCGGCAACGTCGATCTCGATCGGCACGTCGACGTCGCCCTGTTCGACACGTACGGCCGGCACGGGATGCCGTGGATCGAGCTCGACGAGGTGATCGCCGACGCCCGCGCCGACCACGTCGCGATCTTCACGTTCACGTTCGTCGACCACGTGATCGAAGAAGCGCTGTCGCGGGGCGTGTCGGGCTACCTCTGGAAGGGCGCCGGCCGCGAACAGATGGCCCACGCGATCCGCCGCATCGCTGCCGGTGAGACGGTGGTCGACGAGGTGCCGCATCCACAGCCGCGCCAGTCCGACGGGCAGCGCTGGCCCTTTGCCGGCGACGGGCTGAGCGCGCGCGAGAGCGAGGTCCTCGCGCTCATGGCCGAGGGGCTCAGCAACCCGGCCATCGCCGAGGCGCTGTACATCAGCCGCGAGACCGTGAAGTCACACGTCAAGCAGGTGCTCCGCAAGCTCGACGTGTCGTCACGCACCGAGGCCGCCGCCGTCGCCCTGGCCGACCCGTCGTTCGCCCGCCAGGTCCGCCGGCTCCGACGACGCAACGCCGACGAGGAGAAGGGTCAACTGGTCCGATGAGCACGGTCGAGATCGCCCCACTCGCTGCCGGGGTCACGATGATCCGGCTCGACCGTCCCGAGCGGCTCAACGCGCTCGATTACACGTGCGTGAGCGAGTTGCACGACGCGCTCGACACCGTTGCCGCCGACGATTCGTGCCGGGTGATCGTGCTGACGGGCGCCGGCCGCGGCTTCTGCGCCGGGCTCGATCTGAAGAACTTCGGCCGGGTGCCCGAGATCGGCGAGCACCGCCACCGTCACGCGGGCATCAGCGGCCAGGCCTTCCTGGCCAACCTCGCCCAGCACATCCACGACACGCCGCAGGTGGTGATCGCGGCGATCAACGGCCCGGCCTACGGCGGCGGGCTGGCGCTCGCCTGCGCGAGCGATCTGCGCATCGCATCGGAGTCGGCGACGATGGCCTCGGCATTCATCCGCACCGGGCTCACCGGCACCGACGTGGGCATCACCTACTTCCTGCCGCGGCTGATCGGCGCATCACGGGCGTTCGACCTGATCCTCACCGGGCGCACGATCGACGCCGCCGAGGCCGAGCGGATGGGCCTCGTCTCGCGAGTCGTCGCCGACGCCGCACTGCTCGCCACCGCCACCGAGATGGCCGAGCAGATGGCAGCGTTCACGTCGTTCGGGCTGCGGCGCACCAAGGAAGTGATGTGGCACAACCTCGAGGCATCGAGCGTGGCCGCCGCCATCGCACTGGAGAACCGAAACCAGGAGCTCGGCGCCCGCGAGCCCGAGGTGCTCGAGTTCATGCAGCGCTACAGCGCCCAGCGCGTCGGCCCGAAGCCCGCATCCAACGAGTAGCGCGGCCCGGTCTGGTCCGGATCAGCCGCGGTCGTGATCGCCCGTGCCGCCGTCGATCTGCTCGCGGATGATGTCCATGTGGCCGACGTGGCGCGCGGTCTCCTCGATCATGTGGATCAGCACCCAGCGCAGCGTCACCGCATCGCCCGACCACGAGGTGCCGAGGGCCTCGATGTCGAGCTCGGCGACCACGGCATTGGCAGCGGCCCGGGCCCTGCCGTAGAACGCGACGATCGCCTCCGTGGTCTCGTCGGGCTCGATGCGGAGGTCGGCGTCGGGGTCGTCCGGGTCGAAGGGGACGTCCTCCATCTCGCGCCCGAACGTCTCGCAGAACCAGCCGTAGTCGACGCAGGCGAGGTGCTTGACGAGGCCGAGCAGCGTGGTGCCCGACGGGGTCATCGGCCGGCGGAGCTGCTCGTCGTCGAGCCCGGTGATCTTCCAGAGCACCACATCGCGGTGGCGGTCGAGGCTGACGAGCAGGCTCTCCTTCTCGCCGCCGGTGGGTGGGACGCGTTGTGCCACGTCGCCGGCCTCACCCAGCCGCGGGGCGGAGCGGGTGAGCGACGAAGAAGTCCCAGATCAGCTTGGTCGCGTCGATCGACAGCGTCGTCTTGCCGACGACGGACGCGATCTGCGCCCCGAAGGCGCTCCCCGGCCAGGCATGGCCGCCGCCCTCGACGCGGTAGAGCTGGACCTCGTCGCCCGGTGGGCAGGCGAACTGCACGAGCGTCACGTCGTCGGCGACGGCCGACTCGGTGGGATCGGGCGCGCAGCCGTTGCGCGCCGCCCAGGTCGCGGCGCGCTCGGGGACCGAGGGCCCGTTCGAGACGGGATCGCTCGACGGCGGGCCGGAACCCAGCGTGCCGGTTCCGTCCGCGTTCGGCAGCGACGCCACCGACGAGCCGAGACCGCCGGTGTACGGCACGAACGTGTCGGCCGTGCCGTGGAACGCGATCACCGGGACCGGACGGTCGGGCTTGCAGTCGTCCGGCGCCTGGATGCCGGCCACGGGCGCGGCGGCGGCGATGCGGCCGCTGAGGTCGCAGGCCAAGATCGACGTCATGAACGCACCGTTGGACAGCCCGGCGACACCGATGCGGTTGGTGTCGACGCAGACGGTCGCCTCGAGGTGGTCGAGCAGGTCGCTGAGGTAGTGCACGTCGGGGCTGCCGACGTTCGAGTCCCAGCGCGGCACCGGACGGGTGATCTGTGGCAGGACCGTCACGAAGCCCATGGTGTCGCCGTACGTCGTGAGCCCGCTCTGCACCTCCTGCACAGCGGCCGGCTCGCTGTAGCCGTGGAGCTCGATCACGAGCGGCAAGGGGTCACTGCCCGTCGCCATCGGCGGGACGTGGAGGATGTAGGTCCCGTCCAGGCCGACGCTCGTGAACGGCAACGTGCTCTCGCCCGGGGCAGCCGCCGAGCCCGACGCACACGCGGCCGACGCCGCAGCGGGCACATCGGCAGCGGCCACGATCGTGGTGGTCGGCGCGACCGTGGTCGGTGCGATGGTCGTCGGCGCGACCGTGGTGGGCGCGTCGGTGGTGGGCGCGTCAGTCGTCGGCGCGGCCGTGGTCGGCGCCTCGGATGGAGCGGGCGCCGCGGTGGTCGGCACACTCGTGCCGGCGACGGTGCTGGACGTCGACGCAGCCGTGCTGGCGGGCGACGACGTGCTGCTGCTCGAGCACGAGGCGACGCTGCACACGACGACGACGACCAGGGCGATCCGGGAACGACAGGCAAGTTGTCTCACGAACCGTGCAACCTAGTCATCCTGCCGGACCGTGCCGTCACCGGCGGGTCACAGCCGCGGATGAGCGAGCAGGAACGCCACGATCTGCGCCGTCGCGTCGAAGCCCGCGTAGCCGGCGCCGTTGGCGGGCGTCACCAGCGGCGTGCCGCCGGGCCAGGAGTGGTTGGCGCCGGTGATGGTGACGAACTCGGCGGCCGCACCGTTCGCACACGGCGACCGGGTCTCGGTGGTGATGTCGCCCGACGTCGAGCTCGTTGCGGCCGGGCAACCGTCGGCGGCCGCCAACGTGTCGAAGCCGTCGTGCGGCGGAGCGAAGTCGACCGCGGCGATCGACTCGTTGCCGCGCCCACCGGCGAGCGGGATGTTCTGGTCAGCGGTGCCGTGACCGTGGATGACGGACACCGGCATCGCCGGGGTGCACGTGTCGATGCCGAGCGTGCCGGCCCACATCCCGATGCCGACGATGCGGTCGGACAGCTCACACGCCAGGCGGTAGCTCATGATCGCACCGTTCGAGTGCCCGTACGCGTAGACCCGATGCGGATCGATGGAGTGGCTGGACTCGAGCGAGTCGATGAGCGCACGGATGAACCCGACGTCGTCGACGTTCTGGCGGGCGGCAACCCCGCAGCAGCTCCCGCCGTTCCAGACCTCACCGCGGCTGCCGGCGATCCTCACGCCGTCGGGATGCACGACGATGAACCCGTTGCTCTCGGCGAGGCCCTCGATGTGATCGGTCTGGGCGAACTGGTCGGCCCATCCGGTGCCGCCGTGCAGGCCGATGAACAGTGGCACCGGTCCGCTCGGCAACGTCGAGGGGACGTAGAGGCGGTAGGTGCGGACCACGCCGTCGACCGTGATCGAGCCGTGGGTCACGGTGCCGCTCGCCGCGCCCGCCGGCTGGAGCGCGACCGTCGTGGTCGTGGGCGCAACGGCCCCATCGGTCGCGGGCACGGTGGTCGCGGGCACGGTGGTCGCCGGCACGGCGATCGCCGGCACGGTGGTGGGAACCGGGCTCGTCGCGGCAGTCGTCGTCGCGACAGCCGTCGTCGTCGCGACAGCCGTCGTCGCGGGCACCGTCGTGACGGCTCCGCCGAGCGAGTCGTCGGTGCGGCGCGCCGAGCAGGCAGCGAGGACCACCGCGAGCACGACCGAGGCCGCCTGCAGCTGGAACGTGGAACGGTGGAGGGCGGAGGACGGCCGGTGATCGGAGCGCATGTCGACATCTTGAACGAGAGTTGTGACGAAGTCGTGATGGCCGACGCCCGCAGCGATCACATGGCAACATGCCGAGATGAGCGATCCGACCGATCTCACCCGCTGCACCGCGCTCGAGCTGACCGGCCTGTACCGCGACGGCACGGCGTCACCGGTCGAGGCCACCCAGGCGGTGCTGGACCGGATCGAGCGCATCGATCCACTCCTCAACGCGTTCGTGCTGGTCGACCGCGAGGCAGCGCTGCACTCCGCACGCGACAGCGAGGCGCGCTGGCACGAGGGCGCACCGATGGGAGCGCTCGACGGCGTGCCCACGTTGATCAAGGACCTCATCCTCACCGCCGGTTGGCCGACGCTGCGCGGTAGCAACACCGTCGACGCCGACCAGGCGTGGGACGTCGATGCCCCGGCCACGGCGCGCCTGCGCGAGTCGGGCGCCGTGCTGATCGGCAAGACCACCACCCCCGAGTTCGGCTGCAAGGGCGAGACCAACTCGCTGCGCTCGGGCATCACCCGCAACCCGTGGGACACGTCGAAGACATCGGGTGGATCGTCGGGTGGCACGGCCGCAGCCGTGGCGGCGGGCCTCGGTCCGATCGGCGTCGGCACCGACGGCGCCGGCTCGATCCGCATCCCGGCGGCGTTCTGCGGCAACGTCGGCTTCAAGGCCAGCTTCGGCCGCGTGCCGGCGTACCCGATGTCGCCGTTCGGCACCGTGTCGCACACCGGTCCGCATGCGATGAGCGTCGCCGACGCGGCGGCGACGTTGAACGTGCTAGCCCAGCCCGATGCGCGCGACTGGACCTCGCTGCCGCCGACGTCGGTCGATCACCTCGCCGGGCTCGACGACGGCATCGCCGGACTGCGCGTCGCCTTCTCCCCCGCGCTCGGGCACGCCACGGTGGATCCCGAGGTGGCCGCGGCGGTGGCGGCCGCGGTTGGTGAGCTCGCCGACTCGGGCGCGCTCGTCGAGGAGGTCGACCCAGGGTTCGCCGACCCGCTCGACATCTCGACCGGCCTCTGGTTCACCGGTGCGTGGACGCTGTGGAACACGCTCACGCCGGAGCAGCAGGCCGTCACCGATCCCGACTTCGCCGCCCAGGCCGAGCTCGGTTCGCGGTTCAGCAACCTCGACATCCAACGCCTCGTGCTGCGCCGCGGCGACCTCGGCTCGATGATGCGCCGGTTCATGACGCGGTACGACCTGCTCGTCACGCCGTCGATCGCAGTGCCGGCGTTCGACGCCGTGCCGACCGGTTCACGACCGATGACGCCGGAGACGATGCTGGGCTGGACGCCGTTCACCTATCCGTTCAACCTCACCCAGCAGCCGGCGTGCACCATCCCCTGCGGCCTCACCGCCGCCGGGCTGCCGATCGGCCTGCAGATCGTCGGGCCGATGTTCGAGGACGCGCTCGTGCTCCGCGCTGCTCGCACCTACGAGCAGCGCCACCCCGTGCCGCGCCCCGCCATCTGATCCCTGCATCCGAGCTTCGTATCTGGGCCTCGTATCTGGGCCTCGCATCTGGGCCCCGCATCTGAGCCCCGGCTGCGGAGCTGCGACACTGCCCGGATGGGAACCGCCCCCAAGGACGCCAGCACGCACACCAGTTCCGTCAACGCGCCGGTCGAGCTGGGCTTCGACCCCGCCGACTTCACGCGGGCGAGCCGCGGGTTGGTCGCCCGCCACTCCACCGGCGTCATCGACACGCCGCTCGGCACGGTGTTCGACGTCAACCGCTACGCCTTCGTCGAGCCCGGCAGCACCAATCCGGACACCGTGCACCCGAGCCTCTGGCGCCAGGCCCAGCTGAACGGCATCCACGGTCTGTTCGAGGTGGCGCCGGGCGTCTGGCAGGCACGCGGCTACGACATCTCGAACATCACCTTCATCGCCGGCGACACCGGCTGGATCGTCATCGATCCGCTCACGGTCGAGCCGTGCGCGCGGGCGTGCCTCGACCTCGCCAACGAGCACCTCGGCGAGCGGCCGGTCGTCGCGGTGATCTACACCCACTCGCACGTCGACCACTTCGGTGGCGTGCTCGGCGTCACCACCCGGGCCGACGTCGATGCCGGCAGGTGCCGCGTCATCGCGCCCGAGCACTTCCTGCGCGAGACCGTCGGCGAGAACGTGATCGCCGGGCCGGCGATGACGCGTCGGGCCATGTACCAGTTCGGCCCGCTGCTGCCCGCCGGCCCGCGCACTCACGTCGACTGCGGGCTCGGCAAGGCCATCCCGTTCTGGACGAGCAGCCTGATCGCGCCGACGGAGGAGATCACCGCGACGGGCACCGAACTGACGGTGGACGGTGTCCGGATCGAGTTCCAACTGACGCCGGAGACCGAGGCGCCGGCGGAGATGAACTTCTTCTTCCCCGACCACGGCTGGCTGTGCACCGCCGAGAACTGCACGCACACGATGCACAACCTCGTGCCGATCCGGGGTGCGCTGGTGCGCGATGCGTTGCAGTGGTCGAAGTACATCGCCGAGATGATCGAGCTGTTCGGTGAGCGGACGACGTTGCTGTTCGCATCGCACCACTGGCCGCGCTGGGGCAACGACGATGTGCTGCAGTTCCTGCGCACCCAACGCGACCTCTACCGCTGGATCCACGATCAGACGATGCGCCTCGCCAACCAGGGCCACAACGCCACCGAGATCGCAGAGTTGCTCGCCCTGCCGCCCGAGTTCGCCGCCGAGTCGCACAGCACCGGCTACTACGGCCACCTCGCCCACAACGTCAAGGCCGTGTTCCAGCGCTACCTGAGCTGGTACGACGGCAACCCGGCGAACCTGTGGCGGCTGCCGCCCACCGACGCCGGCCGCCGGTACGTCGAACTGGCCGGCGGTGCCGAGGCGCTCCTCGCGCACGCCAGCGCCAGCTTCGCCGAGGGCGACTACCGGTGGGTGGCCGAGGTGGTCAACCACCTCGTGTTCGCCGACCCCACGAACACCGCCGCACGCGAGCTGCAGGCCGACGCGCTCGAGCAGCTCGGCTACCAGTCCGAGTCGGCCACGTTCCGCAACGCGTACCTCACGGGTGCACAGGAGCTCCGCAACGGCCCGCTCCCGTCCCGGCCCGTGGGCCGCGGCGGCTACCTCGACGCGATGACGGTCGGCCAGGTCTTCGACGCGCTCGCGGTCCGTCTGCGTGCGGAGGATGTCGGTGGTCTGACGGTGTCGATCAACTTCACGTTCACGGATCTCGGCGAGGACTGGGTGCTCGGGCTCGGCAAGCGCGCCCTCCATGCCATCGAGGGTCGCCACGATCCCCTTGCCGCGGCCGCCCTGCGAATGGACCGCGCCGCGCTGTCGGCGCTGGTCGACGGCTCGGCCTCCCTCGTCGATCTGATCGCGTCCGGCCGGGTCACGATCGCCGGCGACCCGGGAGCGCCGTCCGTGATCCTCGACCACCTCGACACGTTCATGTCGAACTTCAACCTGATCGAGCCATAGCCGGCGAGTCCGCGATACAAAGGCGTCGATGCCATCTCGCCGTCGTGTCTTCCGCGGTGAGATCTGCGGCGTCGGCACGGAGTCCGGGCAGCGGATCGTGATCGGCCGCTGGACGGAGTCGCCGCTCGGCGCGTTCACCGACGTGATGCACGAGGCGGCCGACGGCAGGCGCACCCTGTACGCGCCGGACGACGACGTCGCCGCGTTCGTGCAGACGACGTACACGTTCGACCGGGTCGCCGTCGCGCCGATCGCCTCGACGCGCACCGCATCGACGTTGACCGTGGAGGCCGGCGGCCTGCGGGCCTCGATCGAGGTCGGCCGGCGATCGCCCGTCGGCTGGCTCCTGCGCAGCGTGCCGTCGCGCGTCGCCGTCTCACCGACCTGGTGCCGCACGATCGACCCGATCGCTCGCGTCACGATGCGCGGCGTGCGCACCCGCGGCTCGGCCGGCAATGGTCGCACCGAGTCGTACGGCGCGACCGACGCCCACGCCATCGCGTCGCTCCACGGCGACCTCGACGGCGTCGATCTCGGTGGCCTCACCGATGTCTGGCCACCAGTGCACTTCGGCTTCGGATCCACCCCACGAACGCCGAGCATCGTCGCCATCCAGACCACGATCGACGAGGCATCATGAGCCCGGCCACCCGGACCGCGCACGCCGGATCCGTGCCTCCCGACGGACTGCTACGGTCCAGCTGATGGACCGGGAGACGTCGTTCGCCCGACGGCGGTGGTGGCTCATCGCCGTGCTGCCGGTGCTCGTCGCCCTCGGTGTCTTCGTCGGGTTCCTGATCGGCGGCGGTGGCGTTCCCTCGTTCGGGATGCCCGATCCGGTCACCGTGCAGGGCCGGCGCACGCACACGCTGTGGCAGATCCTGTTCATCGCGGCGATGGGCGTCGGCGCCCTCGTCTGGGGGCTGATCGCGTGGTCGGTCCTGCGCTTCCGCCGTGGCGACGACGACGAGCGGATCCCCAGCCAGAAGGCGTACAACATCCCGATGGAGATCGTCTACACGGTCCTGCCGATCCTCGCGATCATCGCCGTCTTCATCGGCACCGTGATCGTCCAGGACAAGAACAACGCGCTCTCGGCCGCTCCCGACGTCACCATCGACGTCACCGGCTTCCAGTGGCAGTGGAAGTTCGTCTACCCGAACGACGGGGTCACGGTCATCGGCGACAGCGAGCCCGACACGACGCCGCAGATCGTGCTGCCCGTGGACTCGACGATCCGGTTCGAACTGACCACCGCCGACGTCATCCACTCGTTCTGGGTGCCCGACTTCCTCACCAAGCGCGACCTGATCCCCGGCGTGCACAACGTTATCGAGGTGCACACCACCAAGACCGGCACCTACGCCGGGCGGTGTGCCGAGTTCTGCGGGATCAACCACGCGATCATGAACTTCGAGGTGAAGGTCGTGACGCGAGCCGAGTACGAGCAGTGGATCGCCACGCATCGCTCGACCGCGCCGACGACCACCGCCGCAGCGTCTGCGACATCGACCGTGAGCACCGGATGACCGCGCTCGCGGATCCCGGGTCCGGCTCGGCACCTGCCGCGCCGGTGCTCGACGACGAGGCATCCGGCGCCGACTTCCACGTTCCGCCGGCGAAGGGTCTGCTCGGCTGGCTGACGACCACCGATCACAAGAAGATCGGCATCAGCTACATGGTGACCGCCTTCGGGTTCTTCATGTTCGGTGGCGCGCTCGCCGAGGTGATCCGTGCCCAGCTGTGGAGCCCGGGCAGCACGCTCGTCAGCCCCAGCACCTACAACCAGCTGTTCACGATGCACGGCAGCATCATGATGTACCTGTTCATCGTGCCCTTCGCCTTCGGCCTGGGCAACTACCTCGTGCCGCTGCACATCGGCGCGAAGGAGATGGCGTTCCCGCGGCTGAACGCACTCGGCTACTGGCTGTACCTGCTCGGCGGGCTGACGATGATCTCCGGCTTCCTCACCGCCGACGGCGCGGCCGACTTCGGCTGGACCGCGTACGCGCCGCTGTCGGAGAGCGCGCGCAGCCCGTCGGTGGGCGCCGACCTGTGGCTGATCGCGCTGGTGTTGACCGGGCTCGCCGGCGTGCTCGCCTCGGTGAACATCGTCGCCACCGTCCTGTCGATGCGCGCGCCCGGCATGTCGATGTTCCGGATGCCGATCTTCACCTGGAACATGCTCGTGACGAGCATCCTCGTGCTGATCGCGTTCCCGGTGCTGACCAGCGCGACGTTCATGCTGCTCGGCGACCGGTTGCTGGGCGGCCACATCTTCGACCCAGGGGGCGGCGGGGTGCCGATCCTGTGGCAGCACCTGTTCTGGTTCTTCGGCCATCCCGAGGTCTACATCGCCGCGCTGCCGTACTTCGGCGTGGTCACCGAGATCCTCCCGGTGTTCTCGCGGCGACCGGTGTTCGGCTACGTCGGCCTGGTCTTCGCGACACTGTTCATCGCCGCGTTCGCGGTCGGCGTGTGGGCCCACCACATGTTCGCCACGGGCGCTGTCGATGTCGACTTCTTCTCCGGCCTGTCGTTCCTGATCGCGGTGCCCACCGGCGTGAAGTTCTTCAACTGGATCGGCACGATGTGGGGCGGCAGCCTGCGCTTCGACGCGCCCATGCTCTTCGCCGTCGGCTTCCTCGCGCTGTTCCTGCTCGGCGGCCTCTCCGGCGTGCTGCTCGGCTCCGTGCCGGTCGATCTCCAGGTGACGGACTCGTACTTCGTCGTCGCGCACATGCACTACGTGCTGTTCGGTGGATCGGCGTTCGCGCTGTTCGCCGCCATCTACTACTGGTACCCGAAGTTCACCGGCAAGCGCCTGCACGACGGCTGGGGCAAGGTGCACTTCGCGATCATGTTCGTCGGCTTCAACCTCACGTTCGCCGTGCAGCACGAGCTCGGTCTGCAGGGCATGCCGCGCCGCGTCGTCACCTATCCGAACGACACGCTGCTGACGGTCCTCAACCGCATCTCCACCGTCGGCGCCGGCCTGCTCGGGCTCTCAACGTTCCCGTTCCTGTGGAACGTCTACCGCACCTGGAAGCGCGGCGAGCGCGTCGGCGACAACCCGTGGGACGGGCACACGCTCGAGTGGGCCACCACGTCACCGCCGCCGGCCCACAACTTCGATGGGCTGCCACCGATCCGCTCGAACCGCCCGGTGTGGGACCTCAACCACCCCGATCACCAGTCGCCACGGGGGCACGGTTCCTCGACGCATGCCGACGACGCGCCGGCGGTGTCGCCATCGGCGATCGCCGAGCTGCTCGATCCCGGCCCGACCGCCGAGACCCCGGCGGCGGATCCATGAGCACCCATCCCGACCTCGATCCCTCAGTGGGCGACGGCGCGGTCGACGACGAGGGCCGCGACGAAGCGCGCGCATCGACGATGCAGGCGCGGATGTTCGCCGGGCTCGCCGCGTTCTCGGTGCTGGCCGCCATCGTCTACGGCGCACTGTCGCACGAGCCGGCCGGCACGACGCTGCTCGTGCTCACCGGTGGCCTGACCGGCCTGTGCGGGCTGTACATCAGCTGGCACCGACCCGGGCACGTCGACGAGGCCTCCGGCCATGGCGATGCCAACGCGGTCGACGAGAGCGAGCCGTGGTTCCCACACGCCAGCCCGTGGCCGTTCGCGATCGCCGTCAGCGTCGTGCTGATGGGCAACGCGATGCTCCTCGGTCTCTGGCTGATCCTGCCGGCCGGCGTGCTGCTGATCGCGTCGATCGCCGGCTTCGCCGCGCAGAGCCGCAACCGCAGCTGACGACCACCCGCTTCCCGCAGGGGTGTCAGTCGGCCGTCGCCTCGACGGCTGGTTCGACCGTCGCCGACGGCCTCGTCCGACCGTGCGTCGCCTTCGCGGACTCGTCGCGGGCGATCAGCTCGCGGCACAGCCGGTAGGTGATCATCCCGGCGATGATGGGCGCGAAGATCGTCAGCGCACGCAGCGTCCAGACCACCGAGTTGACCGAGAGCCCGAACGTCGTCGCCGTCACGTCACTGGAGGCCGACAGCGTCAACGTCGCGTAGAACGTGAACGCGCCGACGCCGATCGCCGTACGCCGGGGGCGGTCGCGCGGGCGATCGAGGAGGTGGTGCACCTCGTAGTCGCCCGTCATCCGGGCCTCGATGAACGGCCACAGGTACAGCAACGTGAACGTGATGCCGGCGAGCGCGACGGCAGGGAAGAACGGTGCCGGCACCTCGAACCCGAACAGGCGGATCTCCCAACCGGGGAACAGGCGCAGCGCGCCGTCGAGCCAGCCCATGAACCAGTCGGGTTGCGACGCCGAGCTGACCTCGGCCGGGCGGAAGGGGCCGTAGAGCCACACCGGGTTGATCTGGGCCAAGCCGCCGAGCGCGCTGAGCACCGACGTCGTGAGCAGCATCAGCCCGATCGACTTGAACGCGAAGCTCGGCCAGACCCGCTCGCCGACGACGTTCGTCTCGGTGCGTCCGGGCCCGCGGAACTGGGTGTGCTTCTGGCGCACGAGGATGGCCAGGTGCACGCCGAGCAGGGCGATGATGGCGGCGGGGATCAGCAGGATGTGGATCACGTACAGGCGGCGGATGATGTCGACGCCGGGGAACTCGCCCCCGAACAGCAACGACGCCAGCCAGGTGCCGGCCACCGGGATCGACAGGGCGATCGAGTAGGCGATCCGCAGACCCGTGCCGGACAGCTGATCGTCGAGCAGCGAGTAGCCGGCAAAACCGTTGAAGATCGCCAGGATCAGCAGGGTGACGCCGACCATCCAGTTGATCTCGCGCGGGCGGCGGAACGCACCGGTGAAGAAGATCCGCATCAGGTGCACCACGATCGCGGCGATGAACAGCAGCGCCGCCCAGTGGTGGATCTGGCGCATCACGAGACCCGCGCGCACCTGGAAGCTGAGGTCGAGCGCGGAGCGATAGGCCTCGCTCACCGTCACCCCGCGCAGCGGCGCATAGGCCCCGCTGTAGACGACCTGACGGGAACTGGCGTCGAAGAAGAACGTGAGGTAGGTGCCCGTGAGGATCAGCACCACGAGCGAGTAGAGCGCGATCTCGCCGAGCAGGAACGTCCAGTGGTTGGGGAACACCTTGCCGAGCGCGGTGCGAGCGAACTTCGCGCTGCCGACGCGGTTGTCGATCCACTTCGCCATCCGCTTGGTGAGCATCTTCTCGCGCTTGGCCGAAGCGGGTCGGCGGCGGCTCGGGCGCTTGGTGTTGGCCATCTCAGCGATCCCGGTCCCAGAACCCGGGGCCGGTCGGGCTGGAGAAGTCGCCGGTCGAGATCAGGTAGCCCTCGGCGTCGATCGAGAGCGGCAGTTGGGGCAGCGACCGAGCCGCTGGACCGAAGATCGGCCGCGCCCCGTCGAGCACGTCGAAGGTCGATTGGTGGCACGGGCAGAGCAGCAGGTGCTCCTCGGCCTGGTACAGACCGACCGGGCAGCCGACGTGGGTGCACAGCTTCGAGTACGCGACGATGCCGTCGGGCGTCCACGTCTCGCGGCCCTTGCGCGGCTTGATCGTCTGCCCGGGCCGGATCAGCACGGTCGACGCATCGGCCGCGTCGGTGTGGTCCTGCGGGAACACGGTGAGCACGCCGTCGGTGACGAGATCGGTCGGCTTGACGGGATGGTTGGACTCGTCGACGAGGCGCACACCAGGGCCGAACGGCGTCGACTTGAGCCCCTTGCCGGGGCGCGGACCGAGCGAGCGGATCGGGAAGATCAGCGCCGCGCCGAGTGCCACCACGGCGGCACCAGCAGCCTTGACGAGCACGCCGCGACGCACGAGCACCTCCTCGCCGCGCTCGAACTCCTCGCGGAACGCGACCAGTTCCTCGTCGCTGGAGGCGAGGTCGTGACGCTCCTCGGTGACCTCCTCGTGGGGCATGAAGTGCTTGGCCCAGACGATGAACCCGACGCCGAGCCCGCCGAAGATCAGCGCCAGGCACGTCCCCTCCAGCTGGGCCTGACCGCCCTGCCAGTAGACGACGCCGAGGCCGATCGCGGCCAGCACGCTGACGCCGAACGACAGCGCTGCGTAGCGCTCGCGGCGCAGCGCGAACGCCCGGCGCTCGGCCCGGCGGTGGGCCTCGTCCTCCGCCTCGGTGGTGGAGATCGGCACAGGTGGTTGCTGCTCGCTCACTGCTTGGCCTCCGTCGTCCGCCGGCGGGCCACCCGCCGCGGCGTGTACGCGATCCACACGCACAGCAGGATCAACCCGCCGATGCCCACCATCCAGATCAGCAGGCCCTCGGGCACCGGGCCCAGGCCGCCGAGGTCGACGCCGCCCCTGTTGTCGGGATGGTGGAGGTACTCGATGTACGCGGCCAGGCCGTTCAGCTGGGTGTCGGAGATGGTGCCGGTCCCGAACACCGGCATCTGCCCGGGGCCGATCCGGATGGCCGTTCCGATCTGCTCGGGCGTCGCCTGCGACAGCGAGGGCGCGGCGCGCCCGTAGCTCAGCGCGCCACCGGCGCCCGTCGCGCTGTGGCAGGCCGCGCACTGCAACCGGTAGATCTCGCCGCCCGCAGCGAGGTCGCCAGCGGCCGTCGACACCTGGGGGATCGTCGGCCCGTTGCCGAGCGAGCCGACGAAGGCCACCAACGCGTCGATCTGCTGCGGGTCGTACACCGGGTCCTTGCGCAGCGGCTGCTTGGTGGGATCGCTCAACGGCATCCGCCCGGTCGAGAGGTAGAAGTACGCCGCGGCTTCTCCGGAGTTGGTGAGCGCCGGGCCGAGCACCGATCCGTCGGCGGCGTGCAGTCCGGCACCGGTGAGCCCGTGGCAGCCGGAGCAGCCGGTGAGGAACAGCTGGCGGCCGGTGTCGACCAGGCTGCCCGCGGCTGCGGCGATGTCTGGAGCAGCAGGTGCGGCCGAGGCCCGGATCTGGTGGTCGACCACGATCGCGAGCACCGAGACGATCACGAACAGCACCGGCGCGGACCGCAGCAGCCGCTTCACTTGAGCACGTAGACCGTGAGGTAGACGGCGATCCAGACGACATCGACGAAGTGCCAGTAGTACGCGCACACCGACGTGATCGAGGCGACAGGAGCCTTCGACGTGCGACCGCCGACGATGCCGGCGACCACGAGCATGAACACGATGCCGCCGATCACGTGCAACCCGTGGAACCCGGTGAGCAGGTAGAAGATCGATCCGTAGGCGTTGCTGTCCACGTGGAAGTCGGCGGTGGCGTACTCGTATCCCTGGTTGGCGATGAAGACGATGCCGAGCGCCGCCGTCAGGAACAGCATCCGCACCGCCCGCTCGCGGTCGCCGTGCTCGCCGGCGCGCACCGCGAGGTGCATCGTGCCGCTCGAAGCGATCAGCACCAGCGTGGCCAGGCCGGCGCGCGCCGTCGACAGCTCGACGCCCGCGGCCGGCCACACCGAGGTCTGGGCGCGCAGCGTGAAGTACGCCGCGAAGAGGCCGGCGAAGAACATCAGCTCCGACGACAGCCAGACCACCACGCCGACGCCGAGCAGCGACGGCCGTCTCGAGCCGGCACCCGACCCGGCACTCGAGCCATCAGCCGACCCCGCACTCGACGCGGCCAGGTCGGTCTCCATGACCGCAGAGTAGTTCGTCGATGCCGGCGCGTCGTCCAGAGCGCGACGTTCGCCGAGGGGTATCGTCCCACCATGGTGCCGCCTCTCGATTGGCGCACCGCCGTGCTCGACTGGCAGCCGGATCCGGTGGTGCTCCCGCTGCTCGTGGTCGCCGCCGGCGCGTACCTCGGCGGCGTCCGGCGCCTGGCCCGACGGGCCCCGCGCCCGCAGCACTGGGCCCCCGGACGGACCGTCGCGTTCCTGTCCGGCCTCGCCGTCCTCGCCATCGCGACGATGTCGGGCGCGGCACGCTACGACACCGTGCTGTTCAGCGTGCACACGGCGCAGCACATCGCGCTCGGGATGATCGCCCCGCTGCTGCTGGTGATGGGCGCCCCGATCACGTTGGCGCTGCAGGCGTCGCACCACACGACGCAGGTCATCCTGCTGCGCGTGGCCCACCATCCGGTGGTGACCGCCCTCACCCGGCCGATCGTGTCGTGGGTGCTGTTCGCCGCGACGCTGTTCGGGCTCTACTTCACGCCGCTGTTCGACCTCTCGCTGCGCAACAACGGCGTGCACGCACTCGTGCACGTGCACTTCATCGCCGTGGGCTTCATCTTCTGGTGGCCCGCGGTCGGCATCGATCCGCTGCGCCGTCCCCTCGGCGATCCGGCGCGCCTGCTCTACGTCGTGCTCGCCGTGCCGTTCCACGCCTTCCTCGGGCTCGCGGTGATGTCGTCCACGGCACATCCGCTCGGCGGCCACGAGTACGCGGCCGTCGTCCGTGCGTGGGGACCGTCATTGGCCTCGGATCAACGCCTCGGCGGCGGGATGATGTGGGCGGCCGGCGAGCTGCTCGGCGCGGTCGCGGCCGGCATCGTCGGCAACCGCTGGTACCGCCGCGAGCAACGGCGTCAGGACCGCGAGGACCGGCAGCTCGATTCCAACCGGATTCACACCCAGACCTGACGGGCATCTGCGACTCCCGGCCCGTACAGTCATCTGCACCCCCCTCCGACGGACCTGGCCCTTGCCCGTCACGCTCCCTTGGACACGCTCATGACCCAATCCCACACCGACGGCGACCTCTCGTACGTCGAGCTCGCCCGGAAGGATCGGGCCCCGTTGTGCGCCCGCTTCGCCGATGCCGATGGCCGCGACATCGAGCTCGGCACCGATCTGCGCCCGTCGTGGCGTGGCCGCGTCCACCTCATCGGGTTCTGCATCGCCGTGCCGTGCGTCGCTGCGCTCATCGTGTTCGCCCAGTCCGCTCGCGCTCGCGTCGGCGTGGCGATCTACGCCGCCGGGCTGTGCTCGATGCTGTTCACGTCCACCACGTACCACCGTTGGGTGCACCAGTTGAAGTCTCGTGCGGCATGGCGCCGTGCCGATCACGCGATGATCTTCGCCGCGATCGCCGGTTCCACCACCCCCGCGCTGCTCATCCTGATGCCCGGCGGTCTGGGCATCGCCCTGCTCGCGGCGGTCGGTGTGGTGTCGATGATCGGGGCGCTCTGCAAGGTTGCCCACTGGCAGCGCGGCGACGCCGTCGGCAGCGCGCTGTACGCAACCGTCGGGGTGATGGCCGCGCTCGCCGTGCCGGCGATGTTTCACCAGGGTGGTGTGGTCGCCGGCGTGCTCTACCTGTCCGGCGGCGCGCTGTACACGATGGGCGCGTTCTGGTTCGCGAAGAACCGGCCCCGTCTGCGTCCGTCGGTGTTCTCGTACCACGAGGTGTGGCACGTGTTCACCATCGCCGCCGCCGCTGCGCACTTCGGCGCGATCTGGATCATCGCCACCTGACCCGCCCGCCGCGGGCGATCAACGTCAGGCCCGGCAGGCGTCCATCAGCATCGCCTTGAAGCGGTGCTCGTCGACCTTGTGGGCCACCGTGCAGTTGGGCGCCGGCGCTTCGAAGCGGTGATCGATGAAGGTGCCGCCGCGACTGATCGGGTCGACCCCGATCGTGACGGCGCACCGGGACGACTTCTGCACGATCGACGGGTCCAGCGCCACGGCCATCGCGATCGGGTCGGGCAGGTCGAACGCCGTGATGCCGGAGTGGCGGAGGACGAACTCGCCGACGCTGCGGTTGATGTCGACCACGAACTCGCCCAGTCGTCCGAGGGTGCCGATCTCGGCCTGCTCCTCGGCCGAGATCATCGCGTCGCGACGCGAGGCGTCCCATCCGATGAACGTGCGCTCGCCGGGCGCATCCAGCACGATCGCGGCGGCCTCGGGATCGACCCACACGTTGAACTCGCCGACGGGGTGCACGTTGCCGACGCCGTCGAACGCACCGGCCATCAGGTACACGTGGGCGAAGCCGGTCAGCAGCTCGGGCTCGAGCAGGATCGCCGAGGCGATGGTCGAGAGCGGCCCGAGGGTGACGAGCGTGTGCCGGCCGGGCTCGTCGTGCACGATCCGGCGTAGGGCATCCACCGCGTGCTCGGTCTGTGCTGCCGCCCGCGGATCGGGGAACTCGACACCGCCCATCCCGTTCTCGCCGTGCACGTACTGCGCGGTCTCGAGCGGCCGCAGCATCGGCGCTGCGCGCCCCATGTAGACGGGCACGTCGCCGGCACCGGCGAGCTCCAGCGTCACGAGCGCGTTGCGGGTGGCGAGCGGGAGGGGCACGTTGCCGGCCACGGTGGTGACTGCGCGGATCGTCGCGTGCGGCGAGCGCGCCGCCATCAGCAGTGCCACGGCGTCGTCCGATGCGGTGTCCGTGTCGATCACCAGGCTCAGCGGTTCGGTCATGACGAGCGAGCCTACGCAGCGGGCCCGAACCGTGCCGCTCCGTCGGTCGTCAGGCGTCGCGGTGGCTGGTGATGTTGATCACGTTGCCGTCGGGATCGCGCACGAAGAACCGACGGATGCCCCACGCCTCGTCGGTGATCGGGTGGACGATCTCGTAGCCGCGCCGTTGCGCCTCGGCGTAGGCCTCGTCGATGTCGCTCCCGACGGCGACGGAGATCACCGCGTCCTCCGGGCTCGTGGCATCGCGGGTCACGAGCTGCACGAACGCGGACCCGTCCGGCGACTCGAACCGGGCGACCCATCCCAGGTTGAACGACTCGACGCCCAGCCCGAGGTAGTCGGCATAGAAGTCGCGGGCCGCATCGATGTCGGCGACCCGGAGATCGGCGATGACCTTGGTGGTTCGCATGCGCGCTCCCTCATTCGGTGTTCGAACCATGCTCGCGCGTGGGCACCGTGGTGGGCGTCGCGGCATCGGGCGCGGGACCGAACCACGTCGTCAGCGCGTGCGGGAGGTCCGGGTCCGTCAGCTCGCCGACCCAGGCGACGTGGCCGTCGGGCCGGATCAGCACAGCCGACGGAGCGGGCACCTCGCCGAGGACCGGGAGCTCCCACGCGCCGACGTGTTCGGCGTCCACGAGGCGCACCCGGTCGGCCCACGGGGCGATGTCGAACCGGCCAGCCCTGCCGAGGTTCAGCAGCACGGGCCGGGCCTCGTGCAGCAGTTCATAGACGCGCGTCGAGTCGGCCGCGGTGCGCAGATCGATGTCCGGCATCCGTCGACCGACCAGCGGATGGCCTTCGCCGAGGTCGTAGTGGATGTCGAGCGCAGCGAGCATCCCCGCCAGTCTCCGGCGCGGGCCGTCCATCACCACGAGCCCGGCCAACGTGTCGCGCAGGGCCTGGTGGCGGTCGTCGGGACTGCTCAGCGCGACCTGCGCCATCGTGCTGCGCAACACACGCGCACCGACCGGATGACGTTCGGTGTGATAGGTGTCGAGCAGGCTGTCGGGCGACATCCCGTTCACCACCTGGGCCAGCTTCCAGCCGAGGTTCACGGCGTCCTGCACGCCGGTGTTGAGGCCCTGGCCGCCCTGCGGAGGATGCAGGTGCGCGGCGTCGCCGGCGAGCAGAACCCGGCCGTGCCGGTACGTCGCTGCCTGGCGCGTCATGTCCGTGAACCGCGAGATCCAGTTGGCGCTGCGCAGCCCGAAGTCGGTCCCGTAGATGCCGACGAGCGCCTCGCGCAGATCGTCCATCGTGGGCTCGCCGGCGTGTTGGACCGATCGCTCGGTGAGCACGACCCGGATCGGTTCGCCGGCTGCGCGCCGTCCGATCGCGTGCTGGCCGAGGGCGTCGCGGCGGAACCCGAACTCCGGCTCGCCGTCCATCTCGACCTCCGCGATCATCCAGCTCGTCGACGGATCCAGGCCGACGAAGTCGATGCCGGCAGCCTTGCGCACGAGGCTGCGGCCGCCGTCGCAGCCGACGAGGTACCGCGCACGGATCGACTCGCCGCTCGACAGCTCGACGTCGACGCCCGTGTGGTCCTGGGCGAGCCCGACCACCTCGGCGCCACGGAGCGTCGGCACACCGAGCTCTTCCACCCAGCCGGCGAGGATCGGCTCGAACGTGGCTTGCCACAGCGCCAGGCCGTAGGGATGCCGGGTCGGGAAGTCGCTGATGTCCAACGGCACCCCGCCGAACGCGTTCGTCTGCATGATCTGCCCGGCCTCGATGAACCGTTCGGCGATCCCCCGCTGGTCGAGCACCTCGATGGTGCGCGAGTGCAGACCACCGGCTCGCGACCCGTCGACCTGCTGGTTCGTGCGACGTTCGACGACGACGACGTCGACGCCCGCCAGCGCCAGCTCACCCGCCAACATCATCCCCGTCGGACCGCCGCCGGCGACCACCACCGCATGTTCCGTCATCGAACCCTCCGTCATCGCAACTCCCCCGCCGCCGACGCCGATTGCCCGGCGGACGAGCAATGATCAGCACGTTTTGGTCGTTTGCGGCAAGCCCCCCTCCTCGCGGTACGTTGTTCATGGCGGGAGAGATCGGTGTGACGAGCTGCGGCTGCGCCCCCTCCAGGATCGACGAACTGGACGCGTGATCGGCCCACATCGGCCACGATCCAGCAGCCAGTTGCCGGGCTGTTGTTCCGTTGCGCGACGCGATCAGCTCGGGGGTCCGATGAGATCCCACTTGTTGCCGGCGACGTCGACGAACACGACGACGGTGCCGTATGCCTCGACGCGCGGGGCTTCGGTGAACTCGACGCCGTGGTCGAGCATGCGGCGGTACGCCACGTCGAAGTCGTCGACGCGCAGGATGAACCCGACTCGTCCCGCGACCTGATCACCGACCGACGCCGACTGCCGTGCGTCGTCCGCCTGTGCCAGCAGCACACCGGTCTCGGCGCCGGGCGGGCGCACCACGACCCAACGCTTCGGACGACCATCGTTCGTCAACGACGGCGTGTCCTCGACGAGCTCGAACCCCAAGGCGTCGACGAAGAACCGGATCGCCGCGTCGTAGTCCTCCACGATGATCGTCATCGACTCGATGTGCATCGAGCGAACGTAGCTGGCTGCGGTCACGTCGTGCCGACGGGAGGCGGCAGAGGTCAGGGCTCGTCCAGTTGAGGCGTGCCGTCGACGACCTGCCCGATCGGGTTGCCCCTTGCATCGATGATCGTGACGGGTGAGCCGAAGCGCGACCCGGTCGGTGGCGGCGCATCGAGTTCGGCGGTCAACACGTACCCGACGACGAGTCCGTCCTTGCCGACCGGCGTGTACTTGCGATGGGTGGATCCGTCGGTCCCGCCCAGGGATGGCAACTCGTCGGAGGGTACCGAGCCGACCGGCGGTAGAGAGGGGTCGTCTGATGGCACGGCCGGGATGCACGAGGCGGACGATGCGGGGACGATGCCGACGTCGATGGCGACGGGCTCTTCGCCGGCCACCGATCGGCCTCTGAAGAGATCGGCGATCGCGTGGCTGTTGGGGCTGGCAAGGTCCGGCGTGAAGCCAGCGGTACCGACGCTGCCGGAGAAGTCGTACATCCCGAAGTCGGCCGCAGGAACCGCAACCACCGTGTCGAGCTGATCGATGAGATCGGCCTCGAGCAGGTTGTGGTCGGTCACGATGTTCGGTTCGAGGCCGGTGATCACCGTTGCGGCGTTCCACGAGGCGAGCGTGCCGTTGGCCACCCCGGTCGCGATCAGACGGCGGAGGAAGTCGAACTGACGGTAGATCCGACCGCGCTCACCCGAGGGGTCGGTGCGCCACTCGCCGGCTGCGGTCTCGTACTCGAGATGGGTCGACGTGAGATACGGGGCGATGTCGCTGCTCGTGAACGTGTGGCATCCGGGCTCCGTGACATCGAGACCCGTCTGGGCGTCGCGGACGGCGTAGGGCAGAGGAACAGCGATGCTTCCGACGGCGTCGAGCAGCGACCCGACGGCGCACTGGTCGAGCTGGACGTAGTGGTCGATGGCGATGAAGAACGTGACGTAGATCTGATCGACGAGCAGCTCCGGGTTGTCGATGGCGAAGATCGAACCGAGCGTCGTCGTCGCATTTTCCCTGTCCTTCACGACGAGGTTCGTGGGAATGCCGAGCAGGCTGGCGCGTCCCGTCGTCAGGTCCGTCCGAAGGACTTGGATCGACAGCGTGGCCGGATCGACCTCGGTCGTCGAGCTGGTCTGGCACGTGTCGGCGGTGAAGCTGACGATGAGCGTGTTCTCCGCGGTCGATGCGTCGATCGAGCCATCGGTGACCGGGCTGGCTGTCGTGCTCGGGAGGGACGAAGTGCTCTCCGGCACGACGGGGAGGGGAACTGACGAGTTCGTCACCGCGCTCGGCGTGTCCGTCCGGACGACGGACGGATTGGTCGGGGGCTCCTGGTGGGACGTGACCAGTTCGCGGCGGTCGGAGGCTCGCGTCGCGGAGAACGTGATGGCCGACGCAACGACGACCACCGCCGCAGCGATTCCCGATGTCGTCAGCCGACGCGAGCGACGATGCTGTCGAGCAGCGCGATCGATGTCGGTCTGCATCGTCGGTCCAGGCGTGATGTCGCTCGTGGCGGCGCGGAGGCGTGATCGCAAGCGTGCCTCGAGGTCGGAACCGTCCGGTTCGTCGTGGTTCATGCGCCCTCCTCGAGGATGCGTCGAAGGTGGGCGAGTGCCCGGCTGCTGTGCGTCTTCACCGTGCCGACCGAGACGCCGAGGATGCGCGCGACCTCGATCTCGGACACATCGTCGTGGTATCGGAGGACCACCACCGTCCGCTGGCGAACGGGCAGTTCGGCGAGCGCGGCGACGAGCGGGTCCCGGTTCGTTTCGGGTGTGAGATCACCTTCGGCACGGATCTGGCTCGAGTATCGAGCGATCGCTCGCCGCTCGTGGACGCGCCGTCGGTGACGTGACCGAACCTCGTTGACGACCGCTCGCCGCAGGTATTGCAACGGGTTCTCGATCACTCCCGTACGCCACTTCGGGAGCACTCTCGCGAACACATCCGCGGTGATCTCGTCGGCTACGTGCCGATCACCGGAGAGCAGAACCGCGAGCTTCAACACCGCTGCGTGGTGGTCGGCGAAGACTGTGGCGAACCCGTCGTCGACGTTGCGCTGCACGCCCTCGTTCAGGATGGTGATGTCGACCGGATGCTGCATCTCAACCATCCAGACTCCCGAGGCACCGAGTCCGTTGACATCCGTCTCCAATTCGTCGGTTCAGACGACGGTGCTTCCGGTTCACGGTGCTCGATCTTGGCGGTTGTCGCACTCGGGTGGGGTTACATGTGTCGTGATGGTCGATGACGACGCTGAGGTGTACCGCAGGTATGCCGGCGATCTGATTCGATTCGCGACCGCACTGGTCGGCCCGCACGATGCCGAGGACGTGCTGGCGACTGCGGTGGTGCACGCTCTGGCGACGCCCCGTTGGGTACACGTGGACAACCGTCGGGCGTACCTCTATCGCGCCATCCTTCACGAGGCGTCGAAGTTGCGGCGCTCTGCACGACGTCGCCGCGCGCGGGAGGAGCGGGCCGCGACACCCGGTTCGGTCGAGCAGGTGGCCGGGGATGTGGATGTGCTGGTCGCATTGCGCGGCCTGTCGGAGCGTCAGCGTGCGGTCGTGTTCCTGACGTACTGGGCGGACCTGGACGTGGCTGCGGTCGCTGCCGAGTTGGGTGTGTCCGTGCGCACCGTCGAGCGGGAGTTGACCGCGTCGAGAGCGATGTTGGCAAGGAGGCTGTCATGAGCGAGTCCGTCGATGACCGGATCCGTGCCCTCATGGGCGAGATCGATCGCGTCGCGCCGCCGCCGCCGGATTTCGCCACGCTCCGCACGACCCCTCACCGGAACCCGACCGCCGCACCCGCCCCGGCCGCATACGGTGACGAGCCCCGGTCGCGCCGACACGTGATCGGACCGGCGATCGCGGCAGCGCTCATCGTCCTCGCGGTCGGTGTCGTCGTGATCGCACGCGCGTCCAGCCATCACGTGTCGACGATCTCACCGACTCCCGGCACGTCCCTCGATGAACCGACCGCGAGCACGTCGATCGGAACGGCCCCGGTGACGACCGTCACGACCGCTCCGTCATCGACGTCGTCGACCACCACGACGACCGCTCAAACATCCACGGCATCCACGACTCCGGCCGCGACGCCCTCGTCAGCACTGATCGTGCATCCGTTCGGGTCGCGCAGCGAGGTCATCGACGTCGGCGTGACCGACGCCAACGTCACCACACACAGAGCAGCGACCAACCCTGGCGACGTGGTGCTGGACTACGAGCTGCAGATCGGCTTCGACCCCCGCAACCTCAGCAGCACCATCGAAACCCCGGCGGCAACCTCGGACACCCAGCTGGCGATCGAGACCAGCTGCGCGACCTCGGGTTGCCTCAGCGTGCAGCCGGTCAACGACCGGATCCAGACCACGGTCCAGCTGACGGTGCGCCGCACGACCGTCGACCTCACCCGGGGCGAGCACGATGCCCCGTTCGCGATCCACTTCACCGACGGCACCGTCGAGCGCTTCACCATCGGGCTGTACGCCGAACCGGCCCCGTCGGAGGCGATCGCGACGCAAGCCACCACCCTGACCGGGCCGCCGAGAGCGATCCAGACCGTGTTCGACATCGGCCACTTCGACTACCACATGATCTCGGCGTTCGGCTCGATCTGGCTGCTCGGCCAGAGCTCGTACAGCGTGACCCGGCTCGACGCCAGGACGGGCGCCGTGCTCGCGTCGATCCCGATCGGCATCCCCAGCAACCGCCTCACCGCCAACGCCGACGCTGTCTACGTCGCCGGCGACCCAGTGCTCCGAATCGACCCGGCGACGAACACCGTCACTCCGCTCACGGCTCCCGGTCTCACCGTCAACTCGAGAGCGATCATCGCCGACGGCCAGACCCTCTGGGCCGCCAGTCTCACCGGCGGCATCTACCGCATCGACCCGGACGGCACCGTCACCATCTTGCACCCGTCGACGCCAGCGGCGTGGGTCGATCTCGCTGTCTCCCACGGGAAGGTCTGGGCACTCGGCCGGGACACCAGCGGTGCCCGACTCGTCTCGTTCGACGAGTCCACCAGCGTCCCAGTCGACAGTCTCAGCATTCCGCTCGGCCCGAACCTCGGGATCCCGGCGCGCCTCGTCGCCGACGAACGCGACGTCGTCGTCGGCATCGATCCCCGCACCGGTGGCGCCAACGGGTTCCAGTCCAACGGGGAGCTCGTGATCGTCGACCCCGACGGCGCGACGATCACCGCCACCGTGCCGCTCCCGACGAGACCCGAAGGGATCGTCCTCACCGACCTGCACATCTGGACCAGCGGTGCCGTGCTCGACCGGACCACGCTCGCCGTCACGCCGATCACCCTCGGGTTCACCATCGCACGCGGACCCGACGGCTCCATCTGGGCAACGACCATCAACTCCGGCAGCTTCGACGCGACCTCGATCGCCATTCGCTACGCACCCGGCGACGACTCAGGCTGAGGGGCCTCGACATCGATCTCGGTCATCGCATTGCGCACCTACACTCGGCGCCAGCACCAACCAGGGTGGAGGACCGATGAGCGAGAACCAGATCGTCACCGTACGGCCGAACGAGATGGTCGACACACTGCAGCACCTGCCGAACTTCGTGGGTGTCTCGCGGGACACCACCGGCGCGACGGGCATCGGGATGAACATCGTCGTGATCCCGGCTGGAGCAGCCGCTGAGCCCCACTACCACGAGGGGTTCGAGACGGCGATCTACATCCTGTCGGGCCGGGTCGAGACGCGCTACGGCGAAGGACTCCGCGAGGTCGTCGTCAACGAGGCCGGAGACTTCCTGTTCATCCCGGCCGGCGTACCGCATCAGCCACGCAACCTCAGCGACACCGAGGCCGCTCGAGCGCTCGTCGCCCGGAACACCCCTGCCGAACAAGAATCGGTCGTGGCCTACCACCCGTAGCGATCAGATCAGCGTGCCGATCAGCTCGCTCACGGACGAAGGCCACCGTCGGAGTACAGCAACTGGCTGTTGATCCACTGCCCGTCCGGGGAGCAGAGGAACCGGACGAGGTTGGCGCAGTCCGCGGGCACGCCGACGCGGGGCTGCAGGTTGCGGGCGCGCACTTCGGCTTCGATCGAGTCGTTCATCCAGCCGGTGTCGGTCGCCCCCGGGTTGACGACGTTGCAGGTGATGCCGCGCGCGGCGAACTCGACGGCGGCGGCGAGCACGATGCGGTCCATCGCCGCCTTACTGGCCCCGTATGGCATGTTGAAGGCCGTGTGATCGCTCGTGATCGACACGATTCGACCGGTGCCCGGCTCGGTGACGAACTGCTCCGCGAAGGCTCTGATCAGCAACCAGGTCGCTCGAACATTGATCGCGAAGTGACGATCGAAGCTCTCCACGGTCGTGTCGACGATGTTGGAGTCGACCGACTCGCAGTGGCACAGGATCAACGCGGACACCGGTCCAGCGAGATCATTGGCCCGTTCGAGCACGATGGCCGGTGTCGACGGATCGGCCAGATCGGCCTCGATGTCGGCCAGGGGAACGTCGTCTGCGCCCCACCGCATTCGTTGGTCATAACCACGCCAACCGGCGGTGACGACTCGCCATCCATCGGTGCGCAAGGCAGTTGCCACCGCAGCGCCGATTCCCCGTGAGCGGCCGACGCCCGTGATGACAGCGACGGGCGGGTCATCGCTGTGCGCCGACATCAACACGACAGTAGCGATGCAGGCCGAGGTCTCGAACTCGTCGATCATCCGATCGGGTGGGAACGGCGGAACCGTGTGCTGTCCGGCGATGCAGCAGACTCGCTGTGTGAACGAGATCGAGGTCGCAGCCGGACTTCCCCCGACCCCCAACTACCGGTATGCAGACGTTGTCGGCAACCGATTGTTCATCGCAGGACAGGTACCGCTGAACGTGGATGGCGTTGTGGTGGATGCCGACCGCGTCGAACCGCAGACCGAGCGTTGTCTCGCGAACCTCGACACGCTCATCGCGGCCTACGGCTTCGGCCGTGAGGACATCCGTCATCTCACGGTCTACGTGGTGGGAGGACATCAGAACCTGCTGGATGCCTGGTCGACGATCGTTCGCGCATTCGACTCGGATGTCCCACCGGCAACGTTGTTGGGCGTGCAAGGCCTCGGCTACGAACAGCAGCTCGTCGAAATCGACGCACACATCGAACGCACCAGCTGACAGCCCGCTTCGCACGGCTGGCGACGATCGACACTGCGTCGCACCGCTCGCGGCACGAGCGTTGTTCGGTCACCGTGCAGCGATCGGCAACAATGTCCGAGTGGGGTCGTTGCTGGTCGTGACCGGTCCGCCAGGCGCCGGGAAATCGACGTTGGCTGCAGCGCTTGCACTCAGGTTGAACCCGAGCGTGCTCATCGAAGGCGACGCGTTCTTCCACTTCCTTCGCAACGGAGCGATCGATCCGTGGCTGCCGGAGTCCGACGATCAGAACACAGTCGTCACCCGGGCCGCAGGTGCAGCAACCGGTGAGTTCGCACGCGGGGACATTCACGCCGTGTTCGACGGTGTCATCGGGTCCTGGTTCCTCGACGAGTTCCTGGCCGCCACCGGTCTCGCCGCGCTCGACTACGCGGTGTTGCTGCCTCCCGTGGATCTCTGCGTTCAGCGTGTCCTGACTCGAGAGCGGCACGGGTTCAAGAACGAGCCTGCCGCGCGACACATGCACGATCAGTTCACTCGCCGACCGCCGGCCGATCGCCACGTCTTCCGCCAGTTCGACCAGTCACCCGATGAACTCGCGACCTGCGTTCTCGACGCCCGCAGCCGAGGCGAGCTCAGCTACGAGACGTCCGCTGATCCTCGGTGATTCGCACGCCAGTCTTGGACGAGCCGCTCGCGGACGGGGGCGGCGTGAGGCCATGAGCGCCCACGACGACGCCGCCTGGCGCCCGTCAGTCTGCGCCGAGCAGGCGACGGATCCAATCACTCGACGCCGCGGAGGCCACCGACTTCCCGCTCGCGTCGGTGTCGTCCGGACGCGCTCCGTGCTCGAGCAGCAGGACGATGATCCGGCCCTGCTCGGCCTTGGCCCTCTCCGATCCGGCATTGCTTCGACCGGTGCTCTGCACCGCAAGATGGAGCGGCGTCGATCCGCTCTTGTTCGGCGAGCGCGCATCCGCACCACCCGCGAGGAGGGCGCGGACCGCCGACGACGAACGAGTCCTGACCGCTCGATGGAGCGGGGCCACGCCGCTCGTGTCCAACGCGTTGGAATCCGCCCCGGCATCGATCAGCAGCGTGACCACTTCGGCCTGAGCGACCGGATCCCAGTGCTCGCTTCCTGGGCTTCCGTCCGCGGCGTAGTGAAGAGGTTCGGCGCCCCTGCGATTGCGGGCGCGCACGTCTGCCCCTTTCCCCGCGAGCAGCTCGACGGAATCCCTCGCATGGGCCGCTGCGGCGACGTGCAGTGCCGTGTCCCCTGCGTACACGTAGTGGCGGATCG
Source organism: Ilumatobacteraceae bacterium (assembly GCA_025463305.1). The sequence continues at coordinate 59,377 of JAOBWK010000095.1, forward strand.
CGTCGAGGAAGTACCGATCAGCGGCTTGCCTGCTCGCGCCGATCTTCATCGATCGGTTCACGAGATCACTGGACGACGCAAGCAAACGTGAAACCTCCCGATGGTCATGGGAAGTGATCGCGTCGAAGACGGCGAGCAGCGCTTCGTCCCCGTCATGGCCACCGCCTTGACTGGGTCCCTTCGCCACCCGCTCAGATTGGCGCTTCGACGGCCGACACGCAAGCGACGGATGGCCCACGTCCTCGAATGGGCCGGCGTCCTCCTGGTGGGTGTGGCGCGGTCGGCCGACACGGGCGGTCGAGAAACGAACGAACGGCAGCGAGGCAAGGTCGATGACGATCAACGAAGCGTCGACGACGATCAACGAGGTCGTTTGCCCGCGCCGAATCCTCGGAGCAAGCGCGCGCGTCGATGCAGAAACGACGGTCGCCGAGCCACAGTTCTGGGGGGTCAGATGGTCGTCGATGCGGCGAGCGGCCACGAGCGTGCCACGGTCCATTGGCCGTCGTCGTCCTCGACCAGCAACGTGAGCCGATCCACGCGAGTCGACACAGGGAGCCCAGGAGCAATCACACGTTCCAGGCTGTCGGCGGTGGCGTCATCGATCCGACTTCCGACGGTCAGGTGCGGGTGCGGATCCGGGAACGCTCCGCCGTACGGAGGGCAATCCGGAAACGCGTCGACAAAGGTTCGCGTCATCTGCTTGAAGCGGTCAAACGGCTCCGGCGACAAGAACAGGACGCCACCTGGAAATCGATCCATCGATGCGAGGGTCGCGTCGAACGGTTCGATTCGACTCGCGATCGCCGCGACGTCTCGTGCGGTTTCTTCGTCGACGACGGCGCGAAACGGATGAAGGACCGTGACGTGGGCCGGCACACCACGAGCGGCCATCGGATCATGCACGAGCCGGTGAACGGAGATCAACGGCTCGGCTTCGACCACAACCACCACGAGAGCAGACCGAGTCACGGTCCGACCATACCTGCGCGTCCCCCGCGGCTCGACGAGCAAGAGCCGGAGGCCTCCCCCACGACCGTGCGAATGAAGCTCCAACTTGGTGCTGGTCAACCCTGGGCCCGGCTGCGAGCAACCGCCGAGCGACTGCCGGAACCCGCGGCTTGTCGGTGACCGTCACCGACGCGGCCGGCGCTCCATGAACTGATCGATGTGAAGGGGCGGATTCTGCGAGCCTGGCCGGATGATGTCCGAGACGACAACACGGCTGTCACAAGCACGTGAGCGCTTTCCGCGGAGTGCTGGCTACGACCAGCAATGGCTCATCGACAACGCGATGGGGCCACACCCGCTCTGGCTGCTCGAGTGGTTGTGGCCGGCGCTGGACTTGCCACGCGGAGCGCGGGTGTTGGACTTGGGTTGCGGCACGGCGCTGACTTCGATCTTCATGGCCAAGGAGTTCGGCGTCGACGTGGTGGCCGCGGACCTCTGGGTGCCACCGGCGGAGAACTGGGCACGGATCGCCGCTGCCGGCAGTTCCAGCCGGGTGTTCCCGATGCGGGTCGAGGCACACGACCTCCCGTTTGCCGACGGTTACTTTGACGCTGTCGTGTGCATCGATGCATATCACTACTTCGGCACCGATGAGCTCTATCTGTCGTACCTGAGTCGGTTCGTCGTGCCCGGGGGACGGCTGGCAATCGCGCTGCCCGCACTCGTCGCCGAGTTTGCTGGCGATCAGGTGCCCGAGCACCTCCAGGAGGACTGGACGCCGGACTTCTGGACCTTTCACTCCCCGCAGTGGTGGCAGCAACTGTGGGCCCGCAGCGGTTCGGTCGAGGTCGAGTGCGCGGATCTGCTCGACGGCGGGTGGCTGGATTGGGCGGCGTGGAACGAGGCCCGGGCCGAGATCGCGACCGACAACTTCGCGCTCAGAGCCCCTGGGCAGACGCTCGCGACGATCGCCCAGCACCAGTCGAAACAAGCGGAGATGGTGCGCCGCGACGCCGGCCGCAACCTCGGCCTCGCCCGCGTTGTCGCCCGACGGCTGGCCGGGCGCGAGCAAATGCGTCGCAGCTGACCACGTCCAGTGTCGATCCACGCACGGTGGGATGTGGCTTCCAGAAATTGCGAGCTGCGAGTACGGTCTCGCTCGCATGTCCAGCGAAGACATCTCCGGCGTGAACGAGAACAACGCGACCGACGGAGCAGCAGCCGCCGACGCTGCGCCGGCGGACAGGCTCGTGACGACGAAGGCACCGGTCCACACGTCGGGCCTCAGCAAGTCCGTGCGGGAGTGGGGTCTGGTCCTCATCATCGCCGTCGCTGCGGCGCTGCTGATGAAGGTGTTCGTCGTGCAGCAGTTCAAGGTTGACGGTGAATCGATGGATTACACGCTGCACAACGACGACCGCGTGCTGGTCAACAAGCTCTCGTACGACCTGCACGATCCCAACCGTGGCGACGTCGTGGTGCTCGAGGAGTCAAAAGGCGTCGCCCAGCGCGACCTCATCAAACGGGTCATCGGTCTGCCGGGCGAGACGATCGAGATGCGCGACTGCGTCGTCTACATCGACGACAACGTCCTCGTGGAGCCGTACCTCGATCCGAAGGTGGTGACCCCGGGCAACTGCGGAAACAACTTCGCCAAGCTCACGATCGAGAAGGATCACGTGTTCGTGATGGGTGACAACCGCCCCGGATCCGGCGACAGTCGCGCCTCGCTCGGCCAGGTCGACTACGACCAGATCGTCGGCCGCGCGTTCGTGGTGATCTGGCCGAAGGGCCACTGGAAGTGGCTGTGAACGTCAGCCGACCGGTCGTGCCTCGCGTATCGGGGCGAACACACGGTGACGGCCGACGGCGCGATCGACGGCGCTGGGGTGATCCTCTTCGGATTCCTCGTCTTCGTCCTGCCCTTCGCTGCCGCATCGTTTCTCGCCCTACGAAGTCGCTTGGTCAGCCCCTGGGTCGTGGTTGCACTCGCGGTGGGCGCCGGCGGGCTCTTCGCATCCGTGCGGCCAGGCAACCTTGAAGCCCTGTGGTTTGTGTATGCGCTTGTTGCGGCAGTAGCCCTCCTCGGGTTGGCGGGTGTTGCCGGAAGGCTCGTGCTGCACGTCAATCGCACCCGGTAACTCACCGGCCGAATACCGGCCCGCCGCTCATGGCGCAAGAGCGACGGACGATGCAGAAAATCGAGCGCAGATCGGCAGATTCGTGTTCGCCCAGAGGCTGCGGGCGGACGTCCTGTTCTAATCTCGTCGCCGACGTGGCCCTCCGACCAGGTCTCTGATTGATTGGATGTGCGGGATGTCGTCACGCTTCACACTTCGCTCCTGCGCGTTCGTCGTCGCAGTTGCCCTTGCTAGCGCGGGGTGTTCATCATCGTCGAAGGGCGCTTCGACGACGGCCCCGGCTGTCACTGTTGCCGGTTCGGCGGTCACCGATTCGACATCGCCAGCGACGGCTGCGTCAGACGCAACGACGTCGGCCACCGAGGCAACGCAAGCAACGACACCGACGAGTGATGGGTCTGCCTCGACCACACCAGGAACCGACGTGCCCGCCACCGACGCCCCGGCGACTTCGACCACGATCGTCGATCAACGCATCGGCGACTTGAGCCTGCCGATCGTCGGTGTCTACGACGTCAAAGACGGTGTGCTCGCGTCGGGGGTGGACCCGTCCTACGCCAAGGTGTGGGGACGGTTCAACCAGCTGGTGGACGCGACCCAGTTCCCGGCAATCACATTGTTCGTCGCGCTCGACGTGAAGTCCTCGGCGGAAGGCATCGCTGGTGCTGTGGCATCGATCGAGAACGACCCGACGCACTACTACGTGGCCCTGGATGTCAGCGGCGGTGTCAGCGGAAAGAGCCTTGACGGGGCAATGATCCACGAGTTCGCCCACTACTTGACGTTGAACCCTGATCAGATCTCGCTCGACACGAGCGGCGCGGCTTCGTGTCCGATCTCCACGTTCAATGGTCGGTGCCCGCAGCCCGGCTCGTACCTCGGCGACTTCGAGGCTGCGTTCTGGGCTGGGTACACCGACGACAAGGCCGACGCCACGCAGGCCGCCCAGGACACCCGCTTCGCAACCGGTGACTTCGTCAGCCAGTACTCGACGATCAACCCGGACGAAGACATCGCCGAGACCTTCTTGTTCTGGGTGCGAGAAGACGCCGCGCCGACTGGTGACTCCGTGCTCGACCAGAAGCTTCGCTTCTTCGACGCCTACCCCGAACTCGTCAAGATCAAGGAACACATCCTCGCGTCGCTCTAGCGCCGAATGCCCGCTCCATGCTCCGGCGCAAGGGCCGTCGACGATGCAGAACAACGAACGCCGAGCGGCAGATCGGCGCCCGGCCTGCAGTGCGCGTAGGCGGACCGAAGGCCGCGCAGCCGTGTCGCCGCATCTTCGACGGAAAGCCTTCTCGGAGGCCAGGTGGGGCAAGCATCATGAGTGATCGGCTCGCCGTGCAGGACGAGCGTTGCCAGGGAGTGGAGCGCCGCCCGGCTGATGCCGTCGAGGGCGGTGCCGTGATCTTCGGCGAGCAGACGACGCAGCTCATCGACGAGATCGAGCTCTGAAGGCATCACGATCGGCGCGCCCGTGTCTGGCGGTCGAACGGTGCGGGAGCGGCAAGCGTGAGACTCCGGCGATGACTTCACCCTGTACTTGTCGTCTCGTTACCGGTAGGCCCGCGACCAACAACAAGCTCGACCGTGGCGCCTGGGTCGACGGACTGCCCGCAACACCCGAGGCAGATCAATGCGCCGCTGTTCGTGCACTGGAGCAACCACGGCGCCCGGACCAGTCCAATCGGTGCATTGGGCCGCTCACGAGGTGTCGTCAGCCGCGTTACGATCTGGGGGTGCGGCGACCAGTGTGCGGGATCGTGCTCGCGTGCGCGATCGGCGTGTCGATGGTCAGCTGCGACTCCAAAGGCCCGAGCGGCGTTTCACCCGACGGTGATCCCGCACCGACATCAGCGACGGCTGCGATAACCGTGTCGACTGCCGTTACCGGGAGCACTGGGCCAATCTCCGCCGCACCGGCGGGGAGCACGTCAAACGTGCCTGACCTCACGAGCCGGACGTCGCTTCTCCCAGTCGTGACGCCCACGAGCGACACAACGGTGCCTTCCGAATCGATCGATCCCGTACCGGGCGCGCCAGTGGCGTCCCTGTCGCTTCCACCACCGTTCGCGATGTCTGGGCAGTCGCTCACCGTGTACGCCGTTTCGGTCAACCAGGAATCGCCGCGAGGGGTTGTGTGTTCTTCTGGCTGCCCGGTTTCGGGCCCGTGGACCGGGCCAATCACCGCAGACGGTCTCACTCGAATCGTCATCCCCGGAGCGGCCGTCAGAGGCCCCACACTGTCATTGCAAGCGGTCGACATGCAGGCAGGTACACGCAGCGCGGCGGTGACGGTGCCCGTCGTCCCCGACAACAAGATCGCGCTGTCGGACGTCCACATTCCGGCAAGCCAAGCGCTTGATCTCTCATGGGGAACCGGCGACGACCAAGTCGGCAGGACACCGCCCGGATCGGACCTGTCGGACGGGCCACGGTCGTTCATCTACGACGCAGCGAACGAGCAGGTCGTCGTGGTCGACACGCTCAACGATCGACTCCTCGTCTCAAAACTGGCCGGTCGGATGTCCGCGTCCGAGCCGATCCCCGACGCCAAGCAAGACCTCAGCGACATCGTCGGGACGACACCTGGTGGACCGCTCCTCGCGACCAGCTTCTACTCCGTCACCGACCCAACCACTCACCAACACCACATCCGAGTGACGATCTTCTCGATCGCAACTGACGGCACCAGCACCCAGCTGATCGACGGTGAAGTGCCGTTCAACACCCCGGAGAACCTTCGCCTCGTCTACGACACCGCCGCCGACATGCTCTGGGCAGACATCGGCAACGGAACCCTGTACTCAATGGCCGAGCACCTGCTCGCAGGCACCCCGACATACGTGCCCCAGAAGATCACACGCCCATGGATCACCTCAGCTCCCACGCCGGCGGGATTCGCGCTGCAGTACGACAACGCCACCCTGCCCGTGGCCGCCGCCGGCACCGTGCTGAACATCTTGGACATCGACGTCTCTGCTGATGGTCGCTTGTGGTTCCTCGTCGGACGAGACGCGCCACCAGGCACTTCCGACGTCCAACTCGCCTGCCTGGACCTACCGCGACGCCGAGCACAAGAAACCCCCATTGCCTGGCCACCACCCAACTCGACGTTCATCCGGTCGATGCGCGAATCCGATGACGTGGCCCTGGTCTACAGCGGTGGAGACAACGGTGTCACGTTCTCGCAGTACCCGGCCTCCGTGTGCCCGTCCAGCTGACTTGCAGTCGACGTCGAGCTCACGAACCGAAGGCCTTGCGTCGGGCCGGCTGCCACCGCGGCGACACCAACCGGGTTCGTGCACCATCGTTGGATTCGAGAGCATCAGCCGACGCCGCTCGACTCACGAAGACGCTGACTTCGGTGGCCGTTTGGCTCTTTGCGCGGGGTTGGCGACGGTGCTGAACCCTTTGGAGAACGGTCCGCCGTCAAGGGTGTAGATACAACGATGGGATCCAGCGTCCGTTTCCACATCGCTCCTTGATGCGCAGGATGCCCGATCGCGGCGCGGCTGTCCACCATGCCGACCGGCAGATCTGGCGGTCCTGACTAACCGATGAATTGAATCTCCGTGACGACGCCACGCGTGACAACCACGTTGACCCGTCTCGGGCGGTAGTCCATCAATGCCCCAGCACCCCGACTGTCTTCCACCACCACGCGCACTTCGCATCCAAGCGGCCGAAGGTGATGAACGAATTCGGCGGCGCTCTCACCGATGAAGGGTGACGCCAGCGCCTGGATTCGGAGAGCATTTTCCGATCTCGCCGCTCGAGACTCGCGCTGGTGCGTAGCAAGATCGAAACGGTCGACGTCGCGATGGTTGGGGTCCGGCACCAAACGCATGGTGCCCGCTCTTCGCTCTTCGCGCAAGCGAACTGTGGGGAGCGGAATCGTGGATACTTGGGCGATCGCTGGTCGGCGCGGGCGCCAGGCTGTCGCCGTCGACCGACCTCCTCGGAGGTCACCGAACGGCAGATATGTCGCGTCGTGTCGCGGTGGCTTACCTGGAGATGCCTGGAACCTCGAGCCGTCCGCCGACGTCCCACGAGCGTGCGGCAGCTCAGACCTCTCCTCTTCGTTCTCGTTGTCGGACTCGGCGCCGGATGCACCGCTCACAGCTCGTCGTCGGCACTCAGCAACGCGACGACCGGAGCGACCGCCAACAACACCACGCAAGCCACGTCGCCAGTCACGACGGATGCAAGCGCCGATCCGACCATCACGATCCGCAGACCGACATGTGCCGGGACGACTGCAGCTGAGGTCGCCAACACATTCGTCAAGGCCGTCATCTCCGGAGATCGCTCCACCTACGGGCAGTGCGTTGTCGATCACCACGAACTCGACACGTCCGCCCTCCGACAGTTCCTCGCTGACGGACATCATCGGCAGGTAGTACAGGGAACGTGTTTCCCCGTGGCGTGGTGACCTACTTCGGGTTCACATCAGAATGCAGTCTCAACGGAATGGCCATCACGGTTGAGCGAGAAGCGGTCAACGAGTACTCCGTCACATCGATCGTGAGCTTCACTGATTCCACCACGGTTGGCCAGACCGAGCCCTCCTATCCGGACGACTGCAGCTGACGACTCGGAGGGCCGGGTCAGCCGATGCGCCGCTATTGCCCGACGAGGCCCGCCAGGCTCTTGCGGCACAAGTAGCCGTGCTGATTTACGGGGGTGACACGACCCTCGCCGATCGGCAGATATGGAGCCCAGCGACCTCAGGTTCGGCCGTCGAGAACGCGTCGTCGCCCGACCAGCCCTCCACAGCAAACAACAATCGCGGACCAGCCCACGCCTCGCCCCAGGGCGCGACGCATGGTGGCCACGGCAATCACGCCCGACATCGTCGCCCTCTTCGTGAGCCCGTGGCAACCAAACACTTGGCGACCGAGCGGCGGACGTGGGTCAGCCAGCGGCGACGATCGCAGCTTCGTAGCTGAGCGGGTCCACGCATCCCGATGTTCCACATCCCGAGATTCCCTCAGCGCCGACGTGGGCCGTACCGGGGTATGCAGCGACGAACGTGGCACAGACAGAGTCCGTGGGGCAGGCGCCCCGGTCCTTGATCGGTGTCAGCACCGCGGCATTGTCGCTCTGAGGCACTTCGATGTTCGATCCCGCCTCGGTTCGCCAATCAGCGGGAGGTGTCATCACGAAGCGGACGATCGCGTTCGTCTCGACACGAAACACCGCTGATTGCAGTTGAGGGTCGTAGTTCGCGAGGTCCAGAATCTGATCGCTCGTCACGACCAGATGCAGGGGCCCACCCGCGGTCGTCGCGCCTGTTGGATCAGGCGGACCGTCAGCCAGGGTTGTCGTCGTGGACGGCGCCGTTGATGGCGATGGAGTGGTCGACGTTTCCTCATCGAGCGACGCGACACCGATTGTGGTGGTGCTCGCCATCGACGATGTCGACATCTCCATCGATTGTGTCGTCGGCGCAGCACCCGGCGACGTTGCGGTCCCGCACGAGATCAAAGCGAATCCGCACATAGCCGCCATGCCCGCCAACCCGGCGAACATCCAAATGTCTGTCGCCCGATCGGTCGTCACAACTGGTTCCGACGATCGAGCGACCTCATTTGGTTCCCGCAGGCCTGCCACCCGATGCCAAACCGCCTGTCCACACGAGGTGAACGCGGATGGCGCCGATCGGCAGTTCGGACTCAGCCGGTATGCCGTATCGCGGCTGGCATCGACCACCTGATACTCCACCCAACAATCGCATCCGATCGCGTCCTAGCCGCTTCCGGTCGAGTTGCTGGGTCGCCTGCGACCAGCAACGGCTGAGCTGTGTCTATGGTCCGAGGATGCATGTATCGGCCCTGAGATGTATCGCCGTCCTTGGGCTCGCTGGTGCGCTCGTCGGCTGTTCTGGATCGTCGAAGTCGTCTGTCGCGCCATGCACCCTGTTGACCGTTGACCAGATCTCGACGTCAGTCGGCTATCCGGTCACTTCTGGCGCTGCGATCACGTCCGACGCCGATGGTGCTCACGGCTGTCAGTACGGGGTGATACTTCCGGACGGATCACGGAATGCTGACGTCGAGATCTGGCTCGGCGGGCATGCCAGCACCACGTTCGAGTCGATGAAGGCTGGAGCCGGGACCGCGGTCGTCGGCACCCGCAACCCGACGTACTCGATGACCATCGACCGTGTGCCTGCGACTGACAGTGCGGTGAGTCAACGTGGCGACGATTACGTCGCCGTGATCGCCTACAGCCACAACGGTGCTGCAGGACGGATTGCAGATCTGGCTGCGACCAATCTTCCGTGACTCGGCGGGATCTGCAGCCGAAGCTTGAAGCGCTCGTCGTTGTCGACGAAAGGGCAAGAGTCCGGCGCAGAACATCGAGCGCCGAGCGGCAGTTCGGGGCGGCAGCACGATGTCGCGCATTTCTGGCGAACTGGTCCATACTTGGCTCGTGCGGAGCTTTTCCCCGGCCCTCGTGGCGTTCGTGGTCGGCGTTGGCACGCTCTTCGTCGCAGCTTGCTCCAACGCTTCGACAGCGCAATGTGTGCGATCGACAGGCTCCAAGATTTGCTACATGCGGGACGACGCCGCAGGCGGCAGCCTCAATGTGAGCGGCCTCGACCCCGGTTCGACACTGACGGTCAGTTCGAAGGAATTCGGGACGGCGAAGTACGTCGTCAACGGCGCCGGGACTCTGGACGGCAAGGTCGGATTCGTGCACGGGACGAACTCCTCCGTTGAGCTCACTGTCACCGGCACGACCGGGTCGAAGCAAGCACTGATCGGCACCTTCAACTCCTGAGAGGCGGCGAGCCGCTCCGAATGCCCGCTCGACGCTCACAGCGCAAGGGCGCCACACAGCGCAGAACATCGAGCGCCGAGCGTCGAGCGGCAGACCTGTATCTGCAGCGATCAAGCGATCGGCGGGATCGGGCTGAAGCTGGACGGCGCGAGGAGTGCCCGAATGACTTGTCCTGTCTCGCAGTTGTACAAGGTCTTGCCTCCGCCGTAGACGAACGCCCTCTCGTCCGTTCGGCCGGTCGAGGCTCGCCAGGTGATCGCCAGCGCAACGGCTGGGCCGGTGTAGGCGTTGGCCCCGTTCTGCGCGTTGTCGCCGACGTGGCCGACAGCCGAGGTCAGGCTGAATCGATGGCCGCCGACGTCGCCCGCGAACTTGGCAAGGTCGGCGGGATCGCTGACGACGAGGCCCTCATCGGCCGATCGTCGGCCGGTGCTGATGTACCCGGTCAAGGTCGGAACGATCTCGAGTCCATCGCTGAACTCAGACGGCGCTGGTACAAGCTGCTCGATCGTAGACGGGTCGCCCGACTCGAATGAGCCGAGCAAGCTGCTCAATGCCGCCCGAGCGATCTCGACAGTGCAGGCCGGTCCAGCCGTCGTCGGAGGCGACGATGGAGCCGACCGCCGCTCAGCTGACCCGTCGCACGCCGACAACGCCGCGAAACATAGGACAGCCCCAACGACGCGTTGGGTCCAGAACGAGCGACGCATGCATCTCCCTCTTGTCGCGCACTCAGACTGCCCGCTCGTTGGTCACGGCGCAAGAGATCGCCGACGCACTGAACCAGGCGCGGATCGGCAGTTCTGGCGTCACCTGGGCCAGCGTGTGGCGACTTCGCACGCTGATGTCGCCTGCATCTCAGCAAATTCACAGGCACCATCGACGAGCGTGCGCTGGCCGACGACCGAGGTCATCGTGAAGCGAACCATAGGTGCACGGATGTCGCGCCGGTCAGGCCTCCGTTGCAAGCGAGTCTTGTGACCTCGACCTCGACCTCGAACGAATTCGATGATGCTGTCACCGCCGGCGCGTCGGTGAGAAGCCACGATGCGAGCCCGCTGCCATCCGCGCCGCCAGAAGTAGTCGTCGTCGGCATGTCACTCGTTGAGGCCGAATCCGCTCCCGCCGCTCCAGATGCGCAGGACGCAAGAGCGGATCCAATAGCCATCCACCACGCACATCGAACCCAACGCCGAGGATTCTCGGCCCGTACGTCCAAGACGCGACTACACATGCCTTCGAGCGTGCGCCATCGGCGGTGATGGGATCAAGTGAACTTCGTCCACGCGGTGCCGAGCGGCAGCTATGGCGCGATCGAGGTGACTGGCGTCGCGTGGCATTCGAAGTTGGTGGTGGTCGTGCTGTTCGCCGTGACGATCACCGTGATGGCCTGGTCGCATGCCTCAGCGGGCTGTCCGCCCGGAACTTGGGAGAGCCCGCCGATCACGGAGTAGGACCCCGGGGGGAGAGACACGGTGTACGAACCGTCTGCGTTCACCCGTGCCGTGTGGCTGTTGCCTCCACCGTGTGCGCCGACAGAGAAGTTCAGTCCACCTCGTTGCAGGTCGGCAGCTGATCTTCCGGGCAAGAGAAAGTGCCCATCAACTACTCCAGGCGACCCTGGATGGCCGCATGCCGAGAAGAGCAGCCCAATGACGACCCCCATCGTTGCTCCACGCCCCATGCGCTCAGAATGCCCTGATAGAGGATGTGATGCAAGGGCGCTGCGGTATTCGTAGGGTCTGGGGTCTGATCGGGTGTGTCTCAAGAATGCCCTGTCACCGTGAGGTTGGCTTTCGAGCGAAGCGGCCGTCCGGTCAGATCCCGTCGCGGTGTGGCTCGTAAGAGGATCGGCATTCGAACCCCACATCAGGTCTGTCCACCGCGGCGAAGCCATCCACTGCGGCAAGGAGCTCATCATGTTCATGATCGGTATCGACCCTCACAAGGGGTCTCACACGGCAGCTGCTGTCGACCGTAGCGAGGTGGTCGTCGCGGTCGTTCGGGTCGACGCGGATGGTCATCAGCGTGATCGGTTGTTGGAGTGGGCGGTCGGTTTCCAGCCACGGGTGTGGGCGGTCGAGGGCGCGACGGGGATGGGCGCGATGCTCGCCCAGCAGCTCGTCGCTGCCGGCCAACACGTGGTTGATGTGCCCCCGAAGTTGTCGGCCAGGGTGCGCCTGTTGGACAACGGGCGGATCGACAAGACCGACCCCAACGATGCCCGTTCGGCAGCGATCGTCGCGTGGCGGAACCCGGCATTGAACGTCGTCGCCGGCCTCGATGAGCACCGGGTCATGCTGCGTTTGCTCGCCGATCGTGATCATCAGATCACCGCCCAGCGGACCCGCACAGTGTGCCGCCTGCACGCGGTGTTGTGCTTGTTGATCGAGGGCGGCGCGAAGCGTTGCCTGACCGTCGCTCAGGCAGAGGGCATGCTGGCCAGCGTGGCCGCTGACACTCCGGTGATCCGAGCCAGGATCGCCGCAGCCGGCGAGTTCGTGAACGAGGTCCGAGCGTTGGACGCGGCCCGAAAGGAAGCCCGCACGCGCACCGCAGCCGCGGTCAAAGCATCCGCGACGACAGTCACCGACATCTACGGGATCGGCCCATTTATGGCTGCGATCATCATCGGTCACGCCGGCGACATCCACCGGTTCCCGACCGCTGGCCATTTCGCCCGACACAACGGCACCGCCCCGATCGAAGCGTCATCAGGACCGAAACAACGGCACCGGCTCAACCCGCGAGGGGACCGCCAACTCAACCATGCGATCCACATGGCCGCCGTCACCCAGGTCCGCAACGAGACCCCCGGACGCGTCTACTACCTCCGTAAGCAAGCCGAGGGCAAGAGCCGCAAAGAAGCGATGCGTTCCCTGAAGCGCTGCATCAGCGACGCCGTCTACCGCCAACTCCTCGCCGACACACGCGGCTGACAACCGGAGGCCTCGAGCACACCGATCGAGCTTGATCGGTGGGCTCGGGAGGACAACGCGAGGACGTCACTGAAATCCAGCGTGGCCGGCATCGCACCTCACATGACCCGACTCTTCGGAGCAGTCACTCCCGAACCCGACAACACGCTAGACCCGACCACGCGAGGCACCGACCCGCGGCCGATCGACGCGGCCCGACGCGGCTCTAAAAGAGCCACTTGACACAAAGAGGATTCGATATGGGAGCGGGTTGTCGAGGCGCCTGGGTCCTTGCTGCGGTAGCCCCTCAGCTACGACGCCCCATGAATCGTGTCAGGTGCACCACATGGCGAACACCGCGTCGCATGTCGAGGCCGTCGGCAACGACAGAAGAAAACGACAAGAGCCACTCCGAAGAGTGGCTCTGCGCAGAAGTGATATGGCAGCCCCAACGGGATTCGAACCCGTGCCGCCACCTTGAGAGGGTGGTGTCCTAGGCCACTAGACGATGGGGCCGTGCAAGTAGCTGCGCCAATCTACCAACCGCACGCGAGATGACCAACCGCCTTCCAGCCACCACCCCGCAAGAGCTGGGGGCGAAAACGGCGACAGCCGGCCATGTGGCCGGCTGTGTTGAGCTGGGGAGCCAGGAATCGAACCCGGAATAACAGTACCAGAAACTGCTGTGTTGCCAGTTACACCACTCCCCATCACGTCCCGTGAGGGCACCGAACTCTATCGGCCGAACCCGGATGGCAACACCCTCAAAATCGTCCGAAAGCCGGACACGCCCGGTGAGGTCAGCCGGTGATCGAGAGCAGCCGGTCGAAGCCGATGATGCGTCCGACGGAGATCCCTGCGGCCTCCTTCATCTCCTTCTCGAACGCCAACGCGCCGCGCACGGGGCTGGTGCGGGTGGGCGAGACGTATGCCGTGAAGCCGAGCTCTTGGGCCATCAGCCGGATCCGCAGCGAGTGGAACGGATCACTGACGAGCATCACGCTGTGCGCACCCTGCGCACGCAGGATCACGGCCGCATTGGCCAATGACTGCCAGCTGGAGTGGCCCTGGTCCTCCTCGCGGATGGCGTTCGCATCGACGCCGTGCTCCTCGAGGTACTTCGCCGAAGCGCTGGCCTCGGTGAAGCGATCGCCGGGTTGGTTGCCGCCGGTGACGATGACGAGTGGCGCGAGGCCCTCGTCCCAGAGCTCGACGACGTGATCGAGACGAGCTTGCAGCTGCGGCGACGGGCGGCCGTCGTACTGCGCGGCACCGAGCACGATGATGGCGTCGGTGTGCCGGGCCTGATCGCTGTTGCCAACGTGCCAGACGAGGAACAGGTTGACGCCGTAGTAGACGACGGCGAGCGCGACGAGGACGGCGACGACCTGCAGCGTCCTCCGGAGACGGGAGCGCTGGCGAGGCGGGCGCGGCAACCCGACGGGCGGTGTCTCCGCCGCCGATCCGCCCGTGACCGACGAGATGTCGAGCGCAGACGGATCGACGATGACACCGCCTGGCGCGCGTGTCGCGTCCGGCTGCACGCCGGCGGCGGACGACGCGCCGTCACTCACGCGGTTGGCGCTCCGACGCGGTCGAGCGCTGCGCGCAGACGACGCAGCGTCTCGTCGCGACCGAGCAGCACGATCGGCTCGAACAGCGGCGGGCCGACGGTGCGACCGGTGATGGCGACGCGGATGGGCGCCTGCGCCTTGCCCTTGGCGACGCCGTGGGCATCGCCAATGGCGAAGCACGTCTCCTTGAGCGCTTCGGCGTCCCACTCGGCCGTCTCGTACGCGTCGATGGTCTCGGCGAGCACGACGACCGCGTTCGGAGCGGCCATCGTCTTCACGAACGCCGCCTCGTCGATGGGGGCGTCGGTGAGGAACAGGAAGTCGACGTAGTCGACTGCCTCGGCGAGCATGCCGACGCGCTCCTGCACGAGCGGCGCCATCTCCGAGAACACGACGGGGTTGAACTGCTCGCGCTCCCACGGCACGCCGTCGCCGGTGAGGTATGGGGCGCACGCGGCAATGAAGTCGTCGAGCGGCATCTTGCGGATGTACTCACCGTTGAACGCGTTCAGCTTCTTGAGGTCGAAGAACGCCGGTGAGTGCTTGACGTCTTCGAGGCGGAAGTGCTCGACGACCTCGGACCACGGCACGATCTCGGTGTCGCCGGCCGGCGCCCACCCGAGCGTCATCAGGTAGTTGACCATCGCGTCGGCGAGGATGCCTTCCTCGCGGTACTGCTCGACGGCCACCTTGTCGCGCCGCTTGGACAGCTTCTTGCGCTGCTCGTTGACGAGCACCGGCACGTGCGCCCACACGGGCGGCACCTCGCCGAGCGCCTCCCACAGCATCTGCTGCTTCGGCGTGTTCGGCAGGTGCTCCTCGGCGCGCACGACGTGGCTGATGCGCATGGTGACGTCGTCGACGACGTTGGCGAGCAGGAACATCGGGGAGCCGTTGCCACGGAGCAGCACGAAGTCCTCGATGTTGGCGTTCTCGAACTCGACCGCACCTCGCACGAGGTCGTGCACCACCGTGGTGCCCTCGGGAACGCGGAACCGAAGCACACGACCCGGCCCGGGCTCGAGCCCACGATCGCGCGAGAAGTTGTCGTAGCCCTGCTTGCCGGACGCCTTGGCGCGCTCTTGGATCTGCTCGCCGGTGAGGTCGCAGTAGTAGGCATGGCCTGCCTGGAACAGGCGCTCGGCCGCGGCGATGTGCTGCGCTGCGTACTCGCTCTGGAAGTACGGCCCCTCGAAGTGGGGATCGCTGGAGTCGATGCCGATCCACGCCAGCGCGTCGATGATGCCCTGCGTCCACTCCGGCTGGTTGCGGGCTTCGTCGGTGTCCTCGATGCGCAGCACGAACGTGCCACCCTCGCGCTGGGCGATGGCCCAGTTGTAGAGCGCGGTGCGTGCCCCGCCGACGTGGAAGAAGCCGGTGGGCGACGGCGCGAAGCGCAGCCGCAGCGGACGGCCTGCGGAGGCGGACGGGGTGTTGATCGAAGGATCGGTCATGGCTCGGTCAGGATACCGGTGGGGGTGTGACGCGGATGTTGCGCGGTGCTTGCGCGCGTCAACCAACGCCTGTAGAGATAGTGAGGTGACGGACGTGCGCGATCCCGGGATCGAGCTGCCGAAGCCGATCGGCTTCGTGCTCGGTGGCGGCGGGAGCCTCGGCGCGGTGCAGGTCGGCATGCTGCGCGCCCTGTTCGAGCGTGGCATCACGCCCGACCTCGTCGTTGGCACCTCCATCGGCGCGTTCAACGGCGCGGTCGTCGCCGCCGATCCCGACAACGCGATCGACATCCTCGACCACTTCTGGCGCAGCTCGAAGCGCGGCGACGCCTTTCCGCTGCGCGGCATCAAGCCGGTCCTCCACTGGCGGCGCACCCACCAGAGCTTCTACCCGAACGACGGGCTGAGTCGCTCGATCAAGTCGGTGCTGAGCGACTACGGACGGATCGAGGATCTGCGCCTGCCCTACGGCGCGGTGGCCATCGACGTCGTGCGCGGCACGCCGGTGCTGTTCCGCGAGGGCAACCTCGAGAGCGCGTTGCTGGCCAGCGCGGCGATCCCCGGCATCTTCCCGCCGGTGAACCGCGACGGGCGGATGTTCTACGACGGCGGGCTCGGCAACAACGTGCCGATGCGCGACGCCATCGGGATGGGTGCGCAGTCGCTGGTGGTGCTCGACACCACCAGCCCGACGGCCGAGCTCAACCCACCCGACACGCTGATGGATCTGTTCTCCTACGTCACCGAGGTCTACGCCCGGCAGATGGTGCTGCGCGACCTGACCGAGCTCAGCGACGTGCCGATCCTGTACCCGCCGAGCCCGGCGCCGGGCACGATGTCGCCGCTCGACCTCGACCACACCGAGGAGCTGCTGCAGACCAGCTACAACGACACGTCTGCGTACCTCGACCTGAAGATCGCCCGCGACGTCACCGACGGCCAGCTCGACCGCGCCTGAGCGCGGGCCGTCCGCGCGTCGCGCTACAGGAAGCCGGGCTGCAGGTGGCTGGTGAGGTTGCCGACGAGCTCGAGGTGCATCCGTCGCTCGGCGAACTGCCACTGGCCGTCGACCTGGTGGAGCCTGTCGAGGTAGGTGCCGACGACGATCGGGCGGATCTCCTCGCCCGGCGGCTGGTGCATGACCTGCACGTAGCAGCGTGACGAACCGGTGACCCCGCCGTCATCCACGTCGATCACGATGTTGGTGATGACGTGCCGGGTGCGCGGCACGCCGTCGTAGGTGCGCACGCTCGCCTTGAAGTTGGCGAGCACCTGGCCGGCGCCACGGGCGGCGCCGGAGCCGACCAGGCCGTAAAGACCCTCGGTGCCGAACAGCGCCGAGGTGGACTCGAAGTCGCCGGTGTCGATGCCCCAGCAGTACGCCATCAACAACCGCTCGATGCCCTCGCGCGCGTCCACGTGCAACCCCCTCGTCGTGACGAACCACTCAGTTCGTCGACAGCGACAAGTTACGCAACTGCCGCAGCCCGACCGTCAGCGTGGTGATGTCGAAGTTGTCGCCGCGGCGCACGTCGTTGAACATCGCCGTCAGCCGGCCGACGGCGCGTTCGTTGGCTGCCATCCACGCCGCGACGTCGCCACCCGAGCGGAGCACGTCCTCGGTGAGGTCGGCGAGGCCGATCAACAGGTCGTCGCGCAGCGCGGACCGGGCCTGGGTCTCCCAGCGCGTCGAGCGCGGCAGCGCGCCGACGCCGTCCCAGAGCCACAGCACGTCGAGCGCATCGAACAGGTGCCAGTAGGTTCCGGCGACGATGACGAGGTCGGTCTGGAACCGCCCGGAGATGTCGATCACGTCGAACGCGGTGTGCAGCAACGGCCACACCGAGGAACGCTCGGCGAGCGACTCGTGCACACCGGCGGCCAGGCGGCTCGCCCATGTCGAGTGGGTGATCGCACCGAGCTGGCCGCGCAGCACATCGTCGTAGCGCGTCGACAGCACTCGCATCGGTCCGGCGAACTCGCGCACCGTGGACTCGATGTCGATCGGCGGGCGCCGGCGGCGCAGCAGCCAGAGCACGCCGCGCTCCACCATCCGGCGCGCCTCGAGCAGGAGGTCGAGCTGCACATCGAGCTTGACGTCGCTGCCGAGGGCCTCGATCTCGTCCCACAGCGTGGGCAGCCCGAAGATGTCGCGAGCGGTGATCCACGCCCTGGCGATGTCGGTGACGCTCGCGCCGCTCTGTTCGGTGATGCGATGGTCGAACGAGATCCCGGACAGGTTCACCATCTGGTTGATGATCTGCGTGGTGGTGATCTCGCGACGCAGCTGGTGGCTGCTGATCTGCTCCGGGAAGCGGACCTGCATCGGC
Organism: Ilumatobacteraceae bacterium; assembly: GCA_025463305.1. Next base: position 77,537 of record JAOBWK010000095.1, read on the forward strand.
TTCGGGAAGTAGCGGACGAGCTCGGCGTGGAGGTAGGGATCGTCGGGCAGATCGCTCTCGAGCACCTCGGCGACGTTCGCGTTCTTCGTGTAGGCGAGCAGCACCGAGAACTCCGGCGTGGTCAGGCCCTGACCCGCGGCCTGGCGCTCGGCGAGCTGGCGATCGGTCGGCAGGAACTCGAGCGCACGGTTCAGCCAACCCTCGGACTCGAGCGTGTGGAGGTAGCGGGTGTGCACGTTGATCATCGAGAACGCCTGCTTGCGCGCGATGGTGAGCGCCATCGTCTGGGCGCGGTTGTCGTCGAGCACGAGCTCGCCGACCTCGTTCGTCATCGAGGCGAGGAACTCGTTGCGTTCCTCCACGGTCATCTCACCGCGCTGCACGCAGCCGTTGAGGAGGATCTTGATGTTGACCTCGTGGTCGCTGCAGTCGACGCCGGCGGAGTTGTCGATGGCGTCGGTGTTGATCAGGCCACCGGCGAGCGCGTACTCGACGCGACCGCGCTGGGTCAGGCCGAGGTTGCCGCCCTCGCCGACGATGCGGCAGCGCAGCTCGGCGCCGTTGACGCGCACGGCATCGTTGGTGCGGTCGCCGACGTCGGCGTTGGTCTCCGTGGCAGCCTTCACGTACGTACCGATGCCGCCGTTCCAGAGCAGGTCGACGGGCGCGCGCAGGATGGCCGAGATCAGCTCGTTCGGTGCGAGCTCGCTGTCGGTGATGCCGAGCCGCTGGCGGATGGGCGCCGACAGTGCGATCGACTTGACGGTGCGCGGGTACACGCCGCCGCCCTCACTGATCAACGCAGGGTCGTAGTCGCGCCAACTGCTGCGCGGCAGAGCGAAGAGCCGGGCCCGCTCCGCGAACGACGCGGCCGGGTCGGGGTTCGGGTCGAGGAAGATGTGCCGATGGTCGAACGCGGCCAGCAGCTTGACGTGCTCGGAGCGCAGCAGGCCGTTGCCGAACACGTCGCCCGACATGTCGCCGATGCCGACGACGGTGAGCGGATCGCGGTCGGCGTTGCGGCCGAGGACCTGCGCGTGCCTGCGAACGCTCTCCCACGCGCCACGGGCGGTGATGCCCATCACCTTGTGGTCGTAACCGTCGCTGCCGCCGGAGGCGAACGCGTCGCCGAGCCAGTAGCCGTAGTCGGCGGAGATGCCGTTGGCGATGTCGCTGAAGGTGGCCGTGCCCTTGTCGGCCGCGACGACGAGGTACGGATCGTCGGTGTCGTAGCGCACGGTGTCGGGCGGCGGCACGACGCCGCCGGCGACGAGGTTGTCGGTGAGGTCGAGCAGGCCGGCGATGAAGTCGCGGTAGCACGCGACGACCTCCTGGCGCAGCGCGTCGCCGGTGTCGATGACCGAGCCGCGAGGCCCGATCGTTGGCGGCCGCTTGACCACGAACCCGCCCTTCGAGCCCACCGGCACGATGACCGCGTTCTTCACCATCTGGGCCTTCATCAACCCGAGCACCTCGGTGCGGAAGTCCTCGCGGCGGTCGCTCCAGCGGATGCCACCGCGGGCGATCCGGCCGCCGCGCAGGTGCACGCCCTCGACCCGCGGCGAGCACACCCAGATCTCGAACATCGGCTTCGGCAGCGGGAGGTCGGGCACCAGCTGCGGATCGAGCTTGAACGCGAGCACGTCGCGCTTCGCACCGTCGACACCCGGACGGAACGCGTTGGTGCGCACCGTTGCGAGGATGACGTCGCCGAGCGTGCGGCAGATCCGGTCCTCGTCGAGCGACGGGATGGCCTCGAGCGCGGTGTTCAGGTCGACGACGATGACGTCGCAGAGGTCCTTGCGTTGATCGGCCGGCATCGTGACGTCGAAGCGCGTGCGGAACAGCTGGGCCAGCAGGCGCATGACGTCGGGATGCTTGGCGACCGTGGACTCCACGTACGGCTGGCTGAACGGGAACGACGTCTGGCGCACGTACTTCGCGTACGCGCGGATGATCTCGACATCGCGGGCGTTCAACCCCGCGGCGAGCACGAGCCGGTTGAAGCCGTCGGCCTCGATCGTGCCGGCGAGCAACTGGCGGAACGTCGACTCGGCCTCGCGCAACGACGCCTCGGGCACCGCGCCCTCGACGGCGAACCGCACGCCGATGTCGTACAGCGACACCGTGTCGCGGCGCCCGATCTGGAGCACGAACGGCTGCTCGTCGATCGCCTGCATGCCGAGCTGGTCGAGCAGCGGCAGCAGCTCGGCCAAGGTCAGCGGCTGGTTGCGGCGGTAGATGCGGAACCGGTGCACACCCTCGACTGCATCGTCGGACGGCACGAACGTGGTGGCCGTGACCTCATCGCCGGCGAGGAGCCGATCGATGATCGGCAGGTCGACGACGGCGAGCGCCGGTGTCGTCAGCGAGCGGTAGTCGGCCGGCAGCTGGGCGACGTACTCGTCGGCGAGACGGGTGGCCTCGACCGGCTCGATCGCAGCGATCAGCGCGGCGCGCACCTGATCGTCCCAGCGCTGCGTCATCAGGTCGACATCGGAGCCGAGCCGGGCGAGCTCCTCGGCGGTGACGGGACGCGACCGACGGATCTCGACGGTGATGCGCGCCAACGGACTGGTGCCGATGAACGTGTCGAACTCCATCCGGTCCGAGCGGGTGGCCGAGGCGACGTGGTCGGCGATCCGCAGCGGCGTGTCGGCGGCGACCCGGGTGCGCGGCAGGTACACCGCGAGGGTCTGCCAACCGCTCGCCGGGGCGCGCAGCTCGAGCACCCGCACGACCGTGCGCTCCTGCAGCCCGACGATGGCGTTGGCGACATCCGCCAGCTCGTCGCGCCCGAGCTCGAACATCTCGTCGCGCGGGAACGTCTCCAGCACGGTGCGCAGCGCCCGGCCGGAGTGGCTGTTGGGATCGAGGCGGCTCTTCGACGTGATCCACGCGACGCGCTCGCGGATGAGCGGGATGGTGGTGACCGATGCGCGGTAGGCAGCGGCGGAGAACAGGCCGACGAAGCGCTCCTCACCGACGACATCGCCACCGTCGCTGAACCGGCGGACGGCGATGCACACGGGACGGGCGCGGCGATGGATCTCGACCTCGTCGTCGGTGCGGGCGATCGAGACCAGCTCGACGCCACCGGCGTACGGCGGATCGACGTCGGTGGTCGTGCGCAGGATGCCGAGCTGGGATCCGGGCACGACCGACAGCGCGCCTCCGGCCAGCTCGTACGACGCGGCGCCGAGGAAGACGAAGTGCTGGCGCGTCAGCCAGCCGAGCAGCTTCGAGACCTGCTCGCCCTCGGTGGCCGTGTGCCCCTCCGCGGGTGCGTCCGCGAGCTCGTCGGCGAGAACCGTGGCGCGCTCGCGGATCGCGTCGAAGTCGCCGACGACGCGGTGCACGTCGGCGACGGCGGCGCGCACATCGTGCTCGAGCGACGCGGCCTCGGCCGCGCTGCAGCGCGCGATCTCGATCAGGGTCCACGCCTCGCGCACCCCGCTGCCGCCGGACCCCGCGCCGCTGAACCCGACGATGGCGCCAGCGGCATCGCGCTCGACGTCGATCATCGGATGCACCACGAACGACGTCGGCACGTCGCGGCGTTCGAGGACGAGCCGGATGGTGTCGACGAGGAACGGGGCGTCGTCGGTGATGACGCGCACCACGGCATCGGCGCCGTCGGCCGACGTGTCGACCTCGACCAGGGTCTCGCCCGCGGCGCGGACGCGACCGAAGCGCAGCTCGGACAGCGCCCACGCGGCCAGCTCGGCACCGAACGGCGCGAAGTAGTCGTCGTTGATCTCGCCGAGGAACAACGGAACGAAGGCGCCGACGAGTGCACGCTCGTCGGTCTCGCCGCCGCTCGACGCGCGCGACGCGACGTCGGCACGGGCCGCGGACAGGATCTCCCGGTGAGCCATCACGATCTCTTTCTGCTCCGGCAACGCTGGCGGAACGACGGATTCGTGGAGCCGAACCCAGGTCACAGAGTAGCGCTGCCCCTGGCGTGTCCCCGCCGCATGCCCGCCGGGTCGCGGGTCGACGGCGGGTAGCGTCACGGCGTGCCGCGTGGATCGTTCCGACGTCAGACCGAGATCCACCCGGGGCACCGCGCCATCTCCGGAGGGCTCGCCCGCGCCGCTGTGTTCGGGATGAGCGACGGGCTGATCTCCAACGTCTCGCTGGTGATCGGGTTCTCCGGCAGCGGCGTCAACTCCAGCCTCGTCCGCCTCGCCGGCCTCGCAGGAGCGATCGGCGGCTCGGTCAGCATGGCGGCCGGCGAGTGGATCAGCATCTCGGCGCAGAACGAGCTGGTGACGCGCGAGGTCGCGATCGAGCGCAACGAGCTCGTCGTCAACCACCGTGCCGAGCAGGCCGAGCTGGCCGGCATGTACGAAGACCACGGTATGGAGCCCGAGACCGCGCGTCAGGCGGCCGCCGAGGTGATGCGCTCCACGGACGCAGCGCTGGCCGTGCACGCGCGCGAGGAGTTCGGCCTCGATCCCAACGACCTGCCGTCACCGGTGCTGGCCGCAGGGCTGTCGCTGCTGTGCTTCCTGCTCGGTGCGATCCTGCCGGTGGTGCCGTGGATGATCGGCTCCGGCAGTGGCGCCAAGCTCGCCTCGATCGGTGTGGGCATGGTCGCGGCCGCAGCGCTCGGGTGGGCCATCGGCATGGTGGCCGAGCGCCCGCGGCTGTTCAGCGCGGCGCGGCAGGTGTCGATCCTGCTGGTCGCCTGCGCTGTCACCTACGGCATCGGACAGCTCCTGCACGTCAGCGCCGGCTGAGACGCACCGCCTGAGACGCACCGCCTGGCGTCAGATGCCCTGGGAGCGCTGACGGTCGGGGGTGATCTGGAGGATGACGCGCTCGCTCTGGATCTCGCCGGGGTACTCGGTGCCGGAGTACTTCTGGGAGAGCGCGTTGATCGATGCCAGCGCGTCGGGCCCGCGGACCTCGCTGGTGACCGTGCCGCGCACCTCGGCGTAGGCGTACGGGTTGGCGTTGTCCCACACCACGACGGTGACCTTCGGGTTGGCCTGGACGGCCTTGTACTTGGCCCGGTGCACCTCGGTGTTGATCAGGATGTGCTCGTCGTCCGCGTGGACCCACATGACGTGCGTGCCGATCGAGCCGTCGGCGAGGTGGAAGCTGATCGTGCCGTAGTTCTTGGCCTGGGCGAAGTCGCGGATCTTTGGGTCGAGCATCGCGCCAGTGTACGCGGGACACCGGATTTGGTGGTTCGATGGACCCATGGCCCAGACTCAGATCAACGTCCTCGGCACGGAGCTGCAGTCCTGCTCGATGGATCCGCTGACCGGGTACTACCGCACCGGTTGCTGCGAGAACCACGGCGACGATCCGGGCGTCCACGTGGTGTGCGTCGTGATGACCGACGAGTTCCTCGCCTACAGCAAGGGCGTCGGCAACGACCTGAGCACGCCGATGCCGCAGTACGGGTTCGCTGGCCTCGTCGAGGGCGATCAGTGGTGCCTGTGTGCGCCACGCTGGCAGGAGGCGTTCGAGGCCGGCGCCGCACCGCGGGTGCGCCTGCAATCCACCCACGTCTCGGCGCTCGAGTACAGCTCGCTGGCCGACCTCCGCTCCGTGGCGGTCGACGGGTGACCCACCGTCACGGCCGGTGCGCCGGATGAGCACGGTCGATCTCGAGCCGGCGCGCGCATGGATCGCCAGCCAGATCCGCAGCCGCGTCGTCGGCGACGATCCCGCCGCGAAGGGTGCCGCCATCTTCGACACCGACGGTCCGCGCTGGTTCGCCGAGGACACGCCCATCCGCCTCGTCCACTCCGATGCCTCGATGTTCATCGGCGGGCTGCGCGCCCTGCTGCTGCAGTCGATGCATCCGCTGGCGATGGCCGGGGTGGCCGACCACTCCGACTTCCGTCACGATCCGTGGGGCCGGCTGCAGCGCACCTCGGAGTTCCTCGCCGCGACGACCTACGGCGACATCGACACCGCCCGTCGGGCGATCACCATCGTCAAGCGGGTCCACGAGCGCGTCGTCGGCACGGCCCCCGACGGCCGCGCCTATGCGGCCAACGATCCGCACCTGTTGCACTGGGTGCACCTCGCCGAGGCCGACAGCTTCCTCGCCGCGTACCAGCGCTACGGCACCCGCCGCCTGACGCCGGCCGAGGCCGACGAGTACCTGGCGCAGTCGGCCGTGGTCGCGCGGGAGCTCGGCGTCGTCGATCCGCCGTTGACGGTGCAGATGCTGCGTCGCCAGCTCGATGCGTTCCGTCCCGAGCTGCGCGGCACGCCGGCGGCACGCGACGCAGCCCGCTTCCTCCTGGTCGAGCCACCACTGCCGCTCGCTGCCCGCCCGCCGTACCTCGTGCTCGCCGCCGCTGCGGTGGCGCTGCTGCCGGTGTGGACCCGTTGGCCGTTGCGGGTGCCGTTCCTGCCGGTCAGCGAGAAGCTCCTCGTCGGACCCGCCGGCGAAGCCCTCACCGCCGTCATCCGCTGGTCGATGCAACCGGCGGGTCGGCTGCGATGATCCGAGGCGCCGACCTGCTCGCGGACGGCGCCACCGCCGCGGTGGCGCTGCCGATCCGTCGCAGCCGGTTCTGCCAGGCGAACGACGCCCTGAGCGAGGTCGAGGTCAAGGCTCGCGCCAAGGCCACCGGGCGCATCATGTACCACGCCCACATCGGGCTCGCCGACTGGCCGGCCACCGAGCGCGCCATCGTCGAGCTCACCGATGCGCTCGGCGAGCGCGGTCACACCCTCGATCGCTTCGGGCTCTGCATCTCCCGGGCGATGGGCATGCCCGACGACCGGCGTGGAGCGTTCCCCAAGGAGACCGGGCCGATGCTCGCGCCCGCCGACTGGGCGCGAGTCGTCGACGCCGCGCCGAGCCATCCGCACATGGGCGACAACATGATCGGCACGCCGAACGGGTTCACGACGACGCTCGCCTCGCTCGCCGTCGGGGCGACGACGATCGGCAACCTCGGCCAGTACTTCGGCTTCGAGTGGCCCGGCATCGGCGATGTGGAGCTCACCGAGGCGACGGTGCGCGCTCTCGGCGCGATGGCAGCACTGCGCGACCGCGGCGCGCTGATGCACTCCTACCTCGACGACGGCGCGGCGATGCAGCTGCCGCACTACGGCGCATACGTCGGCTGGGCCGCGATCGAGCTGCACGCCGTGGAAACCCTGTGCGGCGCACGCCTCGCCCACTCCTACGGCGGGCTGGTCGATCAGCCGCTGCACCGCGCCGTGGTCACCCTCGCCCTCGATGACATCCGCGGTCGTGGCAACTCGATCGGCACGATGATCTACGGCAACACCGTCGACATGGTGCGCGGCGACGATGCGCACAACCGCGCTGTCGTCGCGACGTCGGCCCACGTCGACATCGCCACCCAACTCCATCGCCCGACCGGCCACGCGATCCACGTCACGCCGCTCACCGAGGCCGAGCGCATCCCCAACGCGGCGGAGAACCTCGAGGTGCAGCTCCTCGCCCGCGAGCTCGAGCGCGAGGCGCGGCGGTCCGGCGATCTCTTCCACTGGGCGCGCATCGACCGGCTCGCCGCCGACTGCGCGGAGTACGCGATCGCATACCGCGACCGGGCGCTCCGGCTGCTCGCCGACGACGGCATCGACATCGCCGATCCGGCGGCGCTGCTGCTCGCGCTCCGCCGAGTCGGCCCCGCCGAGCTCGATCGGCGGATCGACCTGCTGCCACCCACCGACGTCGGTCGCCTCGAGCCGTGGAAGGCCGGGCTGATGTCGGGCTTCGTCGAGCGGGTCGGGCGGTCGCTGCCGCGGCTCGACGGCCGCCGCGTGGTGTTGGCCGTGCTCGAGGTGCACGATGTCGTGCGCGACGCACTGGCGCGCGCCCTCCCCCGAGCGGGCTGCGAGGTCGTGCTGCTGCCTGCCGATTCCACTCCCGCCGGCGTGGCTCGCGCCGCCAACGACGAGGACGCCGACGCCGTGGTGGTGGGCGTCTACAACGGATCCGCGCTCACGATCGCCCGCGAGCTCCGCCACCACCTGGCCGCCGAGGCGTGGGACGGCACCGTCGTGTTCGGTGGCCTGCTCAACGAGGACGAGGGCGGCGACCTGCCGATCGACGTGCGCGACCGGATCCAGGCGCTGGGGATCCGCACCGTCGACCAGATCGAAGAGCTCGGCGCGCTCTTGGCCGATTAGGCTCCTCGGCCAACACGGTGCCTGGTCGGCGAGCACCGCGGAAGGACCCCGATTCCCATGAGTGACCTACCCCCTCCCAACTTCGGTCCTCCGGGGGACGGCCCCGCGGGCGACGACATCCCCGTGCCGGAGAGCTGGACCGTGATGCCCGACGCCGACGGCGACGCGGCACCGGTCCCACCGCCGCCTCCCCCGCCTCCACCACCGCCGCCCCCTCCCCCGCCACCGGTGCCGGTGCCGACGATCAGTGTCAGCATGGGCGGGCCCGTCGCCGGCCCGCCACCGACGGGCTCGACGGGCTCGACGGGATCCAGCCACGGCAAGGGCAAGGTCATCGCCGCCATCGTCGTGGTCCTCGCCATCGTCGGCGCCGGCGTGTTCTTCCTGACACGCAGCGACGATTCGACGAAGAAGACCGACGCCACCACCGCCACCGCGGACACCACCGACACGACCGGGGTCGACACTTCGGCGGTCGACACCTCCACGCCATCGACCGGTTCGGCGGCCACGGGGTCGAGCACTGCCGGCACGACGGGGTCGACCGACGCCGTGAACACCACCGTCACGGCCGACACAACGGCCACCACCGCCGGCACGGTCGCCCCCACCGACGCGCCAACCACGACCGTGCCGTTCGCCGTCCCGGCCGGCGCCATCGACCTCGGCCATCAGGTGTACCTGCCGATCCCCGACGGCTGGGCGCAGACCAGCAAGCCGGGCGAGGTCGTGGTGGTGTCGGATGGCGCGGGGTCGTCCGCCTCGTTCCAGGCACTTGCCCGCAACGCCGGCGAGGACGTCTCGGCGCTCACCCAGGAGTACACCGACACCTTCGACAAGGACTTCGCCGCGGTCGGCTTCGGGCCGATGCGGTTCGTGCGCACCATCGACGGGCCGCTGTCGATCAACCAGTACAGCATGTACTACACCACGTACCAGCCCGGTGACGCCAAGGGCATCGACGGCGCGATCACCATCTTCGTGCGCACCGATGGCCTGAGCCTGGTCTACGACTCGTACAGCACCGCCGGCCTCACGCCGCTCTCGGATGCCTCGTACCAGGGGATGATCAAGAGCATGCTCGACGCCACGCCGCTCGGTGCCAGCGTCACCCTCACCCAGCACGATCCGTTCCGGGTCAAGTCCGCCAGCCCGTTCGTCGAGGTCTCGGGCGTCATCGGGTTCACGACGACGCCGGGCTTCAACACCGTCATCTCCGGCAACGGCCACGGGCAGGCCGACAACGGCACCGAGACCGTCGAGGTCATCTCCGCCAACGGCCAAGCGGACACGAACGGGCTGATCGCCGCTGCGCAGGGCTACCTCGGCAACACCGAGACGAACGTCGCGTACGGCGCGCCCACCCAGGACGCGCCCGACACCTACGGCGTCGTGCACGGCACGTTCACATGGACCGCGACGGCATCCGACGGCAGCCCCACAGCCGGCGTCATCGACTACTACCTCGATCCGGCGAGCCAGAACGCGTACGTGATGTACCGGAGCTGGAAGACCACGAACGGGCCGGACGAGCCGTTCGCCGCCGAGGGGGCGTTCATGCGCCGCAGCTTCTACGACTCGCTGACGACGATCCCCTGACGCGGCACCGTGGCCGCCGCGGTCACGACAACGCTGATTCGTCGAAGACCGACCACACCTTCTTCGGCACGACCATCCGCCACGCATCGATGACGAGCTCGATCATCTCGTCGACGTCGATCGCGGCCATCCGCACCTCGACCCAGTTGAACCGGAGATCCGATTCGCGCGGCATGAGGAACGTGTCCGGATCACCGCCCACCAGCGCGGCCCGCTCCTCCTTCGGGAACCCGAAGCCCATGCGCGTCTCGTCCCGTGACACCGCCGCGTAGACGATGCTGCCGATCCGCCACCGCACGCTGCCGCGCACGATGCCCTCGGTCGTGCGCGGGAGCTGCACCGCGATCCGACGCACGTCGTCGAGCGTCACCATCGCGGGCGCCGGCCGACCTGTCGGGTACCGCTCCGACCACGCCCGCGCCGACTCACGATCTCGACGTTACGACGCCGCCGGTCACCGCACGGCTCATTCCCGGGGTCGGCCTGCGAGACTGCCCACGTGTCGGTGGGAGAAGCGGTCGTGCTCGTGCTCGCCGGCATCGGGGCGGGTCTCACCGGCAGCATCGCCGGCCTCGCGTCGGTGATCAGCTACCCGGCGCTGCTCGCATTTGGCCTCCCGCCGGTCACCGCGAACGTCAGCAACTCGGTGGCGCTGCTGTTCAGCACCGGGGGCTCCATCGCCGGGTCGCGGCCCGACCTGGTCGGTCAGGGCAACCGGGTCCGCCAGCTCGCCGTGGCCGGTGTCCTGGGCGGCGCGGCCGGTGCGGTGCTGCTGCTCGCCACGCCCGCTGGCTCGTTCGAGCTGGCGGTGCCGGTGCTCATCGCGATCGCGTCGGTGGCGATCCTGGCCAGGCGTCAGCTCGTCGACGAAGCGGCTGCGGTGCCCCACCGCTTCGGACCGGGCGTCGTCGGGGGCGTGTTCGTGGTCGGCATCTACGGCGGCTACTTCGGAGCTGGTGCCGGGGTGATGCTGCTCGCCCTGATCCTGTTCGCGACGGGCGAGCCGCTGCCGCGGTGCAACGCGCTCAAGAACGTCGTGGCCGGGCTCGCCAACGGAGTGGCAGCCGTGGGCTTCGCGTTCTTCGGACCGGTCCGCTGGGCGGTGGTGCTCCCGCTCGGCATCGGGCTGTTCATCGGCGGACGCACCGGACCGCTCGTCGTGCGCCGCGCCCCCGCCGGACCGCTGCGGATGATCATCGCGATCGCCGGGTTCGGCGTGGCGATCAAGTTGGCGGTGACGACGTACTGGTGAACGTGGGAACATCGTCGGCATGGACGACGAACGTTCCTCGCTGCCCGACGTACCGATGGGCCGGCGCGCGCTGATGTCCCTGATCGGCGCGATGGTGGCCGCGGCGACGCTCGACGCGTGCTCCTCGGACGCCGGACCGAGCACCACGACCGCCTCCGTCGCGACGACCGGTGCTCCATCCACGACCGCGCCGTCGACGTCCACCACCGCGCCGACGACCTCGACGGTCGCGCCCACCACGACGGCCGCCCCGTCCACGACGGCCGCGGCGGCGGACACGACCACGACGGCCACGACAACGACTCCGGCCACGACAACGCCGGCGACCGACGTCGCGACGAGCAGCACGGACGCGCTGCGCACGCTGTCGCTGGCCTACCCGGCGCCGGTCGACACCGACCGGCTGCAGACCCTCGCCGACACGTACAACGGCACCTGGTCGGGCAACTGGGCAGAGGACTCCGGGAGCTCCGGGGCGCTCGGGGCGACGATCACGATCGATCCGGCCTCGCGGACGGTGAGCGGTCAGTTCTCCTACACCGGTCCGTTCCTCCAGGGCGGCGCGGGCACGCCCGAGCTGATCTCGTTGACGGTCCCGAACGGCGACACACCGGAGAACTTCCCCGTGCCACTCGGCCTCACCGGCGACCTCGTCTACACCTACGAGGGCGGCACCACCGCCGGGGTCACCGCCGCATCACTGCCCGGCAACGCCGACGGTCTGAGTGCCGATCTCGCCCTGTCCGGCGATTCGGCGACTGCCTCGTACTCGATCATGTCCGCGGCAGGACAGCCGGTGCTCGGCGCCGCTGTCGTCGCTCGCAACCGCACCCCCGATCTGGTCGATCTGGCGTCGATCAAGAGCCAGCGGCTCAACGCCACGCTGTTCTCGGGACGGTACGCGGCGGACCTCTTGCCGGCAGCCGACGCATCGACGGCGGTCGGTGCCACCATCGCCGCGATGCTCCCGAACGGCGGCAACCTCACGTTCGGCCCGGGCGTGATCACCAGCAACACCGACGCCAACTCGGCCGACGGCGTGCTCGTCGTGCAGATCACCGTCTACCGCTGCGCCGACGTGGCCAAGGTCGGCACGTTCTGGCCGAACCTGGTGCAGGGGTTGAAGCCGCACGTGCCCGACATCGGCGACGACGCGGTCGAGTCCCCGTTCGGCCTGTACGTGCTGGCCGGCAACCTGGCCGCGGTCATCGAGGTTCTCCCGCTCACGGATGCACCGTTGCCGATCGATCAGAAGACCGCCGAGCGAAACATCGCGATGGTCATGGTGCCGCGCATGCGCACCGCGCCCTGACCCGTCGTCGCGCCCCGCCGTCGACGTACGGTGCGCCGATGTTCTCCGACTCGGACATCGCCCGCCAGCTGGTCAAGCAGGCGGTGCGCGATGCGCTGTCCATCTACTGCCGGGCGATGGATCGGCGCGACGAGCAACTCGCCGCCGGCGTGTGGCATGCAGACGGCACGGCCGACTACGGGCCGATCTTCCGCGGCACCGGTGCGGGCTTCGCGACGTGGGTCACGAACGTGCACGGCCACCTCGATCGCCACAGCCATCAGATCACCAACGTGCTCACCGAGGTGGTCGCCGACGACGTCGCCGTCAGCGAGGCCTACGTGACGGTGGTGCTGTGGACTGTCCCCGACGGTGAAGAGCGCGTCACCCAGATCACCTCGCGCGGCCGCTACCTCGATCGTTGGGAGCTCCGCGACGGGCGGTGGGCCATCGCCGCGCGGCAGTACGTCGACGACCTCACCAGCATGCAACCGCTGTCATCCGCCGAACGTGGTGGTATCGATCCGTCGAGCCGCCGCGACCCGACCGACCCGGTCTACGCCCTGTTCGGCGCGACGCCGTGAGCCGCCGCAACCCCTGACGTGTCGGCCGCGGCGGCCGGGCCCGCCTGTGCGCTGCCCAAACCGCTCACGCGTGCGCGAGTTGAGCGACCTGCCCGCACGTTCCGCGCACGCGTGGGCAGAATGCGCGCGATGCATCCCACACGCCGACGGACTGGTTGCACATCCGCCGGACATCCCAGCCGATCTGCACCCAGTCCGCCGAACGGACCTGAACGTGGCCGCCGCGGACGGGCGTGGACCCGACGTCAGATCGGCTGACGGAGCTGCACGACGTTGCCCTCCGGATCGAGGGAGTCGAGATGGCGCCGGCCACGGAACTCCCACGCCCTGTCGGGCGGCTCCATCGTGCCGCCCGCCGACGCGATCGGCGACCGCAGCGCCTCGATCTCGACGACGTCGAACGCGAGCTTGATCGGCGTCTCGGCACGCCGTCGCGGCGGCACGGAGACCACGACATCGGCCGCGATCGCCGGCAGAATCGCCACCAATGACAGCTCCCACGCGGCATCCGCCAGCACCACGAAGCTCGGGTCCGACTCGACCTCCACCAGGTCGAACGTCTGCGCGTAGAACGCAGTCATCGCGGCGAGGTCCTTGACGTAGATCACGGCGGCGCTCACGATCCGACCGTACGCGATGCCGATGCGCCGGTCAGAGGTCGGGCATCTCGCGGGGCACGAGATCGTCCGGGGCGAGGCCGTCGACGTCGAGCAGCTGACCCGTCGTCCACGACGACGCGTCCGACGCGAGGAACAGCACCGCGAGCGCGATGTCCATCGGCGTTCCGTTGCGCCGCATCGGCGTCTTGCGCGCCATCTCCTCGCGGATCTCGGCGCTCACGTAGTTGCGCAGCGCAGCGGTCTCGATCGCGCCGGGGAGCACGGCGTTGACGCGCACCCGTGGCGACAGCTCCGACGCCATCAGGCGGGTCAGCTGCGACACCGCTGCCTTGGTCAGGCTGTGGGTCAGCGAGCCCCGCGCGGCCTTGCGGCCGGCCACCGAGCTGATGTTCACGATCGAGCCATGGCCCGACTCGAGCAGATGCGGTAGGGCGAGCCGGCTCAGCTCGAACGCTGCCGAGACGTTGAAGTGGAACGAGCTCTCGAGCTGCTTCACGGTGGTCTTGGTGAACGGCCGCGACATCGATCCGCCGGCGTTGTTGACGAGCACGTCGAGCCGGCCGAGCTCCCCGACCACCGCGTCGAGGGCCGCGGCAAGGTAGTCGAGATCGTTGACGTCGCCGGGCAGCACCAGCGCCTGGCGGCCACGGGCGCGCACCTGGTCGGCCACGTGCTCGAGGTCGGATTGGGTGCGCGCCATCACGACGACGTGCGCGCCGGCGTCGGCGCAGGCGATCGCTGTCGCCTCGCCGATGCCCTGCCCGCCGCCCGTGATCACGACCACGCGGTCATCGAGGCGGAACGCTGATTCGGTGGGAGTCATCCGAGCATCCTGGCGTGCCGCCCCCGCCCGCCGCGCACCGGAGGCCGTGTCCGCGAGCAGCGCGTTCGGCGGGCCGGCCGCGACGACGCGTCTGGCGATGTCGGATGCCGGGTACCGTTTTCGAGTGCCGGTCGCCACTGCTCGTCGTCGCCTGTCCGTCCTCGCCGCAAGTGGATGCTTGCTGGCTGCGCTCGTGGCCTTCGGTCCGACGCAGGCTCTCGCGTCGTCGCCGACGATGCCCCTCACAGACGGGGTCACCGTCCTCTCCGCCGGCGCCAACGGGCGCGAGGTCATCGTCGGCCATCGAACGACCTTCCAGGATGGCAACCCGTACACCGGTGCCGAACGGATCGATCACGTCACCGGCGCAGCCACCGCGCTGCCGGATCTGCTCGCGGTCAGCGCCGATTCGTCCTCGATCGTCACCACGGACTTCCGCTGGGTGGACCTCGACCGTGGCACGACCATCCCGCTGCCGGCATCCGTTCCCCGTGGGGACACCGACATCGTGATGAGCGCCGATGGTGCGACGCTGTCCGCTCGTGCGGTCGGCGCACAGCCCAGCTGGATCGTCGACATCGATCGGTCCGCCGGGACCGCGTCCGCCTCCCCGCTGCCGATGGCCGGCGTCGTCGATGCGATCGCCACCGGCGGTCGGTACTTCCTCGTCGGCACGACCTGCACCTCCCAGGACTCGCCCTTCGGCACGGTCGTCGACTGCTCCGCCTCGACGCGATGGGATCGGCGAACCAACGCACGCACCAGCGTGAGCGCCGGCGGGCGCTTCGTGGGCACCGGCATCAGCGACACGGGCGAAGTCGTGTCCCGGTTGGCGGGTTCCGCCAACACCGCTGGCACGGTTGTCGTCGATCAGCCCGGCCGGCCACCGGCCCAGCTCATGAACGCACCGTCCGGCGTGCCCACGATCTCGCCGGACGGGCAGGCGGTCATCTTCTTCACACTCTCGAGCGGCTTCACCGAGGTCGATGTCTACGACCGTGCAACGGCTGCGACGCAGCCGTTGCCGGGCCGCGTCGCGATACCGCAAGCCGGCGAGCACACCGACGGCAACGGCGTGCTGTCAACAGACAGCTCGACGTACGTGTCCATGGACTCGGTGGAGAACAGCGACGGTTCCACGACCCGGGCGTTGCTCTGGACGCCGGTCACCATCCGCCGGTCCGCTGCCCGGGTCCGAGCGGGTGAGGTCGTCGGGCTCACGGTGGCGGGATTCGGTGGTGTCGGTGCCGACGCCTCGGCCGCCATGCTCAGCGTCACGGTCACCGATCCGAGCGCGGACGGGTTCGCGACGGTGTGGCCGTGCGGACAACCGCAGCCGCTGGCATCGAACCTCAACTTCGTCGCCGGACAGACGCGCGCCAACGCCGTGCTGAGCAGGGTCGGAACGAACGGCAGCGTGTGCATCGCGTCGAACGCACCGATCAACGTCGTGGTCGATGTCGAGGGCTGGTTCGGCGCGGCGTCGCCGTACCACGCGCTCACGCCCGTCCGCATCGTCGACACCCGTGACGGCCCCGGCACCACAACGGGCGCCGTCGCCACCGCGGCCGGGCTGCGCGTGCCGATCGCCGGCCGAGGTGGGGTCCGCGGTGATGCGTCGGCCGTGATGCTGAACGTCACCGCGACGAACGCCCTCGCCGAGGGTTTCGTCACCGTGTGGCCGTGCGATGCACGCCGGCCGACGGCCTCGAACCTCAACATCGCGCCGGGCGCGACGACGGCCAACGCCGTGCTCACCGGGCTGGGAGCCGACGGCGCTGTCTGCGTGTCCTCGAATGCGGCCGCCGACATCGTCATCGACGTCCAGGGCTGGTTCGAGCCCGGCGCCGGCTACCACCCGACCACACCGGTCCGCCTCGCCGACACCCGAAACGGTGAGCTCGACACCGTCGGCAACCAGGCCGCCGATGAGCCGCTGACCATCGTCGTCGCCGGCACGAACGGCGTCGACACCGGCGCATCCGCGGCGATGCTCAACGTGACGATCACGAACCCGGCCGTGCCCGGCTACGCCACCGTCTGGCCGTGCGACCAACCACGTCCGATGGCCTCGAACGTCAACTTCGGTGGCGGTGAGACGGTGGCCGTCGCCGTCCTCGCGCGGCTGTCGGCATCCGGCACCGTCTGCGTCGTCGCCGACACGCGCGCCGACATCATCGTCGACGTCGACGGCTCGATGCCCGCCGGCAGCCCGTACCAACCGTTGACGCCGACCCGTCTGCTCGACACCCGGGTCTGACCCCTGATCCGATCGTCGTCGGGTCAGACCGTGCCGGCGGTACGCGGACGCGAGCGCGCCGGTTGCGGCATCGTCGGAGCGTTCACCGTCCAGGCGCGCGGGCTCCCGGAGCGGGCAAGCGCAGCGGCGGCGGATCGGCTGACGAGCGGTGTGGCGGAGGACGTGAGCGGCGACGGACGCCCGAGGAGGTAGCCCTGGGCGTGATGGGCGCCGAGCCGGCGGAGCAGTCCGAGCTCGCCGATGGTCTCGATGCCCTCGGCCACGATCTGAGCCCCCGTGTCCCGCGCGAACGACACGAGCGACGTCACCAAGGCGCGGCGAACCGGATCTGCATCGACGCCGGCGATCAGCTCGCGGTCGAGCTTGATGAAGTCGGGTGCGAGCTGGAGGATGTGGGTGAGGCTGGAGTAGCCGGACCCGGCATCGTCGACGGCGAGCCGCACGCCGCGGCGGCGCAACCGCATCAGCTCGTCGGGGAGCTCCGGGCAGCGATCGAACGCCGTGTGCTCGGTGAGCTCGATCACGATCCGGTCCGGCTCGACGGCGCTGAGCGCGTCATGCAGCGGCGAGCTGACGATGGTCTCCGGACCGACGTTGATCGTGATCGCCACATCGGCCGGCAGCAGCGGCAGCAGTGACAGCGCACGGGTGATCGCCAACGTCTCCAGCTCGACACCGAGCCCAGCCTGGTGCGCCGCATGGAACCACCGGTCGGGTGCCAGCGCCGGATCGGTGCGGAACCGCGAGAGGGCCTCGACGGCGATGACCGAGTCGGTGGCCAGGTCCCAGATCGGTTGGACGACGATGTCCAGCAAATGAGGATCGCCGAGCAGGTGCTGGATCCCGGCGCGGGCCTCGATCCGGTCGGCGGCCACGGGATCGAGCACGCCCATCATGTAGCGGCTCGCCGTTCCGTCCGCATCGATCGTCGGCTGGCACAGCTCGAGCAGCTGGTTGGTCGCCGAGTGGAGATCGTGAGCCGAACCGATCGCGACGCTGACGAAGTCCGCCAACTGCTGCAGCATCTCGACGTCCTCGTCGGTGAACGCGTGCGGGCTCGATGCGTTGACGGCCACGACGCCGTACGACTCGCCCGACCGTGTCAGTGGTACGCACACGAGCGAGACGACCGACAGCGCGCGGCACGCGGCCGCGTCGACCCTCGGGTCGGACCGCGCATCGTGCGAGCGCTGGACCTGCCCGGTGACAGCCGCGAGCCCGCTCAGGCTCGTGCCGCTCTGCACCCGCGTGCCGACCGGCGTGCGGTTGACGCCCGCGCCGCACACGTAGGTGATCACGTCGCCGGTTCGCAGCCCGATCGCGACGCCTTCAGCGGCCGGGACGAGCTCGACGGTGCGGTCGGCGACGCGCTGCATCAGCGTGGTGGGGTCCACCGCCGCGCCGATGGCCGCGGCCAGCTCGTCCTGCATCATCGCGGCCCTCCACCCCTGCCCGTGCGACCCGCGCCGGACCAGCAGGAGGAGACGCGCATCCCATGTCATCGGTCACAGGACCGGATTGCTTGAGCGACGAACCGCAGGTCAGCCGAGCAGCTTCTTGGCGATCACCATCCGCTGGATCTGGTTGGTGCCCTCGTAGATCTGGGTGATCTTGGCGTCGCGCATCATCCGCTCGACCGGGAAGTCGTTGGTGTAGCCGTAGCCGCCGAGGAACTGCACGCAGTCGACCGTGACCTGCATCGCCGTGTCGCTGGCGAAGCACTTCGCCATCGCGCCGGCCATCGACAGCTCGCCGCGCGGATCGCCCTCGTCGACCATCGCACAGGCCCGGTAGACCATCGTGCGGGCCGCCTCGATGCGCATCCCGCAGTCGGCCACCATCCACTGCAGGCCCTGCTTGTCGGCGAGCGGCTTGCCGAAGGTGGTGCGCTCCTTGAGGTAGTCGATCGCGATGTCGAGCGCGCCCTGGGCGATGCCGACGGCCTGCGCGCCGATGGTCGGGCGGCTGCGATCGAGCGTGTGCATCGCCGCGGTGAAGCCCTGCCCGACCTCGCCGATCCGGTTCGCGTCGGGCACCCGCACGTCCTCGAGCCGGATCACGCCGGTAGGCGATCCCTTGATGCCGAGCTTGTGCTCGAGCTTGTCGACCTGCACGCCCCAGTCGGCCTCGACGAGGAACGCGGTGATGCCCTTGTGCCGATCGGCCGAGGTGCGGGCGAAGACGGTGTAGAGGTCGCTGATGCCCGCGTTGGTGATCCAGCACTTGGTGCCGTTGATGATCCAGTCGTCGCCGTCGGCGACCGCCTTCGTGGTCATCGAGGCGACGTCGCTGCCGGCATCGGGCTCGCTCAGTGCATAGCTGCCCTGGCTCTCGCCGCTGCAGATGCGCGGGATGTACTTCGCCTTCAGCGCCTCACTGCCGAAGTTGAGCACGGGCAGCATGGCCAGCTTCGAGATCAGGAACATCAGGCTGGTCGACGCGCAGGCCGAGGCGAGCTCCTCCGCCACGATCGCCTGATCGACGAGTGAGGCGCCGGCACCGCCGTACTGCTCCGGGTACGAGAGCGACGTGAGCTCCATCGATTGCAGCGCCTTGAACGCATCCCAGCTGTAGGTGGCGGTGCGATCCGTCTCGGCGGCCAGCGGGGCGATCTTGTCGCGGGCGAACTGGCGGACGACGGCGCGGAACTCGCGCTGCTCGTCGGTGAGGGTGATCGGCTGGCTCATCTCGACTCCATGTCGTGCATCGTACGGGCACGACGGCGAGCCGTCTCACGCACCTGTGAGGTCGCGCCACTTCCCGCCGGCGTACGCACTGGTGGCCGCTTGCGGCGTGAGGCGCAGGGTGGACTCCGGCACCAGATCGGCGATGACCCGGCCTTCGGTGTAGTGGTGGTTGGTGTTGGCGACGCCCTCGAACAGCTCACTGCGGCGGGTGACGAGCTCGGCGGCCGGCGCGGCGTCGAGCCAGCCCCAGATCGTGAACGCGATGGTGAGATCGTGCACCACGGGCGCCCGGCCGAACAGCGATGCCCGGCGCAGCGCGATGTTGATGCTGCCGCGGATCGCGTCGTTGACCGAGCCGCCCGCCGACACGATCACCTTGCTGCGGAAGCGCTCCGACAACGTGAGCATGTAGCCCTGATCCGGGCCCTGGTAGCCGAGCTGTGCACCCGACGGCTGGCGGCCCTGGATCTCGGCCGGCCGATCAGCTGACCACGCATCCGGCACGTGCTCGGGCGACTCGTAGGTGCGCGCGACGTCGATTGCCGGAACAGGGGCGAACTTCGGTGCGGCCATCTCCTCTTTCTACTCGCCTGCGTGCAGCAGGCCAAACACCAACAGCTCCTCGAGGGCCCGCCACGACGCCTCGATGATGTTCGAGCTCACGCCGATCGTCGTCCACGAGCGATCGCCGTTGGTGGCGTCGATGAGCACACGGGTGACGGCACCGGTCGCGGTCGCACCGTCGAGGATGCGCACCTTGTAGTCGGTGAGGTGCACCCGGTTGAGGTGCGGGTAGTGCTCGGCCAGCGCGGCGCGCATCGCGGTGTCGATCGCGTTGACGGGGCCATTGCCCTCGGCCGTCGTCACGAAGCGCTGATCGCCGACCCACACCTTGACGGTGGCCTCGGTGTTGAACTCGCCGTTCGGGAGCTCGTCGGTGATGACGCGCATGCTCTCGACCTTGAAGAACTCCTGCTGCCAGCCGGCGGCGCGGCGCATCAGCAGCTCGAGCGACGCGTCGGCCGCCTCGAAGTGGAAGCCCTCGTGCTCCAGCCGCTTGAGGTCGTCGATCACCTGGTTGATGGCGGGGCCGTCCATCGCCAGTCCGAGCTCTTCGGCCTTGATGGTGATGGTGGCGCGGCCGGCCATCTCGCTGACGACGAACCGGGTGCCGTTGCCGACGAGCTCGGGGTCGATGTGCTCGTACGCGTCCTTGGCCCGGACGATGGCCGACACGTGCAGCCCCGCCTTGTGCGCGAATGCCGACGAGCCGACGTACGGCGCCTGCGGGTTGAGCGGCCGGTTGAGGACCTCGGCGATGTGGTTGCTCACCGACGTCAGCCGCTCGAGGCGACCCTCGGGCAGGCAGCCGATGCCGAGCTTCATCTGCAAGTTGGGGATGACGGTGGTGAGGTTGCAGTTGCCGGTGCGTTCGCCGAGACCGTTGAGGGTGCCCTGCACGTGGCGGGCCCCGGCGAGCACGGCGGCCATGCTGTTCGCCACGGCGCAACCGGTGTCGTCGTGGCAGTGGATGCCGATGATCGCGTCATTGCCGATGTGGCGGTGCACGTCGCGGACGATCGACTCGATCTCGTGCGGGAGTGATCCACCGTTCGTGTCGCAGAGCACGACGTGGCTGGCGCCCTTGACGACAGCCGACTCGATCGCCCGCAGCGCGAACTCGGGGTTGCGCTTGTAGCCGTCGAAGAAGTGCTCCATGTCGACCAGCACCTGCTTGTCGTGGGCGCGCAGGTACTCGACCGAGTCGGCGATCATCGCGGCCCCCTCGTCGAGCGTGGTCTGCAGCGCGTTGAGCACGTGGTAGTCCCAGCTCTTGGCGACGATGCACACCGCACCGGTGCCGGCCTCGATCAGGTTGCGCAACGTGGCGTCGTCGTCGACCTTGCCCTTCGGCCGGCGTGTGGAGCCGAACGCCACGAGCGTCGAGGTCGTCAGTCGCAGCTCCGCGAGCGCACGCGCGAAGAACTCGATGTCCTTCGGGTTCGCCCCCGGCCAGCCGCCCTCGATGAAGTGCACGCCGAGGAAGTCGAGCTGCTCGGCGATGCGCAGCTTGTCCTCCACCGTTGCGGACACGCCCTCGACCTGCAGGCCGTCGCGCAAGGTGGTGTCGAAGACCTCGACACTGCTCGGGGCGCTGCTGGGGACACTGGTTGGTTGTGCGGTTGCGGGCACGGTTGCTCCTGAACTTGGGCCGAGAAAGACAAAAGCCGCCCGGGTGGGCGGCAGGCAGCGCACGTCGGTCGGACGCGCGCTACGGAATCAGCATGATGGCGACGGACGAGGTGCCGGACATGTGGTCATTGTGCCGGTCGACCCGCCGAACGTCAACCATCGTGCGTCAGGGTGGCCGTCGACGGTCGGCGAACTCGGGGCGATCTGTGTGCAACCTGTGTGTTCACGGTGGATGAACAAAATACTTCTGGGGATTTCGACCAATGTCGGTGGACAACCCTGTGAGTTTGAAAATACCGCTTGACCTGGTGTTTTGTGCCGTTCATAGTGATGGCACACCGGGTCGCACGGCGACCTGGCCCACCGGACAGAAGCTGGGGAAGTCGAAGGGCGCAAGCCGTGAGATGGAACCGGAAGACGTCTGAATGGGGCCAGGACGCACGACGAACCGGGGGATGAACCACAGCTCGGACGGTCGGCGCAAGCCGGTCGTCGACGGGGTCTCGGAACTAACGGTCGCGCCGGCAACGGAGCGGTCGGCGGGGAGGAGGCGTCGATGTGGGTCGGAACCGACGGTCGCCCTGGCAACGGGGAGAGCGGCGGCGAGGATCCGCAGGGCCAGCCGGAGCCGACGCCGCAAGGCGGAGGCGAGGGGGACGCCTGGGGCAGCGGTCGTCACGTGGTCGCAGCAATGCGGCACCGGGGCGGCAGATGTCACGAGCAACCGCCGAAGACGGAAGCGGGCAACCGCGGAGGTCGGAGGCATTCGGGGGAGGTGGAGCCGGCTTGCCGGGGACGCTGATCCTGAAAACGGGCTCACCCGCCGGAGCTTGCTCCGACGGGTGAGAAGTTGAACGAGTCAAAGGGTAACACCGGACGTTCGATCAGCAGTGGATCATCCCACGTGAGCCGCCCTCGGTGGCGCGCCGTCCCCACCGACGGCAGCGCAGCCGAGGGCGGTTGCCGTTTTCGCCCAACGTGCGCGGAACGCTGATCCACGCCGGCCCCCTCGGATTTGTGCGCGACAACTCGCGTGCGAACGCGCATCCGCTCGCACAAACGCTGCTGTCGCCGGGCCGACGCAGCGACCGGGGGTCAGACCGCGAGTTCGTTCCAGTCCTTGTACCGGTCGACCTTGCCGTTGGCGGCGTCGAGGTAGACCTTGGCGATCGCGGTGGTGATCGGGCCGTTGGGCGGCACCTCGCGGTCGTCGACGGAGCGGACGCTGCTGATCTCGGCGGCGGTGCCGCAGACGAAGATCTCCTCGGCGATGTACAGGTCGCTGCGCGCGATGTTGTCGACGCGAATGTCGAAGCCGAGGTCGCGGGCGATGGTCATCACGCTCGCCTGGGTGATGCCCTCGAGCGCACCGGCCGACAGCGGTGGGGTGAGGATGATGCCGTTGCGGACGGCGAAGATGTTCTCGCCGGTGCACTCCGCGACCATGCCGTTCGGGGCGAGCATCACGGCCTCGTCGTAGCCGGACTTCAACGCCTCGACCTTGGCGAGCGAGGAGTTCACGTAGTTGCCCACCGTCTTCGCGGCCGGCGGCATCGTGTTGTGATCGTGCCGGGTCCACGAACTGACCTTCATCCGGATCGCGTCGTGGCCGAGGAACGGCGCCCACGGCCAGCAGGCGATCGCGATGTCGGTGGTGCAGGGCAACGTGTTCAGGCCCATCTCGCCGTACCCGTAGTACGCCAACGGGCGCACGTAGCAGGCGTCGAGACCAGTGGAGGCCACCGTCGCCTTGGTGGCCGCGATGATCTCGTCGACCGTGTACGGCATGTCCATGCCCATGATCTTGGCGCTGTTGAACAGCCGCTTGATGTGGTCCGTCAGGCGGAAGATGGCCGGGCCGTCAGGCGTCGCGTAGGCGCGGATGCCCTCGAACACGCCCGTGCCGTAGTGCAGCGTGTGGGTGAGCACATGCACCTGGGCCTTGTCCCAGTCGACGAGCTCGCCGTTCATCCAGATCTTCGGTGTCGCTTGAATCGGCATGGATCTTCCCCCGGGTCGGTGCTGTGGCGAATGCTTGGACGTGCAACGAACGTGTCGAGTGAGACTAGTCAGGCAACGAGCCGCGCGGCGATGGTGTCGCCGATCTGCGTGGTGCTGCCAGTGACAGGCTCGACGCAGGCGGACCGCACCCGGTCGGCCGCCGCGGACTCGCCGAGGAAGTCGAGCATCAACGCCGCGCTGAGGATCGCCGCCGTCGGGTTGGCCAGCGACTTGCCGGCGATGTCGGGGGCCGAGCCGTGGGTGGGCTCGAACATCGACGGGCCGGTGCGGGCCGGGTTGAGGTTGGCCGACGAGGCCAGGCCGATGCCGCCGCTGACCGCGCCACCGAGGTCGGTGAGGATGTCGCCGAAGAGGTTGTCGGTGACGATGACGTCGTAGCGGTGCGGGTCCTGGACGAAGTAGATGCACGCCGCGTCGACGTGGTTGTACGCCGTGCCGACCTCGGGGAAGTCGGCAGCGACGATGTCGAAGGTGCGTTGCCAGAGATCGCCGGCGAACGTGAGCACATTGGTCTTGTGGACGAGGGTGACGTGCTTGCGGCGGGTCATCGCCAACTCGAACGCGTAGCGGATGGCCCGTTCGACGCCCATGCGCGTGTTCACGCTGCCCTGGGTGGCCACCTCGTTCGGCGTGCCCTTGCTCAGCACGCCGCCCTCGCCGACGTAGGGGCCTTCGGTGTTCTCGCGGATAACGACGAACTCGTGCTCTGTGGTGCCACCGGGTGCGGTGCCGACGAACGGGCGCTGGTTGATGTACAGGTCGAGCGCGAAGCGCATCTTCAGCAGCAGGCCGCGCTCGATGACACCCGGCGGGACCCCCGGGGTGCCCACCGCGCCGAGCAGGATCGCGTCGAACCCGCGCAGCTCCTCGAGCGTGTCGTCCGACAGGACCTCACCGTCGCGCAGGTAGCGCTGGCCGCCGAGGTCGTACTCGGTGGTGTCCAGCTGCACGCCGGCGGCACGGACGACCTTGAGCGCTTCGGCCGTGACCTCCGGGCCGATGCCATCGCCTCCGATGATTGCGATCCGGTGCGGTCCTGAAGCGTTCGTCATAGGGCGAGCATCGTAACCGCCGACCGGCCCGGGCCACAGCCCGTGAACATGCCCCGCTAGCCTTGCCCGATGGCCATCCACCAGTTCTCCCGAGCTGCATACGAGCGCATGCAGGCCGAGTTCGACGATCTGTCCACGCGTGGCCGCTTCGCGGTCGCCGAGAAGATCGAGCGTGCCCGTGAGCTGGGCGATCTCAAGGAGAACGGCGACTACCACGCCGCCAAGGACGAGCAGGGCCACATGGAGGGCCGGATCCGCCAGCTCGAGTACCTGCTCGAGAACGGCGAGGTGATCGAAGACGGTCCCCCCGGCGAGGTTCGCGTCGGCCAGAAGATCAGCATCGTCTACGACGGCGACTCCGACGACGACGCCGAGACGTACGTGATCGGCCACGTCGAGGAGAAGGTCGAGGGCTTCGACATCGTCAGCCCCGGCTCGCCGCTCGGCACCGCATTGCTCGGCTCGACGGTCGGCTCCTGGGTGTCGTACCAGGCACCGAACGGCGAGCTAAAGGTCAAGATCCTGGCCGTCGGCCCCGCCCAGTGACGCTGCGCTCCACCCGTCGATGACGCCTGGCGCCACTCGATGACCCGGGGCGGCGGCATCCCCGAGCCGAAGCTCCCACCCGGTCGCCACGTCGAGCTCCCGGGCCGGGGCACCACGTTCGTGCGCGAGCTCCCGGGGCCGAGCCCCGACGCGCCGACCGTGATGCTGCTGCACGGCTGGACCGCGAGCGCCGACCTCAACTGGTTCCTCACCTACTTCGCGCTGGCCGAGCACTTCCGCGTGGTCGCGATCGACCACCGGGGGCACGGGCGCGGCATCCGCAGCCGCAAGCTGTTCCGGCTCGAGGACTGCGCCGACGACGCCGTCGCGCTGGCCGACGTGCTCGGCATCGAACGGTTCATCCCCGTCGGCTACAGCATGGGCGGCCCGATCGCCCAACTGATCTGGCGCCGGCATCCCGAGCGCGTCAGCGGGCTCGTCCTGTGCGCGACGACGTCGACGTTCTCGTCGAGCCGCGAGGAACGGCTGTCGTTCATGGGCCTCACCGGGCTCGCCGCGGTCGCCCGCTACACGCCGGCCCGCGCCCGCGAATGGCTGACCCATCAGATCTACCTGCAGCGCAAGGTGGGCGCGTGGGAACCGTGGGCGCTGGAACAGGCGGCAATGCACGAGTGGCGCACCGTGCTCGAGGCCGGAAGGGCGATCGGGCGGTTCGACTCGACATCGTGGATCGGCGGGGTGGACGTGCCGACGTCGTGCGTCATCACGATGCGCGACCGGGTGGTGCCCCTGCAACGGCAGATCACGCTGTCGCGTGCGATCACGGGCGCCGAGGCGTACCGGGTCGACGGTGATCACGACGCGTGCATCGCCAACGCCGCCGAGTTCGTGCCGACGCTGATCCGCGCCATCACGTCCGTCTGCCAACGCGCGCGCATCTCGTCGTGAAGCGCGCGGTGTGGATGTCGCTGGGCGGCGTCGCGGCGATCGCGACCGCGGCGGTGGTGCGCGCCCGCCTCGCCGAGCAGACCCACGCCATCGCGCAACGCAAGCGCGCCGGCCGCAACACCCAGCTCGCCACGCTCGGCCTGCAGGTCGGCGCGACGTACGCGTCGGCCAGCGCACGCAAGCTGTTCGCCAGCGCCGAGCGTCGGATCGAGCTCGACCGCGAGCGCGAGCTGAAGACCGCCGAGCAGATCGCCGACCGGCTCGGCCAGATGAAGGGCGCGCTGATGAAGCTCGGCCAGATGGCGAGCTACCTCGACGAGGGCCTGCCCGAGCCGCTGCGCCTCGCGCTGAGCACGCTGCAGTCGAACGCCCCGCCGATGAGCTTCGAGCTCGCCAAGGGCGTCATCGAGCGCGAGCTCGGCCGCCCGCTGGAGGACCTGTTCGTGACGTTCGATCCGGAGCCGATCGCCGCGGCCTCGATCGGCCAGGTGCACCGCGCGATCATCGTCGATCCCGACAGCGGCCAAGAGCGCGCCGTCGCCGTGAAGGTGCAGTACCCGGGCGTCGACACGGCCATCGCCTCCGACCTGCGCAACACCGAGCTGCTCGGGGCGATCCTCAAGCAGGGCTTCGGCGGGCTCGATCCCAGCGAGATGGTCGAGGAGATCAAGAGCCGGCTCACCGACGAGCTCGACTACGCGCTCGAGGCCCGCAACCAGCGCGCGTTCCACGAGTACTACCGCGACCATCCGTACTTCGACGTGCCCGCCGTCATCGACCAGCTGTCGACGTCACGCGTGCTCACCACCGAGCTCGTGGTTGGCTCGACGTGGAAGGAGCTGCTGTCGTGGGACCAGCACGAGCGCGACCTCGCCGGCGAGGCCATCTTCCGCTTCGTGTTCCGCAGCCTCTACCGCTTCGGCGCCTTCAACGGCGATCCGCATCCGGGCAACTACCTGTTCCACCGCGACGGCAAGGTGACGTTCCTCGACTTCGGCCTCGTCAAGCACTTCACGCCGTCCGAGCTGCACACCTTCGAGACGATGGTGAAGGCCGCGGCGATCGATCACGACGACGTCGCGTTCCGCAGCGTGGTGGAGGCTGCCGGGCTGCTGAAGGCGAACGCACCGATCGACACCGCCGACGCCGGCGAGTACTTCTCGCACTTCTACGAGCCGGTGCGCGACGACCGGGTGATGACCTGGACGCCCGAGTACAGCTCGGCCATCGTGCGCCACACGTTCGACCGCGACAGCCCGATCTCGCAGTACGCGACGGTGCCGAGGTCGTTCGTGTTCATCCAGCGGATCAACCTTGGCCTGTACGCGATCCTCGGCGAGCTGCACGCCACCGGCAACTACCGCCGAGTCGCGGAGGAGCTGTGGCCGATGACGAACGGTGCGCCCTCGACCCCGATGGGTGAAGCCGAGCAGGAGTGGCTGCTGTCCCGCGGCGGGTGATCAGCCCAGCACGGACTCGGTGAGCCGGCCGTAGCGGTGGGTGGTCTCGCTGATCGCCTGCTCCTTCGTCCAGCGCCCGAGCTCGACGCGGCCGTGGCCGGTGATCGGCCGGGTGTCGAGGCCGATCGTGCGCTCGAGCAGCCACAGCCGCATCTCGTCGCTGACGTCCACGAGGCTGCGGACCCGCTCGGCACCGATCGTCACCAGTCGGTCGCGCAGCGCGTCCTCCGACTCGGTCGACGCGTTGGACACGGTGAGCGTCACGCCGGTGCGTGCCGCGGCGGCGCGGGCCACCGCGATCTGCTCGGCCGGCGTGGCGCCGTCGATCCGCAGCAGCACGCCGTCGAGGGGACGATGGCGGAGCACGTTGCGCTCGCTGCGCAGGCCGCTCGGATCGTGGTCGACGCCGAACCACTGCGCGAACCAGGTGTCGAACGAACGGGCCGCGCTCGGCGCATCGACCACCGGCGCATCGACCGTGCAGAGCCCGAGCACGTAGTCCGGACCGCCGGCCTTGGCACCGCAACCGATCGACGAGCGCTTCCATCCACCGAACGGCTGACGCTGCACGACGGCGCCGGTGATGTGGCGGTTGACGTAGGCGTTGCCGACCTGGACCCGATCGAGCCAGCGGGTGATCTCCAGCGGATCGAGTGAGTGGATGCCACCGGTGAGGCCGAACGGTGTTGCGTTCTGCATCTCGATCGCGTGGTCGAGGTCGCGGGCGCGCATCACGCCGAGCACCGGCCCGAAGCACTCGGTGAGGTGGAACCACGAGCCTTCGGCGACGTCCATCTTGACCCCGGGCGTCCAGAGCCGTGAGACCGACGGATCGTCCAACGGTCGCGGTTCCACGATCCAGCGCTCGTCACCGTCGAGCGTCGTGAGCGCCCGGCGCAACGGGCCGCTCGGCGGGTTGATGAGCGGCCCCATGATGGTGGCCGGCGCCTGCGGCCAGCCGACGACGAGGCTCTCGACGGCGTCGGCGAGCCGACGGGCGAACGACGGATCGTCGTACACCGAGGCCTCGACGATGGCGAGGCTCGCCGCTGAGCACTTCTGCCCCGCATGACCGAACGCCGACTTGACGAGGTCGCGCAGCGCGGCGTCGATGTCGGCAGCGGCCGTGATGACGAGCGCGTTCTTGCCGCTCGTCTCGGCGAGCAGGTGGATGTCGGGCTTCCACCGGGTGAAGAGCTGGGCGGTGTCGTACGAGCCGGTCAGGACCACGCTGGCAATGTCGTCGTGGGTGACGAGGTGCTGGCCGACCTCGTCGTCGTCGCAGGCCACGTACTGCAGCAGATCGCGCGGCACGCCGGCCTCCCACAGCTGCTGGGCGAGCGCCCAGGCGATGCGCCGGGTCTCGGGCGCGGGCTTGAGGATCACGGCGTTGCCGGCGGCGATCGCGGCGCAGACGCCGCCATTGGGGATGGCGTACGGGAAGTTCCACGGCGCGACGACGAGCACGACGCCACGGGCCTCGATCTGGACGCCATCGGCGCGCAGCTCGTCGATCAGCGTGGTGCCGACGATGCCGTAGTAGCGGGCGAAGTCGATGCCCTCGCTGATCTCCGGATCCGCCTCGCGGATGGTCTTGCCGGCCTCCTCGGCCATCACCTCGAGGGTGGTGGCGCGGTGCGCAGCCATCGTCACCGCGACGTTCTCGAGCAACGCGCGCCGTTCGGCGGACGTCGACGATGCCCAGCTCGCCGCAGCGCCGAC
The DNA here is from genome assembly GCA_025463305.1 of Ilumatobacteraceae bacterium. Next base: position 106,696 of record JAOBWK010000095.1, read on the forward strand.
AGCGCGAGCGACGACGGCGTCGATCTCGGCGATGTCCGAGACGTGCGGCGGCGCGTCGACCGGCACGGCGTCGGCCAGCATCGAGCGGGACGCGGCCATCGTGAAGTCGGTGTCGGGCTCGTTGTCGAACTCGTCGAGGCCGGCCGGCGAGGCGACCGTCTCGCGACGACTGCGCGTGGACACGGTCGAGCTCTCGGCGACGCTCGCGCGGAACCGCTCGGCCTGCTCGGCGAACTCCGGCGTCCCCGGGCGCAGCGTGAACAGGGCACGCAGGAAGTTGTCGGGCGACGTGTTCTCGTCGAGCCGGCGGGACAGGTAGGCGATGCTGGAGTCGACGTCGTTCGGCGCCACGACGGGCGCGTACAGCAGCAACCCACCAGCCGCAGCGTTGACCGCACGCGCCTGCGCTGGCGCCATGCCCTCGAGCATCTCCAGCTCGATCTGGTCCGGGTCGGCGAGGCCCTCGCGAACGATCAGCCCCCACGCCACGTCGAACAGGTTGTGGCTCGCGAGACCGATGCGCACGGCGTCGCGCCACTCGGGCCGCAGTGCCGAGCGGAGCAGTCGCTTGTAGCTGGCGTCGACGTCGGCCTTCGTCGTGTACGGCGCCTGGTGCCAGCCATGGGTCTCGGCATCGACCTGCTCCATCGCCAGGTTCGCGCCCTTGACGAGCCGGATCTTGATCCGCCCTCCGGCCCGCTCGTGGCGGGCGGTCGCCCACTCGCCGAGGTGCTCGAGCGCGTCGTGCGAGTCGGGCAGGTACGCCTGCAGGACGATGCCCGCCTCCATGCCGGCGAACTCCGGCTCGTCGAGCACGGTGGTGAACGAGGCGACGGTGAGGGCGAGGTCCTTGAACTCCTCCATGTCGAGGTTGACGAACTTCGCCGGCGACGCGCTCAGCGCATCGCGGTAGAGGGTGCGCAGGCACTCGGTGACGCGGCGCACGCTGTCGTCGAAGGCGAGCGGATCGAGGTTCGCGCACAGCGCTGAGATCTTCACCGAGACGTAGTCGACGTCCGGCCGGGCCAGCCGCGCCCGCACCGACGCCAGCCGGTTCGTGGCTTCGGCATCGGACAGGATCGCCTCGCCGAGCACGTTGATGTTCAGCCGCACGTGCTCGCCATCGCGACGGGCGACGTGCTCGGCGAACGCCGGATCCTGCGACGACAGCACGACGCCCTTGGTCTCGTTGCGGATCCGACGAGCGACCAGCGGCATCAGCAGACGCGGCGCGTACGGCGCGAGCACCGCTCCGACACGGAGCATCAGCGCATCGAGCACACCGAGTGACGTCGGCACGCCGACCGTGCGCACGACGTCGCGGAACCGTCGCGCCGCGCGGCGACGATCGTGGATGCGGAGCACGTCGTCGGTCAGCAGCTGGACGAGCTCGCGGCCGCGCTCGTCGTTGATCAACCGACCGAGGCGGCGCAGCTGGGCGTCCTCCTCGCGCGTCGAGATCCGCTGCGACTCGGCCAGCAGGCGTTCGGCCAGCACGACCGCGCGCTCGACCGCGGCACCCTCGGCCTCGGGGTCGGTGACGACGGCGTTCGGGTCGACGAGTTGCTCCATGCGACCATTCGACACCCGGCGTCTTGCACCGTTCACGCACGGATCACGTCCGGTTCGTACATGCGAGGATGAGCTGTGGCCGATCCGACCCTCGATGCGCTCTCGGATCTGCTCACCGACGTCCCCCACGTGATGTTCTGTGTGAAGGATCGCGAGGGCCGCTACCTCGCCGTCAACCAGGCGTTCGCCGACCGCGCCGGTCGGGCGACGCCGGCCGAGATCGTCGGCCTCACTGCGGCCGACCTGTTCCCGGCCGAGCTCGCCGAGTCCTATGCCCGTCAGGACGCGCGGCTGTGGGACACCGGCCAGCCGCTGCGCAACGAGCTCGAGCTGATCCTGCGCCCCGATGGCTCGGTCGGTTGGTACGTGACGAGCAAGACGCTGTTCGGATCGGCCGGTCGCGGTGCCGCCGCGGGCCCGACCGCGATCGCGAGCGTGTCGGTGGACCTGCGCGCGCCCGCCGAATCGGCCGGCGTCAACGCGCGCGTCGCCGCTGCCGTCGCCTATGCACGGGTGCGCAGCACCGAGGCCGTCTCGGTCGCCGATCTGGCCGCTGCGGCTGATCTCACCGTGGCTCAGCTCGAGCGGGCGATCCGGCGGGCGATCGGCCTGAGCGCGAAGCAGCTGATCCTGCGCCTGCGGCTCGAAGAGGCGATCCTGCGCCTGCGCACCACCGACGCACCGGTGTCGCAGATCGCCACGGACTGCGGTTACTACGACCAGAGCGCGTTCACCCGGCAGTTCCGCCGGGTGGTGGGGATGGGCCCCGGGGCCTACCGTGCCGCGCTCACCCGCCGCACCGCGTGACGTCCGGGTCAGGGCGCCCCGGGGATAGCGTCGCTGCAATGCGCCGCCTCCTGCCCGCCATCGCTGCCACACTCGTGCTGCTCACCAGCTGCGGAAGCGGCTCCAAGTCGTCCAGCTCCACGACGGGCGGCTCGACAGGGGCCAGCACCGCCGGCACGGGCGCCAGAACGGCCTCCACCGTTGCCGGGGCCACCAAGAAGCCGACCGTCAAGATCCCGGCCACGCTGCCGACCAAGCTGGTCATCACCGATCTCGTCGAGGGCACCGGCCCGGCCGCGAAGACCGGCGACACCGTCACCGTCAACTACATCGGCGTCCGCTCCGCCGACGGCACCGAGTTCGACAACAGCTACGACCGCGGCCAGACCTTCCCGGTCACGCTCGGCGAGAACAGCGTGATCCAGGGGTGGGAGCAGGGCCTGATCGGCATCAAGGCCGGTGGCCGCCGCCAGCTCGACATCCCCGCCGACCTCGCGTACGGCGACTCCCCGCCGTCGGGCAGCCCGATCAAGGCCGGCGACGCGCTGAGCTTCGTGATCGACGCCGTGTCGATCACGCCGGGCATCGACGTGCCGACGGCCAACCCGGAGGACAAGCCGACGGTCGACATCAAGCCGAGCACCGGCGCCACGGCGACGACGTTCACCGACCTCGTCGTCGGCACCGGCGAAGAAGCCGTCTCCGGCGACACGGCGTACCTGCAGATCATCGCCTACCGCGGCGACACGGCGGCCGAGCTGCAGTCCACGTGGGAGGCGGGCACCGCCGCGAAGATCACCCTCGACACCCAGACCGTGCCCGGCCTCGTCACCGGCGTCACCGGCATGAAGGTCGGCGGCCGCCGCGAGATCATCATCCCGCCCGCCGACGCGTTCGGCGCCGAGGGCAGTGCGACCATGGGACTGCCGGCCAACACCGATCTGATCCTCGTGGTCGATCTGGTCCTGCTCAGCCAGTCCACCGGCGGCTGAACCACCTCCGGCGCGGATCACGCGCCGAATCACGCCCGACTGACCGTGCGTAGGCTGAACGGCATGTGTCGGAACATCACCACCCTGCGCGGGCTGGAGCCCGTCGCGACGGCCACCGAGATCGAGGCCGCGGCTCGTCAGTACGTGCGCAAGATCAGCGGTGTCCAGTCGCTGTCGCCCGCCACCGAGGCCGCGTTCGAACGCGCCGTCTTCTCGATCACCCAGGCCAGCACGCTGCTGCTCACGGAGCTGCCGCCGCGCAAGGTGCCGCCGCCCACGCTGCCCCCGCTGCGCCGCATCGCGGCGCGCAACCAGGCCGCCGCTTCGTCCTGACCCGTCAGGACACCGTGCGCAGGTCGAGCCCGATGTCGAGCACGGGCGCGCTGTGGGTCAGCCCGCCGACGGCGATGTAGTCGACCCCGGTCTCGGCCACCGCGCGGGCCACCTCGATCGACAGCCCACCACTCGCCTCCAGCACCACACGTCGACCCGTCGACGCCTCGAACTCGGCACGCGCCGCGACGCCGGCACGGGTCTGCTCGATGGTGAAGTTGTCGAGCAGGATCAGATCGGCGCCGGCGTGCATCGCCTCGTCGAGACCGTCGAGCGAATCGACCTCGATCTCGACCGGGATGGACGTGGCAAGCGACCTGACGGCGGCGAACGCCTCGGCCACGCCGCCGGCAGCGAGCACGTGGTTGTCCTTCACGAGTGCGGCGTCGCTCAGCGCCATCCGGTGGTTCACACCGCCGCCGCACCGCACCGCGTACTTCTCGAGGAAGCGCAGACCCGGGGTGGTCTTGCGGGTGTCGCGCACCCGAGCATGCGTGCCCTCCAGCGCGTCGGCCCAACGACGGGTGAGCGTGGCCACGCCCGACAGGTGGCAGAGCAGGTTCAGCGCCGAACGCTCGGCGGTGAGCAGCAGCCGAGTGGGCGCCTCGACCCGCGCGATGTCGGTGTCGGCGGCGACGTCGTCGCCGTCATCGGCGAGGTACTCGAACTCGCTCGCGTCGGCACCGCACACGGCGTCGATGACGGCCGCCGCGACGGCGAGCCCGGCGACGGTGCCGGGCCGGCGCGCACCGAAGGTGGCGACGGAGCGCTGATCGGCCGGGACCGTGGCGGTGGAGGTGACGTCGATGCCGCCGGCGAGGTCCTCGGCGACGGCCATCCGGACGAGCGCGGCGACGGCGTCGGGATCGACGCCGCCATCGGCCAAGCGCTGACGGGTGACCTCACCCAGCGGGTGGAACAGCATCAGGTGCCCTCCGGCCGGCCGATGACGCGAGGTTCGCCGACGCCGTCGAGCCGGACGGTGAGGTGGGTCAGCCAGATGACGCGTGGTTCGGTGAAGTCGGAGCGGCGGTGGCAGCCTCGGCTCTCGGTGCGGTTGGCGGCGGCCTCCACCATCGACGCGGCGACGGTGAGGAGGTTGGTGGCCTCGAACGCGCGGCGGCTCGGCACGACGTCGAGCGAGATCGAGTCGGCCACCATCTCCAGCCCGACGGCTGCAGTCGCCAGACCTTCGGGACGGCGCATGACCCCGACGTGGCGCGACATCGTCGAGCGGATCTGGGCGCGCTGGTCGGCGGGCACGAGGCCGGCGGTGCCATCGGCGTCGAGGTGATCAGGGTCGACGAGCTCGGGCAGCTCCCACGCGAGGTCGCGACCGACGCGCGTCCCGGCCACGACGCCCTCGGTGAGCGAGTTGCTGGCCAACCGGTTGGCGCCGTGCACACCCGTGCACGCCACCTCGCCGACGGCGTAGAGCCCGGCCAGCTCGGTGCGCCCGTCGAGGTCGGCGCGCAGGCCGCCGCACGCGTAGTGCGCGGCGGGTGCCACCGGGATCCGGTCGACGGCGGGATCGATGCCCGCGGCTCGGCACGACGCGGTGATCGACGGGAAGCGCTCGTAGAAGTGCTCGCCCATGTGGGTGGCGTCGAGGTACACGTGGTCGTCGACGCCCGCCGCGCCGCGGGCCATCCGCTCGCTGATCGCGCTGGCGACGACGTCGCGCGGGGCGAGGTCCTCCAGCGGGTGCACACCGACCATGATCCGCTCGCCGGCCGCGTCGTAGAGCTTCGCGCCCTCGCCGCGCACCGCCTCGCTGATCAACGCCTGCTGACCCGTGGCGTCGGGGCCGACCCACAACACGGTCGGGTGGAACTGCACGAACTCGATGTCGCGGGCCGGCAGCCCGGCGCGCAGCGCCAGGGCGAGGCCATCGCCGGTGACCGCCGGCGGGTTCGACGTCGAGGCGAACACCTGGCCGTAGCCGCCGGTGGCGATCACGACGGCGCGCGCCGTGACGACGCCGACGGACTGCACGGCGCCGTCGTCGTCGGTGATCGCGATCCGCACCCCTGCGGCCTGGCGCTCGCCGTCCGAGTTGCTGCCGAGCACGAGATCGAGCGCGAACGCGTGGTCGAGCACGTCGACCCCGGCGGCGATGGCCGACTGGTCGAGCGTGCGCTGCACCTCGGCGCCGCTCTGGTCGCCTCCCGCGTGGACGATGCGGCGATGCGAGTGCCCGCCTTCCATCGTCAGCGCCGGGCCGTCGCCGTCGTGGCCAGGATCGAACGCCGCACCGAGGCGCATCAGGTAGCGGATCGCCTTCGGTGCCTCGGCGACCAACAGCCGCACGGCCCGCTCGTCGCACAGCCCGGCGCCCGCCTCGAGCGTGTCGCGCACGTGGTTCTCCAACGAGTCGGTGGGATCGAGCACGCCGGCGAGACCGCCCTGCGCCCACGCCGTGCTGCCGGCATCGAGGGTGTCCTTGGTGACGATCAGCACCGAGCGAACCGGTCGCACCGCGATGGCGGCGGCAAGGCCGGCGGCGCCACTGCCGAGCACGACGACGTCGACGTCGCGCTGCCAGCTCACGGGTGGCGCGGCGAGCTGCAAGGGGATCGTGGCGGTCATGCGAGCGCTACTCCCCGGTGCGGGACGGCTGGCCGATGGCGATCATCCGCTCGACCGAGCGACGGGCGCGGTCGGCGATGTCGGCGGGCACGGTGACCTCGTCGGTGCCGTCGCGCAGCGAGCGCAACAGCTTGTCCGGCGTGATCATCTTCATGTACTTGCAGACGGCAGCACGGTTCACCGGCTCGAAGATGACCAACGGGTTGGCCTTGTTCAGCTGATGGATCATGCCGGTCTCGGTGGCCACGAGGACCCGCTTCGCGGTGGTGTTCCGGGCCGCCTCGACCATGCCGGCCGTGGAGAGGATCTTGGTGCGCTCCGCCGGGACCACGCCGGCGCCGGCGAGGTACAGCGCACTCGTCGCGCAGCCGCACTCGGGATGGATGAACAGCTCGGCGTCGGGCTCGGCCATCACCTTGGCCTTCAGCTCGGCACCGTTGATGCCCGCGTGCACGTGGCACTCGCCCAGCCAGATGTGCATGTTCTCGCGCTGCAGCGACCGCTGCACGTGCGCGCCGAGGAACTGATCGGGGCAGAACAACACCGGACGGTCCTCGGGGATGCTCGCGACGACGTCGACGGCGTTCGACGACGTGCAGCAGATGTCGGTCTCGGCCTTCACCGCTGCGGTGGTGTTGACGTAGCTGACGACGACGGCACCGGGGTGCTCGGCCTTCCACGCGCGCAGCTGATCGGCCGTGATGGTGTCGGCGAGCGAGCAGCCGGCGCGCTCGTCGGGGATCAGCACCGTCTTGTCGAAGCTCAGGATCTTGGCCGTCTCGGCCATGAAGTGCACACCGCAGAAGACGATGGTGGACTGCTCGACGGATGCCGCGATGCGGCTCAGCGCCAGCGAGTCGCCGACGTGGTCAGCCACGTCCTGGATCTCCGGCAGCTGGTAGTTGTGGGCGAGGATCACGGCATCGCGCTCGGCGGCCAGTGCCCGCACCTCGGCAGCCCAGGTCTCGCCCCATGCGTCGGTCACGGGCGCCAGACTACGGGTGGCGGGTGCAGGCGCCTCGGGTTGTTCGCAGGTTCACAAGGTCGGTGGCATCGCCGAACCACATCGCCTCCAGCGCATCGACCATGTCGCCGACCCCACGCTCGGGCCGGCAGATCACCTCCGTCGGATCGTCCTCGAAGCGGATCACGCTCGCGACGCCGTCGTCGGCGACGACCGCGACGGCGCGCACCCGCCGCCGCTGCGGATGACGGCTCGGGCGGTGCGTCATCGTGCCGTCGTCGAGCATCGGCGCCGCCCAGCCACCGGTGACGACGGCCGCCGCATCGAACGACCGCGCCAGGATCGCGAACGATCCGGTGAGCAACGAGTACACGTCGCGCGCCTCGCCGATGAAGCTGCTCCGCGCCGCCGTCCCTGCATCGTCCCGGTCGCAGTCGGCCGTGTCGAACAGATCGGCGTCGTTGACGACCACGCCATAGAGCCGCGCTGAGGGCAGGTGGAAGCCGATCGAGGCATCGAGGCGATGTTCGATCCAGCGGGCGATCTCGATCGCCGAGGGACGTGCCGGGTGGGAGTGCGATGTGCTCATGCGACGGTGGGTGCTCTCCGTCCGCCGGTCTGGAAAACGAATTCGCGAGGTGACCGCCGCCCACGGTTGACGACCGCCTAGCGTTGGTCCCTCGTGCGCAGCGGTCGGATCGAACCACGAAACCAGCGAGCAGCTCGACCCATCGCGCGGGTCGCCGGGTTCATCGTCGCGGCCGCAGCCATCGCGGCCTGCTCCTCCGCACGCGCCGAGCCGGACGGTGCCGGCTCCTCGACCACCGTCGCTTCGACGACCACCGTCGCTTCGACGACAACCGTCGCCTCGACGACGACCACGACCGAGTCACCGTCGACGTCGACCAGCAGCACCACCACGACGACCGAACCACCGTCGACGACCACCGCGCCGTCCACGACCACCGTGCCGTCGACGACCACCGTGCCAGCGACGACGACGACGAACAAGCCGGTGAGCTCGACCTCGACGACGGTGTTCGTGCCGTCGTTGCCGCCCATTGCGCTGCCCACGCTCGACGCCCAGTTCGCCCGGTTCGCGAGCGGCAACGAGGCGTTCTCGCTGACGGTGTGGCGCGATCACGCCAAGATCTACGGGCGCGCGTCGGGCACGACGAACGGCGGCGGCCCGATGACGTCCGACTCGCCACTGGTGCTCGCCAGCGTGAGCAAGCTCATCACCGCGCTCACGGTGGCTCGACTCGCCGAGGAGCACAAGATCGACGTGCTCGGTCCGGTTCCGTGGAACCAGATGTACGTGCCGCACATCGCCGCGTGGGACGACGTGACCGTGCGCGAGCTGCTCGACCACACGTCGGGCATGCCGATCGCCCGGGCCACCTGGCTGAACACGCCTGGCGCGTGTGCGATTCCGCTGGCCGACGCGCTCTCGCGCCCGCCGACCGCCGATCGAGGGAAGTGGACGTACTCGAACGGCAACTACTGCGCGCTCGGCCTCCTCGTGCAGACCGCCAGCGGGATGAACCGCGACCGCGCCGCCGACGAGCTGATCTTCGATCCGCTGCACGTGAAGGGGCCGCACCTCACCACTGACGGTCTGCTGCCGACCGACGGCCCGTACGCGGAGGGCGTCGCCCGCCTCGAGCGGCTCGGGGGCGCCGGCACGTGGATGGCGTCCACCGACGATCTCGCCGCGATGCTCGACGCCGTGACGCCCGCCGATCGCGACACGCTGCGCTCGCCCGGCATCATCACCGACCAGTACGGCTGGGGCCACACGGGCACCGTCGACGGCGCGAAGGCGTGTGCGTGGGTGATGGAGGGTGGGCGCACGGTGATCACCGCGATCGTCGCCGGCGACAAGCCCGGAACGGGCGGTGCGCTCTGCGATGCGCTGATCCCGGCGCTGGCCAGCGACCTCGGCATCTGGGCCGGCAAGCCGATCCGCACACCGGACTGACGAACGTAGGCTGCCGCGATGCACCTGCAGCTGCAGCACAAGACGGCGCTCGTCACCGGCGGCAGCCGGGGCATCGGCCGAGCCATCGCCCACGACCTCGCGGTCGAAGGTGCCCGGGTCGCGATCTGCGCGCGCGACGGCGAAGCGGTGGCGGCGACCGCGCAGCAGCTGCGCGACGAGACGGGGGCGGAGGTGATCGGCCTCGTTGCCGACATGTCGTCGCGCGATGCGATCGTCGAGCTCGTCGACCGCGTGGCGCAGGCGTTCGGTCCGGTCGAGATCCTCGTCAACAACGCCGCCACGGCTGCCGGCCGGGCCGCCCCACCGAAGCTGCCCGAGATCACGCGCGACGCGCTGCTCGCCGAGATCGACGTCAAGGTGCTCGGCTACCTCTTCGCCGCCCAGGCCGTCGCCCCGGCGATGCGCGAGGTGCAGTGGGGGCGGATCATCAACATCGCCGGGCTCGCCGCGGTGTCCACCGGCTCCACCATCGGCTCGATCCGCAACGTCGCCGTCGCCGCGCTCACCAAGAACCTCGCCGACGAGCTCGGTCCGTTCGGCATCACCGTGAACTGCGTGCATCCCGGCCTCACCCGCACCGTGCGCTCGACGGACGTCGCCGACGAGACCGCCGCCGCGCAGGCACGTGCGATCGAGGAGCGGATCCCGCACAGCAACAGCATCCGGCGGATGATCGACGACACCGATCTCGCGCCGCTCGTGACCTTTCTGGCGTCCCCACTGTCGTTCGTGGTCAACGGCTCGATGATCGATGCCGCCGGCGGCACGCCCGGCGTGATCCGCTACTGACCCGCGTCTCGCCGGCTGTCAGAGGCCGGAGTCGGCGAGGGCCCGGCCGAGGGCGACGCCGCACTCGGCCACCGCGCGACCGAAGCGCTTGCCCGGCTGGCGGGTGAGGCGCTCGACCGGGCCGCTCACGCTCACCGCGGCGATGATCAACCCGTCGCGGGCGAGCACCGGCGCCGACACGGACGCGACGCCGGGCTCGCGCTCCTCGACGCTCTCGACGTAGCCGACGCTCGGCCGGGACGTCGCCAGCAGCACCCGGCCGGCCGAACCGATGCCGAGCGGCAGCCGGGCACCCTCGGGCACGATCCAGCGCAGGCCGTGGGGCGATTGCAGGGAGAGGACACAACGACGCTCGTCGCCCTCGCGGACGAACAGCTGCACGCTCTCCCCTGTCGCATCACGCAGCCCGACGAGCAGCGGACGGGAGATGTCGGCGAGCGGGAACGCGTCGGCCGCCGCCCGCCCCAACGCGATCAGCTCGAAGCCGAGGCAGAACCGCCCGGCCGCGTCGCGACGCACCAGACCGTGCTCCTCGAGCGCCACGGCGAGCCGGTGCGCGGTGGCGCGGGGCATGCCGGTGGCGTGCTGCAGCTCGGCGAGCCCGAGCGGACCACCGTCGCGGAGGGCGCGCAGCACACCGACCGCCTTGTCGAGCACGCCAACACCGGATACGCTGTCCATTGAACGGGAACTCTATCCCATGATTTGAGACACCGCCTACCGACACATGAAAGTGAGATGCGACACCATGCCATCGACACTGCCGCAGAAGGTCTGGGACCGCCACGTGGTCCACAGCGCACCCGACGAGCCGGATCTGCTCTACATCGATCTCCACCTCATCCATGAGGTCACCAGCCCGCAGGCGTTCGACGGTCTGCGCCTCAGCGGCCGTCAGATCCGTCGCCCCGATCTGACGATCGCCACCGAGGACCACAACGTGCCCACCGAGCACATCGATCAGCCGATCGCCGATCCGATCTCGGCCCGCCAGGTGGAGGTGCTGCGCGAGAACACCAAGGAGTTCGGCATCACCAACTTCCCGATGGGCGATCCGCTCCAGGGCATCGTCCACGTGATCGCACCGGAGCAGGGCCGCACGCTGCCGGGCATGACGGTGGTGTGCGGCGACAGCCACACCGCCACCCACGGCGCGTTCGGCGCACTGGCGTTCGGCATCGGCACCAGCGAGGTCGAGCACGTGATGGCCACCCAGACCCTGCCGCAGAGCCGACCGAAGTGGATGGCCGTCAACGTCGAGGGCGAGCTCCCGGCCGGCGTCACGGCCAAGGACGTGATCCTCGCGATCATCGGCGAGATCGGCACCGGCGGCGGCATCGGCCACGTCATCGAGTACCGCGGCTCGGCCATCCGCGCGCTGAGCATGGAGGGCCGGATGACGGTCTGCAACATGAGCATCGAAGCCGGCGCGAAGGCCGGCCTGATCGCACCCGACGAGACCACGTTCGAGTACCTGAAGGGTCGCGCCAATGCCCCGAAGGGCACCGACTGGGATGCGGCCGTGGAGGACTGGAAGACCCTGCAGACCGACGAGGGCGCGGTGTGGGACAAGGAGGTCACCATCGATGCGACGACGCTGACCCCGTTCGTCACGTGGGGCACCAACCCCGGTCAGGTGCTGCCGATCAGCGCGAGCGTGCCGTCGCCCGACAGCTACACCGATCCCACCGCACGCGACACCGTCGCCCGGGCGCTCGAGTACATGGGCCTCACCGCCGGCACGCCCATCCGCGACATCGCCGTCGACACGGTGTTCATCGGCAGCTGCACCAACAGCCGCATCGAGGACCTGCGCGCCGCCGCCGCGGTCATGCAGGGCCGCACCGTCACCGCCAAGCGGGTGATGGTGGTGCCCGGCAGCCACGCTGTCAAGGCGCAGGCCGAGGCCGAGGGCCTGCCGGCGATCTTCACCGCCGCCGGCGCCGACTGGCGCGAGCCGGGCTGCAGCATGTGCCTGGCGATGAACCCCGACAAGCTCGCCCCCGGCGAGCGCTCGGCCAGCACCAGCAACCGCAACTTCGAAGGTCGGCAGGGCCGCGGTGGTCGCACCCACCTGGTGTCGCCCGCCGTCGCCGCCGCCACCGCCGTCCTCGGCCACTTCGGCACGCCCGACGACCTCGCCGACATCACCGTCTCGACAGGAGCCCAGCAATGAAGCAGGTCCGCATCATCACCGGAACGGGTGTCCCGCTCAAGCGCAGCGATGTCGACACCGACCAGATCATCCCCGCCGAGTGGCTGAAGCGGGTGGAACGCACCGGGTTCGAGAAGGGCCTGTTCGCGACGTGGCGCGACGATCGCAACTTCGTCCTCAACGACGAGCGCTACGCCGGTGCGTCGGTCCTCGTCGCCGGCCCGAGCTTCGGCGTCGGCTCATCACGCGAGCACGCGGTCTGGGCGCTGCAGCAGTACGGCTTCGACGCCATCGTCGCGCCGAGCTTCAGTGACATCTTCCGCAACAACTGCACCAAGAACGGCCTCGCGCCCGTGGCGGTGTCGATGGAAGCGGTGCAGAAGATCTGGGACGCGATCGACGCCGATCCCACGGTCGAGATCACGATCGACATGGAGCGACTGCTCGTCGAGCTGCCATCGATCGGCTTCACCGAGCCGTTCCCGATGGAGATCCAGAACCAGTACCGGTTCCTCAACGGCCTCGACGACGTCGGCATCACGATGACCCACGCCGACGACATCACCAGCTACGAGGCCCACCGCCCCGCCTGGCTCCACTGACCCGTCACCACCTGAACCGATCGGGTGGCGGGGTCAGACGAGGGCGTCGAACTCGGTGAGGTTGCGCAGCTTCGGGTTGTTCGAGAAGACCTCGATCGGCTTCGTGAACGGCAGGCGCAACGCACGCTGCAGCACCGTGCACTGCACGTGCTGGTTGTACTCGGCGAGCGTGACCGCCCAGCCGTCCTTGCCGGCGCGGGCGGTGCGGCCGCTGCGGTGCAGGTAGGCCTTGCCGTCGGCGGCGGGCTCGTAGTGGATGACCGCGCCGATGTCGTCGATGTCGATGCCGCGGGCGGCCACGTCGGTGGCGACGAGCACGCTGATCTCGCCGGTGGTGAAGCGCTTCAGGGCCTTCTCACGCGACGGCTGGGGCAGATCGCCGTGGATCGCCTGGGCACGCACGCCGAGGTCCTGCAGCGCCTCGGTGGCCCGGTCGCAGACGCGCTTGGTGCCGCAGAAGACGATGACGCGCTCGAACGAGCTGGCGATCGACGCGACGACCTTGTCCTTGTCCATCCGGTGGACGGCGAGGAACAGGTGGAACATCGTGCCGACCGTGTCGGTGGGCTGGTCGATCGAGACCTCGATCGGGTCGGTGAGGTAGCGGCGCACGAGGTGGCCGACGTCGCCGTCGAGCGTGGCCGAGAACAGCATCGTCTGGTGCGGCCCGGTGATCTTGCGGAGGATCCACTCGACCTGCGGGGTGAAGCCGTCATCGGCCATGCGGTCAGCCTCGTCGAGCACGAGGCACTCGATCTGGTCGAGGTCGAGCTCGTTGTTCTTGAGGAGGTCGATGAGCCGCAGCGGCGTGGCCACCACGACCTCGACACCGTCATTGAGCTCGTCGATCTGCTTGTGCCGCGACGAGCCGCCGTAGACCGCGAGCACGCGATGTCCGCACGCGTTGGCGACGGGCTCGAGCACCTCGGCAACCTGGAGCGCGAGCTCGCGGGTGGGGACGAGGATCAGGCCGCGGGGCTTGTTCGGCTCGGCCTTGCCGGTGAGGCGGGCGAGCAGCGGGATGCCGAACGCCAGCGTCTTGCCGGAGCCGGTGCGAGCGCGGCCGCACACGTCGTTGCCGGTGAGCGCGACGGGAATGGCTTCGGTCTGGATCGCGAACGGCTGCGAGAAGCCGGCAGCGGCGAGTCCGGCGTCGACGTCGGGGGGGACGCCGAGGGCCGCGAATCCGGTGGGGGTGTAGACGGTGGTCAGGGGCACGATGGGCTCTCGGTGTTCGGGGACGTGGTCCACAGCGGGCCGATTCGGCCTGCGCCGTTGACCGCGACCAGCACCGAGGCGGGCTGGAAGGTCAGGCATGTTGGTCCCAGGGTACCGGTCGAGGTGTGCTGTCTGGTGTTTTGTCGGCTGGCCGGCGAGACGCGGCGGGTATTCTCGTTCGGGTGAACGTCGATCCGCCCACCGATCCGGTCTCCGCCGAGCTCCGCCCCGCGACGACGGCCATCACCGCCGGCCGCGGCGCGAACGGCACGTCGCTGGCCACGCCGCTGTGGTCCAGCAGCGTCTGGACGTCGTCGAGCCTGGTCGACGCCCGCCGCCGGGCCACCGGCCAGCGCGCCAAGGAGTTCTACGGTCGCTACGGCAACCCCACCGTGCGCGCCTTCGAGGAGGCCATCGCCGAGCTGGAGGGCGCCGAGGACGCACTCGCCTACGGCAGCGGCATGGGCGCGATCACGACGGTCATCCTGGCCCTCTGCGGCCAGGGCAGCCACATCGTCGCCCAGCGCCAGCTGTATGCCGGCACGCTCGCGTTCCTGCAGGGTCCGTGCCGCCGCTTCGGCATCGACGTCACCATCGTCGACGGCCTGCAGCCCGGCGCGTTCGCGGCTGCCGTGCAGCCCGGCAGGACGATGATGATCCTCGCCGAGACGCCGTCGAACCCGCTGCTCGAGCTGGTCGACCTCGCAGCGCTCGGCGCGATCAAGGGTCCGTTCAAGGTCGTCGACTCCACGTTCGCGACGCCGCTCGGCCAGCGCCCGCTCGACCACGGCATCGACCTCGTCATCCACTCCGCCACCAAGGGCATCGCCGGGCACAACGACGCGACGCTCGGCGTCATCGCCGGCGAGCGCGAGCTGCTCAACGAGATCTGGGGCTACGGCGTGCTGCACGGCGCCACGCCCTCGCCGCACGATGCGCTCAACGCGCTGCGCGGCGTGCGCACGATGGCCGTGCGCATCGCCCACCAGGCCGGCTCGGCGCTGCAGCTCGCGAAGGAGCTGGCCGCCGACCCGAACGTCGAGGCGGTCTTCTACCCCGGCCTGCCCACCCATCCGCAGTACGACCTCGCCCAGCGTCAGATGAAGCAGAACGGCACGGTGCTTTCGTTCGCCGTCACGGGCGGCATCGACCACGCCGCGTCGGTGCTCGACCGGCTGCGGCTCGGCAAGGTCGCCACCTCGCTCGGCGGGCCGGAGACGTTGGTGTGCCATCCGGCCACCACCACCCACGCCAGCCTCACGCCCGACGAGCAGCGAATCGGCGGGATCTCGCCCGGCTTGCTGCGGGTGTCGATCGGCCTCGAGGATCCCAACGACCTCGTCGCCGACTTCCTGCAGGCGATCAGGATGCCCACGCCGTGACCCGGCCCGGCGTCCCATGACTCGCCCAGGGGTTGTCGTCCTCCACGGTCTGGGCGGCACGCCGCACAGCGTGCTGCCGATCACCGCGGCGCTGCACGGGGCCGGGTACGCCACCGTCGCCCCCACCCTGCCGGGCCACGGCACCCATCCCGACGACCTCATCGACCGCACGTGGGCAGAGTGGCTCGACTTCGTGCTGCACACCTGCGACGAGCTCGCCGGCCGACCAGACATCGGCACGCACGGGATCATCGTCGTGGGTCAGTCGATGGGCGCCTCGCTCGCGCTCACCGCCGCGTCGGAGCGGTCCGCGATCCGCGGTGTCGCCGTCATCAACCCCGTTGTCCGCGAAGCGGACCCCGACGCCACCGAGCACCTCGAGCACCTGATCTCGCGCGGCCGCACCATGCAGCCAGCCGGCGAGGCCGACCTGCGCGACCCCGACGCGCACGACAGCGCCTACGCCGACCTCGCCCTCACCGGCTTGCTCCAGCTGGGTGTCGGTGCCGACGCGGCTCGCGCTGCGCTGGCGTCCGTCAGCGTCCCGGTGTTCGTCGCGTCGAGCGATCACGACAACGTCGTCGACCCGGCGAGTGCCGACGATGTCGCAGCGGCGGTGGCCGGCCCGGTCACCCGCGTGCACCTGCCGAACAGCGGCCACGTCGCGGCGTTGGACCTCGATCGTCAGCTGCTCTGTCGCGAGCTGCTGAGCTGGGCCGCCGCCCTCTGACGGCGTCCGCTCGCCCATCGTCGGACGGGTGCGAGCACTGCTGACCCGGTCAACCGATCTGACCGATGGATCAGCGACGGCTGGCTGATGGATCAGCGAGTAGCGGCCCACGCGATGTGTCATTAACTTGTCCCCGCTGCACGGACCCGAGACACCTGTCCTCACCGAAACACGGGGGCCGAGCAGAAAGGAAACCGATCTCACTCCCCAATCCCCTGGCAACGTCGCCACGGAAGGAATCGCCATGAACAACACCAACACCCGGTTCGATGCAACGGTCACCGCCGGTCGTAAGGGCATCGCATACGACTGGCAGAGCCTGATGGCCGCCGAGGGTGTTGCGGCGATCGAGGCCGAGCTCGCCGAGTTGGTGCTGGAGACGGCTGAATGACGCTCGTCCCCCAGCGCGTGCTGGTGCTGGGGTGTGGTTCCGTTTCCCAAGCTGTCGTCCCGCTCCTGGTGCGTGACCTGGCCATCGCGCCGGACAGCATCACGATCGTCGACATGGTCGACAACCGCGCGCGCGTCGCCGACTCGCTCGCCAAGGGCGTGCGCTACGAGCAGGACCAGGTGACGCCGGAGAACATCGACGCGTTCCTGTCCGCCCACGTCGGCGGCGGCGACCTGCTGCTCGACCTGGCGTGGAACATCGACAACCCCACGATCCTCGAGTGGTGCCGGGATCACGACGTGCGCTACCTGAACACCTCGGTCGAGGTGTGGGACCCGTACCTCGACCTGCAGACGACGCACCCCGTCGACCGCACGCTGTACGTGCGGCACATGCAGCTACGCAGGATGATGGCCCGCTGGGGCAGCAACGACGGCGCCACCGCGGTGCTCGAGCACGGCGCCAACCCCGGCCTCGTCAGCCACTTCGTCAAGCGGGCCCTCGGCGAGATCGCGACGAAGATCCTCAGCGACGGCATCGCCGGCTCCCGCGCCGCTGGCCTCGAGGCAGCACTCGCCGACGGCGCGTACAACGTGCTCGCCCACCTCACGGGCACCAAGGTCGTGCACATCAGCGAGCGCGACACGCAGATCACCGACGTGCCCAAGGAGTTCGACGAGTTCGTCAACACCTGGTCCGTCGACGGGTTCTACGAGGAAGGCGTCGCGCCGGCCGAGATGGGCTGGGGCACGCACGAACTGCGCCTGCCGCCCAACGCCTACACCCACGTCGGGGAGGGGCCGCGCAACCAGATCTGCATGGCCCAGCCGGGCATGAACACGTGGGTCCGGTCGTGGGTGCCGTGCGGTCCGATCCACGGGATGGTCATCCGCCACGGCGAGGCGCTGACGATGAGCGACCACCTCACCGTGTGGGACGACTTCGGCAACCCGCTGTACCGCCCCACCGTGCACTACGCGTACTGCCCGTCGGAGTCCGCGATCGCGAGCGTGCACGAGCTGCGCCAGGCCGACTGGAAGATGCAGAGCCGCCAGCGCATCCTCAACGACGAGATCACCTCCGGCCGCGACGAGCTCGGCGTGCTGCTGATGGGCCACGACTACACCAGCTGGTGGACGGGTTCGCTGCTGTCCATCGACGAGGCGAGGGCGATCCTGCCGGGCCAGAACGCCACCACCTTGCAGGTGGCCGGCAGCATCATCGGTTGTGTCACCTGGATGATCGAGAACCCGCACGCAGGTGTGCGCGTGCCCGACGAGCTGCCGTGGCAGGAGGTGCTCGCCGTCGCCGATCGCTACCTCGGCACGCAGCACTCCGGGCCGACGGACTGGACGCCGCTGCGCGATCGCAACGACCTGTTCCCGGTGTTCGGCAACGAGAGCGACGGGCTGGATCTCGGCGACCCGTGGCAGTTCACCAACTTCCTCGTGCGGTGATCGCGGGAACCGTCCGCGCGGCTGCGAACGTCAGACCACCATGTTCCGAACCACCTCGCTCCTGATCGCTGCCGTCGCCGTTGTCGCCCTGTCGGCCTGCGGCAGCTCCGATCAGACCTCCAGCACCACGCCCGGCACCGCGGCACCCGTCGCCACCGCCGCACCCGTCGCCACGGCAGCACCCGTCGAGACCGGTGCACCCGTCGAGACCGCTGCACCCGTCGAGACCGCTGCACCGGTCGCCACGGCCGCACCCGTCGCGACGGCCGTGCCGCTGACGACCGGGGGGCCCAACTACAACGATCCGACGTCGCTGATCGGCCGCACCTGGGTGCCTGCGAGCTTCATCACGGTCGGTCCGCTCGACGACATCCCCGCCACCCTCGGGGCGACGGTCGTGTTCGGCGCCGACGGCAAGGTGCTGATCGACACCGGCTGCAACACCGGGTCGGCCACGTACACGCTCGCCGGATCGCAGATGACGATCGGTCCGATCGCGCTCACCAAGCAGGCCTGTGCCGACGACGTCATGCAGCTGGAGACGAAGATCACCGGGCTGCTCGAGATGCCGTCGTACTGGTCGGTCGACGGCGAAACCCTCACCGTCTACCCGGCCAACGTCTCCGACAGCGGCATCCGCTTCACCGCCTCGGCGTGACGTCTGAGTGCGTGATGTCGTGCCGCAGACGACATCACGCGGTCAGTGACGCCGATCAGGCGGACTTCACCGCCGCGACGGCGGCGGCGATGAGGTCGGTGGAGGCGGCGAACGGCATGTAGAACGCGACGCGGTCGGAGACCCCGTCGAAGCGCCGGCGCAGCTGCTCGGCCACCTCGCTCGGTGTGCCGCAGACGGCGATGGTGTGCATCACCTCGTCGTCGATCAACCCGATCATGTCGACCCAGCGACCCTGCTTCGACAGCGCGTTCAGCTCGACGTGCAGATCGCCCCAGCCGTGGGCGCGCAGCACCGGCGCATAGGAGGGCGTCGACCCGTAGAACGACAGCAGCGCCTTGACCCCGCCGACGGCAGCGGCGTACTCGGCCTCGTCGCGTCCGACGCAGACGATGGCCTGGCTGACGATGGAGATGTCGGCCCGCGTGCGGCCGCCGCGCTCGAGCCCGATCGAGATGTTCGGCAGGGTGTGCTCGGTGAAGTACCGCTCGGTGCTGAACGGCATCACCAGCAACCCGTCGGCGACCTCGGCCGTCATCTGGGTCATCTTCGGGCCGAGTGCGCCGAGCCAGATCGGCGGCGCGCCACCGGTGTTCGGGCCGGGGTTGAACATCGGGGTCATCAGGGTGTGGCGGTAGAACTCACCCTCGAACCGCAGCCGCTCGCCGGTGGCCCACGCGGCGAAGATCGCGCGCAGGGCGAGGACGAGCTCGCGCATGCGCGCCACCGGCGGATCGAACGCCGCGCCGAAGCGCTTCTCGATCTGCGGCTTGATCTGCGAGCCGAGGCCGAGCATGAACCGGCCACCGCTGAGCAGCTGCAGATCGTTGGCGAGGTAGGCGAGCTGCATCGGGTTGCGGGGCAGCGCGATCGCGACGTTCGTGTAGAGGTCGACGGGTGCGCCGGCGGCGGCGAGGGTGAGCGGCACGAAGCCGTCGTGGGGGCCTTCGAACGTGAACGCGCCGTCGACGCCCGCCTCGGCGAGCTGCGCGGCCTCGGCCGCGGCTCCACCGAACGAGCGGAGTTGGGTGTCGATCTTGAAGGCGGCCATCGCCGGACCGTATCCGGCAGACCCGCAGGTCAGCGAGTTCCGACAGCAGAACTCTCACCATCCTCTTACTGATGTCTTACGGCGCGCACGCCCCTTTGTTCGACACTGCCGGTCATGCTCATAGCCCGTCGGCGCGCCACTTTGCTCTCGATCGTGTCGTTGGGGGTGGTGCTCACGTTCGTCGCCGCCTCATGCGGCAGCAGCAGCAAGAGCTCGAGCACACCGAAGGTGGCCACGCTCGGGACGGCGACCGCGGCATCCGGTGGCACCGCGTCATCGACGCCGGTCAACACCCAGGACGCGCTCCTCGCGTACGCGAAGTGCATGCGCGACAACGGCATCGACATGGCCGACCCGACGTTCGACGCGAACGGCAACCCGACCGGCGGGATCTTCGGACGCAACTCCGGCATCGACCGCCGCTCCGAGGAGTTCCAGACCGCGCAGGGGGCGTGCGGCGGCCTGATCAAGGGCGTCACGTTCGGCAACGGCCAGGGCGGCGGTCTCAACCGCAACGCGATCCAGTCCGCGCTCAACGACTTCACCGCCTGCCTGCGCGACAAGGGCCTCGACGTGAACGACATCACGTTCGGCAACGGCCAGGGCCGCGCCAACGGCGGTGGCGGCTTCGGTGGTCCTCCCGGCACGGGTGGCGCGACCACGGGCACCGGCGGCGGCAACGGCGGTGGCGCAGGCGCGACGCCGGCTGGCGGCAGCACGCCCGGTGGTGGTGGCGGCTTCGGTGGACCGCCCGGGACCGGTGGTGCGGGTCGGAACAACGGTGCGGGCTTCGATCCCACCGCGCGGATCATCAGCCAGCTCAAGCTCGACGACACGGACCCGACGGTGAAGGCCGCGGTCACCGCGTGCCAGTCGATCCTCGACGGCGCCTTCCGGCCGACCACCACCAGCACCACGACCGGCTGATGTCGCGTCCGCTCAAGGTCGCACTCGCCGTCGTCGTCATCGCCGCAGCGGGCGCCGGCGGCATCGCGTACGCGAAGTCGCGCAACCCGAAGTCGGCACCTTCCGTCTCGACGGCCAAGGCCGCGCTCACGACGACCAAGATCCAGCAGAAGGACCTGACGACGTACGACGAGACGACGGCGACGCTCGGCTTCACCACGTCGGTCGCCGTTGCCTCGCCCGTCGAGGGGACCATCACCACGATCGCCAAGACCGGCGACACGATCGACGCCGGATCGGTGGTGGCGACGATCGACGGCAACCCCGTCGTCGCGCTCATCGGTGACGTGCCCGGCTACCGCGACCTCTCGACCGCGTCGTCCGACGGCGCCGACGTGCGCGAGCTCGAGCAGAACCTGGTGATGCTGGGCTTCGACCCCGATCACAAGATCGTGATCGACGAGACCTACGACGCGGCCACCAAGGCCGCCGTCACGCTCTGGGAGGACAGCCTCGGGCTCACCGGCGACGGCAAGGTCCCGCAGAGCGAGGTCGTCTACATCCCCGGCAAGCTGCTCGTCGACACGGTGGCCGGCACGGTCGGCGGTGCCGCGAAATCGGGGTCCACGCTGCTCACCGGACGCCAGGAGGAGCGGAAGTTCCTGATCTCGTCCACCGTCGGCCAGGGCGCCGGCGGCACGGGTCGCAACGGCACGGTCGGATCGTTCGTCGCGCCGGGCACGGCCGTCTCCACCGGCACGGTGCTGTTCTGGGAGAGCTACGTCCCGGTGGTCGCGATCGAGGGCGATCCAGCCGCGACGCCGGCGCTCGACCGCGACCTGAAGATCGGCGTGTCAGACGGTGCCGACGTGAAGCTGCTCGAGGAGATGCTCAAAGCCGGCGGCTTCGACCCGACGAACGCGATGACGGTCGACGACCACTTCGACGGCGCCACCGCGTACGCGGTGGTGCTGTGGCAGCAGAAGCTCGGCCTCGCACACACCGGTGGCGACGTCGTGGTCCACAAGGGCAGCTTCGTGGTCGTGCCGTCCGGCCTGTTCGCCGGCACGCCGCTCGTCGCCGACGGCACCGCGCTTGCGTCCGACAGCAACGTGCTCACCCTCACGACGGCTGCCCGCGAGGTGACCACGACGGCGCCCGTCGGCGACGCGACGTTCGCGGTCGGAGCGAAGATCGACGTCGAGTTCCCCGACGGCACCGAGCAGCCCGGCACGGTCGTGGCCGTCGGCAACGTGGCCACCAACACGTCGAACACGCCGGGCTCGACCCCGAGCGTCACCATCACGATCCACGTCGACAACATCCCGTCCACCGTCGACTCGTTCGTGCAGATCCCGGTGACGCTGCGGGTGGTGGACCAGTCCGAGCCGAAGGCGTTCGTCGTCCCGGTGAGCTCGCTGGTCGCGCTCGCCGAGGGCGGTTACGCGCTGGAGGTCGTCGACGGCAAGAACCCCGATGGCACCAACGCGACGCACCTCATCGGCGTCACGACCGGACTGTTCACCGACGGGTTCGTCTCGGTGACCGGCAAGTCCGTGGCCGCCGGGTTGGAGATCGTGGTGCCGTCGTGAGCCGGGCTGGGCGACGACGCACTGCGGCCGGAGGGACGGCATCGACCCGGACGGGGGACGATGCCGTTGCTCCGGCGCTCGAACTGATCGACGTCGTCAAGGAGTACGGCGGCGATCCGCCGATCCGCGCCCTCGACGGCGTGTCACTGCGGATCGAGCAGGGCGAGCTCGCCGCGATCGTCGGGCCATCGGGCTCGGGCAAGTCGACGCTCCTCCACATCATCGGCACCCTCGACCGCCCGACGAGTGGCCTGCTGCGCCTCGCCGGCGTCGAGGCCTCGGGGATGTCCGACAAGCAGCTCTCGGCCGTGCGGTCGCAGCTGATCGGGTTCGTGTTCCAGCAGTTCTTCCTGATCGAGGGCATGTCCGCGCTGGACAACGTCGCCAACGGGTTGCTGTACCGCGGCGTGTCGCCGAGCGAGCGGCGGCGCGCCGCCCATGAGGCGCTCGACCGGGTGGGTCTCGGCCACCGCGTCGGCCACACCCCGAACCACCTCTCCGGTGGCGAACGCCAGCGCGTCGCCATCGCCCGGGCCATCGTCAACCGGCCGTCGATCGTGCTCGCCGACGAGCCCACCGGCAACCTCGACTCCCGCTCCGGCGCGGCGGTGATGGAGTTGATCCGCGAGCTCCACGCCGAAGGGCGCACGATCGTGATCATCACCCACGACCGCGAGCTGGCAGCGTCGCTCCCCCGGCGGATCTCGGTGCGCGACGGCGCGATCGAGTCCGACGAGCGTGACGCCCCGTTCGCGCCGCCGGCCGCGTCGCTCGCCGATCCGACGACCCCACCGGCCGACGCCGCCCCGGCGCTCGCGGACGCGACATCGTGACTGCGACCACCGTGTCGAGCAAGCCGCTGGCCGGATCCCGGCTGCGCCTCGGCGACATCATCCGGGTCGGGTCGCTCGGCCTGCGCACCCGACGGCTGCGCACGGGCCTCTCGACGCTGGGCGTCGCGATCGGCATCGCGGCGATGGTGGGCGTGCTCGGCCTGTCCGCTTCGTCGCAGCAGGACCTCCAGGCGCGCATCCGCGCCCTGGGCACCAACCTGCTCGAGGTCCAGGCCGGTCAGGGCCTCGGCCGTGGCACCGGCCAGCTGCCCGACACGGCCGTGGCGATGGTCAGCCGGATCGGGCCGGTCACCGCGGTGAGCTCGATCGCCACCATCCAGGGTGCGGTGCGGCGCACGGACGCGGTGTCGACGGGCATCACCAGCGGCATCTCGATCTTCGCCGCCGACCCCGGCCTGCTCGAGACGCTGCACGGCAAGATGGCCGACGGCCAGTGGCTCGACACGGCGACGAGCGCCTACCCGGCAGTGGTGCTCGGCTGGACCGCGGCGCAGAAGCTCGGCATCTCGAGCGTCGCCGACGAGCTGCGCGTGCGGATCAACGACGTGTGGTTCTCGGTCATCGGGATCCTCGAACCGAACACCACCGCCGATGGTCTCGACCGCTCCGCCATCGTCGGCATCCCCGCTGCCGCGACCTACCTCCTCGACGCCGATGTCGTGCCGGAGATCATCTACGTGCGCACCACCGACGGCGCCACCGACGATGTGCGCGCGGTGCTGTCGAACACCGTGAACCCCGAGACGCCCGACGAGGTCGAGGTGTCCCGGCCGTCCGATGCGCTCGCCGCCGAGAACGCGGCGAGCAACGCGTTCACCTCGCTGTTCCTCGGCCTCGGCGGCGTGGCGCTGCTCGTCGGTGGCATTGGCATCGCCAACGTGATGGTCATCGCCGTGATCGAGCGACGCAGCGAGATCGGCCTGCGCCGCGCCCTCGGCGCAACTCGCGCCCACATCCGCCGCCAGTTCCTCACCGAAGCCGTGCTGCTGGCTGGTGCGGGCGGCGTGGTCGGCGTGGCCCTCGGCGCCGGTGTCACCGCCATCTACGCGCACATCAAGCACTGGCAGGTCGTGGTGCCACCCGTGGCGATCGTCGGCGGACTGATCGCGGCCGTCGTGATCGGCGGCATCGCCGGCCTGTACCCGGCGTCGCGAGCCGCGCGCCTGCCACCCACGGAAGCGCTGCGATCCAATTGAGCGAGCCGACGCCAACCCCTGACGCACCCGATGCGACGCCGCCCATCGACGCCGCCGCGCCGCCCATCGACGTCGCCGCGCCGCCAGTCGAGGCCGAGCCGACCGGCGAGATGCTGATCATCGAGCCGTCGTCGACGGACCTGATGCCGATCGAGACCGCCTCGACCGAGCTCGTCGCGACGGCACCGTTGCTCGTCGCTCCCGTCCGCGCGGCGCCCGCCGTCGTGACCGCGCGACGGCCGAAGCGACATGTCGCGCGCACCATTCGGCGGCTGCTGCTGGTCCTGATCCTCGCCACTGCCGCGGCGACGGGCGGCTACTTCGCCGAGAAGCGGACGCCGTCGAAGAGCGCCGCTGCGCCGGCGATCCTGAAGACGGCCGCCGTGACGTCGGGCGACCTCACCACGACGGAGAAGATCGACGGCACGTTGGAGCTGTCCGACTCGTTCGCCGTCCTGCACCGGATCGAGGGCCAGACGAGCAGCGCCGACACCGCGACGCCGGCCGCCGCGGCGACCTCGACGGCCACGGCGACCGGGACAGGGGCCGCGACGGGTGGTGGCAACGCGAACGCCACCGGATCGGGCGGAGCCGCGGCCGCGGGCGGCGCAGCCGGCACCGGCGCCGGGGCGTTCGTGGCGGCAGCGATCGGGGCATCGATCCGTGCCGTCGACGACACCTGCCCGATCCCACCCGGGACCGACCCGACCACCACCACGACCACCATCGACCCGACGGGTGCATCGCCATGCCCCGGCGGCAGCGCTCCGGTTCCGACGACCGTGCCAGCCACGACCCCGGCCACCTCACCGGCGACGACGGTCAGCACGCCGGCCACGACACCACCGGGCACGACCGCACCCGGCACCACCACACCACCCGGCACCACGACACCGAGCGGGACATCGCTGCCCGGCACCGGTCCCACCACGATCCCCGGCGGGCCACCTGGCGCCGCAGGACCCGGGGGCTCGACCACCGTTCCCGGTGACACGGTCCCTGGCGAGACCAGCACCACCGACACGACGGCGGGCGGCGGGCGTGGTGGCACCCGCGGAGGCGGGGGTTTCGGCGGGGGTGGCTCGAGCCGAGGCGGCGGCGGGACCAGCGGCTCCGGCGGTTCGTCCGCGGCATCCGCACGCGTGACGCAGACGGTCACGTCGGTGATCGGCATCGGCTCCACCGTCGGCCTCGGAGACGTGCTGTACACCGTCGACAGCCAGCCCGTCATCGCGCTCAGCGGCGCGCTGCCGGCATGGCGCAGCCTGTCGACCTCGTCGACCGCCGGCCCCGACATCCAGCAACTGGAGAGCAGCCTGGTGTCGCTCGGCTACGACCCCACCGGCACGGTGAAGATCGACGACACCTTCGACTCCCACACCCGGGCGATGGTGGAGCGCTGGCAGACAGGCCTCGGCATCAAGGCCACCGGCACGGTGCCGCTCGGCTCGGTCGTGTTCCTGCCCTCGGCCGCGGGCGGATCGACCACGCGGGTCAGCAGCGTGACGGCCGGGGTCGGCGACAAGGTCGGCGACGGCGACACGATCGTCACCCTCACGGCCGACACCCAGGACGTCGTCATCGATGTGCCGGACGGCGACGAGACGTTCATCACTCCAGGCCTGTCGGTGCAGCTCGGGGACGGCACCGGGACCGTCAGCCTGCTGCGCTCGGTCGACCGCAGCGGCACCGTCGTCGTGCAAGCGGTGATCACGCCGACCGCGCCGATCGCCGACGCGTCGAACGGCGCGACGGTGAAGGTGACGATCACCTCCGACGACGTCAGTGGCGTCCTCGTCGTGCCGGCCGATGCGCTCCTGTCGCGCCTCGACGGCACGTACGCCGTGCAGGTCCAAGCGGCCGACGGCACCGTTTCATGGCACACCGTGGAGCTGCTCGGGGTGAGCGGCAACAAGGTGGGCATTCGCGGCGACGGTCTCGCCGCAGGGTCGCTCGTGCTGGTTCCCGTCTAGCACGAGCCGTGGCGCTGTCGGTCGTGTAGTGGGAGCTCACGGCCGGCAGCACCACATGTTCTCCCCCGCATGATCTCCGCGTTGCGCGTCGGGATCCGGCTGGTAGTGTTCCGAGCGATGAGTCACCTGAACGGCCTCCTTCTTACCTAGGGCGAGCGCCACTCATCGCGTCTCGCCATGCCCCTTGCGCCCAGCGCAGGGGGTTCTTGCTTTTTCACCGCCGTTTCCGTAACCCATCACCCATCACCGCCGTCAGGCACCAGCCCGTCGGACACCAGCAGCAGGAGCCAGCAATGCCACCGCAGAACGTCACGCCGAAGAAGATGCCCTTCGAGAAGTACACGCCGTGGCTCCCGCTCACCCTCGCCGACCGCACCTGGCCCGACCAGCGCATCACCAAGGCGCCGCTGTGGTGCAGCGTCGACCTGCGCGACGGCAACCAGGCGCTGATCGATCCGATGGACCCGGAGCGCAAGCGGCGGATGTTCGACGCGCTGGTGCAGATGGGCTTCAAGGAGATCGAGGTCGGGTTCCCGGCCGCCAGCCAGCCCGACTTCGACTTCGTCCGCCAGCTGATCGAGGAAGACCTGATCCCCGACGACGTCACGATCCAGGTCCTCACCCAGTGCCGCCAGGAGCTGATCGAGCGCACCTACGAGTGCCTGCAGGGCGTGAAGCGCGCCATCGTGCACTTCTACAACTCCACCAACCCGCTGCAGCGCGAGGTCGTGTTCGGGCTCGACAAGGGGGGCATCACCGAGATCGCCGTCAACGCCGCGCGCCTCGCCCGCAAGCTGGAGGAGACCCTGCCCGGCACCGAGGTGCGCTACGAGTACTCGCCGGAGAGCTTCACGCTCACCGAGCCCGAGTACGCGCTGGAGATCTGCCACGCCGTGATGGATGTCGTCGAGCCGACGCCCGAGCGCAAGATCATCTTCAACCTGCCGGCGACAGTTGAGTGCTACACGGCCAACACCTACGGCGACGTCATCGAGTGGTTCGGCCGCAAGGTCCGCAACCGCGACAGCGTCGTGATCAGCCTGCACCCGCACAACGACCGTGGCACCGGCGTGGCCGCCGCCGAGTTCGGCGTGATGGCCGGCGCCGACCGCGTCGAGGGCACCCTGTTCGGCAACGGCGAGCGCACCGGCAACGTCGACGTCGTCAACCTGGCGATGAACCTGTTCGCCCAGGGCGTCGATCCCGAGCTGGACATGACCGACATCGACGCGCTGCGCCGGGTCGCGGAGTACTGCAACCGGCTGCCGGTGCACCCGCGTCACGCCTACGTCGGCGACCTCGTCTACACCTCGTTCAGCGGCAGTCACCAGGACGCGATCAAGAAGGGCTTCGACGCGCTGTACGCGAAGGCCGCGGCCGCCGGTCGCAAGCCCGACGACTACGAGACCTGGGGCGTGCCGTACCTGCCGATCGACCCGAAGCACGTCGGCCGCACCTACGAGGCCGTCATCCGCGTCAACAGCCAGAGCGGCAAGGGCGGCGTGGCCTACGTGATGAAGACCGAGCACGGGTTCGACCTGCCACGCCGGTTGCAGATCGAGTTCTCGAAGACGATCCAGCACATCACCGAGGACAGCGGCACCGAGATCAGCCCGGTGATCATGTGGGATACGTTCCGAAGCGAGTACCTCCCCGACGAGCCGGCGATCTCGCTGATCAGCCACGAGCTGACGTCGTCGAGCGAGGGCAAGACCACCCAGGTCACCGCCCAGCTGCTGGTCGACGGCGAGCACTGCACGGTGAGCGGCACCGGCAACGGGCCGATCGATGCGTTCGTCACCGCGCTCAACGCCGGGCTCGGCACCGATCTCGACGTGGTCGACTACGCCGAGCACGCGATGGACGCCGGCAAGGACGCGCAGGCGGTCGCCTACGTCGAGTCCCGCGATCAGAGCGGCAACGTGAATTGGGGCATCGGCGTCGACGCCAACATCCTCACGGCATCGCTCCACGCCGTCGTCTCGACGGTGCTCCGCCAACGCAGCTGAGGGTTCCCCGGGCGATCCGGCGGCGCCGACTAGGTTGACCGGATGGGCCGCTGGATCAGACGACTGCTCACGCTGACGCTCGTCGGCGGTGCGATCTTCGCGATCGTGCGGGCGCGGGGACGTGCCGCCGAACCGACGGGGACGGCGATCGCGCCGGAGAGCACTTGGCCACCGCTCGCCCAGCCAGGGCCCGAACCTGAACCCGATTGGGTGCTTCCGACCGACGACCACTCGTGCCCGATCGGCTACCCGATCAAGGCCAACGACAGCAGCCACATCTTCCACGTGCCCGGCGGCCGCTTCTACGACCGGACCCATGCCGAGCGCTGCTACGCCACTGCGGAAGCGGCCGAGCGCGACGGCTACCGTCGCGCCAAGGCGTGACCGCCCCAGCGTCACCCCACACGCCCAACCACCTCACGTCCCAGCCACCTCAATCAGGGAGAATCCAGCCATGAAGGTCGTCGTCGATTTCGATGTGTGCGCATCGACAGGTTCGTGCATGCAGACATGTCCCGAGGTCTTCGAGGTGCGCAGCGACGGCTACCTCTACATCCTCCAGGAAGAGCCCGCCGAGGAGCTGCGCGCCAAGGTCGAAGAGGCCGCCGACCTCTGCCCGACCGGCGCGATCTCCATCGAGGGCTGAGCACACCGAACCGACCGGCGGGCCACGATGGGATTCCATGCCAAGCTGAACCGGTCGTGGCGGCTGCGCGGCTCGATGCTGTGCGTCGGGCTCGACCCGGATCCCGCGCGCATGCCGGCGCCGCTGCGCGATTCGGGCGATGCGGTGTTCGAGTTCTGCCGGGCCATCGTCGACGCGACCGCCGATCTGGCCTGCGCGTTCAAGCCGCAGATCGCGTTCTTCGCATCCCAGGGTGCCGAGCGCGCGCTCGAGCAGCTCTGCGCCTACATCCTCGACACGTACCCCGATCACCTGCTGCTGCTCGACGCGAAGCGGGGCGACATCGGCTCCACCGCCGAGCACTACGCACGTGAGGCGTTCGACCGCTACCAGGCCGATGCCGTCACCGTGAACGCCTACCTCGGCACCGATTCGGTCGAGCCGTTCCTGCGCCACGAGGGCAAGGGCGTCGTGCTGCTGTGCCGCACGAGCAACCCGGGCGGCGACGACTTCCAGTCGCTGCTGGTCGACGGCGAGCCGCTGTACGTCAAGGTCGCCCGGCGCGTGGCCGACGACTGGAGCCAGATGGGCGAGTGCGGGCTCGTGGTGGGCGCCACGTACCCGTCCGAGCTCGGCATCGTCCGCTCGATCGTCGGCGATCTCCCGATCCTGGTCCCGGGCGTCGGGGCGCAGGGTGGCGATGTCGAGGCCACGGTCGCGGCCGGGCACGACAGCGCTGGACTCGGGATGATGATCAGCTCGTCGCGGGCCATCCTCTACGCGAGCAGCGGCGAGGACTTCGCCGACGCTGCGCGTGTCGTCGCCGAAGCGACGCGGGATCAGATCCGCGGCATCGCCGTCGGCTGACCAGCTCAGCCGTTGAGGACGAAGACGCTCAAGATGCCGGGCGCAGCGCGCAGCTGCTCGACGACCGCGTTCGACACCTCGCCCGTCGGGGCGATCAGCATGGTGGCGGTACCCGGTGTGGCGGCGCGGCCGACGTCCATGTCGGCGATGTTCACGCCGGCGTCGCCGAGCAGCGTGCCGACGAGGCCGATCACGCCCGGGCGATCGTCGTTCTTGACCATCATCATGTAGTCCGTCGGCGGCACGTCGAAGGTGTGGTCGTCGATGGCGACGATGCGCTGCTCGCTGCGCCGGCCCGACAGCGTGCCGGAGATGCTGTGCCCGCCACCGGTGAGGGTGATCAGGTTGACGTAGTCGGCCGACGTCGCGCAGCTGACCTCGCGCACATCGACGCCGCTGTCCTTCGCGAGCTGCGGCGCGTTGACGTAGGTGACCGGCTCCTCGCTGTGGGCGCCGAAGAAGCCCTTGAGCGCAGCAAGCGTGAGGATGCGGGTGTCGTAGCCGGCGATCTCGCCCTCGGCGCAGATCTCCAGCGTCTGCGGTGAGCCGCCGATGAGTGAGGCGAACAGTCGGCCGAGGCGCTCGGCCAGCGGCAGGAACGGCTTCAGCGTCTCGTTCGCCTCGGCCGCGTTGATGTTGACCGCGAACGGCACGAACTCTCCGGCGAGCGCGAGCTGGACCATGTCGGCGATCGTGTCGCCGGCCTTGTCCTGCGCCTCGCGGGTGCTGGCGCCGAGGTGCGGGGTGACCACCACGGCGTCGAGCCCGAACAGCGGCGACTCGGTCATCGGCTCCTTGGTGAACACGTCGAGCGCTGCGCCGGCGATGACGCCACCGCTGATGGCCTCGGCGAGCGCTTCCTCGTCGACGATGCCGCCGCGTGCGACGTTGATGACGCGCAGGCTGGGCTTGGCCTTCAAGAACAGGTCGCGACCGATGATGCCGGTCGTCTCCTTGGTCTTCGGGAGGTGGATGGTGATGAAGTCGGACTCGGCGACGAGCTGATCGAGCGCGAGCAGCTCGACGCCCATCGTGCGGGCGCGATCGGCCGACACGAACGGGTCGTAGGCCACCAGGCGCATGCCGAACGCCTTGGCGCGATCGGCGACGAGCTTGCCGATGCGGCCGAGGCCGACGATGCCGAGCGTCTTGTCGGACAGCTCGACGCCCTCCCAACGGGTGCGCTCCCAGCGACCGGCCTTCAGCGCGGCATGGGCCTGCGGCACGTTGCGGGCTTGGGCGAGCAGCAGCGCCATCGTGTGCTCGGCGGCAGAGATGATGTTCGACTGCGGCGCGTTGACCACCATCACGCCACGGCGGGTCGCGGCCTCGACGTCGACGTTGTCGAGGCCGATGCCGGCGCGGCCGACGACGATGAGGTCGGTGCCGAGCTCGAGCAGCTCGGCCGTCACCTGGGTGGCGGAGCGGATGATGAGGGCGTGGGCGCCGACGATGTGATCGTTCAGCTGGCTGAGGTCGAGCTGGACATCGACCTCGTGGCCGGCGGCACGGAGCCGATCCAGGCCGCCGTCGGCGATCTCCTCGGTCACGAGAATGCGGGACATGGCTCCATCCTTATCCGCGGATGCCCCGGAGACCCTGCCCTTTGAACGATTCGTCAAGGTGAATTCCCGGCGAGGACGCCTCCCGAGCGCTGAGGTAGGGTCCGGGAAACGCACTCTCCAGGGGGAACCGATGCCCAACCCATTTCTCTCCGATGCATGGATGACGGAGGCCAAGGCCATCCGAGCCAAGTACGAGGGCCAGACCGGCAAGGTGACGCAGTCGGTCCGCGTCAACCAGACCATCACCGACGTGCCCTTCGGCGACGGCACGATCCACACCTTCATCGACACCTCGTCGGGCGATCTGGCGATGGACATCGGCTCGCTCGAGACCCCCGACGTCACCGTCACCACCGACTACGCCACCGCGAAGAAGCTGTTCGTCGATCAGGACCAGGCCGCGGTGATGCAGGCCTTCATGGGCGGCAAGATCAAGGTGCAGGGCGACATGATGAAGATGATGGCGCTGCAGACCGCGATGCCGGCCGACGACGCCTCGAAGACGATGGCCGAGGAGATCAAGGCGATCACCGCCGACTGATCCGGCATCGCCGCGGCCACGAGCAGGCCGACGCGTACGCTGGCGCCGTGTCCGAGCCGAGGTCGATCCTGTGGCGCCTGGTGCCGTGGCTGTTCCCGGTCGCGCTCATCGTCGTCGGGTTGTTCTTCGTCGCGTCGAGCATGACGGGCAACGCGCATCCGAGCGACGTCGTCGCCCCGCCGAACGTGCGCAAGGTGACCGTGGCCAATGCCGGGCCGTGGGCGCTGCGCCAGGTCCTCCCCGGAACCACCAGCACCGTGACGGGCGTGATCATGACGTCCTCGACGGCCCAGAGCACGACGGTGTACTCCGTGCGCGCGGTGATCGGCCGGGTGGACTCGCCGATCGTGGCCGCCCCGGCGACGATCGGTACGAGCACCGGCACGGATCCGGCCGGCATTCCCGACGATCAGCTGCGCACGATCGTGACGTGCGTGCGCTGGACCGTCGACGTGAGCAACGGCAGGATCGTCGAGCACGGCGCCGACCAGCTCAGCAACCAGGTCGGGCGCCACGACATGGGCGCCGGCGACCACCTCCGCGCCGAGTGTGGGGCCGCCACCTTCGCCGGATGACGAGCGCGATCAGCGCATCCCGGGACGATTCAGCACTGAACTTGTGATCGGGAAATACTGCACCGTGATAACGAATGAACGATTGCACAAGCACAAGGCCTTGTCGATACTCCTGGTCGAAGGGCAAATGTCAGACACGGTGTCAGATTCCGGAGCGGGGGGAGCGTCGAGGTGGACGACAGCACAGTCATCGATCCAGAGGAGTTCGCACGGGAGTTCGAGTTCGAGTTCGAGCTCGAACCGGCCCTCGGTACCGCTCCCGTCGACGCAAGCGCCGGTGGTCGCAGCTGGGCGATGTTCTCGATCCACGGCCACGCGCTCATCATCATCGCCCGCAACCCCGAGGTGCAGGTCAGCGAGCTGTCGGAGCAGCTGAAGCTCGGCGAGGCCGTGGTCGTGCGGCTCATCGACGATCTCATCACGGCGGGCATCGTCGCTCGTGTCGAGATCGGCGGGCGCACCCGGTTCGCGATCATCTCCGACGATCCCATGGTCGCCCGGCTGGCCGCGCCGCAGTCGGTGGTCGCCGTGCACCGCCTCTACGGTCGCTCGGCCTGACGCAACGACCCTCCGCTGGTCGCGCTCGCGTCAGTCGCGCTTGAGCGGGGCGAGCGCCTCGGCGAGCCCCGCCACGGTCCAGCGATCGTCCTGCTCGACCTTGTCGCCGAGGGCCCAGGACTCGACTCGGGTGACGTTGCCACCCTGCACGAAGAAGGTCTCGCCGCTGAACGCGCAGTCGGCCGTGGCGAGGTAGGCGACGAGCGGCGAGATGTTCGCCGGATCCCACATGTCGAACGTGCCCTCCTTCGGCGCCATGATGTCCTCGAGCCCGGGCGTCGCGAGCGTCAGCCGGGTGCGTGCACCGGGAGCGATGCAGTTGCTCTTGACGCCGTAGCGGCCGAGCTCCTTCGCGCAGATCTGGCTGAACGTGGCGATGCCGGTCTTGGCCGCGCCGTAGTTGGCCTGGCCCGGGTTGCTGAACAGCCCCGACGTGGAGGAGGTGTGCACCAGGTTGCGCGGCTTGGACACGCCCGCCTTGGTCTGCTCGCGCCAGTACGCAGCGGCCCAACGGGTGGGCGCGAAGTGACCCTTGAGGTGCACCGCGATGACCGAGTCCCACTCCTCCTCGGTCATGTTGACCAGAACGCGGTCGCGCAGGATTCCGGCGTTGTTGACGAGGATGTCGAGATCGCCGAACGCCTCGACCGCGCTGTTGACGAGACGCTGGGCGCCCTGCCAGTCGGACACGTTGTCGCCGTTGACGATGGCCTCGCCACCCATCGCGCGGATCTCGGCCGCAACCTCTTGTGCCGGCGTTGCGTCGGTGCCCGTGCCGTCGTTCGCGCCACCCAGGTCGTTGACCACGATCCTGGCTCCCTCGGCGGCGAACAGCAGGGCATGTTCGCGGCCGATGCCGCGGCCCGCACCGGTGATGATCGCCACACGTCCGTCGAGAGATGTCATGGAGGCGAACGCTAAATGAATCAGGGCGGTGTGGACGAAACGGGAACCGTGGTTTCGGGCGCCGCCGTCGTGGGCGGGGGCGGCACCGAGAAGTGCAGATCGATCTTGGTGTCGACGTGGATCATCTGGCCGGGCGTGACGCTCGTTCCGTCGAGCGTGGCGTCCTGGATGGTGCCGGCGTCCTTGTCGCCGTCGACCTTGCCGACCTGCAGGCCGGCCGCCGTCAGGGCGGCCTGGATGTCGGCGTACGAGAGGCCGGCGAGCGGCGGCATCGCGACGAGGTGCGGGCCCATCGAGATCGCGATCGTCACCGTCTGTCCGCGCTCGATCTTCGACCCGGCCGGCAGCGACTGGTCGGCCACCATGCCAACGGGCTGGTCGTCGCTGTAGATGTCGGCGGCTCGCGCCTCGACCAGCTGCAGGTTGGTGAGCGCGGCGACGGCGCCGGGCTCGTCGAGGCCGATCAGCTTCGGCACGGTGCGCGGGGCGGGGCCCTGTGACACCACGACCTCGATCACGGTGGACTGCATCACCTGGGCACCGGTGGACAGACCGGGTTGAGCGGGCACGCTCCACGAGATGATGGCGCCGGCCGGCACCTGCTCGTCGTAGGTCTCCTGGCCGACGGTGATGCCCAGGTGGGCGGTGGCGAGCAGCGCCTTCGCCGCGTCGAGCGTCTGCCCGGTGACGTCGGGCAGCGTGGACAGCGTGGCGCCGTCGCTGACGACGAGGGTGATGGTCTTGCCCTCGTCGAGCTTGGTGCCGGCGCCGGGGTCGGTGCGGATGACGTTGCCGGCGGCCTGTTGATCATCGCGTTCGTTGGTGACGACGACGGTCCAGCCGTCCTCGGCGATCTGGTTGCGGGCGACCGCCTCGGTGGAGCCGGCCAGCTCGGGAACGGTGTGGGACGTTCCCTTGACCAGCCCGTCGACCACGAACGCGCCGGCGCCGAGCAGCGCGACGACGATCACGGCCACAAGCACCCAGAGCCCGGTGCGGCGCCTTCGCGGCGGCGGGGATGCGGTCCCCGCGGGGGGAGCCGGCGGGGGCGCGACGTCGGCATCGTCGACCGAGAAGTCGAACGGCCGGGTGGCCGGCGTCGGCGTGGTGAGCGACTCAGCCGGCACGAACGACGGTGCGACGGGATCGGCGAGCAGGTCGGGCACCGGGGTCGCCTCGACGATCGGCACCAGCACGGGCGCGGCCGCGATGGGCTCGCCCGTCTGCGGATCGAACCGGGCCACCACCGGCGCGTCCGTCGAGGGAGCGGCCGTCGTCGGTGACGCTGCGGCCACGGGGGCGGCCGATCCGAGCAGCACGGCGGTCGCGGCCACCGGGACCTCGACCAGCGTCGCGTCGACGGGAGCGGCGACTGCATCAGGGACCGGCGACGGATCGACGGACCCCTTCGGTGCGACGTCCGACGGGGTCGTCACGGGACGGCGCATCCCGCCGGTGGTGTCGCCGAACAGACCACTGCCGACGACGTCGAGCGGTGCCGGGCGGGGCAGCTTGCCGGCCGCAGCGACGAGGGCGCGACCGAACTCGGCAGCGGTGTAGCGCGCGGCCGGATCCGAGCTGCCGGCGCGCGAGAGCACCGAGGCGAGCGGGCCGAAGTCGGCCGAGACCGGCAGCAGCTTGTCGATGCGCGCGTTCAGCGTGGCGACCGTCGAGTCGGACAGGAACGGCACCTGCCCGGTGACGGCCTCGACCAGCACCAGCGCCAACGAGTAGACGTCGGTGGCCGACGTGAGCGTGCCGTTGGCGACCGTCGCGCCGCGTGCCTGCTCCGGCGAGGCGTACCGCGCGGCGTCGATGCCGGCCGCGGTGGGATCGGCCCACGTCGTCTCGGCCACGTAGCGCGACAGCCCGACGTCGAGGATCTGGGCGTGGCGATCCTCGCCGAACGCCAGGTTCGCCGGCCGGAGGTCGCGGTGGATGACGCCCTGGCGATGCATCGCGTCGAGGCCGCGGCAGACGTCGAGGCCGATCATCAGCGCCTGCGACGGCGTGAGCAGCCGACCGCGGTCGACCATGTCGCGCAGGCTGCCACCGTTGAGTCGTTCGAGCACCAGGTAGGGCACGCGCACGCCTTCGATGGCCTCGATGCCCCAGTCGTAGACGGCGTTGAGGTTCGGATGGCTGAACGAGGCAGCGACCTGGGCCTCGAGCCGGAACCGGGCCTCGGATGCCGTGTCGTTCGCGAACTGCGGGAGCAGGATCTTCACCGCGACCGGGCGGTCCTCCTGCTCGTCGTACGCGTCGAGGACGATCCCGTGCGCGCCCATCCCGCGTCGCTGCTGGACGCGGTAACGACCGGCCACCAGCTGGCCGATGAGCGATGGGTTCGTCGCCATGGGCTCTCGAAGATAGCGGTTCGGACCCGATGATGGAGAGCAGCCACCAGGTGCAAGAATCGGATCTCGATGACTGTCGAGCTCGAAGGTGACGCCGCCGTACCCGATGTCGTGGCTGATGTCGCCGGAGTTGGCAATGCTGTGGCCACGACGGAGAATGACCAGGTGACACGAGCGCGCCGACGGATGCACCCGAAGTTCAAGCGCATCGGAGCCAGCTTCGCGATCGCACTCGGCATCGTCCTCGTCGTCGTCGGGCTGAACAGCTCCATCACCGGCAAGGCGCAGCAGAACCTCCCCAAGGAGATCGAGAGCATCACGCCGGTTCGCAGCGCCACCCAGGTGCAGTCGCAGGAGAAGATCGAGGTCGACCTCGCCGACGGCTACACCGGCAAGCTCATCGTCAACGGCGTCGAGCTGCCCACCGTCGGCCTCGACACGCTGGCCGCCGCGTCGCCCGGCAAGCAGGTCACCCTGCCGCCCGCGGTGATCTTCGAGCCCGGCAACGACACGCTCACCTTCACGCCGACCAAGGGCGCGCCGATCGAGGCGTACGCCACCGGCGTCAACACCGTGTCGGTCATCTACTGGAAGATCACCGACGGCCCCAAGTACGCCAAGCCCACCTTCACCTGGCAGTTCGACGTCGTTTGATCAGGCGGGGAGCTCGCCCGTTTCCAGGAGCTCGCGGAAGCCGGCGGCGTCGAGCATCGGCACGCCGTGCTCGGTGGCCTTGGTGACCTTCGACGCGCCGGGATCGTCGCCGACCACGACGGCGAACGTCTTCTTGCTGACGCTGCCCGGGCTCTTGCCGCCGCGGTCCTTGATGGCGGCCTCGGCCTCCTCCCGGGTGAAGCCCTCGACCGTGCCCGTGACCACCACGGCCTTGCCGGCCAGGATCTGCGGCTGGCGGCTGATCACGACGTTGCCGAACTCGACGCCCGCCTCGCGCAGCCGCTCGATGAACGCTCGGTTGTCGGCGACCGCGAACCAGCGGGTGATCGACGCGGCGATGATGCCGCCGAGCCCTTCGGTCATCGCCAGATCGGCTTCCTTGGCCTCCATGATCGCGTCGAGCTTGCCGAACGCCCGGCTCAGCCCCTCGGCCGCCGACGGGCCGAGGTGCTTGATCCCGAGCGCGGTCAGCAGGCGCGGCAGCGGCCGATCCTTCGAGCCCTGGATCGCCGCCACCAGCCGCTCAGCGCTGATGGTGGCGAACCCCTCGAGCTGGAGCAGGTCGTCGACCGTGAGGAAGTAGATGTCGGCCGGCGTGGTGACGAGACCGGCTTGGCTGAGCTGCATCACGGTGCGCTCGCCGAGGCCCTCGATGTCCATCGCCCCGCGTGAGGCGAAGTAGATGATCCGCTGATCGCGCTGGAACGGGCAGGCGACCTCGATGCAGGTGATGTTCGCCTCGCCCTCCGGGCGC
The DNA here is from genome assembly GCA_025463305.1 of Ilumatobacteraceae bacterium. The sequence goes on from JAOBWK010000095.1 coordinate 144,338, forward strand.
ACCAGCTCGCTCTTCACCGGGCACGGGCACTCCGTCGGGAACACCCATGGCACGCTGTCGTCGGGTCGCAGCGACAGCACCGGCCCGACGACCTCGGGGATGACGTCGCCCGCCTTGCGGACGACGACCGTGTCGCCGGGGCGGACGTCCTTCAGCGCGACCTGGTCCTGGTTGTGCAGCGTGGACATGCCGACGGTGGAGCCGCCGACGAACACGGGCTCGAGCACCGCGAACGGTGTGACCCGGCCGGTGCGCCCGACGGAGATCATGATGTCGCGCAGCAGGGTGGTGCGCTCCTCCGGCGGGAACTTGAACGCGATCGCCCATCGGGGCGCGCGTGAGGTGAAGCCGAGCAGCTCGCGCTGGGCGAGATCATCGACCTTGACCACGCAGCCGTCGATCTCGTAGTCGAGGTCGTGACGGTGATCCCGCCACCCGGTGCAGAAGTCCATCACCTCGGCAACGGTCGCGAGCTGGCGGACCTCGGGGTTGACCGGGAACCCCAGCACCTGCAGGAACTGCAGCGTCTGGTGGTGCGAGGTGAAGGTGGGACCACCGACGACCTCGCCCAACTGGTAGCTCCAGAAGCTCAACGACCGCTTCGCCGTGATCCGCGAGTCCTTCTGGCGCAGGCTGCCGGCCGCGGCGTTGCGCGGGTTGACGAGCAGCTTCTCCCCCGCCGCGACCGCAGCATCGTTCAGCGCGTTGAAGCTGGCCAGCGGCATGTACACCTCGCCGCGCACCTCGAGCACCTCGGGCACGATGGCGTCGCCGCTCGGTCGCAACGTGTGGGGGATGACGGCGATGGTCTTGATGTTCGCCGTGACGTCCTCGCCGACCCGACCGTCGCCGCGGGTGGCCGCTTGCACGAGCTCGCCGTGCTCGTAGCGCAGGCTCATCGCCAACCCGTCGATCTTCAGCTCGCACACGAACGACGTGGGCGCGCCGGCGAGCCCGCGCATCAGCCGCTCGCCCCACGCCGCCAGCTCGTCGCCGTCCATCGCGTTGTCGAGGCTGGTCATCGGCACCCGGTGCACGACCGGCGCGAACGTGGCCGAGACACCACCACCCACCTTCTGTGCCGGCGAGTCCGGCGACTGCAGCTCGGGGTGCAGCTCCTCCAGCGCGCGCAGCTCGCGCATCAAGATGTCGTAGTCGGCATCGCTGATCTCGGGATCGTCGAGATCGTTGTAGCGATGGTTGTGGTAGGCGATCTGCTCGCGCAGCGCGGCGACGCGAGCCGTTGGGTCGAGTTCCGTGTCGTCGAGTTGCGGGCCGGGCGTTTCGTCCACGACCGCACCTTACCGAAGGGCTGTCACAGCCCGCTGGGCCGTCGGGCGACGATCAGGCGCCGAAGGAGAACCGGGTGGCTGCGCTCTGGTCGCGGACCCGGGTGGCGATCTCGGCGTTGATCCGCAGCACCCGCTCGGCCACCGAGGTGTGGTGCAGGGCGAGGCCGCACTCGGGCGTGACCAGGCTCTGCTGGCGGAGCAGCGCCGGGCTGCAGCCACGCTGCACCAGTTGGCACCACAGCTCGCACAGCCGCTTCCACGGCCGCTCGGCGCTCATCGGCACGGGACCGTCGGTGGCGACGGCACCCCACGCCACCCAGCCGCCGTTCTCGAGGAACCGTTGGAGGTGGCACGCCTGGTCGACGAGTGCGAGCGTGGCGGGCACGGAGATGACGCTCGGTCCGGCGGCGGTGAGCGACTGCAGGTCGGCGCCCGAGCAGCAGTGCACACCGGCGATCGCGACCGGCTCGATGACGGCCAGCGCACCGGACAGGAGATCGATCGCGAGGTCGGGCGCCAGCGGGAAGCCGGGCTCGAGCAACGCGCCCCACTCCGGCTCGTCGATGACGACGATCTGTTCGCTGTTCGGCAGCGCGAGGTGCACCGCTGTCAGCAGGTTGGCGACGTGGCCGCGCACGGCGCGGATCGCGATCTCGAAGGCGGCACCGGACGGCACGCCGGCGCGCTGGAGCGCGAGGCCGAGCGTGATCGGCCCGATGAACTGCCACTTGACCGGGCCGCTGTACCCACGGCGCGAGGCGGCATCGAGAAAGGCACGGAACGTCGCGAACGCGTCGTGATCGAGGTCGGTGCGCACGGCCTCGGCGGCGTGCATCGAGGACGGATCGACAACGATCGAACCATCGTCAGCGACGGTGAACCCGGGCAGGCCGACGAGCGCCTGGGCGATCATGCTCTCGGCCGGCGAACGCTTCGGCAGCGTCGGGATGGTGACGATGTCGGTGGCATCGAAGCTGACGTCGATGGCGTCGACGATCGTGCGGTGGGGCAGGCTGCCGATGGCCATCGACATCCCGCCGACGACTCGTGACGCCATGTGTGGCGGCGTCATCGACCGACCGCTGGTGAGCCGAGTCAACACGACGCCTCCCTTCTCGAGTTCCTGACGCTCGTTTCGAGGGTTAGCCTGACACAGCCCGGAAGGACGAGCACTACCGGTCGTGTTTCCATTCCGTGAACGATGACGAGCCGAGCAGAGCCCATGCCACCGCCCCAGCAACTGCCCGTCTCCACCGCTCTTCCGGCGTGGATCCTGCGGATCGTGTGGCTGCTCCAGCCGCTCGCGTTCGTGCCGTTGTTGAGCGCCGCGACGTCGTCGCTGCGCGGCTCCGGCACGGCCGTCGTGGCCGTTCTGGCCTGGGCGACGTGGGCCGTCGTGCTGCTCGCGACGCTGGTGCCGAGCACTGTCAGCGTCACCGTCGGACGGCTCGCCGCACCCGTCGTCCCCATCGTTGCGATGGTGGCCGCGCTCGGCGGATCGGTGGCCGGCTGGAAAGCAGCGCTCGGCCTGGGCGCCGGCTTGCTCGCGGCCATCGTGTGGTTCAGCGGTGAGACCGGCATGGTGCTCGCCCAGGGATCCGCCTACGGCGCGGAGCAGCGCTTTCCGCTGAAGCCCCCGGTGCCGTTCCTCGTCCCGATGGTGATGTCGTGGATCGTGCTCGCCACCTCCGCGGTCGTCGGCTCGGTCCTGCTCGCCAACGCGAAGTGGATCGTCGGCGCGGTGCTCGTCGCGCTCGCCGCAGCCGCCGGATGGTTCCTCGGCTCACGCTTCCACCAGCTGTCGCGCCGCTGGCTCGTCGTCGTGCCGGCCGGCCTCGTCGTGCACGATCCGCTGCTGCTGGCCGAGAACGCCCTGTTCCGCGTCGTCGACCTCGCCGCTGTGCACCTCGCGCCGGTCGACACCGAGGCGGCCGACCTCACCGGCGGGACTGCAGGCGTCGTGCTGGAGATCGTGCTCCGCGAGATGGACACCGTGGTGAAGGCGGGCACGCGCGAGAAGCCAGCGGGCACGGCGCTGCACGTGCGGAGCGTGCTCGTCAGCCCGACGCGCCCAGGCCGCGCGCTCGTCGCCGCCGGCAACCGCCACATGCCCGTGGGCTGACCGCGCTGGCTTTGCCACATGGCGTGAGGCGAACCCATCAGGGTTGCCGACGACCGGAGCGACCATGTCGGCTTTGCCACACGGCGTGAGGCGAATGCGTCGCGGGCTTAGGCGGTGAGGGGTGCGCCGGCGATGCCGCCGCCGAGCACGAACCGGTCGGTCGTGTCGTAGAGCACGATGCTCTGCCCCGGCGCGATGCGGCGCTGGGCATCGAGCCAGCGGACATCGGCGGTACGGCCGTCGGGCGAGACCCGCACGGTGGCCGGCTGGGGCTCGCCGTGGGCGCTGCACTGCACGAGCACCCGGGCATCGCCGACCATCGAGGCGACGTTGCGGACCCAGGTCATCGACCCGACGACGTGCCCGGGCGTGAGCAGATCCGACGCGTCGCCGACGGTGACCACCGCGGATTCGACGTCGATGTCGACGACGAACCGCTTCGGGCCACCACCGGGGAGCCCGATGCCACGGCGCTGACCGAGCGTGACCATCTCCACCGCGGGGACCGCACCGACGCGAGCGCCGGCGGTGTCGACCACGGTGGCCGGGCGGAACGGAATCCGCTTGCCGAGGAACGCCGTGCGCCCCCCGGTGCTGGTGATGAAGCACACGTCCTGGCTGTCGGGCTTGGTGGCCGTGCGCAGTCCGAGCCGCACCGCGTGGGCACGAACATCGGCCTTCGTCATCGAGCCGACCGGGAACATCGTGCGGGCCAGCTCGGCCTGATCGATCATGTGCACGACGTAGCTCTGGTCCTTGGCCCGGTCGAGGCCGCGCTCGAGCTCGAAGCCGTGCCCCTCTGCGGACGGCGTGACGCGGGCGTGGTGGCCGGTGGCGACGGCGTCGAAGCCCAGCAACGAGGCGCGCTCGCTGAGCCGGGCGAACTTGACGTGCCGGTTGCACTCGATGCACGGGTTGGGCGTCGTGCCGTCGGTGTGAGCCTGGACGTAGGGCTGCACGACGTGGCGATCGAAGTCATCGCTGAAGTTGAAGACGAGGTGGTCGATGCCGAGCTGGTCGGCGACGCGCCGCGCGTCGTCCACGTCGGAGACGCTGCAGCACCCGGTGTCGCTCTCGCCGCCCCACAGCCGCATCGTCACGCCCACCGCGTCGTGGCCCTGCTCGACGAGCAACGCGGCGGCCACCGACGAATCGACGCCGCCACTCATCGCGACCATGACCTTCATCTGGGCACCTTCATCGGTCACCTTCATCGGGTCACCTTCATCGCTGGACCTTCACCGCGTCACCGGGGGCCGCCGCGCAGACGGCGCACGGCGGCGACGAGCACACTGCTCGCGTGATCGACATCGGCCTCGGTGGTGGTGCGACCGAGGCTCATCCGCAGCGCGCCCTGCGCGAAGCGCTTGTCGACGCCCATCGCGGCGAGCACGTGCGACATCTCCATCGCGCCGCTCGCGCACGACGACGCCGCGGACGCGCACACGCCGGCCTCGTCGAGCAGGTACAGCAGCGCCTCGCTCTCGACGTCGGCGATGCACACGTGGGCCGAGCCGGCCACCTTGGCATCGCGTGGCACGGTCTCGATGACGTCGTCGAGCTGGGTGGTGAGCGAGTCGACGAGGCGGTCGCGCAGCGATGCGATGCGCAGGTTGTCGGCGACGCGCTCCATGTCGGTGAGCCGCAGCGCCTCGGCCATCGCGACGATGCCGGCCACGTTGTGGGTGCCGCTGCGCCGGTCGCGCTCCTGCCCGCCGCCCTGCAGCAACGGCTCGAGCACGGTGCCCGATCGGGTGATCAGCGCGCCGACGCCCTTGGGGCCGCCGAACTTGTGCGCCGACAGCGCCATCAGCTGCACGTGCGGGGTGAGCGTGCGGAGATCGAGCCAGCACGCGGCCTGGATGGCGTCGGTGTGCAGCAGCGCGCGGGGCGCGTGCTCGCGCACGACGGCGGCGACGGCCTCGAGCGGCGTGATCGTGCCGACCTCGTTGTTGACGGCCATCACCGAGACGACCGTGACGTCGTCGCCGAGCGCGGCGGCCAGCGCGTCGAGATCGATCCGACCCTCGCCGTCGACCGCGACGACCCGCCCGCCACCGTGCTCGACGGCGTGCAGCACGGCGTGGTGCTCGACGGCGGAGCACACCGCGACGCCACCGTGGCGGCGCTGGGTGCCGACGATGGCCGCGTTGTCGCTCTCGGTCCCGCAACCCGTGAACACGACCTCACCCGGCTTGCAGCCCGCGGCGTCGGCGACGATGTCGCGCGCCTCGTCGACGGCCTGACGGACGGAACGCGCGAAGCGATGTGAGCCGCTCGGGTTGGCGAAGCGATCGGTGAGGAACGGAAGCATCGCCTCGACGGCCTCGGGACGCATGGGCGTCGTGGCCGCGTGGTCGAGGTAGGTCAGCGTGTCGCCGTCAGTCACCCCGACCAGGGTATCCGCACTACCTGTACTGCGGGTAGGCCCGGCGTTGGTAGCGGGCGATGACGCACAGCAGGAACGTCTCCGGGTGCACATCGGCCGGACGGGCGTGGTGCAGGACTCGCTCGAGGCGCGTGGCCAGGTCGGCTGCCACGGCGTAGCGCGATGCCGGTGTGAGCTCGCGGCAGCGCAGCAGGAACGACCGCACCACCGTGTACTGGTCGACGGTGACGGCCGTCGGGTCGATGGTCGAGGCGTAGGCCTCGTAGCCGTACGGCACGGGGAACCACACCCCGACCGGGAGCGCCGTCCGCTCGGGATCGCGGATCACGATGGTGCCGGCGAGCAGATCGCCGATGCGCTGCCGGGTCGGCGTGCCGAGCACGAAGAACGTGCCGATCAACCCACCTGGCGGTACCCACTTGTCGACCAGGCCGCCCATCGCGCGCAACGCCGCGTGACGGAAGCGGATCGGTGCGCCCTCGATGGTGACCACCCGCAGGCCGAGCGCCGCCTTGCCGAGCGTGCGCCCGCGGCTGACCATCTCCGACACGATCGGGTAGAAGAACACGACGACGAACAGCACGAACCCGGCGACGGCCGCGGTGGTCTGGTCGCTGGAGCCGGACGACTCGGCCACGATCGTCAGCACCAGGAGCACGAGCAGCGCGTAGAGCACGATCTGGATCAGCGCGTCGATGGCACCGGCGAACACGCGCGATCCGATGCCGGCCAGCTCCAGCTCGAGGACCACGGCCTCCGGGGTCACGATGCCGTCGACGACGGCCACGCGCGCGGTCGGGCCCGCGTCCAGCTCGCCCACACCGATGCTCATCGGGACTACCTTAGGGCCGTGGACATCGACGCCTTCGTGGTCCGCAACCAGGCGGCGTGGTCCCGCCTCGGCCAGCTCACCAAGCAGGCCCGCAAGCCGAAGAACCTGACGCCGGCCGATCTCGACGAGCTCGTCCAGCTGTACCAGCGCACGAGCGCGCACCTGGCCGACGCCCGCGTCACGTACGCCGCCGATCAGGCGCTCGTCGGCCGGCTGACGCTGCTCGTCACCGACGCGCACAGCGCGCTGTACAGCCAGCGCGACGTCGAGCTCGGTCGCAGCCTGCGCACCTTCGCCACCACCACCTTCCCGCGCGCCGTCTACGCGATCCGTTGGTTCGTGCTCGCCTCCGCGCTGCTCACCTTCATCCCGTGGATCGTGTTCAACGTGTGGCTGGCCGTGTCGCCGAAGGCCGTCAACGCCACCGGGCCGGCGGCGTTGCGCGACCAGTACATCCACGGCGACTTCGCCGACTACTACCGATCCGGCTCGGCGTCGTCGTTCGCCAACCAGGTCTTCTGGAACAACGTGCGCGTGGCGATCCTCGCGTTCGCCGCCGGGATCCTGCTGTGCGTCGTCACCGCGATCCTGCTCGCCTACAACGGCGCGAACGTCGGCATCGCCGGCGGGCTGTTCACGAACGTCGGCGAGTGGCAGAAGTTCTGGGGGCTGATCCTGCCGCACGGAATGCTCGAGCTCTCGGCCGTCATCGTCGCCGGTGCGGCCGGGCTGCGCATCGGCTGGACGGTGATCGACCCCGGCGATCGTCCGCGTGTCGCCGCGCTGGCCGAGGAGGGCCGTCGCGCGGGCACGGTGCTGATGGGGCTCGTCGTCGCGTTCCTGCTGGCGGCGATGATCGAGGGGTTCGTCACCGGCCAGCCGTGGCCCACGATCGTGCGGGTCGGCATCGGCGTCACGGCGTTCGTGGCGTTCTGGGGATGGACGATCGCGTTCGGCGTGCAGCTCCACCGCGAGGAACAGGTGGCCGAGCGGCAGAGCCGACGGGCGCGCAGCGAGGTCCGTGCCGCGGTCGCTACAGGCGCCCCGACGCCTTGAGCTCGAGGTAGGTGTCGACCAGCCGGGTGGCCAGCTGGCCCGGCGCGGCATCGACCACGATCGCGCCGGCGGCGGCCAACCGCGCCGAGCTCCGCCGTCGCTGCTGGACCAGCGCGATCGCTGCCGCCTGCCGGAACGCGGCTGGCGCGGTGCCGTCGTCGAGCGTCGACTCACCTGGCGACCCGGCGAGCGATCCGGCCGGCGGCTCGGTCGGCGAGTGCTCGGCCCAGGCCTGCATCTCAGGATCCTGCACGGCGGCCACCACGACGAGGTGACGCCGCGACAGGATCGGGAGTGCGGGGAGGATGGCCTCCTCGATCGCCGATTCGACGAGGTCGGTGAGCACGACGTAGAGCGACCGGCGACGGAACCGCGCGGTCGCGTACGTGAAGGCCGCGAGGTAGGCGCTCTCGCTCAGCTCCGGCTCGAGCAGGTACATCACCTCGGCCACTCGAGACGCCTGGGTGCGGCTCTGCCCCGGGGGCACGACCGTGCGCACGTTGCGGTCGAAGGTGACGAGCCCGACGCGGTCGCCGAGGTGGGTGGCGACGGTGGTGAGCCCGAGCGCTGCGTCCATGCCGTGCTCGACGCGGGGCACGCCGCCGACGCTGCCGGCCATGATGCGTCCGTTGTCGAGCAGGATCACGACGCTCTGGTTGCGCTCGGCACGGAACTGGCGCACGATCGGTCGCTGGCTGCGCGCCGTCGCGGCCCAGTCGATGCGCCGCGAATCGTCGCCTGGGCGCAGCTCGCGCAGCTGGTCGAAGTCCGTCCCGTTGCCGCGCACACGCAGGGTGCGCAGGCCGACGTCGATGATGCGCGGCTGACGCATCCGCCGCTGCAGCTCGTCACGGCTGGGGAACGCCGGCAGGACGCGAAGCGTCGTCGGCACGGATCGGGTGCGGTGTCGGGTCGCGAGGCCCATCGGGCTGGCCACGCGCACGGTCACGTCGTCGAGCGGGAAGCGGCCGCGGCGGCTCGGCCACAGCTCCGCGGTGGCGACGTGCCGGGCCCGTCCACCGAGGCGCACCGTGACCGAACGACGCGTGGCTCGCAGGCTCGGCCAGACGGCGTCGGTGACCGTCACGCGCGATGACGTGCGGGCATGGTTCTCGAGCACCCACGTCAGCGTCGCCGTCTCGCCGAGCGTCACCGCGTCGGGGTGGTCGCGGAACACGCGGATCTGCTTCGGCGACACGCCCGCGAACGCGTCGGCGACGAACACGAGCACGAGCACCGCCTCGACGACCCACAGCAGCGTCCAGCTCCGCCCCGGCCAGAAGAACAGGCCGACCGACGACGCCGCGACGAGCAGGGCGAAGCGCGATGAGGGGACGGGCACGATGCGGACGCGGCGCAGTTCAGCGCGGTGTGGGGACGGTGGCGAGGATGCCGTCGAGGATGCTGTCGCCGAGCGCGCCCTCGAGCTCCAGCTCGGGCTTGACCACGATGCGATGGCGCAGCGTCGGCTTGGCGACCGCCTTGACCTCGTCGGGGGTCACGAACGTGCGCCCACTCAACCACGCCCAGGCCTTCGCCGCGTGCAGCAGCCACGTCGCGCCTCGCGGCGACACGCCGAGGAGCAGCGATGGCGACTCCCGGGTCGCGCGGCACACAGCGACGATGTAAGCGAGCACCGCCGGATCGACCCGGATCGCGTCGATCTCGGCGCGGCCGGCAGCGAGGTCGGCGGCTGACGCCACGGCGCGGATCCCGGCGGCGCGCACGTCGTGCGGGTTCATGCCCTGATCGTGGCGCTGCAGCATCTTCAGCTCCTGCTCGGCGCTCGGGTACGGCACCTGCAGCTTGAACAGGAACCGGTCGAGCTGCGCCTCGGGCAGCGGGTAGGTGCCTTCGTACTCGATCGGGTTCTGCGTCGCGATCACGAGGAATGGCGCCGGCAGTTGGCGGGTCGTTCCGTCGACGGAGACCTGGCGCTCCTCCATCGCCTCGAGCAGCGCGGCCTGCGTCTTCGGCGGCGTGCGGTTGATCTCGTCGGCGAGCAGCAGGTTGGTGAACACCGGGCCCTCGCGGAACCGGAAGCCCGCCGACTGGCCGGGCACGAGCTCGTAGATGCTCTGGCCCACGACGTCGGCCGGCATCAGATCGGGCGTGAACTGCACGCGCGTGAACCGCATGTCGAACGCCGCGGCGATGCTCTTCGCGAGCAGCGTCTTGGCCACGCCCGGCACGCCCTCGAGCAGCACGTGGCCGTTGACGAGCAGCGCGGCGATGACGCCGGAGAGGATGCCGTCCTGGCCGACGACCACCTTGCCGACCTCGTCGCGCACGGCGAGGACGGCATCGCGCGGTGACCGCGCGGATGCAGACGTCGATGCAGACGCTGGCGGGGCGGGTGGTTCGCTCATGGGGTTCATACTCGTTCGGTTGTCCTCTCCGCCGACGTGATCGTCAGCGATCGAATGTGTTCGATGTCGTGGCGGAGCCGCACCAGCCCGGCCGCGTCGTGCGGATCGCGGAGCAGCACCTCGGTGAGCGTCGCGGCCTGCACGCCGGTGCGCTGGGCGACGACGAAGGCGACGCGACCGACACCGACCGGGTCGAGCGCCTCCATCGCCAGGCGGTGGTGCGCGCAGAGCTGTCGCAGGAAGTCCGAGCGCAGCAGCCAACCGGCGTGGTCGGCGTGACGCGCCCGCTGCATCAGGTTGCCGGTGGCGACGACGAGCTCGTTGCCGGCGATGGGCGTCGGCCTGGGCTCGCGCACGGCGCGGCCGGGGCGGACGCCGCGAGCGATGCCGAGCACGATGAACGCGAGCGCGAGCTGGGTCAGCCCCATCCAGATCCCCGGACGCACCAGATCCAACAGCGTCTCGTTGCCGGAGCCGATGTCCTGGGCCGACGGCGGCGCCTCGGTGCCGAGCATGATCCGAACCTTCGCGCCGCGCTCGGGGGCGAGCAGCGCCGTGAGCAGACCGGCGTTGTCACCGAAGCGGAGGTACTCGTTGGTGACGACGTGGTTGTCGCCGAAGCCGACGACGAGGCCGCTGCCGTACGGGCGCACGACCACGAACGCATGCCCGTCCGCGTTCGTGTCGTCGCGGCTGGCCGTGAAGCACCGAGGCTCGTCGGGCGCTGTCGGGAACAGCACGCCGGTCGGGGCGAACACACCGCGCAAGGACTGCAGCGCGTCGACCGTGCAGTGGCCGGCCAGCACGTCGGACTCCGACGCCGCGTCGAGCTGGCCGGCGGTGGTGACCGAGGTGCTCGCGTCGATGGCGACGGCGCCGCCGTCGAGCCCGGGACCGCCGTGCAGCGTGCTGTTCGGGTCGGCCACCACGGCGACGCCACCGGCGTGGACGAAGTCGAGCAACGCGCCGCGCTGGTGGTCGTTCAACCGGTCGGAGATGACGAAGACCCGCTCGTGGTCGCCGGCGCTCGGGGCCGACGACGTGATCGACACCGATGCCCCGTACTGCTCGAGCAACAGCACCGCACCGTTCGCCCCGTTGGGTGCGCTCGAACGTGGATCGAACGGTTGCACGCCCGGACGGGAGCGCAGCAGCAGCACCATCCCGACGGCGACACCGACGATGACGAGTGCGGTCAGGGCAGCGCGACCACCGCTGCCACCTCCAGCCGATGCCGACCTCGACGGGCTCACGCCGGACTCGGTTCGTAGGCGCGGGGCACGCGATGCGCGAGGGAGCCGGCGTTGGCGAGCACGTCGCGGTCGAGCTGCTGGAACCGGTCGTCGTCAGCGGCGTCGACGGTCGCGTGGCCGAACCACGCCGCGTCGAACAGGTCCGCCGCCTCGCGGAACGAACCCACCGCCGCCGGCGCACTGACCTGCAGCTCGCGCCGCTCCTCGCCCGTCGTGCGACCGGGGATCTCGTCGAGCAGCCCACGCCGGGCGAGGTCGCCGACCAGGGCGCGGTACCGACACCGCAGCGCATCGCGGAACCGGCCCTCGGCGCGATGCCGTTCGGCTTCGTCGCGCCAGCCACCCGGCTCGCGCGAGCGGTCGATCACCACGGTGCCGGCGAGCGCGTCGTCGTCCGGATCCACGTCGTCGTCCCCGTCGCCACGCCGGCTCGCCCTGTAGCGCCCGGCGAGCGAGCGGTACGCGAGGAACGCGATCGCGACCACCACGGCGGCGAGGACGATCCACAGGAACAGGCCGAACACGCCGTCCAGCCCACCGGCCGAGGGCGTGCCCGTTCGCGGGATGCTCTGCGGCGCGGTCGACGGCGGGCTGCAGACGCTCTTCGCCTCGACCAGCTTGCACGCCGCGTCGCGGACGTCGTCCGGGCTCTGCGACACGGGCCCGAGGCCACCGTTCGGCGGATCGGTGGGCGGGGTGCCGGCGAGCACCGACACGAGCGCGACGAGCGCGCTCACGACGGCCCCGAGATCGCCGGGAAGGCGAGGTCGGCGTCGAGCACGATGTCCATGCCCTCGGTCTTCATCCGCATCTCCAGGTAGACGAGCGCGGTGGCCACCGCGACGAGCGGCACGCTGATCAGCCGGCCGAGCTGGCCGGCCACGCCCTCGATCAGCCACCCGAATCGGCCGAACGAGATCAGGCCGATCGCCTGCAGCAGCCGGGGGAGGTAGGCGATGCCGTACTGCACCAGCAACCCGATCACCATCGACGCGAGCACGAACGACAGCAGCACCCCGAAGCTGGTGCGCGCCATGCGAATGCCGCGCCGGAGGCCGGCGAAGGGCCCGAGCTGCTCGACCACGATGGCGGGCGCGACGACCACGGTGAGAGTCGCCGCGACGAGGACGAGCGGGGCGCCGAGGATCGCCAGCGGCGCGAGGTCGGAGTCGGAGAGACGGGACAGAGCGAGCGCGACGAGCGGGAACCAGCAGTGGCCGACCAGCCAGGCGACGAACAGCGCGGGCAGACGGCGCACCAACGATCGGTAGCCCGAACGGATCCGCACCACGCCACCCGTTCGGCGGGCGACCACGAGGGTGGCCACGAACCCGCCGACGAGGCACGCGGCGAGGCTGTTGACGACCAGGCCGAGGTACCACAGCAGCTGCTCGATCCCCGTCGCCGCCTTCTGCCCGCCGAGCAGCTCGGGGATCGACACCGTGGACCCCTTGAGCGACTGATAGCGGTCGAACGCGAGGCTCGTCGCGACGAGGTTGAGCACCACGCCGGGCAGCAGGATCCAGGCCGACCCGAGCACGAGCTCGCGGGTGTTGCGCTGCACCATCACACCCGCGCCATCGAGCGAACCGATCACGGGACGGGTCTCGCGCCGCAGCCGGCGCCGACCGTTCGCCCGTCGACCGAACGCCTCCGACGCGGGGTGGTCCGCGACGATCGGCGCCGGCCGGGCAGCAGCGGATTCGCCAGCGGCGACGGATTCGATGCCCGCCCAGCTGCTCACCGCCTCATTGTTGCCCAAATGGGCGCCCCTCGCTCGCCCCTGCTCCCCGCCGGCGGTACCGTGGCGCGCCATGCAGGGCTACGACAGCGCCAGCTACGGCGACGCCTTCGCAGACGTCTACGACGAGTGGTACGGCGACGTGAGCGACGTCGATGCGACGGTCGAGTGCCTGGCCCGACTCGCGGCAGCCACGCCGCACCTGCCCGTCGTCGAGCTCGGCGTCGGCACCGGCCGGCTGGCGCTCCCACTCGCCCGGCGCATCGCCCCGACCCCCGTGATCGGCCTCGATTCGAGCCGGGCCATGCTCGAACGCCTCGCGTCGAACCGTGCCGCAGACGGAGCGCCGGACGCTGTGCCGATCGACGCCCGGGTCGGCGACATGGTCGACGACGTACCCGTCGGCCCGCTCGGCGTCGTGTTCGTCGCGTTCAACACGTTCTTCAACCTCGGCACCCGCGAGCGCCAGGAGGCGTGCTTCCACGCCGTGCACGACCGGCTCGCTGACGATGGCTGCTTCGTGATCGAGGCCGCGGTCCCCGATGCCGCGGCCACCACCGGCGGTCACGTCGACGTGCGCAGCATGACCGCCGACCGGGTCGTGCTGAGCGTCGCCCGCTACGACTCCGGCAGCGGTGTGGCCGAGGGCCAGTTCATCGAGCTGACCGAGCTGGGCGGGGTCCGATTGCGCCCGTGGAGCGTCCGTTACGTCGGCCCGGACGAGCTCGATGCGATGGCCGCCGAGGCCGGATTCCGCCTCCGTGATCGGTGGGAGACGTTCGCCGGCGAGGCCTATCACGCCGACAGCGGCCGCCACGTGAGCGTCTACGCGAGCCACTGACCAGGAACAAACCGTTAATTGTGCGTTCCGTCCGCACCTTGCGCTCGCAAGCGTCCTATCCTGACGGGACAGTGTCTCAGATGCGTTTGAATCCCCTCACCGGGCGTTGGGTCACCATCGTTGCGGAACGTGCCGAGCGGCCCACGGATTTCGCACCGCGCGCCCCGGAGACCGAGGCGGATCCCAGCCGCCCCTGCCCGTTCTGCCCCGGCAACGAGGAGAAGACGCTCCCGGCGCTCGAGCAGGTCGACGACGGCGGCACCTGGCGCCTGCGGGTCATCCCCAACCTGTTCCCCGCGTTCGACGGCGACGAGCCGTTCGCTGTGCACCACCTCGGCCCCGTGCACGTCATGGCCGAGGCCAGCGGCATCCACGAGGTGCTCGTCTACACACCGGACCACGACGGTGGCATCGAGCGGTCCGACGACGCGAAGATCGCCGAGATCATGCAGGCCCTCAAGCGCCGCCTGGTCGATCACGCCACCACGCCGAACATCCGCTACACGCAGGTGATGATGAACCACGGCCGCGAGGCCGGGGCGTCGCTGACGCACCCCCACGGCCAGCTCCTCGGGCTGCCGTTCGTGCCGGGCGAGATCCTCGAGGAAGAGCGTGCGTTCGCCCGCTTCGAGAGCGCGTGCATCCTCTGCGCCACGGTCGAGGCCGAGCTCACCGACGGCAAGCGGGTCGTGTTCGCCGACGACGACGTGCTCTGCCTGTCGCCGTTCTGGGCCGGCAGCCCGTTCGAGCTGCTGATCATCCCCCGCCAGCACGATCTCCACCTGCAGGACGCCAGCAACGACTCGCTCGTCGGCGTCGGCAAGGCCATCCGCGATGCCGTGCTCACCCTGCAGGAGGCGTTCGGCGACGTGGCCTACAACCTCGTGTTCCACACCGCACCGCACCAGCACACGGGCGAGTTCCACTGGCACGTCCACCTCTGGCCGAAGCTCGTCACCACCGCCGGGTTCGAGCGTGGCACCGGCGTGCTGATCAACATCGTGCCGCCCGAACACGCAGCCGAGAAGCTGCGTCGCGTCGCCGTCAACCACTGACGCTCGCGACACCCCGCTCGTGAGCCGCATCGCGGTGAGCATCGAGATCGACGCGTCGACCGAGCGCGTCTGGGACGTCGTCGAACCCGTCGAGCGCCACATCGACTGGATGCACGACGCCGTCGCGATCCACTTCCAGACCGATCAGCACCGTGGCGTCGGCACCACCTTCCTGTGCGACACCAAGGTCGGCCCGATCAAGCTGGTCGACCGGATGGAGATCACGGCGTGGGAGCCCGGCCACGCGATGGGCGTGCGCCACACCGGCCTGGTCACCGGCACGGGTGAGTTCACCCTCACGCCCATCGACCTCGACCGGCGCACCCGCTTCGCCTGGACCGAGGAGCTCACGTTCCCCTGGTGGCTCGGTGGTCGCCTGGGTGAGGTCATCGGCGGCAACCTTGTGATGAAGGCCATCTGGCGCCGCAACCTGCAAGGCCTCAAGGCGCTCGTCGAGAACCCCTGACGCCAAGCACCCGTCGGAGTGTTTGCCGGGCACACGGGTGCCCGGCAAACACTCCATTGCCGGGCGCGCACCCCTGTGCGAACATGTGTTCGTGCCACCGTTGCGTCGGGTTCCCAGCGACGAGGCCACGATCCTGCACGCCGATCTGGACTCCTTCTACGCCTCGGTCGAGCAGCGCGACGATCCGTCGCTGATCGGTCGGCCGGTGATCGTCGGTGGCGGCGGGGTCGTGCTGGCGGCGAGCTACGAGGCCAAGGCGTTCGGCATCCGCGCCGCGATGGGCGGGCGGATGGCCCGCCAGCTGTGCCCGCGAGCCGTCTTCGTCTCGCCGCGCTTCGAGGCGTACACCGAGGCGAGCAAGGCGGTGTTCGCCGTGTTCGACGACGTCACCCCGCTCGTCGAGCCGATGTCGATCGACGAGGCGTTCCTCGAGGTGCGCGGCCTGCAGCGTCTCGCCGGCTCACCGCGCGACATCGCGGTGAAGCTGCGCGCCGACGTGCGCGAGCGAGTCGGGCTGCCGATCACGGTCGGTGTGGCGCGCACCAAGTTCCTCGCCAAGGTGGCCAGCGGCGTGGGCAAGCCGGACGGGCTGCTCGTCGTCGAGCCCGATCGCGAGCTCGAGTTCCTCCATCCCCTGCCCGTGCAGAAGCTGTGGGGCGTCGGGCCGGTCACCACGGCGAAGCTCAACGAGCGTGGCATCTACACCGTCGCCGACGTCGCCTCGCTGCCCGAGCCCGCGTTGGTGTCGATCCTCGGGCCGTACACCGGCCGCCACCTCACGGCACTCGCTCACAACCGCGATCCACGCCGCGTCACCACCGGCAAGCGGCGCCGCTCGATCGGTTCGCAGCGCGCCCTCGGGCACCGGATGCGCACCGCCGACGAGCTCGATGCGTTCCTCGTCGGCATCGTCGACCGCGTCACCGGGCGGATGCGCAAGGCCGGCCGCGCCGGGCGCACCATCGTGCTGCGGATCCGCTTCGACGACTACCGGGCCATCACCCGCTCACACACCCTCGATCAGCCCACTGCGCACACCGAGACCGTGCTGCACGTCGTGCGCGTGCTGCTCGACACCGTGCTGCCGCTGATCGCCGAGCACGGCGTGACCCGGCTCGGCATCTCCGTCGCCAACCTCGACGACGACGACACACTGCAGCTGACACTGCCGTTCGACCACCAGTCCGACAGCGTGCTCGACACCACGCTCGACGCCGTGCGGGTCAAGTTCGGCACGGCCGCCGTCACCCGCGCCGTGCTGCTCGGCAAGGACGAAGGCCTCTCCATGCCGATGCTGCCCGACTGACGAACGCCATCGGCACGATCGGCGATGTCAGCCGGCGAGTCGGCGGACGATGGCCGTGGTGGCTGCGCCGACGAGGATCACCACGATCACGGGCATCTTGCGCCAAGCGGCGACGATGGCCAGCGACACGCCGGCGAGGCGGGCATCGATCTCGAGGTGCTGGCCGACGGACAGCGTGTCCTTGGCCACGATGGCGGCGATGACGGCAGCGGGGATGAGTGCGAGGCAGCGCTCGAGCGCGGCGGGCAGCGGCCGGTCGCCGACCACGACGAGGCCGAGCACCTTGAACGCGTACGCGCCGATGGCGAGGCCGAACACGAGTCCCCACGTCATGCCGGCAGCTCCCCGGTGACGTGCTCGTCGCTGGGCGCATCATCCGGGCCGGGCGGCGGGATCGCGATCAGGATCGCCGTCGCGGAGATCAACACGGGCACGCCGATCGGCACGAACGGGATGCTGACCAGGCACAGCGCGGCACCGAGGGCCATCGCCCGCCGGCCGCGACGGGTACGGGTGTGCGGCCAGAGCACCGCGACGAACGCCGACGGGATGGCCGCGTCGAGCCCGAACTTCTTCGGATCGATGGCGTTGCCGGCGAGCGCACCCACGAGCGTGCCGAGGTTCCAGAACACGTAGATCGACACGCCGGTGATCCAGAACGCTGCGCGCTGCAGATCGGGATCGGTCTGCGCGGTCGCCATCGCGGTCGACTCGTCGATGGTGAGCTGCGCCGCGAGCAGGCGGGTCGGCAGCCGCCCGGTCAGCCGGCGCGACATCGTCAGCCCGAACACGCCGTTGCGGGCCGCGAGCACGAGCGCGCCTCCGAGCGCGGAGCCGACCGATCCCCCGCCGGCGATGACGGCGACGGCGCTCAGCTGCGAGGCACCGGTGAACACCAGCAGCGACATCGCGCACGCCTGCGCGGTGGACGCGCCCGCGTCGACTGCGCCGACGCCGAACAGGATCGCGAAGATGCCGACGGCGATCCCGAGCGTGATGCTCGTCGTGGCGACGGGCCGGACGCGCGGATCGCGCAGCGAGATCACGTTGGCGAAGCTACGGCATCACGCGCACGACGCCCGGTCTCGATTCGCTCGTTGCGTGTTGCTCGCGCCACCAGGCTCCGACGGGTCGCGGCCGATCCGCTGGCCTCAGGGCTGCTGGCGGGCGAGCCAGAGCACGCCGAGCGGCGGCAGATCGACGGCGATCGACGCCGGCTGGCCCTGCCACGGGATGTCCGGTGAGGCAGTCATCGCCCCGCCGTCGCCTCGGTACGAGCTGCCGCCGAAGCGGTGGTCGTCGGTGTCGAGCACCACCCGCCAGTCGCCCAGCTCGGGCACACCGACCAGCTGGCCGCGGCGCGGCACCGGCGTGAAGTTGGCGATGCACACCATCGGGCCCGAGGCGCCGTAGCGGACGAAGGAGTAGATCGAGTGCTCCGCGTCGTTGGCATCGAGCCACTGGAAGCTCGCGGCCGACGTGTCGCCGGACCACGTCGACGGCGTGTTCGCGGCGATCGCGTTGAGCGCGGTGACGAGCTCGAACACACCGCGGTGCGCTGGCTGATCGAGCAGGTGCCACGGCAGGCCGGTGTTCTCGTTCCACTCCGTCCACGGCGCGAGCTCGGCGCCCATGAACACGAGCGGCGCACCCGGCAGGGCCCACATCCACGCGTAGAGCGAACGGAGGTTGGCGAACTTCTGCCAGTCGTCACCGGGCATCTTGTTGAGCAGGCTGCCCTTGCCGTGCACGACCTCGTCGTGGCTGAGCGGCAGCACGTACCGCTCGCCGAACGCGTAGATCAGCCCGAACGTCAGGTCGTTGTGGTGGTGGCGCCGGTACAGCGGATCGCGCTGGAAGTACTGCAGCGTGTCGTGCATCCAGCCCATGTTCCACTTGTGGGTGAAGCCCAGCCCACCGTCGTGCACGGGGTGGGTGACCTTCGGCCACGACGTCGATTCCTCGGCGATCGTGAGCGCACCAGGCACCTCGACGCCGACGAGCGTGTTGACCTCCTGCAGCAGGGCGATCGCACCGAGGTTCTCCCGCCCGCCGAAGCGGTTCGGCACCCACTGGCCGGCCTTGCGGCTGTAGTCCAGGTAGAGCATCGAGGCCACGGCGTCGACGCGCAGACCGTCGATGTGGAACTCCTGCAGCCAGTACAGGGCGTTGGCCGTGAGGAAGTTGCGGACCTCGTTGCGTTCGAAGTTGAACACCAACGTGCCCCAGTCGGGGTGCTCGCCCTGGCGGGGATCGGCGTGCTCGTACAGCGCGGTGCCGTCGAAGCGGGCGAGCGCCCATTCGTCCTTGGGGAAGTGCGCCGGCACCCAGTCGAGGATGACGCCGATGCCGCGGTTGTGCAGCGTGTCGACCAGCTGACGGAACTGGTCCGGGGTGCCGAAGCGTGCCGTCGGCGCGTAGTACCCGCTGACCTGGTAGCCCCACGAGCCACCGAACGGATGCTCGGACACCGGGAGCAGCTCGACGTGGGTGAAGCCCAACGCGCTCACGTGGTCGGCCAGTTGCTCGCCGAGTGAGAGGTAGTCGTCGACCCCCCATCGCCATGAGCCGAGATGGACCTCGTAGACCCGCAACGGCGCACTGGGCTTGTTGGTGCGCGACTCCATCCACGCCCGGTCGCTCCACTGGTGCTCGGAGGGGCCGACGACGACGCTCGAGTTCTCGGGCGGGCAGTCCGTCTGGCGGGCCATGGGGTCGGCCTTGAGGACCGTGCGGCCGCTCTGCTGCACGACGGCGAGCTTGTAGCGATGGCCGATGCGTGCGTCGGGCACGACGGCCATCCAGATGCCGCTCGACTCGACCGCCACCATCGGGGTGCCGTCGCCCCATGCGTTCCAATCGCCCACGACGTAGACCACGCGCGCATTCGGCGCCCAGACCGTGAACCGCACACCCTGCGAGGGATCCGTCGGATCGATGACGTGCGACCCGAGCAGGTTCCAGAGCTGGCGGTGCCGGCCCTCGTTGAAGAGGTACAGGTCGAGCTGACCTGGTGTGACGTTGCCGCCGACGAGGGTGGGGCTGGAGGTCATCGGATTCCCAGCGTACGCCGTGAGCAGCTACGGTCGTCGTCCGTGCGCATCCTGATGCTGTCCTGGGAGTACCCGCCGCTGGTCGTCGGAGGCATCGCAGCACACGTCGACGGGCTGGCGAGAGCCATGGTCCGCAGCGGCCACGAGGTGGTCGTGCTCAGCCTGCACACCAACGACGCGCCCGACGACACCGTGGTGGACGGCGTCCGCATCCTGCGCGCCAACATCGATCTGCCGTGGATCCCCGACGACAACCTCGTCGGCCGGATGGCCTCGGCGAACCACCAGATCACGCAACTCGCGGCGCAGCTGGGAACTTGGCGGCCCGATGTCGTGCACGCGCACGACTGGCTGGTCTCCTGGGCGGGTGACACGATCTCCACGCTGTGGTCCGTACCCCTCGTGGCCACGATTCATGCCACCGAGCGCGGACGTCACGGTGGGCACGTGCCGCCGGGCATGCCGGCCGCGATCAACGCCGTCGAGTGGTGGCTCACCTACCAGGCAGCCCACGTGATCTGCTGTTCGCAGTTCATGATCCGCGAGGTGGTCGGCGGCTTCGAGCTGCCGGTCGCCAAGGTGCACATGGTGCCCAACGGTGTGGACCTCGCTGTGTGGGAGCCGAACCTGGTCGAGATCGCCACGCCACGAGAGCCGCTCGTCGTCGCCTGGGGCCGCGTCCAGTACGAGAAGGGCTTCCAGGTCCTCGCGCGCGCCGTCGGCGCGCTGCGCCACCGCGTGCCGGGCATCCGCTGCGTCATCGCCGGCCGCGGTTCGTACCTGGCCGAGCTGCAGAGCCAGATCGACATCGAGGGCCTTGCCGACGTCGTGCACCTCGCCGGCTTCGTCAGCGACGACGACCTCAAGGGCCTGCTCCACCGAGCGGGATGCGGCGTGATCCCCTCGTTGTACGAGCCGTTCGGCATCGTCGCGCTGGAGTCGATGGCGTCGGGCGCACCCACCGTCGTCGCGCGCACCGGCGGCCTCGCCGAGATCGTCGGCGGCACCGGCGCCGGGCTGCTGTTCGAGCCCGGCAACCACCACGATCTGGCCGACCGGATCGCCGACGTGCTGACCCAGCCGGCCCTCGCGCGCAGCCTCCAGACCACCGCGGCGAAGGTGCTCAGCGACCGCTACACCTGGGACGCCATCGCCAAGACGACACTGAGCGTTTACACAACCGCGGTTTCGCCTGTCGGGGAGGCACAACTACCCTCACGGGATGCAAAGCGTCCGACAGTTCAGCGTTGACCCTGCCGTTCCCGAGGCGCTCTCCGGACTGAACCGCCTGGCCAACAACCTGCACTGGTGCTGGGACCGCGAGCTGCAGCAGCTCTTCGCCGGCCTGCACCCGCAGGCGTGGGCGGACTCCGGCCATCAGCCGTTGGAGATGCTCGGCCGGATCACCCCCACCGAGTGGGCGGGGCTGGCGAAGGACCCCTCCGTCGTGACCGCGGTCGCCGACGCGGTCGTCCGGCTCGACACCGCGCTCACCTCGCCGCGCTGGTTCCAGACCAAGACCGGGCCCAGCGATCCGTCACCGCTGGAGCTGGTCGCCTACTTCTCGCCCGAGTTCGGCATCAGCGAGTCCGTGCCGCAGTACAGCGGCGGCCTCGGCATCCTCGCCGGCGACCACCTCAAGGCCTCGTCGGACCTCGGCATCCCCCTCGTGGGCATCGGCCTGCTCTACGCCGAGGGCTACTTCCGCCAGAGCCTCGACGCCGATGGCTTTCAGCAGGAGCGCTTCCCCCGGCTCGAGCCGACCGCGATGGCGCTCACCAACACCGGCCTGCACGTCAACCTCGACCTCGCCGGAGAGATCATCGACATCGGCATCTGGCGCGCGGACGTCGGCCGGATCTCCCTGTACCTGCTCGACGCGCCCGGCGTCACGGACCGGCTGTATGGCGGCGACGTCGAGCACCGGTTGCGTCAGGAGATGGTGCTCGGCATCGCGGGAGTCCGCGCCCTGCGCGCCCTCGGTCTGGCGCCCCAGGTCTTCCACACCAACGAGGGCCACGCCGGGTTCCTCGCCCTCGAGCGCATCCGCGAGCTGGTCGACACCGGGTTGACGTTCGCCGAAGCCGTCGAGGCATCACGTGCCGGCGGCGTGTTCACCACTCACACCCCGGTACCGGCCGGCATCGACCGCTTCCCGCGCGAGCTCATCGCCAAGTACTTCAGCACCTACGTCGGCCAGGTCGGGATCTCGTTCGACGATCTGATGGCGATCGGTCACCGCGACGACGAGCCCGACGAGACCCGCTTCAACATGGCCGTCATGGGCCTGCGCCTCGCGGCACGCGCCAACGGCGTGGCCAAGCTGCACGGCGCAGTGAGCCGGGAGATGTTCAACGGGCTGTGGCCCGGTGTCCCGGTCGACGAGGTCCCGATCACCTCGATCACCAACGGCGTGCACGCGCACAGCTGGATCTCGCCGGAGATGGACCAGCTGCTGCGCAACGGCATCCACGGAGTGTGGGACGGTGCCGACGACGCCTCGTGGGCGCGCGCCGCGCAGCTGCCGGCCGAGGCGGTGTGGTCGGCGCGTTCGGCCGGACGCGCTCGTCTCGTCGAGTTCGTCCGCGACCACATGGGCGACGACATCCTCGACCCCGACATCCTCACCATCGGCTTCGCCCGCCGGTTCGCCACGTACAAACGGGCCACGTTGCTGTTGTCGCACCCCGACCGCCTCCGCAAGATGCTGCTCGACCCCGATCGCCCGGTGCAGTTCGTGTTCGCCGGCAAGGCCCACCCCGCCGACCAGCCCGGCAAGGAGATGATCCAGAACATCGAGCGCTTCGCCCGCGAGCTCGACGTGCGCCACCGGTTCGTCTTCCTGCCCGACTACGACATCGCCGTCGCACGGGCGATGTACCACGGCTGCGACGTGTGGCTGAACAACCCGCGCCGTCCGCTCGAGGCGTGCGGCACCAGCGGCATGAAGGCCGCACTGAACGGCGCGCTGAACTGCAGCATCCGCGATGGCTGGTGGGACGAATGGAGCGACGGGGGCGGCAACGGCTGGGACATCGCCTCGGCCGACGACGATCCCGACGACAACCGCCGCGACCAGCGTGAGGCGCTGAACCTGTTCGGCCTGTTCGAACAGGAGATCGTGCCGTTGTTCTACGACACGAGCAGTGCTGGTTCGCGCGCCGACCACGTCCCGGAGGGTTGGGTCGACAAGATGCGCCACAACTGGGTCACGCTCGGGCCGAAGGTCACCGCCTCGCGCATGGTCCGCGACTACGTGACCGAGCTGTACGAGCCGGCCGCAGCTGCATCGACGACCGTCGCCGCCGACGGGGACGCACCGGCCAAGACGCTGGCCGCGTGGAAGCACACGGTCCAAGCAGCATGGCCGGCGGTGCGCATCGCGTCGCTCGACACCGACACCACACCGGGCAAGGCGGGCGAGATCCGCTCCGTCACCGCCACCGTGGATCTCGACGGCCTGCAGCCGACCGACGTCACCGTCGAAGTCCTGCACGGCCCGATCGACACCCACGGCGAGCTCCTCGCCGAGCCGGCCAAGATCGCCCTGACGTACAACGGGGCCGGCGGCACGAGCGGCTCGTGGACGGGCGACTACGCCGTCGGCCGATCCGGCGCCTACGGACTCACCGCACGCGTGCTGCCCCAGAACCCGCTGCTGGCCAACCCGTTCGAGGTCGGCTGCATCGCCTGGGCCCAGTAGCCGCCTGTCTGCCGGTGAACTCTCTGCCGGTGAACTCTCTGCCGGTGAACTATCTGCCGGTGAATTGGGCCTTGCCGGGTCCGCTGGCGAGGAAGCTCTGCACGCCGATCCGGCTGTCGTCGGAGTGGAACGACTCGGCGAACAGCTCGCGCTCCAGCAGCAGTCCGGCGGCGAGCGAGCCGGACAGGCCGTCGTCGATCGCCCGCTTGGCCAGCCCCTGAGCGATGCTGGCGCCCTTGGCCACCTCCGCGGCCAGGGCGAGCGCACGGGTGTGCAACTCGTCGGTGGGCACGACCTCGTCGGCGAGGCCGATCCGCAGCGCCTCGTCGGCCTTCACCTGACGGCCGGTGAGGCACAGCTCCTTGGCCCGGCTCGGCCCCACGAGGCGGGCGAGGCGCTGGGTGCCGCCGCCGCCGGGGATGATGCCGAGCAGGATCTCCGGCTGGCCGAACACGCCGCGTTCGGCCACCACTCGGTAGTCGCACGCGAGCGCGAGCTCGCAGCCGCCGCCCAGCGCGTAGCCACTGACCGCCGCGATCACGAACCGTGGGAGCGCGGCGATGGCGTCGAGGGCGCGGTGGAACCCGGCGGTGATGACGCCCGCTTCCTCCGGCCCGCCGAACTGGCTGATGTCCGCGCCGGCCGCGAAGATCCGCTCGCCGCCCGTCACCACGACGGCGCCCGGGAGGTCGGCCGCGAGCTCGGCGGCGATCGCCTCGAGCCGGGCGAGGACCTCGCGTGAGAGGGCGTTGACCTTCGGGTTGTTCAACGTGATGACGGCCACGCCGTCGTCACGGCGCTCGAGGAGGACCAGTTCGTCGTTCGCATCAGCCATGCGAACGACCCTATGTCGCCGGCTGCAGATCCGCCGCCACGGCGAGCACCTGATCGACCGTCGAACCGACCGCCTGGATGGTGACGAGCACGTCGTCGTGACGGAGGTAGGCGAGGACGACAGTGGGACCGTGGCGCGCGATCCGTCCGGCGAAGTCACCGACTGCGGTCGGCTCCCCGTCGGCCGTGCCGAGGCGAGGCGCCGACAGGACGGCGTCGGCCAGGTTGCCCGTCAGCTTGGAGACACCGGCGAGCGCCTCGACCGTGATCGTGAGGTGATCATCGCCGTTGCCGTTGCCGGAGGCCCAGGCCGCGACACCGGGGTCGGGGATCGGTGCGTCGGCGACGGCACCATCGAGGCGGACGTAGCCGGCCGGGATGACCGGCAGGGCGAACGCCGTCGGCGACACCGGGTTGTCGGTGGCCGCACCGGGGCAGCCCTGGCCGAAGCTGAACGCGAGTTGACACAACGAGGCGCGGGTGATCCGCCACGTGCCGTTCTGGAAGATCGCACTGCCGATCATCGAGTTCGGGAAGTACGGCGACTGGTTGCCCGCGTATTCGACGCGGAACACCACATCGGCGTGGATCGGGTCGGCGAACTGCACCGCGTCGACGGCGAGCCGGGCATCGGCGATCGTGCCGCGGATGGCCTGCATCCGCGTGTCCATGTTGGCGGCGTTGCCCTCACCGTCCTCCACGAGACGGCCGCGCAGGCCCGCATCGAGATCGACCAGGATCCAGTGGGTGTAGGCGTAGCGAACTGCGGTCTCGGCCGAGGCGGGATCCGTGGCGTCGACCTCGGCCGGCAGCGGATCGTCGGCCGTCACGCCGCCGAGCGGGCCCGCCGGCTCGGTGGCCAGCGTGTCGTCGGCGGAGTCGGGCGGCGCCGCGCCGGTCGTCGACACGGTGGTGCCCTGCGTGGTGCTCCACGTCAGCGTCGCGGGCGACCCCGCCGGCACCGTGTCGGTGAACGACGGCGCGGTCGTCCCACCGTCCGTCGATGGAGCCGGGTCCGTCGGTGCGGGCGATGACGACGATGCCGCCGCTGCCGTCGCTGCGGCGGACGGTTGCGCTGCCGGCGACGCCGAGTTCGGGTCGCCGCACGCCGCGCCCGCGATCGAGACCAGCGCAATGCAAGCAATTCCAGTCCGGCGACGCATCCGAAGAATCTACGTCCGCTGGTCGGCGTGGACCGGGTCAGGCCTGCACGCCGTCGAGCATCTGGTCGGCGGCGCTCCACGGATCGATGCGGTGGTGCAGCACGTCGTCCTCGACGGTGGTCCAGCGGTCGTCGCCACACAGCTCGCGCGCCCGGCGTTCGAGCCGGCGGGTGACGATCGTGCGCAGCTCGTCGCGCAGGCGCGACTCGCGCCGCGCCGTCAGCACGCCGTTGTCGGTGATGAACCGGCGGTGCTCGGCCACGGCAGACCACAGCTCGCTCACGCCATGACCGCTCGTGGCGATGGTGGGCACGATCCGCGGGCGCCACGTTTCGTGGGCCAGGTCGGACAGGTCGAGCATCTGCTCGAGGTCGCGGCGCGTCTCGTCGGCGCCGGGACGGTCGGACTTGTTGATCACGAAGATGTCGGCGATCTCCATCAGCCCCGCTTTGTTGGCCTGCACGGCGTCGCCCCAACCCGGGTTGACCACCACGACGGTGGTGTCGGCCCGGCCCGCGATCTCGACCTCGACCTGGCCGACGCCCACGGTCTCGACGAGCACCCACGAGCGGCCGACGGCGTCGAGCAGGCGGATCGCCTCCGGAGCCGACAGCGACAGCCCGCCGAGGTGGCCACGGGTGGCCATCGAGCGGATGAACACGCCGGGATCGGTGGCGTGCTCCTGCATCCGCACCCGGTCGCCGAGGATCGCACCGCCGGTGAACGGTGACGACGGGTCGATCGCCAGCACAGCGACCTCGAGGCCCTGGCTGCGGAGGTGGCCGATGGTGGCCGAGGTGAGCGTGCTCTTGCCGGCGCCCGGCGCGCCGGTGAGCCCGACCGTGTAGGCGCCTCCGCCGAGTGGCGATGCCAGACGGCTGATCTCGCGCGCTTCGTCGGCACCACGCTCGATCAGTGACAGCAACCGGGCCAGTGCGGCGCGATCACCGCGGCGGGCGTTGGCGAACAGCTCCTCGACCGGCTGGTTGCGGCGACCCAAGGTCAGACCGCCACGACCTCGGTGACGCCGTCGACGCGATCGCGCATGATGCGCTCGATGCCGGCCTTCAGGGTCTGCGTGCTGGCCGGGCAGGTACCGCACGCGCCCACCAGCGAGACCTGGATGATGCCGGTGGCCTCGTCGACATCGCGCAGCTCGATGTCGCCGCCGTCGGCCTGCAGCGCGGGCCGGATGACTTCGATGCACTCTTCGACTTGGGCTCGCATGGGTGGTGACCTTCTGACTGGCTCGACGACCATTGAAGCAGGTCGATCATTACAATCCCGCGGTATGGCAACAAATCACGGGGGCCCGATCATTCCCACTGTGACCCCCGGCATGCGGCCGTCACCCAGGTCATCGCCGTCCGCATCGCAGGTCCGCTGATGCACGTCTCCCTGCTGGCCCACCAGGGCGGCTGGGACGAGGCGCTGTTCGTCATCGGACCGCTGCTGTTCATCGTGTTCCTGCTCCGCACCGCCAAGAACCGTGCCCTCAAGGCCCAGCAGGACCGCCTCGATCTCCTCGACGGGCAGGCCGCGGCGGCAACGCCGACGGTGCCGCCGACTCCCGAACCCTGACAGCTCAGTCGCGGGCGGGCCGCCGCTCGATGTCGGCGCCGAGTGCGCGGAGCCGGCCGACGAGGTCGTCGTAGCCACGGTCGATGTGGTGCACGCCGCTGATCACGGTCTCACCCTCGGCCGCGAGCCCGGCCACCACCAGCGCCGCGCCGGCACGGATGTCGGGGGCGCGCACCGGCGCGCCGCTGAGGTGCGGGACGCCGCGCACCACGGCGTGGTGGCCGTCGGTGCTGATGTCGGCGCCGAGGCGCTGCAGCTCCTCGACGTAGCGGAACCGGCCCGGGTAGAGGTTCTCGGTGACGATGCCGACGCCATCGGCGACGGTGAGCATCGTGACCACGAGCGGCTTGTAGTCAGTGGCGATGCCTGGGTACGGCAGGGTCGCGACGTCGGTGGCGCGCATCCGCTCCGGCGCCCACACCCCGATGCCGTCGGTCTGCGGCGTGACGCCGAGACCCATGTCGCCGAAGCGGCGGACGAGCATCTCCATGTGCTCGATGCGCGCGTTGCGCAGCCGGATCTCGCCACCGGTGACACCGGCCGCCGCCATGTACGTGGCGGCCTGGATGCGGTCGGGCACGACGTCGTGCACGACGGGCTTCAAGCTGCCCCGCTCCACACCGTGCACGGTGAGCGTCGACGAGCCGATGCCCTCGATCTCCGCGCCCATCGCGACGAGGAAGTTGCACAGGTCGCCGATCTCGGGCTCGCGCGCGGCGTTGTCGATGACGGTCATGCCCTTCGCGAACACCGCCGCGGTGAGGATGTTCTCCGTGGCGCCGACGCTGGGGAAGTCGAACGTGACGGCTGCGCCGTGCAGACGATCGGCGACGGCCTCGACGTAACCGTGCTGGATGCGGAACGTGGCGCCCATCGCCTCCAGTCCGCTCATGTGCATGTCGATGGGACGACTGCCGAAGTCGTCGCCGCCCGGCAGCGACAGGCGGACGGTGCCGCAGCGCGTCAGCAGCGGGCCGAGGACGTTGATCGACGCGCGGATGCGCTCGACGAGCTCGTACGGCGCCACGGGTGTGAGCGCGCCGTGGTTGGTGAGCAGCAGCACGCGATCCTCGGTGGGATGCCACTCGGTGGTGACGCCGATGGCGGCGAGGAGGTCGCCCATGATGGCGACGTCGGCGATGTCGGGCACGTTCGTGAGGGTGGTGACGCCGTCGGCCAGCAGCGTCGCCGCCATCAGCTTGAGCACCGAGTTCTTGGCGCCTGGCACCGTGATCTCACCGTGCAGAGGGCCGCTCCGACGCACGACGATGTGCTCTGAGGCTGGTTCCATGGCACTCAGTATGCTCCGCATGTGGCACGGACCCGGCGCATCGTGCGAGAACTGCCGGCCACTCCCGACAACCTCGCCGGCGTGCTGGAACGCCGCAACGACTTCGTCGCCGAGGCCGCTGGCGAGGCTCCGAACACGTTCGTCCAGCTCGCCGGACCGTTCACCGGATACGCCCGCACGGTCGAATCCGACGGCGCCGTCATCCGCGACACCACCAGCTACCGGCTGATCATCCCGTGGTTCGCCTGGCTGTTCGCATGGCCCGTGCGCCGCACGCTGCGCCGGCGCGAATCGAACCCGCAGACCGGTGTGCAGCCGTGGTGGGCACCGCCCGATCGGCTCGATCCGCAGCAGGCGCTGCTGCTCGGCATCCTGGCCGCGGCATCGATGACGGCGGCCTACACGAACACGCTGTTCACCCAGACCGCCAACTACGCAGCCGAGGACTTCGGCGTCGGCAAGTTCGGCCAGGGCGTCGGCGGCGTCGTCGTCCGCATCGGCGTGGTGTGTGCCCTGCCGATCGCGTTCATGGCCGACCGCGTCGGTCGCCGCAAGATGATCGTGCTCGCCGCATGGCTCGCCCCGATCGTCGCCTCACTCGGGGCCATCGCGCCGACGTTCCCGGCGCTGGTCGGCACCCAGGCCGTCGGCCGCCCGATGGGCCTCGCGCTCGATCTGCTCGTCGGCGTCGCAGCCACCGAGGAGATGCCGAAGAGCAGCCGGGCCTACGCCCTCAGCGTGCTCGCGATGGCGAGCGGCCTCGGGGCCGGCATCGCCGTCATCGGCCTGCCGCTGGTGCGCATCGGCGACTCCGGCTGGCGGTTCGTCTACTTGCTGACGTTGATCTGGCTCGTGGTCGCGGCCGACCTCCGCCGACGTCTGCCGGAGACCAAGCGGTTCGAGCGTCCCCACGTCATCGCCCCGCCGCTCAACCGTCCGCGCTTCGCGCAGATCGCGGGCGTGTCGTTCTTCGCCAACCTGTTCGTCGCCCCGGCGTCGTTCTTCCAG
This sequence comes from Ilumatobacteraceae bacterium, assembly GCA_025463305.1. The sequence continues at coordinate 173,693 of JAOBWK010000095.1, forward strand.
AACCGCTACCTCGACGAGATCCGCGGCCTGTCCCCCGCCGAGGTCAGCATCTTCACGCTCAGCACGGCGACGCCGGCCGCACTCGGGTTCGTCGTCGGTGGCAAGGTGGCCGACGTGCGCGGCCGGCGCCGTTTGCTGGTGGTCTCGTTGCCGCTGAGCACCGCACTGCTGATCTGGTCGTTCAGCGTCGGCGGCGTCGGGCTGTGGGTCGGCGCGTTCGGCGCCGGGTTCATCGGCGGCATCGCCTACCCGGCCTTCGCCGTGTACCGCACCGAGCTGTTCCCCACCGGCAACCGTGGCCGCGCCGCCGGCCTCATCACCGCTGCAGCGCTCGTCGGCGGATCGGCCGGCCTCCTGCTCGTCGGCAAACTGCTCGACATCGGCTGGTCCTACGGCAAGGCGATGGGCCTCGTCTCGCTCGGCGAGATCATCGCCCTCGCGATCGTGATGACCCGCTACCCCGAGACGGCGCACAAGGACCTCGACGAGCTCAACCCCGAGCCCGTCCCGATCTGAGTCCGCCAGATGCGGGCCGAGTCACGCTCACCGAGTCCGCGGTCCAGGGGCAGCGAGACTGTGGCTGTGCCGCACGTGCTGATCATCCACCGGGTCGCCGACTACGACGCGTGGAAGGCCGTGTTCGACGCCGCCGCAGGGATCAGACGCGACGCCGGCGAGCGTCACTACGAGCTGCTCGCTGCCGAGGACGATCCCGCGCACATCGTGCACTACTCGGAGTGGACCGACCTCGCATCGGCGCGTGCGTTCTTCGAATCCGCCGAGCTCGTCGAGATCCGTCGGCAGGCGGGGGTGCATGCGCCGACGTTCCACTACCTCGACGAGCTCGAGACCGGCACGCTCTGAGCGAGGCCGACCCGCGACGGCTCAGCCGAGGGTGGGCAGCCAGTCGATGACGGCGGCGGCGATGGCCGTGTCGGCGCCCTTGAGGTCGTGGCCCTTGCCCTCGAGCCACACGTGGGTGACGGCTCCGGGGATGGTGGCCGTCCACTGCTCGAGCTCGGCGGGGGTGCCGAACGCGTCGCGCGTGCCGCTGATGAACAGACACGGCACGGTGAGCCGCGGCAGGTGCTCGACGCGCAGGTTCTCCGGCTTGCCCGGCGGGTGCAGCGGGTAGCAGATCAGCACGAGCCCGGCGACGGGCAACGCCTCTCCGGTGTCGCCCGGGCTGCCGGCGGCCGCCGCCATCGTGCACATCCGGCCACCCATCGACCGGCCGCCGAGCACGAGCTTGCCGGTCTTCGTCTTCAGCGACGTGGCCAGGTCGGTGGCCTCGGCGCGCACCGCGTCGATCAGCACCGGCGCACGATCCGGGGCCCGCTTGCCCGCCTTGCGGTACGGGAAGTCGGCGCGCCGCACGGACAGCGGCTGCAGCGCCGTGGCGAGGTTCACCAGCGACGGGTGCTCGCAGCTCGTGCCCGCGCCGGGGAACAGCAGCACGCCCTTGACGTTCCGCGTGGCCTTCACGGCAGCAGGATCTTGCGCGCTTCGGAGAGGTCGCCGATGGCCTTGCTGGCCTCCACCTCGTCGCCGCCGTGGTCGGGGTGCACCAGGCGCAACGCATCGCGGTAGGCCGCCATCACTTCCTTCTTGGTGACCTTGCCCGTACCGAGCGGGAAGCCGAACAGATCGAGGGCCCAGGCGCGCGGATCGGCCATCGCCGCCAGCGACGTCGCCGAGCTGCCCGCGAGGTGAGCGATGAACGACGGCCCGATCGGCCCCTTCCAACGCATCGCCTTCTTGATCACGGGCACCAGCTGATGGCGGGCGACGGCGTCGAGCCGCTCGAGCGCGTAGATGGCGCCGAGCACCTGCACCAGCCCGCTGCCGTTGCTGTCGAAGCTGAAGTGCACGCTCTCGCCCTCGCCCTCCAGCCGGTGGCGGCTGACGCCGAGACCGTGGCGGTCGACCTGGAAGCGGTGCCGCAGCCGGGGCTGCACGACCCGCTCGCCGTGATCGACCTGGGCGACGAGGCGGTGCACGTCGGCGAGCAGATCGGGGTCCACGTCGTCGAGATGGGCGGCGACGACCGCGCCCAGGAGCAGCCCGCCGAAGCCGGGAGCCGGGTCGACGGGGAGGATCAGGTTGCCGAGCGAGACCCGACGGGTGGGCGTGACGGGGCGCGAGTGCCACACCTCCAGCTCGGCCAACAGCATGCCGCCAACCTACAAGCGGCTAGATCAGCGGGCGTAGTAGATCGTGCAGTGCCTCGGCGATGGGCTGCACCTCTTCGTCCTCGGCGTCGTCGGCCAGGGCATCGGCGAGCTGCTCGGCGAGCTCGCACGTCTTGCGCCACACCCGCAGCTCCACGCCGCGCGGCGGGCGATCGGGATCGGCGATCTCCAACGCCTCGAGCAGCTTCTCCAGCCCGTCGGCGTCGAGGTGGTCGCGGCGCAGTCGCTCGCCGGCGAGGAAGAAGCTGTTCAGGCTCTCGAACGGCACGATGTCGCCATCGGGACCGTCGTTGATGACCGGGATCATCTCGCCGGACTCGACCTCGTCGAGGATGTCGTCGACCGGGCCCTCGTCGGTGGTGGGCACGGTGAGCACGCCGGCCTCGAACCGGAACGGGATGCCGGCGCCCTGCAGCGACTCCGTGACGAGCGAGCGCTCGAGGTCGGCCCACTCGGTGAGGTCGTAGTCGGTGACGGGCGCGTCGGGCACGAAGTCGCGCGGTGCAGCGGCGACGGGGTTGCCGTCCTCGTCCAGCTCGACCTCGACCGCTTCGGGAGCCGGGGCGATCTGCAACCGCTCCTCGAGCTCGGCGAAGATCGCGTCGGTCTGCTCCTCCGCCTCGGGCGGGATCACCAACTCGATGTCGTCCCAGGTGTGGGGGATCTCGGCGTCGGCCAGCGCGGACGCCAGCTCGGCCTGTTGATCGAAGTCCCAACCACTCAGGTCGTAGAACACCTTGGCGGCCTCGGGGTCGGATGGGTTCCACTCGCTCACGCGGGTCAACCTACCCGGGCATGCTCCCCGATGAGACCCTCCTCGCCGAAGCACTCGGCGATGAAGGCCCCCATCCGCCGGTATTCGTCGAGCTGGTTCTCGCGCTGGCGGAACCCGTGGCCCTCGCCGGGATAGATCACGAGAGCGACGATGCCGCCGGCCATCGCGATGTTCGCCGCCATCTCGCGGCTCTGCTCGACGGGCACGACCGGATCGGCGTCGCCATGGAGCATCAGCAGCGGCGTTCGGATGCGCGCCGCGAAGTGCACCGGCGAACGATCGATGTACGGCCCGTCCGTCGGGCGTCCCGCAGGGATGGGCCCGACGAGGTGGTGGGTGTAGTGCCGCTCGAAGCGGTGGCTTCGCTCGGCGAGGTCGACCAGGTCGGTGACCGGATACGACGCGATCGCGGCAGCGGCGATGTCGGGCGCGGCTGCCACCACACCGAGCACCGTGAACCCGCCGGCCGAGCCGCCCACCATCACCGTGCGCGCCGCGGTGCCCCAGCCCATCCGTTGGGCGTGCTCGACGACATCGACGACATCGGCGACGTCGAGCACGCCCCAACCGCCGTTCATCGCCTGCTGGTACGCGCGGCCGTGGCCGGTGGAGCCACGATGATCGACGACGAGCACGTTGAAGCCCTGCGCCCGCCAGTACGCCACCCGCGGCATGAACGTCACCATCCACTGGTCGGTCGGACCACCGTGGACGAAGCACATCAGCCGGTCGGTGGGGGCGTCGGCGCGGTAGAGCCGAGCGTGCACCGCCGTGCCGTCTCGTGCCGGCACCGCGAGCAGCTCTGGCTCGGCGAGCACCTCGTCCGCCCACTCCGCCGACGGCCCGACATCCACGACCGTCCGCTCCCACGTCGTCGTGTGCGTCGCATCCGTCGTCGAGTCGTAGACGACGACCTGGGTGGGGGTGCGCGCACCGGTGCGCAGCGCGGCGAGGCGGTGGCCCGCCCACGACAGCTGGCCGTGCGCGCCGCGGGCGATCTCGAGCACCTCGCCCGTGGCGACGTCGATGACGCACAACCGCCCGAAGCCGCGCTCGTTGCGCGTGAAGGCGATCCGCATGCCGTCGTCGGACACGGCGATGCTGCGCTGGCCGAGGCCCCATGACGGCCCGGCGTGCTCGAACGGCTCGTCCACCAATGGGCTCTCGCCGACCCACACGTTGTTCCAGCCCGTGTCGTCGCGCACGCACACGAGGCGCCCGTCGGGCATGGTGCGCGGCTGCTGGACCGCGCCGACGGGTCGGATGTCGGTGAGCCGATCGCCGTCGGCACTGATGCGGCAGATGCGCGAAGCGTCCCAGGCCATGTCGGGAACGTTCCACGCCTGCCACAGCACGCCACCGTCGGGCTGCACCCACGGGTCGAAGCAGAAGTCGGCCGATCCGTCGTCGAGCCGGCGCGCCTCGGTGCCGTCGAACGGCTGGCACCAGACCTCGCGCTGATCGACGACGTACACCACCGCGTCCCCCGCCGACGAGCACGCCGGCGCCTGGGCGGCGCGCTCCGGCGTCAGGTCGGTGATGCGAACGGCGTCCGATCCGGCCAGCGGATGGCGCCACAGGTTCCCGTCGGCGCCGACGTACACGACCGCGTCCGATGCGGGTGTCCACGCGAAGCAGCCGCCGCCGAGTCCTCGCCCGGTGCGTGGCGCGGGTGATGCGGACGTCGTGAGGCGCTGCGGCACACCGTCGAAGCGCGAGACCATCAGCATCGACTCGCCGCCGGCCGAGCGTGCGTACGCCAGCGCTTCGCCGTCGGGCGACAGGCGCGGCTCGGTGAGATCCGCACCGCCGATGCAGCGTTCGGGCGGGATCGCGACCATGGCCCGAATGTACCGGGCACCCTCGCCGCACACCGTCGATAAATCGCTTGCAGCGGCGTCGGCTGCGCTGGCACACTCCCTCCGGCTTCGTGTGAAGCCCCGACGCCGAAGGAGGTGCCCCATGACGATGACCAACGACCTCACCTGCCGTGACGGCGCGCCGGCGTCCACCCGCGTCCGCTGAGCCACCCGCTCGCCACGCGGCGACCACTGCCCCGTGTCGTCCACCGATCGGCACCGGCGCGTCCACACCCACCAGCCCGAGCAGCAGCGCGTGCGCTCGCTCTCGCGTGCCCGAACACCCGACAGAACCGCCCGATCCCGGGCGCCATCCCGAAAGGACCATCGTGAACAGCTTTCGCGAGGCCACCATGTCCCTGCAGCTCATCCGTGACCACCACGACCACCTCCGTCGCGAGGCCGGCCGGTCACGCCTGTACCGCGAGGCCAAACGATTGCGTGCGCACCGGCGCACGCCCTGAGTGAACCAACCCGATGCCCACGCCCAGGAGCCTCCTGAAGCGCAAGCAGACCCGAGAGCTATGGTTGCGGTCATGTCGATCGTGCAACAGCCTGACCGCAACCTTGCTCTCGAGCTCGTCCGAGTCACCGAGTCCGCAGCGCTCGCTGCCTCCCGGTGGGTCGGGCGGGGCGACAAGAACGGTGCCGACGGTGCAGCGGTCGAGGCGATGCGGACCGTGCTGTCCACCGTGCAGATGGACGGCATCGTCGTCATCGGCGAGGGCGAGAAGGACGAAGCGCCGATGCTCTTCAACGGTGAGCGGATCGGCGACGGCACGCCGCCGAAGACCGACATCGCCGTCGACCCCATCGATGGCAC